>CAIVDU010000010.1 GCA_903904815.1 uncultured Armatimonadota bacterium
CGGCGCTGCGTTGAACATTGATTGTAAATTGCTAAAGCCTAAAACCATGTGGAGTGCGGTCACCCGGGACCGCTTTTGCCAGCCCGACCTGGCGGGCGTGGAGAACTTCGGCAAATTCGGCTTCAAAGGCTGGGCGTGTAAATACAATTAAGACCTGGCTCCACGCGAGCCAGGTCTCGCTAATCCCAGCGCTGCCAGGTCAGCGCACTCCAAATCGGAGCGGTTTGCAAACCAACAGAAAGGAGTTTGGAGCGGGTGGCGGGAATCGAACCCGCATGGCCAGCTTGGAAGGCTGGAACTTTACCACTAAGCTACACCCGCGTGTGCCGGAAGAAAAATATACCACACGCGCTCATCGTTGTGGGTAGGTCTCGGGGAAGGAATCGTTTCATCCGAGTGTCAACTTGGAACTTTGGATGGGGAAATTCCATATTAAACGATTCCATGTTAATCTAGTGATCGCATGAGGGGAATCGGAATAATCTTTGCCGCTGCGGCGATTACAGTGGCGCTTGTCGACTCGGCGAGTGGGCAGACCTCGCCGCCGAAATCTCCTCCTCCCCCCGATCACCTCGGGGTAAAGCACGGGTCAGTTTCCGCGACAAGTGGCGAACTCAAGCTTGAACTTCTAAAGGATTCTCAGACCCTTTCTGCTCTTCGACCTAACCAGCAAGGCGACTTTGACTTCACGCCTTCGGACCGTCAGCCGGTTCGCTGGTCGAACGGCTACTACCATTTCGGCGACATCACGTTTCGGACGCGTGACGCTGGCGCAACCGCATGGGCGGACTTTTCTTCGGCCAAAGAACGACATCCGGTCTTGCCGCTGGCCGCCTCCATGCCGTCGACGATTGCGTCTTCGGATCTCGGTCCCACGCTGCCACCGGACTCTCCTTTATCGATCGTTCGGACCTGGAAGACCGACCAAGGCCACCTTGTGTTGGAATTCAAGCTCACTAACCGCAGGGACAAGCCGGTCGAGATTGGATCGTTGGGAATACCCCTCGAACTCAACAACATCATCAGCGATCGATCGCTTGAAGAAGCGCACGCGAGGTGCACATTCTCGGATCCCTATATGGGTCAGGACGCGGGATACGTGCAGGTGACTCGGTTGAGTGGAAAGGGACCCGCTCTCGTCATCGTTCCGGAAGGGAAGACGCCGTTTGAGGCTTACCGCCTCCTGAATGAGCCGACGAGGCCGAACCAGACATTTGAGGGTGAGTTTGCTTGGCAGGTACTGAGCAAGGCGTACTCGGAAAATGAGTGGAAGAGCGCCAAACAGTGGAACCCCGCTTCTTCGCGGACGCTGGCTCCCGGGGAGTCTTGGACGATCGGGCTCAAGTTTCTCGTCTCTCCCAGCATCCGAGACATTGAAAACACGTTGACCGCCGCGGGTAGACCGGTAGCGGTCGGCATTCCCGGCTACATCTTACCGATGGATCAGGACGGCAAACTTTTTCTTCGCTATTCGAAGAAGGTGAAGTCAATCGTCAGCGATTCCCCCGGGTCGGTGGAGACAATCCTAACCGGCGGTCTCAAGGGTGGTTGGCAGGCGGTGTCGGTCCACGGAAAGGCGTGGGGCCGGGCCCGTCTTACGGTCACCTATGCCGACGGCTTGGTGCAGACGGTTCACTACTACATCACAAAACCAGCGGCGACCGCGGTTGCCGACCTCGGACGGTTCCTGACCACCAAGCAATGGTTTACGGATGAATCGGATCCCTTCCATCGGGCGCCCTCGGTGATCAGTTACGACCGAGAGGCCGACAAACAGGTTTTGCAAGACAGTCGGGTCTGGATTGCGGGGTTGGGTGACGAGGGCGGATCGGGGTCGTGGCTGGCCGCCGCGATGAAGGAGTTGGGCGACCCAAATCCGGAAGAGGTCGCCAAGTACGAGCAGTTCATCGACAAAGTGTTGTGGGGCCAGTTGCAATTCAGCGAGGGACCGAACAAGTTTGGGGTCAAGAAGAGTGTCTTCTTCTACGATCCGGCCGAGGTTCCTGGATACGTCTATGATCCCAAACTTTACTGGAAGAGATGGACAAGTTGGAGTAAACAGACGATCCAAGATGTCGGTCGGGGCTACAACTACCCCCACGTGGTAGCCGCCTATTGGTCTCTCTATCGAATCGCGCGGAACCACCCTGGCTTGGTAAAAAATCACGGTTGGGATTGGTATCTGAATCAAGCGTACGAGACCACGAAGTTCCTGACCAATACCGACGCAAACGGCGACTGGAGAGTAGGATACGTCGACGCCGGCCTCATGGAAGGCGACATCTTCCTCGAGTTGCTCACAGACCTTAAGCGAGAGGGTTGGACAGCCAAAGCTACCGAAATCGAGTCGCGCATGAAGAAGCGGGCAGACCATTGGAGATCGCTCGCATTCCCTTTTGGCAGCGAAATGGCGTGGGACTCGACCGGACAAGAAGAGGTTTTTGCCTGGTGCAACTACTTCGGATACGACGACAAGGCGCTCGTTTCCCTGGATTCGATCCTGGGGTACATGCCGACGCTTCCCCACTGGGGGTACAACGGCAACGCCCGCCGGTATTGGGACTTCCTGTATGGTGGCAAGCTCAGCCGAATCGAGCGGCAGCTTCACCATTACGGCTCGGGGATCAACTCTCTTCCGGTGCTCAGTTATTACCGCGAACATCCGGAGGATACGTATCTGCTTCGCGTGGGATATGGCGGGGCAATGGGAGCTTTGTCGAATATCGATCAGGAAGGGTTCGCATCTGCTGCCTTCCACTCTTTCCCTTCGACTTTGAAATGGGATGCCTATTCCGGAGATTACGGGCCGAACTTCTTCGGCCATGCCCTGGCGAGCGCGACCTATCTCGTTGATGATCCTCGTTTCGGATGGCAGGCGTTTGGCGGGAACGTGACGGTATCCAAGCGATGGGTCAGTGTCGAGCCGAAGGATTCCTTCCGGGAGCGGGTCTTCGTGGCGCCGGTTGGTCTTTGGCTGACCTTGGATGCGGGGAGATTCCAACGTGTTTCGTTGAACTTTAAAACGCACGAGGTGCGCATCGAGTTATGTCCCGCCGATGCCTTTACGCCGAATGCCCGATTAAGGATCGAATCACCAGGCTCGAAATTGGCTAAGGCTCAGCTTCAAGGACATCATGTTTTCGAACGGGATGGCTTTACGGTTCCCCTGGGACCGGGAGCCACGCTGCTGTCGATCAAGTGAGGGCGCTCGCGCACTGAGCTTCCAAAGGGACGTGTTGCAGATGAGACGGTGTTTCAATGCAAATCCGCCTTTCCGCATGCAGAGAGGAATGTATTTGCGAACTGACATCAGAGGTCACAGATCGTGTTCTAAGGGACGCTCTTTCCAGTAGGGGGCTGCTTCGGGCTCTCTCGACCGGGCAAAGCTCACGAGTTCAGGAAGAAATTGGCGGAACGCGGCTTCGATGAGCGCCTCGCGCTCAAAGATCATCGGCGCGGCCTGGGCCAGCGGATTGGCTCGCCGGAGGCGCGAATTTAAGGCTCGAAGCATGCGGTGGACCGACTCGGGGTGCCGATACGATCCAAGCCAGTCGTAGGTCGTCATGCTCTCGACTACCGGCAGAAATGCGGGTGGTCCTAAGGGCTGGGTAGCGATCAGGTCACGATACACTTGGGCGGAGAACTCCTCAAGGCTAATCGTCGCGAACTCATGCCAAGACCTAGCCAAGAGGTGATCAAAGGCGACGTCGAGGAGGATTCCCGCGTAGCGACTGAATTCGGTGGGGAAGTTCTTGGCCACGTCGGTCACCGAAGTGTGATCGTCAGAGAAGGCGTCGATCGCTCGATGCAGGCGGATGCCCTCTTGGATACGACGTGCGAATGTCGAGGGAACCGTGCCCTTTACAAAGTCCGCGCAGGCGTTTCCCAACCGAGATTCTGGATGGTTTGGAGAGAGGAACAAGTGGGCGAGGTAGTTCAGGGAGTCGCACCTCGTTGATCTTCTTCCTCTCGGTCAAAGGTGGGACGGCGGATTCGGAACCCTTGCTTTTGGATCGTTCTGAGCGTTTGTCCTTCCTCGATCTCCGCGTCGTAAGTCTTAGGGTGGTGGACCTGTTGGGAAAGGTAGATCCCGCGATGACCACTTAGGATGTAGCTGATCACACACGTGATGAAAAGGGGAACGACGAGGTGAGAGCCGAACAACTCCACGCCCATCATGGTGCATGCCAGAGGGGTGTTCGCCGCGCCCGCGAACACGGCCACGAATCCCAGGGCAGCGAAGAGTGCCGGGTCTTGGTGGGTAAGTTGGGCGAAGGCACATCCTAGAGTGGATCCGATACAGAAGAGGGGAGTGACCTCGCCACCTTTGAACCCCGCGCCGAGAGTCACCGCCGTGAACAGAATCTTAAGGAGAAACGCGTAGAGCGGGATATTGGCGGCATGGAACGACCGTTCCATCAGTGGGATGCCCAGCCCATTGTAGTCCTGGCTGCCGACGATGAGAGTCAGGACAATGATGAGCGCTCCGCCGACGATGGGGCGGACATAAGATGCCCCCTTCACGTCCCTACAGAGGGTTTGAATCCAGTGGGTGAGTTCGGAGAAGGCTGCGCTTGCCGCGGCAAATAGCACGCCAGCGATGACGACAAGCGCGGTGGTACAAGGGGTAAGCGTGAACGTCGTTGCGGCGTCGTACACGTGATGGTGGATTCCGAGCCCGCGACAAACGACGTCTCCGACAATGCTCGCCACCAGGCACGGAACGAGTGCGTTGTACCGAATTCGACCGATAGCGAGCACCTCCAGGCCGAAAATCGCCCCCGCCGCCGGGGTTCCGAAGACAGATCCGAATCCTGCAGAGATTCCGGTCATCAGGAGGATGCTGCGATCCTCCTTCGATAGCCGAAGTGGCTTCACGGCTAGGTCGGCGAGTGTCCCACCCATTTGGACCGCGGTGCCCTCACGTCCGGCCGACCCACCAAACAGGTGAGTCAATACGGTGGTGACGAGGATGAGAGGCGCCATTCGGAAGGGAATGACCCCGTTCGGGTCGTGAATCCTTTCGAGCAGGAGATTATTGCCTCCGGCCGCCGACTTACCATGATTGGCGTAGACGAGGCCGATTGCCGCTCCGGCGACCGGCAGCAGGAACAAGAGCCAAGGGTTCGCAACCCGGGTTTCTGTGGCTCGGTCAAGTGCCCAAAGAAACCCAGCCGAGGCACATCCGGAAAGGAGCCCGACCCATGCGCCGAGGCAGGTCCATTTGACCAGCATCAAGCCAAGTGCGTACTGCTCCTGGATTCTCGATCGGTAGTTCACCGGGTGTCACCGTCTCGAAGCGCGTTGGAGGGTTTGGCCTTGAGGGATAGGGGTCTGTTCAATTCATCACCGCATTCGAAGGGGCGATGCATTCGGAGCGCGACGCGCCTACGGCAAAGCCACCGTAGGAGTCATAAGCCAAGTCCCCATAGGGCGAAGGCGGTTTGATCAGGGCGAACTCCATGCCCCGGCAACCCTTTCGAGCTGCTGCTTGTTTGGTTTTATACCTGGTTGACCGATATTGCAGTGTTCCGTTGGCAGATTGTGGTGCGATGCGGTCAGGCCCAACCTGGTAAATGAGCCTGCGGCACGGTTAACCGTAACTATTTGCCAGTTGGGGCGTTCGAATCTAGATGCGTTCACGCGAAATGAGAAAGCGTCGATCCTGGGTGTTTGCGGTCTTGATGCTGGCATCGCTGCTTTTCGCAGGATATGCGTTTGCGAAGCATCGACGCCTAAGCGCGGTGCCGGCGCGAGGGGTGGCTCGTCGCGATTACCTCGAACAGTTGGCCCATGACGAGCCTACCGCGGCGAACTATAAGCTGCTGGCCGAAGCGAACATCGCCATCGATGACTTCTCTGACGCCCAGCGTTCCTTCGCCCATGCCGCCGACCTCTATCGTTCCAAGAACATGGTCAGTGAAGGGTATGCCACGGATCGCTTGGCCGAGCGGTATGAGGTCGAGGCAATTCCGTTTGAGCAAACGCGCACAACGGTCGAGGACGTGACGCAGTTCGACTCGAGCGCTCGCCTCGAACCGACCTACGGTTGCTACACCGGAGCATTCATTGATCATGAAGACTCGATTCACGGAACGTATCGCGATGAGTACGCTACCTGGCGCAGAGACGCAAGCGCGTTCAATCACCTGACGGGAATTCACCACGCGGTCTTCTTCATGTATCTTGGCTACGGCAGGTCTTTCCCGGCAAAGTTCGTCCGGCACATGAACGATAACGGCGCGGCTGCGCAGATTGCCTGGGAACCGGATAGTTTGGCCCAGGTCAAGGATGACGAGTACCTGCATCGATTCGCGCGGGATGCCAAAGCCTCCCATACGCCGATCTTCCTGAGGTTCGCGAGCGAAATGAACGGAGACTGGGTGCCCTATAACGGGGACCCGGCGAGATACATCGAGAAGTTCCGCTTGGTCTCACGAGTAATGCACGAGGAAGCGCCGAACGTGGCGATGGTCTGGTGTCCCTTTGAGACTCCGGTGCGGACCTTGGCCGACTATTATCCGGGCCCGGAGGCCGTGGATTGGGTCGGTATCAACATCTACAGCGTTCCGTTTTGGGACAACGATCCCAACCGTACGGCCGAATGGCGTAACCCCGCAGATGCCTTGCGGTTTATTTATGATCGTTATGCGAAGGCCCACCCGATCATGATTTGCGAGTATGCAGCGAGCCATCGGTCGTCGCTGGACGGAGTCGAACGCGCCGACTTTGCCCGAACGAAGATGGGAGAGTTGTATGCTTCGTTGCCTCGAATCTATCCTCGGGTGAAGGCGGTGTGCTGGCTCAGCATGAACGCCATCAAACACGCAACGCCAGGGCGGCAGAAGAATGACTATTCGCTTCTCGGTAACGACTGGGTGCGGAGGCGATATCGGGAAGTCGCGGACGATCCCTATTTTCTCGGGGCGGTGTCTCGTTCCAAACCAGCGGTCGCTCGACAAGAGACGAAGGAGTTGCGAGATGGCGACACGATTCACGGCCGGGTGCCTCTTAGCGCTTGGGTCAAGCTCTACGACGATGAACCAAGGGTGATTTGGAAGGTAAACGGGACGGAGATGTTTAGCTCGTCGACGCCCGGGCCTTACCGATGGGTCTTGGATGCCGGCAAACTGCCGGTTGGTCCGGCAACAATTGAGTTGATTGTCGAGGATCGTGAGGGAAGAGAAGCCGCTCATTCGACTCGTCGAGTGGTTGTTGGGTAAGTCGAACCTGTAATATGGCTCTACCGTGAGGCTCACTTCCTATCTCATCAGCTCCTTGGCCCTTTTTGCCGTCGTCGGCAGTAGCTACGCCCAGTCCGGTTATCGGGTTGAGGACCACTACACGAAGGTCGAGTACATGATCCCCATGAGGGACGGGGTGAAGTTGTACTGTCAGGTCTATATTCCAAAGGATGTCCCGGGCACTCACCCGATTCTCATGGAGCGAACTCCTTACAACGCGGGACCACACGGGCCGACCAGTTTTCGGGGATTCAGAGGTTCGCCCAAGTTGGAAGAGAAAGGCTACATCTTCGCGTTCACCGACGTGAGAGGGCATTACTATTCGGAAGGAGACTACGTCAATATCCGTCCTGAGCTCCATCCCGGCGAGACAGGAATCGACGAGAGCACCGATACCTACGATACGGTCGATTTCCTCATCAAGAATGTGCCGAACAACAACCAGGCAGTTGGCCTGTGGGGCATTTCGTATCCGGGGTTCTACGCAGGCGTGGGTGCGATTCATAATCACCCGGCATTAAAGGCGGTGTCTCCCCAGGCTCCCGTTTCGAACTGGTTCATTGGAGACGATTTTCACCACAACGGCGCGTTTTTTCTTCAGGATGCGTTCGACTTCCTTTCGGGATTTGGGACAGTCCGCAAGGGGCCGGGGCCGTCCTTGGGTGACCGACCCCAATTTGAGCGAGGGACGCAGGGCGCTTATCAGTTCTTTCTCAATACCGGCGCACTACCGAATTTCGATGCCAACTATTACAAGGGGGCAATTCCGTTCTGGAAGGACCTGATGGACCACCCCACTTATGATCAGTGGTGGAAGGACCGTAGCCTGCCGGACCACATGATGGACGTTCACTGCGCGGTCTTGACGGTAGGTGGATGGTTCGACGCGGAGGACATGTGGGGCGCTCTGAACCTGTCCAAGCAGACCACCCGGCAGAATCCAGGTACGCCATCATTCCTCGTAATGGGGCCGTGGTATCACGGCATGTGGGCGAGTAAGTCGGGACAGACATTCGGAGATCTGGACTTCGGCCAGAACACAAGTGTTTGGTATCAGGATAACGTCGAGTTTCCATTCTTCGAGAAGTACCTGAGGGGGCAGAATGTGGCCCCGCCGGCGAAAGCGACCCTCTTCGAGACCGGAGCAAACCAGTGGCGTCAGTTCGGTGAGTGGCCTCCGAAAGAACTCACTAAGACGGATTTCTATTTCGGACCAAAAGGGTCGCTAACCACCACCAGACCGATCGACAAGGGAGCCGACTCTTACATCAACGATCCCGCCCGTCCAACACCCTATTTGGAAAAGCCTGAGACGCCGCGTCGGACCCGTGAGTACATGATCGATGATCAAAGATGGGCCCAGAAGCGGTGGGACGTCTTGACGTACGCGGCTGATCCGGTTGTAAGCGACGCCCGAGTTGCGGGTCCGGTGGATGTCAATCTTTGGGTGAGCACGACCGGGACGGACGCCGACTTCGTGGTAAAGGTCATCGACGTCTGGCCAAGCGATGCCCGTGAGGTCTCCCCCAAGGGCGTGCCCATGGCCGGGTATCAGCAGGAGCTACGGGCGGATGTGTTTCGAGGCAAGTTCCGGAATTCCTACACGACTCCTCAGCCGTTTGTGCCGGGCGCCCCGACCTTGGTTCATTTCCGCTTGAACGATCTGCTGCACACCTTCAAAGCGGGCCATCGCCTGATGGTTCAGATCCAGAGTGACTGGTTCCCCCTGGTCGACCGTAATCCGAATAGCTTCGTGAACATCAACACGGCGAAGGACTCAGACTTCCAGAAGGCGACGATCACCCTTTATCGTGACCCAGCTCATCCAAGCCGCTTGACTTTCGGGACGCTGAAGTAGTTTGGCGAGAAGCTGGCTCTTAACGATCTCTTAACAGTTGTGAGAGACCCTTCATTCGGCCTTTTGTTAAGGCCGAATGACCACTTATGTTCACGTACCTTGCTGCGCTCGTTCTCGCGCCTCAGTTCCACTCGCTCAACCACCTCCCTCTTCCCAAGGAGTCCGACACGTTCGCCTTCGTGGTTCTCGGGGACAACCGGCCAACTGGGTCCGGGCAGCCTGCCACTCCGGTGTTTCGCGAGATCCTCAAAGAGGTTGGATTTATCCACCCGGCGTTCGTTTTGAGCTTGGGAGACCTGCTGTATGGAAACGATGAGCCCCTGGCGCAATACAAAGTCGAGGCGAATGAGATGCAGCAGATCCTCGCTGGCCTGAAGGTTCCCATCTTTAACGCACCAGGGAACCACGAGTTGGCCGATAAACCTGAGTTTGAGCAGGAGTATGTTTCTCGGTTCGGAGCACTCTGGGGCAGCTTCGACTTCGGCGGATGTCGATTTATCGCTGCCTGTACGGATGAGGTGGGTCACAAGTCGGGTATCTCGGACGGTCAACGGGCATGGATCGAGAAGACGGTTGCGGATGGCAAGCCATCTTTCATTGGCATGCACCGGCCGATTTTTGCCCGTAAAGGCAATCTGGAAGAGGGCGCAAGCGTTGATGGGGCGGCTGGTCTTCACGAGCAGTTCCACACGCACAACGTGCAGGCCGTGTTTCAGGCGCACGACCACATTTTTCAGCACGCGACTCGTGACGGCGTGGAATATTTTATTTCGGGCGGGGCAGGCGCTCCGCTTGACGCAACTCCCGAGGAAGGTGGCTACTTCCACTACATCCTCGTTCACGTTGCGAAGGGCAAAGCAACCTATCAGGTGTTGCCACTCGATTCCATCCAGGTCTCCTACGTCGGGTCCACTATTCGAGTGGGGAACTATGCCTATGGAGAGATCAAGCTCGGTGATTTGACTGTTCACGCCGCGAAACCGCCGACATCTGCTACTGCCTATCTCGACAAGAAAGGCAAGCACATAGATGTCCCGATCAAGATCAAGGCCGTGGAAAAGGACGCGACCGGATACACCGTACACCTCAGCCTCAAGCTTGGCCAGCATCGACAGACAGTTATCCAACTGCAGTAACGAGTAAGGGAACGCCAACAGCTCCCGGCCCCTCCGAAATCGAGGATGTCATTTGCCAATCGGTTGAAGGGCTGGGAATTCCCGTGATTGCGAACCTTCCGTTCGGACACAGTACGCATCAGCTCACGTTAGTCCAAGGCGCGGTGGCAACGGTTACTGCGGACCCAGTGAAAATCGAACTCAACATACCAACGCTTTAGGCTCTCGTTGCCTATTGTCTAAGGGAGACCCCATGGAGGCTGAGCCCCGACAAAGCGTCAATTTGGGTGATTCGGCAATACGTAACCGCCTTGTTCGGCGGAACTGGCAGACCAACCGCGGAGATGCCATCGGTCCGGTCAGCCAACACGCAAACGCCTTTTTGATCCCTCGATCTGACTTGGAGGCCATATCGAAGTGTATAGATCAATGGCTGTGAACCTTTGATGCCGATCTCAACCTGAGCAATCGGCTTGCCATCTTCGACGGAGTGGTCGGTGCTGAGCGCTAGAAAGAGTTTAGAGCCCTTGCCCAGGATTCGTATATTCAGTTCCGACCCTGAGAGATGGGACTCTCCGCTCAGAATGGATGCCGACCGCATCGGCTGGCGCAACATTCTAAAATTCACGCGGCCGATCCTTTGCTCAGTCACTCCGCTATCGCCGAACTCCAAACCCGGTGTCCCATTCAGCCTTGCCGGCTCGTCGAAATACATCGACTTCAAGACCTGCATGGGGTCATAGGGAAGCGCCGAAATCGGGTCCGTCCTGGGATTCCACGCGTAATCGGCGGCGACCACCATCGCGGCGTACTGTTTAAGAGCCGCAAGCATGGTGACCTCACTGCTCTCATAGCCTGCCCAGGTGGTGATGAGTGCGCCTTCGGCGCCCATGTTGCTTGCGGCATCGAAGAACGAACGAATATTCTGGGAGTTAAACCACGCGCTAGCGACGGGGCGCTGCCCGTTCGTTTCCCAAACCTTAAGTGACGTTTCAAATTTCGAAGGGTCGGGATTTCCAGCGTAGTGCCAGTCGCCAATCAAGGCGTCTTTCGGAACAACGCTCCGTCGCTGTTCGGCTTCCGCCTCGTTATCGCCAAAACCCGCGTCCACGGCCTGGTTGGGCGCCAAGCACTTGTCTCCCCATAGCATCATCTTTACTCGATG
This sequence comes from uncultured Armatimonadota bacterium, assembly GCA_903904815.1. Classification (GTDB taxonomy): domain Bacteria; phylum Armatimonadota; class Fimbriimonadia; order Fimbriimonadales; family Fimbriimonadaceae; genus Fimbriimonas. The sequence goes on from CAIVDU010000010.1 coordinate 11,383, forward strand.
TTTTTCGGCGATCGAGGCCAAGAACGGGATCTGAAGTTTCCACATCTCGGTGACGAATTTGGGATCTGGCTTCCAGCCGCGCATGTCCACTTCGTCCAATCCAAAGTGGACGGTCTCCGGCTTTAACGAGGCAATGATTTCATTCCAAAGCGCCGTGAGGACTTCTCTTGTTCGAGGGGTACGTGGATCCAGGGCATAGGGAACGTTCGGGTTAAGGGCTAGGTCCAGGTTTTTCCCATTAGCGAACATCCATTCGGCGTGCCCGAAGCTTTGCACGAGGGGAATCGGATCGACTCCGATTTCACGGTAATAGCGAAAAAGCCGTACCAAGTCCTCACGCTTCATCGTGATCGGCGTGTCGATCCCCGGCAGACTCTTCCAAGAGGTGCGTTCGCATTGGAGCACCACATGGTTGAATCCCAGCGGCTTCAGCAAGCGATCCCACAACTTCGCATGGAATGCATTCGCGTTCGGTCCGACGAAGAGATGAACTCCTCTCCAGGCTATGCCCGGCTCATCGGATATATGCCCCTTGGGAATCCAGAGACGTCCATTCTTGGCAAAACAGAGGGATCCGAGCCGTGCCAAAGCCGCCTGGGTTCCATCCTCGCTCCCGGTTCTTATGGTCACTCGATCGCATTCGACGGAAAGACGGTACGCGCCCGACATCATTCCCGAGTCGGGAATGAACTGCACTCCCATGCTTCCGGACTGGAGACTTGGAGGAGATGCGAAGCGTCGACTTAACGTGCTCGCTAGGATCTTTCCAAAGGGAAGGTCCTTCGGCAAGTTTAGGCCCCCCGAGATGTCGATTGGGCTCTCAAAGTGGAGGTCCGCCAACTTTGGCTTGGGAACCAGAATCGGCATCTCCTCATTGGCTGCTTCCAGAGTCTTGCTTGGGTAAGCGCCGAGAGATTCAGCAAGTAATCCAGCGCCAGGAGGCGGTTCCACGTTCACCCTGAACTCACAGTGGAGCGTTGCCGGGTGTCCTGGGCTCACGTCGAGACTTTGCGCGCCCAACCAAAACTGGTCGTCGTCATCCGCCCATTCGTAGCCACGAGCGTCGTAAAGCGTTAACGGGGTGTCACTAGAGACTGCGAGATTCCCCAGCTTGGATGTTAGACGGTACTGCGGGCTATCCGGAGTAAATTTTCGCTCTTCGACGTCAACTTTGGACTTAAAAATACGTCCGGCTAGATCTACGGTCGCGGTATCCGAGACAAGCTTGCCGCGAACGAAAACCGGCGCCCAAAGGTTCCCCAGAGTAACCTCGACCTTACTCGGAGCTGTCCCGGACCAGTTAAAGACATAGTCAACCGTGAGCGTTGAGCCGTCTTGACGAAGGGTCTCGCAGCCACTTGCCAGCCCGTCGTCGGATGCAAAGCTCATCGCGATGGACTTATCGTTGAGAGTCTTGACGGTTTGCTGGTGGTACTTGCTGGAGTAGTAGCTCTTCTTCCACCCAGGCTCGTAGTATTCAAAACTGGAACCCTTAATGACTGGGATTCCAGCAGATACGACGGATAAGCCCCTCGCAGACTCTAATGAGGCTTGAAGAGAACCAAACTGGGTGGCGACAAGGACCGAGAGGATTAGCATAGGTTGCAGATTGGCGGTTCAAAAAAGCCCATTGTCCCTTTCCGGCTTGTTAGGGCTTGGCAGCGGCTACGGACCGGCCTGTCCGCGGGCGGCCGCTCGCCGGGCTTGGCCTGGAGCAACGTCTCCCGTACCTGCGCTGTCGACGGATTTGCCGTTGACCGTTCGTTTATCGGATTCGTTGGAGCCGCCATCCGAGCCCGAGCATCCGCAAGCGAGGCCAACAAGAATGATGATAAGAGCGAGTTCCTTGTTAAACGTTAATTTCATAGTGGACTTTGCCGGGCAGCCAACCAAGACGGTGGCTGCCCGAAAGGGGATTTAGTTACAACCTGCCCAATCATCGAAGAGAACCGAGCTGTTAGCTCTGAAATACTTGTTGGTCGCGACGCATTCAGGATCGTTCGGAGCTAGTGAGTACTGGGCAACCGTATCGAGTGAGTAGATCACTGACTGCTGGAGCGATTTGGCGTGCCCGTCGGAGAACGCATAGTTCGCTTGGGAGCCGTTGTGACGTTGGGGTTTCTCCCAGCGATCGCTGGCCACTGTCTTTGGGTTCGTAACCGAGACTCCGTCCCACCACTCTTCAAAGTACGGAGGCGCTAACTTGTTGGCTTCGCGCGACTCGCCGGCAAAGACGAGGTTCGCCGGGTCACTCGCCGCGGTTTGGCTAATGGGTGGGGAAACGGCGGGATCATCTGGGCTAAATCCAGATGGTGGCGAGTAATTGCGAATGGCAAGGTGATAGTTATAGCCGTACGAGGGAAATCGCGAGTTCGGTTTCGTGCTATCGGGGTTTGCGGTTGAATTGTCATCTGGGCATCGCCACATACTGCCCGCAGCATCAAAGGTGTAACCCGTGACGGTCGCTGCTTTCCCGTTTTTTATGTAGGGCTGCAGTAGTCCGTACCAGATGTTCGCCTGGTTCTCATAGAGGCCATGGTTTGGATGTGAATAGTCGCCCTCGGTCGCGACCGGGACATAAACGTCATCGTAGTCGTTGGAGTACATCACTTGACCAAGACCGACGTTCTTGATGTTACTGAGACAAGACGTCTTCTTGGCCGCTTCTTTGGCTTGAGCAAAAACAGGGAAGAGGATTGCCGCCAGGATGGCGATAATCGCAATGACGACAAGTAGTTCGATGAGCGTGAACGCCTTTGTTTTCATAGGAATGATTCCGAATTGGTTCTAGATTGATTTGCGACAGCGGTACTGTCGCGAACGACGAGGGCAGGGTCCATGATCACCTGCTGCGATCCAATTTGAGTGAAGTTCCGAACCTGCATGACGACTTCACATGCCTTTACAGCCATCGCTTCCAGCGGCTGGGCGACCGTCGTCAGTGGTGGATTGGTCATGCGGAGAAATGCCGCGTCATCGTAGGAAACGATCGACAGTTCCGCAGGAACGGAGATCCCTTCGCGTTGGGCGATGCCAAGTATCTGCATCGCGAGATGTGGACCTGCGGCAAAGACGGCAGTAAAGCGATCGGGAGAACGCAGATTCTGGATGAAGCTCTCCACCGTCGGGTCATCGAGACCGCTCGTGTTCTTCCCCAAGATGACGTCATTCTCGTTCAGGCCCAGCAGTCTTCCTTTTAGAGCGACGCGGAAGCCTCTCAGACGGTCGATGGTGTTGGAGTCTTCCAGTCCGGCGCCGACGAAGGCGATTCGCCTGTGACCGTAATCAACGAGGTGGTTTACCGCGAGGGCGGCTCCGAGCAGGTTATCGCTGTCGATAGTGTTGACGTGGCCGCCCTCCCATGAGGAGCCGAGAATAGCCACCGATTTGCCGGCCCGACCCATCGCCGAGAGTTCGGAGGCTGACCGAGGATCGGGGTTCATGGCGATCAATACCGTATCGGTCGCATCCCGGAAATGCTCGGCAAAGCCTGGATCCATCGGTGCGATATCGACGCGAATATCGAGAGCCTGAAAATAGTTCCGAATGCCCCAATAAAGCGAGCCGTGATAATAGTCGTCCACGGCCCCTGCTAGGGCCATTGGCCGCATGAGGATGACGCACCGACCAAGGACTCTTGATGGCCGCTCAGCTACAAAGGTGCCTCGCCCCTTTTCTCGAGTCAGCCATCCCTCGGCAGTGAGGCTGAGGATGGCCTTGTTCGCGGTCATTCGGCTGACGGCGAGTTGGTTGGCAATCTCCACTTCTGAGGGAAGTACCGCGCCAACCTTGAGGCTTTCTCCAAGCAGGGCATCCAGAATGCGCCGCTTCACTTGCGTGTGGGCGGGAATGTTTGAAAGTCGGTCAATGGGCCCCCCCAACATTTCAGCGGTGTATGAGTTCTCCACTTGTAATCAGTATATACAGCATTTAGCCTCCGCGCAAGCGAAGATTTTTTTGGTGTTCTATGACGCGATCCTTGAACCTAAAATGTCGGATTCCTCCTCGATCGTTTTCGCAATGCTAGCTGTTTCGGAGGTGACTGTCCGTCGGCAAAGACGAGCATTGTATACACAGCTCTTATTTGGCCGCAGTTAACCCACCGATTGCTGGTCGCGTTAGCCCTTCATACCGGTAGTGGCGACACCGGCGAGAATGTAGCGCTGGGCAAACAAGAACAGCGCGGCAACCGGAAGCATCGAGAGGAGAGCCCCTGCCATGAGAAGCGGGCGGTTGTCGACGTAAGGCGACCGAAAATATTCGAGGCCGAGGCTGATGGTTCGGTAGTCCGGGTTGTCGAGATAGATCAGGGGTCCCATCACGTCTTGCCAAGCGGCAACGAATGAAAAGAGGCCGACGATAATCAGGACCGGCTTACAGTTCGGAAGCACGATGCTTCGATAAACTCGGAATGCGGAGGCTCCATCGATCTCCGCCGACTCATCAAGTTCCTTGGGAAGACCCAGCATGAACTGGCGGATCAAGAACACGTTGAAGGCCCCTGCCGTGAATTGAGGCACGATAAGCGGCCAAAAGCTATCGATCCACCCGATCGACTTGAAGATGCAGAAGAGTGGGATCAGCGTGACCTGGCCGGGCACCATCAAAGTGGCGAGCAGAACGATAAAGAGTATTTCTTTGCGCTTAAAATTCGTCCGAGCAAACCCAAAGGCGACCAGGCTACTGCTGAGAATCTGGCCCAGGACGGTGAGGACACTGAGCAGCAAGCTATTCCTCATAAACAGGAGGAATCCCGCGCTCTTGGCTCCAATGGTTCCCTCGGGCCCCTTGAGCGCCTTACCGAAATTCTCCCAATGGGCACTGAAAAACCGAAGGTCTTGATGAGGGCGGTTCTTGACTACGGTGATTTGCTGCACGTTTGCGTTGGGTTCCGCAGTGAAGAGCAGCTCATCAAACCCGGTTTCTTTCTTGCGAACCATCCTGGCCAATACGGCTCTGCGAGCGCCTTCTACGAGCTGAATCGGCGTGTCGGGCAAGTCGACCCTCGACACTGGCCAAGGAATCGGTTTGGCTATTCCGGCAGGGAACCACTTGACAAGCTTGGTCGCATTGCTGTTTGCAAATTCGAGGAAGTAAGCGCCGGGCTGCTTCTCATCGCCGAGAAGGTCCTTTGATGGAATTAACCTCATCCACTGGCCGCCCTCGATGGCGAAGAAGCGGTTCTTCGCGGACATGTTAGCCGACAAACTGAGTTGTTCCGCCGGATACATTGACGGTGGTTCCAGGTTCATCCCTTCGACGGACTTAAGCGAGCTAATTACGACCCAGTAGAAGGGAAACATGAGCAGCAGCGAGACGACGCTGAGGGCCAAGTAGACTGGCAGCCGCTTCATCAGTTTGTCTCCGTATGAACGAACCTTTTTGCCAGTTTCAGCTGAGCAAAGGTGATCGCGAAAATGATGAGGAATAGGATGATCGCGTAGCAGCACGCTTCCCCCATTTGCAGATTGTTGAATGCCTTGTCATAGATGTTGACGGCATAAAAACGAAGTGCGTCGTTGGGAGCGCCGATGTCAGACGATGATCCGGCAAAGAACAAGGCGGGGGTGAAAACCTGAAAACTGCCGATGGTCGTCATGACAACCATGAACAGGATCACCGGAGAAAGCATCGGGATGGTGATTGATCGAAACTTTCTTGCCGCGCTCGCTCCATCTAGGTCAGCCGCCTCAAACAGAGCCTGCGGAATCTGCTTCATCCCGGCGTAATACACGATCATCGCCCCACCCACCCAGAAGACATTCATCAAAATGACCGAGTAGAACGCGTGACTCGAGTCCATCCAATCTGGGCCTGAGATGTGTAGCCAGGAGAGGATGTAGTTCAGGACTCCATGTTCCTTGTTGAGCATGTTGGTCCACAGCACGGCCGTTTCCGCTCCGGTAAAGAGCGCCGGAAAGTAGATCAACGCTTTAAAGAAATCCGCGCCGCGAATACCGGTAGTCAGCAGCCCCGCCGTAAACAGGCCCCCAGCGAGCGAGATCGGGATGACGATAGCCGCATAGGTGAACGTGATGCGGATACCGGTGAGAAATTTCGCGTCGCTGGCAAGATCCAAGTAGTGCTGAAACCCGACCCACTGCGGGCTTGAAATCATGTTCCAGTTCGTAAAGCTCAGCAGGATAGAGGCGACGATCGGTCCGATCACGAAGCACGTCAATCCAATAAGCCAAGGGGTGAGAAAGAGCGCACCCCCTTTCGTGACCCTCGAAGTTGCTTGAGCGGGCTCATCCTGTCGTTCTCGCGAGATGGAGCGAAGATAGAGACCGGCCAAAACAATGATGCTTAGCAGAGCTGCGACCGGAAGAATTTGCCGCACCAAAACCCCGGATTTTTTCGGCTGGTTCTCTTGGATCGCAGCCCCAATGTCGGTATCTAGGCGCCGCAACCGGTGACGCACACATGTCTCAATGTAGGCGTTCATCCCGGTTACAAATTTCGTGTAAGCGGCCTCCGAGATTGGTTTCGACAAAGCTGCAAGTCGCCGTTCATATTCGTCTGCGATCACCTCTTCGGTGGCGCTTATCCAATCGTCTCGGGCCTTTGTGACGGATGTGATTCCGGTTGTGAGGCTCGGGGAAGCAACGCTCAGATCGTGAATGAACGCCTCGCACCCGTCAATTCCGTACTGATTGTTTAGAAAAGAACCGACTGAGCTTTTGCGGGGAGGTAGCCCGCCAAGTCGCGAGGATCGATCTGCCACGACTCTCGCCGAGGCCATGTATTCCACAAACTCCCAAGCTTCCGTTGGGTGCTTGCATCCGGAATAGATAGCGAGTGAGTTGACGTTGATCAGAGCGAAATCATGGGCGCCGTGGGGAACCGGCGTCAGCCCGAAATGGACGCCGGCTTTCTTAAGCTCCTTGAGCGCCCACGGGCCAGTAGTTCCCATCGCGATCTTTGGATTTAGCAGGAGGGTGTCGGAGTTGGTCGTGAATGCCCCGGCGGCGAGGGGCTTCGGTCCCAAGGTGGTTGAATCGCCGTATTCGGATTGGAACAGGTCGATAATCGACTTCGCAAGGAGGCTGTTTCCGGCCACCGTGCTCCGCGTGGGGTTGACGGGGCGATCGACGAAATCGGCTCCGTCTTTGCCGAACATCGTCAGGTTCCAGTTTTGGCCGGCCGACATCCCGTACTGAGCGACAGTGCCGTCAGGATTTCGAAGGGTAAGCCTTTTTGCCAGCGACTGGAATTGATCCCAACTGAGCGACTTATCGGTCCTTGGCCAGTCCGTCTTGGGGATTCCGCTCTGTTCCAGAAGATCCTTGGAATAGATCACCGACCAACTTGCGATGTCAGTGGGAAGCGCATAGAGGCCTCCGTTCCAGCGGCAGTTCTCGATCGTTACTGGAAAGAAGTCGTCGAGGCGGTAGCCGCTTGTCTCTGCCAGCTTGTCAAGGGGCATCAACGCACCACGGGCAACCCACACCCCAAAGCTCCCGGAGTAGAACTCCATCACGTCGGGCGCGAGGCCGGATGCCATTTGGGTCTGAAGTTTTGCCCAGTATTGTCCCCACGGATACACCCCGATATCGAGGCGAACGTCCGGGTGCTCGGTTACAAAACGATGAGCGAGATCCCGAGTGGTTTCCACTTCATCTGCTCCTCCCCAGAGGGCATAGCGAATCGTCGTTTTGGGGCCGGAAAAACTCTCGTTCTCCACGATTTCCGCGCCGGCGCGTGTGGCGATTAAGCCGACCGTGGCCAGTATCACGACAGAAACTCCCTTCATGAGGGAGCAGTATATACTGCTCCACACCATGATTCTCTGGCCCGCCTACGTCGTCATAACCGCCCATGCGAGTTCCCCGATGCAGCGCCTCGAACTAGCCATGAATCAGGTCTGCCACAGCTTTCATGGGCGCATCGGCTACTACGTGAAGAACCTTAAAACGGGTGAGACGATCGGATTGCATGAAGGCGACCGATTTCCATCTGCCTCGACCATCAAGACGGCAATCATGATCGAGGTCGTCAACCAAGTGTTGGCCGGAAAACTCAAGTGGTCGGAAAAGATCAAGGTTCCCCCCAAGAATCAGAGGAGTCCGAGCATGTGGACTGCGTATTTGGAGGAAGGGACTGCACTTAATATCGATGGCTTGACGAACCTCATGATGAACGTGAGCGACAACACCGCGGCGGTTATGCTCGCGGATCGAGTCGGGGTCGAGAATATCGAAAGGAGAATGCTGTCTTGGGGCCTAAGGGACACGGCGTGCACGATCCACGAACCGGCAACTAACGCCCGGCTCCGAGATCTTCAGAGACAGTTCGCAAACATGGGGGTGACCTCGCCGAAGGACATGGGCGGTCTGTTGGAGCGACTCTATCGACGAACCGCCGCCGAGAACCCTGCCGCGTCCGAACGGATGCTCAGAGTCATGAGCCATCAGTATTGGGACGACTTTTTCACGAGCCAGATCCCTCCAGGCGCCTACGTTTGCTCGAAAGTGGGTGCGCTCAATCGAAGCAGGAGCGATACGGCGATCGTGTTTGGCCAGACACCGTACATTATCACCGCCTACACGGATGATGCCGCGGACCAATCTTGGTCGGATCACTGTGAAGGACACGACACGTTGAGGGCGCTCAGTAAGCTTGCTTGGCAACACCTTGAGCCAAATCATCCTTACTCGGCTCCTAAAGACGCCGATAAGTGGTTTCCCACGGGGGCGGGGGTTGAAGACTCTTAGCCACTCGATTCTGCACCCCCGGAGTGTTGTCGCGGGAAGAGTCAAAGTAGATATCTTCTAGTGACGGCCGTCCGGGGGCGGTCCAGTTCTAAGCCGTGAAGGACATGGAGTTCATCAGGTTCTGGTTCATGTTTTGCATGGCCCAGGCTCCGAAGTAGCCCCCATTTTGGGAAGCGCCTTGTGAGTTCGACCCCATGCTTTGGATGAGTTGCCAAAGCTCGTCGGCGGATGACTTGGTTGTCGAACCAGTGGGACTGGTCGAGCTTGTCGAAGCGGTCGACGATGGGGTTGCGGACGTGGTCGTTGCTGTCGAAGTCGTGCCCGTGTTTGATGCCGCTCCGGTTGAGCAGGCGCTGGAAGCCGTGCTCGGAGTAGCGGCGGGGGACGATATCGAACCAACCAAGCTGTTCAGAATTGCGTCAATTTCACTTCCAGCCTGCTGAGTCGTTAATCCAGTTTGTCCGGATAGTTGGGAAAGGAGGTTGCTGGAAGAGTTTCCTGACGTAGTCGACCCCACAGTGGTTGAGGCGGCGGTGGAACCAGAATTCCCAGAAGCGCCCTGGCTGGCCAGGAAGTTCATGAGACTTGGATTGGCGCCTTGGTTGAACATGAGCTGGGAGAGCATGCTTTTGTGCGAAGATGCGCCTCCACTGCCGTCGTCTGAATCGTGATCGCCCCAGAATGGAGGTGGGCCGCCGATACCGGTTGATTGGGCTCCCGTGGTCGACGTCGCGTCCGTGGATGTTCCGGATGTGCCGGACGTTGTCGACGTCCCGCTCGTGCCACTCGCGGTCGATGAAGCTGTCGGTGTGCTCGAACTGGCGTTTGCCTGGAGAGCCGGATTCAGCTGTTGGCTGATCTGTTGGATCGCGTCTGCGAAAGCGTTGTCTGCGCTCTCGCCATTTTGCTCGAGACCCTTTGCCGTGGTCTGGACCTGTTGAAGGATGCTCGCAATTGAGGAACCTCCGCCTTGCTGAACGGGTCCCGACTGCGGCTGGAATTGCGAAAAATCAAAGCTTGGCGATTGCTGGCACTGAATGTACGAGCTATAGCTGCCATAGCCCGAGTTGCCGTTGATTGTCATGGTTCATTCACCTTCCCTGAGGAATCACGTTAATCATCGGCATGAAAACCCAGCAAAACAGCCTGGGGGAATTTATTCATTTTGTGTTCACCCACGTTGAGAGATGCTCTGGGCGGGAGCCTAACCCAGTGTCAGCCATAGAAATTATGAAAATTGTTAAGAGTTGTCTGCAAATTGTAGTGTGGATCACGTCATGAAAGATATTGCTGCGCTGAAGCGCAATACGGTATCAAAACATGAGAAAGGCTTTCACACTTATCGAGTTACTTGTAGTAATTGCAATCATTGCAATTCTAGCTGCTATTCTGTTCCCGGTCTTCGCACAGGCCAAGGCAGCTGCGAAGGCTTCGGCAAATCTCAGCAATCTTAAGCAGCTAGGTCTCGCGGTTATCCAGTACGAGAACGACTACGACGACGCATTCCCCCTTGCAGTTCAGGTCGGTACCTTGGCCGAGCAGCAGCAATACTACACGACGACGACGACCCTTCTCGGCGGTGGGGCGATCCCCTGGCACGAGACGGTCTATCCTTACACCAAGAACCGAGGTATCTATCAGTCGCCGCTGGCTTCGAACGCTTCTGGCACAGGAGCTACTCAGCAGTTTGAGCTTTCCCAGTTCTACGGAGTACTTCCTCGCGCAGCCGCTCTTGGTTACAGCACGAACGGCGCCTATGCCCTAAAGACCCCGTTTGCGAACGGTGGAAATGGAGCCTACATCGACGGACCGTTCGGAGCTTCCGCTGACCCTTCCGTCACTGTCTCGTTCTACCCAACCGCTTCATTGACTCAGTCGGGTGTTCAGAACATTTCAGATGTGGTGATGGTAGCTGACGCAGGATCGTTCGATCAGGGATTCTTGACGACAAGCAACCCGGGTGGCAGTGCAACGACTCCTCCTTGCTTCACGCCTCTTACGCCTAGCCCTTGGACTGCATCTGGATACGTTGGACCTTGGGGACGACGAGGTACGAGCGGCGCTTGGAACGGCGGCTCGGTCTGTTCCTACACGACGGGTGAAGCAGGTAAGACCACGTTCGTCGCCACCGATGGATCGGCAAAGACCGTCGACATTACGAACGCGTATCAAGTCAAGACGTCAAGCAATAACCCAGTCATCGCTCGACTCTGGGTTGGCAGCACAAACTAACAAGCCTAATTCGATACATATAGAGGTCAATACACTATTCAGAGTGTATTGGCCTCTTGTGCTTGGTGGGTCTTAGGACTTGAGTTTGGGCTCCCTGAGACAAGAGAGTAGTTTTCGAGGCGGCGCCCAACCCGACGTTGTTGGAGGATGGGATAGACCAACGTCGGTCGCTCTCAATGTTAAGACGCAGGGTGAGTCCTTAACGTTCTTTCTGAAGCTTAACTGCGAGAAGGGGAGCTTCTAGCTCTGAAGGAGGGAGGCATGAACGACCTGTTGTAGACGCAGGGTGGCCACTGGCTCCAGCCTGCGGATTCCGGAAATCGTAGAGTTGGCCAGCGCGGGCCGTCGACAGGAGCCCACGGCTACGCCTGGGTACCCCGGCTCCTGCCTGCGGTTCCCGCAAATCGTAGAGTTAGCCAGCGAGGAACCGCAGACAAAGCCCAAAGCCGCGCCCAGAGGCCAAAAAAACAACAACGACCTGTCGGCCGAATTCGGCCGACAGGTCGTTGCATCTTAAGAGGAGAAGATTATTTCTTCTTGGCCGCTGCTTTACCGGAAGGGCAACCGGCGCAGCAGTAGTAGGTGCCGGTCTTGGTTTTGACCGCGATGGGGGCATCCTTGGTCTTCTTCATGCCCATGGGCATTTTGCATGACGGGCAAGTCATGGTTTTGGCGGCTGGCTTCGGCTTTTGGGCATTGGCGCCGACGAGCATCGAAAGTGCGATGAGCGCGAGGGCGCCCTTCATTGCGTGCTTCATATTCTTTGATCTCCTGTGGCGCACCTTCGCGCCACAACTATCCTAACACACGGTAATCCTACGAGGCCACTATCACAGTCGCCACGGAATGGGCAGGGAGCGTGAAAAGCAACTGTTCGGGCTCCGTTTTGACTTCAAGGTTCTCTAGTTGAACCCGATTTGGGCGAGTCGCCGAGTTTTCAGCATTCGCAGCGTCGGATGTCATGACGCGGGCAGAAACGATCTCTCCACTGAGCTTTAGATTGATCTCCTGAGCTTCTGATAGGTGTCGATTGGTGATCGTTACGGCAATCTGCCCTTCCTTTCGAGAGGACGTCGCCGTGACCGCCTTGCCCCCGACGGGAAGTACCGGCCCATAAGCATCGGTTCTCACCGCTTCGGCGCCCACATGAGGTGCGTGAAGCTGAAGGACATAGTACGTTGGAGTGACCCACATCGCCTTTCCATTCGTGAGAATCGGAGCGTGGAGTACGTTGACGATCTGAGCGAGATTGGCTAGGGACAGGAGGTTGCACTGGCGATGAAACACTTCGAGAACGGCCGCTGTTGCGATCGCATCGCGAACGGTACAGGCCTGCTCATAGTTGTCGGTCATCGTCCCCGCATTGTCGGGGCCCCATGGGCGCGACTCGGGATGCCAGACCCCCCATTCGTCGAGGGCAATTCCAATATTCCGAGTGCCTCGTACTCCGTCGAGGATCTCTTGAGTGGTGACGATGAATCGCTCCGTGTCGTCAGCCTCCTCTAGCAGTCGGTAGTATTGTTGCTCAGAGAAGTCGATGCCGGGACCACCATGGATCCAGTAGCGGTGGATTGAGATATGGTCGACGAGGCCGATGTGGTGACGCAGCGTCTCCATCAGTCGACGATTCCAGTGGTCATCGAATCCACAGACCACGAGCTCAGCTTTCTCGTCCACATGGCGAAGCATCGTGGCGTAGCGTCGGTACTCAAGAGCGTAGCTCTCAGCAGAGTAGTTGCCACCGCATCCCCAATTCTCATTCCCAACACCCCAAAGTTTGACTTTGTAGGGCTGTTCACGGCCGTTTTTTGCGCGCTCAAGGCCCAGATTCGTTTTGCGGGAGGTGTTGCAGTATTCAACCCAATCGCACATCTCCTGCACGGAGCCGCTTCCCATGTTGCCAGCCAAATACGGCTCAGCGCCGATCATTTCGCATAAGTCGAGGAATTCGTGGGTGCCAATTCCATTATCGTCTTCCACGGCGAGGCCGCACGAAAGGCCGAGTCTCACCGGACGTTGTTCTGGCGCGCCGATTCCATCTCTCCAATGGTAGTGATCCGCATAGCATCCACCCGGCCATCGAAGGAGTGGCGTGGGCATCGCTTTGAGTGCGTCGACGACGTCCTGCCGGAACCCTCTCGTCTGGGGGACGTCCTGATTTTTGGGCCCCACCCAGAGGCCATCGTAGCAACATCGACCCAAGTGCTCGGCGAAGTGGCCATAGAGTCTTGGGGACACGGTCCCGATCGGCTTGGACAGAACTGGGGAAATTGTCGTCATCGAATATTCACTACCACTACGGAATATGAATGAGCTTGGTATTAAATTGCCACGCCACTTGACCGTCAATGCATGGGATACTCTTCGCTAGCGTTTCTTGCGCGACTTCTGTATGGCTAAGACCAAGACGTTTTCTCGACTTCCGAAGCATGTAGGGTTGATTCCTGATGGGAATCGACGATGGGCCAAAAACCAGGGGCTCGATCCTATTGAAGGGTATGCCGCTGGTCTTCAAAAAGGGCTAGTGATGCTCGATGAGTGTCTCAAGATTGGCATCAAGGAAGTGAGCGTTTACGGGTTCACGATGGACAATACGAAGCGCCCAAGGGATCAAAGGGAGGCGTTCGCCTTTGCTTGCGTCAAGTTCGTCGAGTGCGCGATGGAACGCGGTGTCAGTCTGCGTGTGATTGGTGACCATACTTCTCCCGTGTTCCCTCCGACGTTGATTGAGCACGCACTGAAACGTCACGGAGAAGGTGACATGAAGGTGAATATTCTCGTGAACTATGGTTGGAACTGGGACCTGCAAACTGCGGTATCCGCCCAGGCTTCGGCTACTGAGAAGCGTCCCTTTCAAGATCACCTGGCCTCGCACGATGTGAGCAGGATTGACTTGGTGGTTCGTTGGGGAGGCATGCGCCGACTCAGCGGGTTCCTACCCGTCCAGTCAGTCTATGCGGACTTTTTCGTGGTTGAGGAACTGTGGCCCGACTATGAACACGAACAGTTTTACGAGGCGTTGCGCTGGTATCAGAAGCAGGACGTCACCCTGGGCGGATAGACTTGCAACCTCATCGATGGTCTGAATTCATCGGGACCCCTGCCGTCGTTTGGAGTTTTAGCCAGTAGACTTAGGGGAGATTGCTCGACTCCAGAAAAGGAGTTGAGCCGTTTTTTTAGGGAAACTTAGATTGATTATTGACCCCGAAATCATCAGCGAAATCGAGGCCGATCGGCCCCGTATTCCCGTCGGCCTCTTAACGCGCGAGGAGAAAGACCGGCTCATTGAACGGGGTTTCCTCGGACTCTACCGATGGTATGTGGCGAAGTCTCAGGCCCAAAGAAACTGGAACGCGGATAAGTCGTTCGACTGGCACACTTTTCGGAAGGACCACTCGCCGGAAATGGTCAAGATTTTGGAGGGATTCTTTGCGGTTGAGCAGTACGTTCCCGACTACGTCTCCACCCTACTCCAGGTGATTCGAAAGAGTCATGGTCGCTCTCACTTCCATATTCGTTGGGGATCTGAGGAGGAGCGCCATGCCGATCTTTGGTATAACGCGGTGTTGTTCAGCGGCCAACGCTCGGGAGATTGGCTACGTTCGTACATGCACGACCTTCGAGGACAGGATTGGAAGCTTCCTTGGGAGGATCCGATCCACATGGTGTTCTACACCGTGTTCCAGGAGCGAGCAACTCAGATCAATTACCTTCGCACAGCGGTGATCGCACGCGGGCAGAGCACCAATCCGATTTTCGTAAACGATGCCGATCCAGTCCTATTGCAGGCCTCGAAAATGATCGCCGCAGATGAAGCCGCTCACTACAATTTCTTTCTAGAGGGCGCTCGGCTGTTCATGTACTACTATCCCGCCGAGTCGATCGAGGCGATGGCCGACGTGATCAAACATTTCTCCATGCCTGCCGCCGGGATCATCCCGAATTACGCAGAATTTGCCGAGGTCGTCTATCGGGCCGGCATCTACGGCCCGCGCGATTTCGCCAAGGACGTCGTCCAAGTTGCGTTGAGCAACCTCGGCGTGGAGGGCCGGAAGGCTCTCGAGAACGGCATTAAGCGTGGTCGACTCGTCCCTGATGAGAACGGCAACCTCCGCGACTCGGCGATCTTTGAAGGCATTGATTACGGCGTGATCAAAGACAGCGTCAAGCGCATTTTTGGCCGAATTGAGCAGCATGAGCGCGAAGTCGGATTCTGGGAAGTCGATCCGACAGTGTTCGTTCCGAACTACGCCTAACTCCTTGGCTGTGCCCCCGCGAACCTTTTCCCAACAACGAAAGCCTAAGGGGCCTGAGATGATAAAAACATTCTTTCTCGTGAGTGCCCTGCTTTTGGGAGTCGCCATGGTAGGAGCCCAGGACAAGTCGACGCACCATGCTGCCATGCATGCTGAGCACTGGGTGAACCACCACGCCAGCGCCCCTCATCATGTCAAGCATCGTCACAAAGTCAAGCCTAAGCCAAAGCACCGCGACCGGTCGACTCACCACGCGGCCGTTCATGCCGAGCACTGGCTCGACCATCACATGAGCGCTCCCCACAAGACGAAGGGTTAGTTCGCCTGGTAGGGTTTGGCATTCACCAGATACGCCCGTCGAATGACGGGCGGATCGGTGGGATGATCGTCTTTGCCCACTGGCACTTGGCCAGTCTTGAGCACCACTTCTTTCCCACGCACCAGCTCTCCAAAAGAGGCGTAACGGTGATCCAGGTGCTTTGTTCCTGCTCGGCTAAGGCATACGAAGATTTGGCTACCGTTGGTGTTCGGGTCGGTAGACCGGGCCATGGAGATGACGCCGAAATCGTGGGGAAGCGGGCTATCTTCCAGTGGAAATGCATATCCGGGTCCACCGTTGCCGGTCCCGGTCGGATCACCCGCCTGGATCACAAATGGACTACCGTCGGCCCGCTTGGCCACGATGCGGTGCCAGATGATATCGGTGTAGAAGCCGCCCTTGACTAACTCAAGGAAGTTCCAAGCGGTGTTCGGAGCGGCGTCGGGTCTCATTCGGAACTCCATCTCTCCGAGCGTCGTGTCCAGCACGACGTCCTGATCCAACCACGCCCTAAATCCAGCGTAAGCGTGATCTTCATCGGGGACAAATTCAACCGTTTTGCCATCTGCTTTCAGCCGGGAAAGAGCCGGGTTAAGGAGAGGTTGCAAGACGAGGGCGGGGCCGACTGGCTTATCCTCAGCAAAGAGCTGAGCATACAGGACGTGTTCATTCTTGAGCGTCCACAGGTCTGGTAGCAGCTTGGCGAGATCGACTTCACCGTGTCCGATCTTCGCCGTCTCAATCGGCTTGGCGGTAATTGCCTCCAGCACTTGGATCGTCAGTTCACCCTGGGCGCCCCGTGGTCGGTTGACTCTGACCTTGAACGGGCGTCCCACGCCGTTGTAGGTGTGCTCGGGCACGATCTGGGCGTTTGCGAGCACGGCCGTGACAGCGAGAAAGAGAGTCGATCCCAGTCGAAACATGGCCCCATATTGCACCTAAGAGAGGCAAAGGAGCTAGAGGGCCCGCGTTTGCGCCATATTCATAACTCATGGACTCCCTCGCGCTCTTGCAAGAACTCGTCTCGATTCCAGGACCTGCTGGCCAAGAAGAAAGGATCCGGACGGTGGTTGAACGGCATGCTAAGGACCTCGGGTACGAGACTTCGGTCGACGGAAAAGGCAACCTCCTTGCCTGGACCGCGGGAGCGACCGAGTTACCGAGAGCCGTCGTCACTGCCCATCTCGATGAGATTGCGATGATGGTGACCCAATTAGAGCCGGATGGCGTGCTCCAGGTTAAGGCGGTTGGGGGCCTGTTCCCTTGGAAACTCGGAGAGGGCCCCGTCATCATTCTCGCGAAGAGCGGCGATCTCAACGGCGTGCTTTCCTTCGGATCGATTCATACGGCAGATTCGAGTTCGGTAGTCCGACGAGTGGACAATGGTCCGCTCACTTGGGAGATGGCAACCGTGTTTACCGGTCTCTCCACAAAGGATCTAGCTAAGAAAGGAGTCCGTCCGGGTACGAGGATCGTGGTTAGCCCGAGTCGACGAAACTTGACCGTCTTAGGCGATCACATCTCGGGCTACTTCTTGGACGACCGCGCTGATCTAGTGGCGATGCTGCTCGCGATGAAGGAGCTCAAGAAAGCGAAACTCGATGTGCTCTTCGTCGCCACCGCGGCC
The DNA here is from genome assembly GCA_903904815.1 of uncultured Armatimonadota bacterium. Lineage (GTDB taxonomy): Bacteria > Armatimonadota > Fimbriimonadia > Fimbriimonadales > Fimbriimonadaceae > Fimbriimonas. The sequence goes on from CAIVDU010000010.1 coordinate 28,531, forward strand.
GAAGAAGTGGGAGGCGAGGGAGCTCTTTATCTTCTCCAAGAGATCCGTCCTGAAATATGTGTCGCGCTCGAACTCGGGCCATCCGTCCCCGATGCTCCGGTTGCGTTGAGCTCGGATCCCACGGTGTGGGTGACCGACAGCTACTCCTCGACTTCTGCGGCCGATCTTGATCTCATTGCCGAGGTCGGTGAGAGTCTGGACCTTGAGCTGCAGTTCCAAGCCCTTTCGCGTGGCGGGAGCGATGCTTCTTGTGCGGCAAGCCACGGACACTGCGCGCGGCCGATCACTTTGGGATTGCCGATGCAAAACAGCCATGGCTACGAGATCATGCACCGGGATGCTCCGAAGCAACTTGCTCACTTGACGGTCGCGTTGCTGAAGCGGCTTTTGTCGGAAGGTTGATTTCGACCGGACGCCAAGCCCGGTAATCTTGTGGGCATGAGCATTGAAGGCAGAGCTGCCATCCTCGAAGCGCCCGGCGAGCCGGCAGTCATCCGCGACATCGTGATCGATGCCCCGGGGCCGAACGAGGTACTGGTTAAGATCGTGGCGAGCGGGGTTTGTCATACCGACCTGACGGTGAAGAACTTGAACGGAAACGGCATGGCGTTTCCGATCGTTCTCGGCCATGAGGGCGCCGGCATCGTGGAGCAGGTCGGTGAGGGCGTAACGCATCTTCAGCCGGGAGACTCCGTCGTAATAGCCTACCGAGCCCCCTGTGAGCAGTGTCCTGCATGTCGCCGTGGCGATCCACGCCATTGCTACATGGCGCTTCGACCGAAGCAAAGGATTCATCGCAAGTCAGACGGCGCTCTTTGCTCGCAGGTCCTAAGGTGTGGCACCTTCTCGACCCACACGGTCGTCCACGCGAAGGCGGCGATCAAGATGCCCGCCGAGATGCCTCTCGACAAGGCGTGCCTGATCGCCTGCGGTGTGGTCACCGGCGTGGGCGCCACCATGAACACGACACCTGTTTTTCCAGGGGCACGAGTGGCCGTCATCGGCTGTGGGGGCGTGGGCTTGAGCGTGATTCAAGGCGCGAGAATCGCCCATGCTCGGCAAATCATCGCCGTCGATGTGAATCCGACCAAGCTCGAATGGGCAAAGAATTTTGGGGCGACGCATACCGTGAACGCTCGGGAAGTCGACCCGGTTGCCGAGGTCCGGCGAATTACCGAAGACGGATGGGACGGTGGTGTCGAGTTCGCGTTTGAAGCAACTGGCATTCCGAAGTGCACCGAGCAGGCGGTCAAGATGCTCAGCTATGGAGGTACGGCCACCACGATCGGGTTCCCGGCCGCCAGCGACGAGGTGACTCTCAACCTCGGCGATATGGCGACTGGGGTGTATTGGAACAAGGCCGCCCTCCACGTCTGTCACTGTGGAGACGCTCTCCCGTCTTACGACTTTCCCCTGTTGGCCCAGCTTTACTTACAAGGGAAGCTCGACTTGGACAGCATGGTGACCCGCAAGATCAAACTCGAGGACGTCGAGGCGGCGTTTCACGAGATGGAAACGGGCGACGTCATCCGTTCGGTTATCGAGTTCTAGACGTAGTCGAAGCCGACCGCGTCTAGAAAAGCCTTGGCCAAAATCATGTGGCCGATATGGTTCGGATGCACGCGATCCCACGCAACGTAGGCGGAGTGATAGTGCTTTAGGAATTCGTTGAAGACGGCCTGGGTGTCCACGAAAATGGCCGAATGACGCTCGGCCACTCTCTTCACAGCGGCGCCGTACTCGTCCATTCGAGCGCGCATGCGGTCGGAAGTGTTCTCTTCGATGTAGAACGGTGTGAGCAGTACGAGTCCGCTTAGGTTGGGCCTGACTTCACTCACGAGCCGGTCCAAAGTTTCCTCATATTCTTCCAACAGGACGGCTTGCCAAGTCTGAAGAGGAGAGTCGAACTGTCGCCAAACATCGTTGATTCCAATCATGATGCTGAGCCAATCTGGCTCAAGGTCGATCACATCGGTTTGCCAGCGTTCGGCGAGGTCTCGCACCGTATTACCGCTTGAGCCGACGTTAATGACCCGAATCCGGTGCTCCGGGGCATTCAGAGAAAGCCACGATGCGATGTTTCTCACATACCCGTCTCCGAGCGCGCCGAATAGCCCCTCTCCGACGGGTCGGCTACGGTTGCAGTCGGTAACGGAATCTCCGATCAGGACGAGCGTGCTCTCGGGGGCAATCTTCAGATTTGAGTTCTTCATTGGACTTTGGCGAGTGAGTGCGCGATCAGATTATAGGCGGCTGTGATTCGACGGCGCATTGGGTCATAGTTGACATGGAAATGAGCACGCCTGCTTCTCACCTTCGTTGCGAGCATCTGGAGAACCCCGTTGGGATTCTTGAGCCCCATCCGAGACTGTCGTGGATTCTGCCTCAGGTGCAGTGCTCGGCACAAACTGCTTATCGCATCACGGTGTCGAGGACGCCGGGAGGACTGTCCGACCTTTGGGACTCGGGGAGAGTCGACTCCGATCAATCGGTGCTCGTGCGCTATGCAGGAAAACCGCTCGGCGTTCGAGAGACTGCCTATTGGCGAGTTCAATACTGGAACCAGAAGGGAATAGCAAGCGATTGGAGTGAAGAGGCGTCCTGGGAGCTTGGGATTACCGAAGCTGACTGGACCGCGAAATGGATCGGAAGTTCCCTACACGGTGGTCCAAGAACCGGCTCTCCCGCGCCCTATTTGCGAAAAGAGGAAACATTGTCGCCCTCGCCGATTCGAGCGCGACTGTACGTGACGGCGCTCGGACTTTACGAGTTCGTGATCAACGGCACGAAGGTCGGCGATCACGAACTCGCGCCCGGTTGGACCGACTACACGAAGCGGGTCCGGTACCAGACATTCGATGTTCTTGACCACCTCAAAGTGGGTGGCAATGCGTTTGGGGCGATCCTTGGAGACGGTTGGTACGCCGGGCATGTGGGTTGGAAAGACCGTGAAATGTATGGTGATCGACCTAAGCTTCTGGCCCAAATCGAGATTGAGTTCGAGGATGGATCGCGGCAGACGATCGTGAGTGACGAGTCCTGGCGGACCTCGCCCGGTCCAATTTTGGAATCGGACCTGCTGATGGGCGAAAGCTATGACGCTCGTCGCGAACTGACGGGATGGGACCGAGTGGGATTCGACGATGAAAAGTGGGATTTGGTCGAGGTGTTTGAGGCGCCCGATTGCCGAATTGTGCCCACATTGCTCCCCCCCGTTCGGATAACGGAGATCCTGACGCCCATCGCAGATCCGAAAGTAGTGGCAGGCTGGCCAATTCCTGAGTACGTGTTCGATCTTGGCCAAAACATGGTCGGTCGGATTCGACTGAAGCTCAAAGGGAAGCGCGGCGAGACGGTCCGCATTCGTTACGCGGAGATTCTCGATGAGAAGGGAAACATCTATGTGGCAAATCTTCGCGGGGCGAGAGCGACCGATTACTACACTTTCCGCACTGATGGAGAAGATGAGTTTTTCGAGCCAAAGTTCACCTTCCACGGGTTTCGGTATGTTGAGCTGAAGGGGCTAACCATGGCGCCGGAGCGCGACGCGCTGACCGGGGTGGTCCTCCACTCTGACAATGAGTTGATTGGATCGTTTGAGTGCTCTGATCCATTGGTTAATCAGCTTCAGAAGAACATCGACTGGGGCTGGCGAGGCAATTCCGTCGATATTCCGACCGACTGCCCGCAACGCGACGAACGACTCGGCTGGACCGGGGATGCCCAAGTGTTCGTCCGAACGGCCTGCTTCAATCGAGATGTCGCCGCCTTTTTCGACAAGTTTTCGCAGGACATGGAGGATGGTCAGAGTCCAACTGGGGCGATTCCTCCGGTACTGCCGTCTATGCAGATTGTCGGCGAAGACGGCGGTCCGGCTTGGGCGGACGCGGTAATCATCTGCCCTTGGACGATATACCTTTGTTTCGGAGATACCGGGATCCTTCGCCGTCACTACGCGTCGATGAAGCTTTTCGTGGAGTTTCTCAAGAATCAAAGTCGCGACGGCGTCCGAAGCTACCGCGGAATGGCGGGATTCCTCGGCTTCGGAGACTGGTTGAGCATTCAAGCGGACACCCCCCAGGAGTTGATCGGCACCGCCTTCTTCGCCTACATGGCGAGCCTGATGAAAAAGATTGCGTCGGCGCTTGCCGAGTCCCAGGACGCCCTGGCCTATCAGGCGCTGTTTGAGGCGGAAAGGGAAGTATTCCAGAACCAATTCGTGACCCCAGCGGGGAGGATCTCATCCGAGACTCAAACGGCTTATCTGCTCGCGCTGCACTTTGACCTTCTTCCTCAGGAACTTCGGGCGGCGGCGACCGAAGCGCTGGTCTTCGACATCGAGCGGCGCGGATCGAAGCTTTCCACAGGATTCGTTGGCTCGCCCTATCTCAATCATGTGTTGACGTCCGAGGGGCGATCCGACATTGCCTTCAAGCTTCTGCATCAGAAGCAGTGGCCCTCCTGGCTGTACGCAGTGACCCAAGGCGCGACAACGATTTGGGAGCGATGGGATGGTTGGACGCACGACAAGGGCTTCCAAGACGTGGGCATGAACTCGTTCAACCACTACGCTTACGGCGCAATTGGGGCTTGGCTTTACCAATCAGTGGCAGGGATTGATGTGGATGAGTCTGGACCTGGATACAAGAAGAGCATCCTGGCTCCTACGCCGGGCGACCTTGCCTACGCAAAGGCTGAACATCGGACTCCCTATGGGACAATCCGGAGTGCCTGGCAGGTTGAAGATGGTGTGTTTAACTGGACCTTCGCGGTGCCGGCGAATACGGTCTCGGAAGTTCGTGTTCCCGGACCAGCAGAGAAGATTTCCGGGGCGGATGGCCTGACGTTCATCGGTGAATTCGGCGGTTCCGCCAGGTTCGAGGCTGGCCCTGGAGAGTATCGAATAGCATTGACGCTGGGTTGACGGACGTGAGGCCCCAGTCGGTACTGAATCTCTCTCAAAGTCCTGCAAAACTCGAACGGATCGATCTTTACCATGCGTCCATCGTTTCGTGATGACAGTATCTTGTGCGTGTTTTGCAGTCGCTCAACTTATGCAAACCGAGGGTCCCAACTCGATACGCAGGAGCGTCGTTACGGCCTCTTCGGTCGAGATTCCCGTCCAATATCGGCGACCCTCGACGTTGCTAAATGTCTTTGAAACCGATGTGCGCCGAATTGTAAAACCGGGTACGGCAATTTCAGCGGAGGATGCTCGAGGGACGTTGCGGGTGACGGGAACGCCCCAAGACGTCGCGCAGGTTCGAAAACTGGTGGAACTCATGGATCTGCCAAGGCAACGAGCCGAGATCGCCATCGACATCCAGGCGCCGGTCGACAAGATGCACTACTCCTACGACGTTCAGTTGTACGGGGGGCAGGCTTGGAAAACCGAGGACAGTGAGTTGGGCCTTAAGATCGCCGTGCTTCCGGGAGTCCAACTAGGAAAGACGGTTACCCTAACCGTAATCACCGAGTTCAAAAACCGCCAAAGCCAGTCGGTTTTTCGTCTTGCACCGGGTCAGAAGGCGTTTCAGACGTTTGGTTCGATCACGCTGACCGATCCAAAGGCGGGATCAGCTCACATCGAGTCTTCGCCGACAGTGACATTTCGATTCCTAGGGCTGCACGGAGAGTAGGGGTAGAAAGCGTTTGGTGTCTTGCCCTGGGGCTTGGCCGTTGGGGTGCATGAAACCCCAAGGAGATACGAGATCCGTAGGCGGAGAATGAATCGTGTCTCCGCAGTCCAGTATCGAACTTTCGGTCAATTTATTCTTAGAGATCGCTTGGAGTCGGCTCCGTGTCGATTTAAAGAATCCTGCACTCCTTGAGGCTTGCGTCGGACTGCGCAGACTAACCGCTTCGGTAGAAAATGGCCGCAACCCACTGCCGGGGGTTGATGCGTGGTGGTGACCCTTCCCACAGTAGGACCGCACGGAACGGTCCAAACTGTGGGCTTCAGTCCGCAACCGCTCCGCGGTTGGGACGGACGATTACTCGCCTACAAACTCCGAACTCTCTTACTTGGCCTTGGCGACGCGGGCGTTGACCGCGTCCCAATCGATCGACTTCAGATAGGCGTCGATGTATTTCGCCCGCGCGGTCTGGAAGTCCAGGTAGTAGGCGTGCTCATAGACGTCGAGGGCAAGCACCAGTTCCGTTCCCCACTGAGGATACGTGTCTTGGCTGTCGCCTGCGTAGTTGAAGATTCTCTGCTCTTCACGATCGTAGCCAACGTAAACCCAACCTCGGCTTGAGATGCCGGTGATTTTAAGGTCAGCCGCCCACTTTTCGTAAGAGCCGTAAGCTTCGTCGATCAGCGTGGCGATGTCGCCAGTTGCCGGGCCGCCTGTGCCTCCGATTGTGTCGAAGTAGACGTTGTGGTTCTTGTAACCGCCAAGGGCGAACGCATAGTTCACTTTGAGCGATCGAGTTTGGCTGAAGATCTGATTGCCCTTTGCGGGGTCGGTGTCGAGTTCTTCGAGAGCCTTTCGAATGTTATTCGTTTGGTTCGCGTATCCCTGCCAGAGAGTAAGGTGGGCCTTGTGCGTGGCCTCACTGATGCCGTTCGGCGCGGTGTTTAAAGCTTTCTTGATGTCTTCTTCGGTCGGTACGTAAACAAGTTTGGTTCCCATGTGTTTGTTTGCCTCCGTAAACTTGCGGTCAATCGATGCTACCCCTTAGGCCCTAGGCTTGCGTTCGGCATGGGTAGTCTCTGCGCCATGAATCCTTATCTTGTGAAGAGTCTTGAGTTCGGTCCGGCCGTGTTGGAAAGGATTGTCAAGGTAATCCCCGCAACTCGTTACGACGAGCAAACTTCGCCAGATCGGTTTACGCTGCGAGAGGCGGTGGCACACCTTGCCGACTTTGAACCGATTTTTCGGGGTCGAATGGAGGATGCGCTACGCAATCCCGGAGTGACCGTCGAGCCGAAAGATGAAGAGCAGATGGCGATCGATCACGACTATGCGTCGCAAGATCTGATCGCAAATCTTAACCTTTTCATTGAAGAGAGAAGAAAAACGGCCGAGTTACTGCGGGGACTGTCTCCAGATGGTTTCGAGACTCCGCTAAACCATCCCCACCTGGGACCTCTGGTCTTAGAGGACATTGCCAATTTTCTGCTGGCGCACGATCTGTATCATTTGGAACATGCCAGCCAAATTTTAGAGGGGTTGGCGGTTAGCGCCTGATATCAAGTTCAGAGCCCTTAGTCTCATTCTGTCAAACCATGCTAAAAGGACCTAACATACATTTGCGCCTCGTGAAGCAGACCGACCTGGACATGATCCAGGTTTTGGACGAGGACGTTTACGCCCGAGGGCCCTACTTTCCCCTAATGATCCGAACGGGCGTTTCGCTCCGAGCCAGTTACGACAAGGACGGCATGTGGGGGCCTGAAGTCGGGACGATGTTGATGGTCGACCCCGCCGACGATCGAATTCTGGGGAGCATCGTCTATTTTCGAGGAGTGCACTACTACGATGCGGTCGAGATCGGCTACATCGTGTACCGCCCGGAGGATAGAGGAAAAGGCTACACCAGCGAAGCGGTGAAGCTGTTTGCCCGGTATTTGCTGGACTCGAAGAAGATTTCCCGCGTTCAACTCCAAGCCGAGCCGGGCAACATCGCATCGTGTCGGGTGGCGGAGAAGTGCGGCTTCAAATTCGAAGGCACCGCCCGAAGTGCGATCATGAGCCAAGGGAAAGAGTTGGACATCAGCGTTTACTCCTTGATCCGAGACGATTTGGTCGACTGACTTACAAAAAATGCCCTGCCGTCTCCCGAGTCAGCAGGGCCAGACCTCAAGGCGCCTTTCACTAAGCTAGGCGGCTGGCGAGCTTGCCGAACCCGCTGGGGCCAGCATAAACGGCGCTTGATCCGAGGCTCTCCTCGATTCGAAGGAGCTGGTTGTACTTGGCGACTCGGTCCGTCCGGTTAGGAGCTCCGGTCTTGATTTGTCCGCAGTTGGTGGCGACCGCGAGGTCGGCGATGGTTACGTCCTCAGTTTCGCCTGATCGGTGGCTCATGACGGCGGTGTACCCAGCGCGCTTAGCCATGTCGACTGCGGCAAGGGTCTCCGTGAGGGAGCCGATCTGATTCACCTTGACGAGGATCGAGTTGGCGGTACCAGTGGCGATGCCACGGGCGAGCCGATCTACGTTGGTGACGAAGAGATCGTCACCGACAAGCTGGACTCGGTCACCGATCGCGTCCGTGAGTGCCTTCCAGGTATCCCAATCCTCTTCGGAGCATCCGTCCTCAATGCTGATGATCGGATACTTGTTGACGAGCTCCACGAAGTAGTCGACCTGTTGGGCGCCTGTTCGCTCGCGGAGTGCGCCAGCTTTGTATTTGTACTTGCTGCCGTCGTAGAACTCGGTAGCGGCGGCATCGATGCCGAGATAAACTTGCTTGCCCGGCTCGTAACCTGCCTTTTGGATCGCTTCGAGGATGTAGTCGAATGCGAGGTCCTGAGATTCGAGGTTGGGGGCAAATCCGCCCTCATCGCCGACGCCCGTGTTAAGGCCCTTAGCCTTGAGGACGCCCTTCAGCGTGTGGAAGACTTCAGCTCCAATCTGGAGAGCTTCCTTGAAGGAACCGGCGCCGACGGGCAAAATCATGAACTCCTGGAAGTCGACATTGGAGTCGGCATGGGCTCCGCCGTTTAGGATGTTCATCATCGGAACTGGGAGAACGCTTGCGGTCACTCCACCGACGTATCGGTAGAGAGGAAGCTTAACGTGGTTGGCCGCAGCCTTGGCGACTGCCAGAGAAACACCTAGAATGGCATTCGCTCCGAGGTTGCCCTTGTTCGGGGTTCCGTCCAACTCGAGGAGCTTGGCGTCGATGGAACTCTGGTTAGTTGAATCTCGATCGAGAAGCTGGGGGGCGATCACCTCGTTGACGTTCTCGACGGCCTTCAGGACGCCTTTGCCAAGATATCGCTTCTTGTCACCATCGCGCAGCTCAACAGCCTCAAACTGTCCGGTGCTAGCGCCACTAGGAACGGCGGCGCGTCCTACGGCGCCCGATTCGAGGAGAACGTCAACCTCAAGGGTCGGGTTACCCCGGCTGTCAAGGATCTCGCGAGCGGTGATGTCAGCGATGTACGGCATTGCACCCATAGATTACCGAGCGCGAGCGTTTCTTGCGGGGTAACTTAGACAAGTAATGTCGCTCGCACTTAACCGAGAGAACTACTTCTGGCATAAAGTGCACTCGCTGACGGGTGTCATTCCGGTGGGCTATTACATGGTTCAGCATCTGGTGTTGAACAGTTTCAGCCTCGCCGGCGCCTCGTATTTCAATGCGGTCATCAATTTCTTCGAAGGAATGCCGTGGTATTTCCTCCTGGCGACAGAAATCTGTCTCATCTGGGCACCACTGCTTTTTCATGCCGTTTACGGCATTTTTATTGTCGGACGTTCAAAGGTCAACTACTTCGAAGAGAAGTACGGCTGGTCTCAAAATCGCATGTACACGTTCCAGCGTTACTCTGGCGTGTTCATCTTTTTCTTCCTCATTCTCCACGTATCGACCACGACTGGGGCGAAGTATTTGCATCACGATGCCAACCTCATCCGGTTCAATGCGTGGCACGATAAGCTGACTGGTGACTATTACCTGTGGACGATCCTGTATGTGCTAGGCATAGCAGCTTCCTCCTACCACCTCGCCTACGGCATCTGGAACTTCTGCATTCGATGGGGAATCACCATCAGCGATGCAGCCCAGGTCAAGGTCCAGAAGTTCTCCCTCGCGTTCTTCGTTGTGGTGACAGTGATCGGCTGGGCCGCCCTGATCGGTTTTATCGTTCATCCGAAAGATGATTCGCAGTTGGCGCTGAACCAATCGCCCACGATCGTTTCCATTCGGTAGGAACTCTAGAATAAAAACGGGGCGCGAATCACAAGATTCGTGCCCCGTTTTAAGTTGCGTTTAGGCGCTCAAAAAGGTATCGACTGAAGCGGTGTCGAGCACCCGTCTATCCCAAGCGATACCAGGGCTTGCATTCCTTAATTCAACGACGTCGCCGAAGCGTCGGATAATCATTCCTTCGCGCAAAAATGATTCTCCGGCGATTAAACGGCCGGCCTCATCTGTTCTCAAACTTAATTCTCGGTGCCCTTCGGGTAGATCCGTGGAGACGATGATTCGAGTGTCCTTTCGGTTAATTTGCATGTAAGTTGCCGATTCGGCATCATCGCCGTCGCACCTCCCATGTGTATGATATCCGAAGGAACTCAAAATCACGTATTAAATTGCGAAGTTGGTCGCAATAAATTGCGGAGTCCGGTAATTCTCTGAGATCGAACAGAATCCGGCGTCCCCGCCACGGGAAATCAGCTCATCACAAGGTCAATCGCGGCCAAAACCTGTTCCGCGTCCGGAAGAGCCGCATACTCGTAGATCGGGTTGTAACCAATATGAACGTCTTCGCGGGCGACGAGTTGGGGCGGAGATAGGAATAGATTCCATCGCTCTGGTTTGCTGGTCATCTCAGCAACGATCGTTTGTCCGAATCCAGAAGTTCGATTGTCTTCGTGAACAACGACCAGTCGGCCCGTTTTTTCGAGAGATGTGGTGATTGTCTCGTAGTCGCAGGGCACGAGGCTTCGAAGGTCGATAATCTCTACATCGGCTGAGGTGTGCTTCGCCGCATCCTGCGCGAGTTCCACGCAGTTGCCCCAGGTTACGAGAGTGACGTCCTTGCCGTGCTTCACGATTTTTGCTTTCCCGAAAGGAACGGGCTCGGCCGTGGTCACTTCAACCGGCTTCCGGAACACATGCTTTGGCACGAGGATAAACGTGGGATCGTCGCCTTGGATCGCCGACCAGAACAGTCCGGCCGCATCCTCCGGGTTACTTGGTACGGCAACCCGAATGCCGGGGGTGTGCGACAGATACGATTCGTTGCTCTGGCTATGCCAGAGGGACCCGCCCGGAAGATAGGCTCCGCACGGCGCGTAGATGACGCATGGGCATGTCCAAGCGTCGTTCGAACGCCACCGAATGCTAGACATGTTCGTAGTGATCTGGTTCCAGCCCGGCGCCATGAAATCAACGAACTGAAGTTCAAAGATCGGCTTGAAACCATAGGCAGCCATACCCACCGCGACACCCATCACGGTTGCCTCTGAGAGAGGAGAGTTGAACACCTGGTTGGGAAAGTCCTTGCTAAGCCCCTTTGTGATACCAAACACCCCACCCTTTGGATCTTCGATGTCTTCCCCAAAGAAGATAGTTTTGCTGTTTTCGGCGAGAGCGGTTCGGAAAATGGAGTTGATCGCGCTCACCATCGTAGTTCGTGTGGATGGCTCGAGCGGCGGCACAGGCGCCTGGCCCAGGGGCGCGAACGAATAGTCGAGTGTGGTTTCCGCCTTGGGATCGGGCTGCTTCTCGGCGAGCAAATAGTCGGCGTCGACCAGTTTGACGACGTCTTCTTGCAGGGCATGGAAGCCAGCTTCGTCCAGTTCGCCGGATGCAATGAGTTGGTCGGCGAGGAGACGAATCGGATCTCTCTTACCCATCTCCTCGATGTCCTCCAGTGACCGATAGACTCGATGGTCATCGCTCGAGGTGTGGGACGACAGACGGTCTAGATCCGCCCAGATGATGGTCGGACCTTCACCCCGGCGAGCTTTCTCTACGGCAGTTTCAGCTACGGAGTAGACAGCGTGAGGGTCCCGGGCGTCGACTTTTACGTAAAGGTCTTCCGGGATGAGCCCAAGACGAAAGGGAAGGAATTTCTCCGTCGGAGTCGAGATTCCAAATTTGTTGTCTTCGACCAGGAAGACGACGGGCAGTTTCTCTTGGACGGCGAATGCGATCGCTTCAAAGAACTCGCCCTGGCGGCTGGCGGCGTCTCCGACACTGGCCAGCGCGACACTGTCCTTACCGTCGAGCTTCATAGCCCAAGCGGCGCCACAGGCGGGGAGCAGGAGTCCTCCGGTGGGCGTGCATACGCTGAAGACATTCAGCTCGCGGTCGGAATAGTGGCCCGGCATTTGTCGGCCAGCCGAACTGCTGTCCTGCTTGGCGAAATAGGCCAGCGCCAGGTCGTAGTTCGACAGGCCGCGGGCCAGCATCAGGGCACGGTCGCGATAATAGGGAAAGATATAGTCGTCGGAGCGCAGGGCGTACATGAACGCACCAAGCGCCTCGTGGCCCATGCCGCTGACTTGGAACCAGCCCTTACTCTGTCGGAGCAAAATGCCTTCTCGGCGGTCCCCCTCTCGGCTGAGGAGCATCAATTTAAGATAGTCGAGTGAGCTAAAGGCCCTGGACATGGTTTTCACGGAGCTTTCGTCGTTGAAAGGCCCGAGCGATGTCGGGCCTGACTATTATATCTTCGCGACGATTCTGGACGTTGTCTGCTTCAGCCGTGGAGATGAAGGATTGTTCCGTCGACGGCGATCGCGAGGTTCCCGCCGGCGTGCGGTGGGTTCGGCTGCAGCTTATTCGGGTCCCCGTGAGCGCTCTTCGAGGCGTCTTGGGACTCGAAAACCAAAGGCATTTTAGGGTCTTGTAAGTCGCCCTTGTATTTCCCAGATGCCGCGTCGTTGAAAGCGAAACCGTACTTTCCGGGCTGACCAGCAAAGACCGGATCCACCAACTTTTTTGCGGACTCTGCACCGGACATGTCATCGGTTCGAATTCTCTGTTCGATGGCTTCCATCCAGTGATCGGCGACCGGAAATTGCCCTTCAGAATCGTGGTACAGCAGCAATGCCGTACGGATCGCCTTCAAATTATCGGATGTATTGCCACTGTAGGTTCGCTGAGCCTGCTGGTCGAACACCCCTGCTCGGTAGAGATCCCTGGCCGAGAGCAGGAACGTCGATCCGTAATAAACGATTACGAGACCCACGGTGAGTAGGAGTAGCCTCTTCACCAACTTGCGCCTGGGATGGCGCGTAACTGACATACCGAGCATTTTATCCGGCAGTAGACTCTGGAAATGATCCCAGAGCCCGTATCTTTGATTCTGCGCCCAACTCCGCTACACCGACTAGACCGTCTCTCCGCGGAGTTAGGAGTCGACCTATGGATCAAACGGGACGACCTTACGGGCTTTGCGATGGGTGGAAACAAGGGACGTAAGCTCGAATACCTGCTTTCCCAAGCTCTTGCGCTGGGGGCCAATACAATCGTGACCTGCGGTTCGGCCCAGTCGAACTTTGTGCGTCAGCTCGGGGCGGCTTGCGCGGTGTTTGGAATCCGGTGTGCGGCGGCGGTCATGGCCTTGCCGTTCGAAGATTATCGACCCACTGAACATGCATTGTCAGCTTATGGAGGCAATGAAACTCTCGATCGGATTTTTGGGGTCGATCTCTACCTTTACGAAGACGGAACTTGGGAGGAATTGTATGCAAGAGCGGACGACTTGGCGAGGACATTGGAGGCAGAAGGACGGCACGTCTACCAAATCCCGATTGGGGGTTCCTCACCTCTCGGCGCCTATGCATTCACGCGAGCGGCAATTGAAATCCAGGCGCAACAGGACTCCTTCGACTGGATCGTGACGGCCAGTTCAAGTGGGAGTACCCAGACTGGGCTTGCATGGTCGTATCACCAAACATCGACGCGCGTACTGGGAGTCGCGTGCGACCCCGAGCCGGAGATCGTGGAAGACTTCGCCCGGCTGGGTTACGATCTCGATCACTTGCTTGGCACTCAGAAGAATCTTGGCCCGGAGCTGTTTGAAATGGACTTCCGCTTTGTCGGGCCTGGGTACGGAGTGCCGAGCGCGGAAGGTGACGGTGCGATCGAGAAGCTCGCGAAGACCGAGGGGATTCTCCTGGACCCTATTTACAGCGGAAAAGCGTTCGCCTGCCTGCTTCAGAGGGTGAAAGATCGCGCGATCGATGGGAGGGTTCTGTTCTGGCACACCGGAGGGACGCCGGCCTTGTTCGCCAGGAGTTGAGGCCTATTCCCGAAGGGCGGCTGAAAACAGTCGCTCATTACGGGTGCCAAAGTGGGGAGTCATTGCCATTCGACCGATGCCATACAGGAAGAAAACCGCCGTGAATGCGACGAGGAAACGGTTGATGACAGGCGTGTCCGCTCGGAACCGCATCCCAATCCACCACCCATAGCCTCCGAGTATTGCCGAGGCGGTGAACAGTAGGTACAGAAATGGGCCAAGCGCATGAGCGTGAAACGCAGCCCCAAACTGGCCATGGATAAGGGCAGTCCAACTCGTGGTGAGGCCACATCCGGGGCACGGGCGATCGAAGAAGAGGACGCTAGGACAAGGCGGGAGTCCTAACTGTTGATGAGTTCCGTGCCCCGCCGAACTAGGACTAAGAAACGCCCCGATTGCGGTGACACAGGCCCAAAGGATAAACCAGGAAAGCTGTCCCACGAGAAGTTTGCGTGGGACTCGGCAGCTAAGAGGCTCCATGGGAGACCTCGGCCGGAATCACGCACTCTGGCTGAACCATATCTCCATGAACGCGCGCTACGCTGAATACGTTGCCGTTTGGATCGAGTAGACCCACAGAAATGGCTCCATCCGGGGCGTTTACCGCGACGGCGCGCCCCTCGCGTAGGCTCTCTGTTTGGGATTCATCCAGCTGAATCAACGGCATGGGAGGCAAGGCGTCCCTCAAGGTGATCAGGTCTTCCTTACGCACTTCGTTCAGATCAAACCCTTGCTCGATCGTGAACCGACCTACTCTCGTCCGGATGAGTCCGCTCAGATAGGCGCCAGACCCAAGCGCTGTCCCGAGGTCATGGGCAAGCGAACGGATGTAGGTGCCGCCGGAGCAGATGATCCTCGCTTTGCAAGTGGTGGAGGTCGACTCGAGGATTTCAAATTCGGAAATATGCACCGTGCGGGGATCCCGACGAATTTCCTGACCTTGCCTCGCATAGCTGTACAGCGGTTTACCGCCCACTTTGATGGCGGAATACATCGGGGGAAGCTGTTGAATCAGGCCACGGAACTCAGGCAGGTGAGCCTGGATCGCACCGAGCAGATCGCCCGGAATCGCGCCTTCGGAAGCAGTTTCGCCCTCCGCATCGTAGGTCGTAGTGGCTCGCCCGAAGGTGATGTCAGCCACATACTCTTTGGGCTCCAGGGGAAGATACTGAAGGAACCGCGTCGCAGGCCCCACCGCCACCACCAAGAGCCCGGTCGCCATCGGGTCGAGTGTTCCCGCATGTCCGACACGCTTGGTCGAGAATCGACGCCTTATGTCGTTTACGACGTCATGCGACGTCAGGCCAAAGGGTTTCCGGATCAGCAGGATGCCAAGCAACGCTTGAGCCTCTCCACGACGAGGTCTTCTGCCTCTTCGAGCGTGAGATCGAAAGTGCATCCAGCGGCGTTCTTGTGACCGCCACCGCCAAATTCTCGGGCGACCTCGGCAACGTCATATTGGCTCCTGGAGCGGAGTGAACATCGGATCCGGCCCGGCTTAGGCTCCCGGAATATTGCCGCGATTTGAACCGAGGTGATAAACAGCATTTCGTTGACGAAGCCTTCGGTGTCTTCGTCGGTTGCCTTTGCGAAGTCAAAGTCTCGAATGCTGAGCGCGCTCCAGGCCAACTGGTCGTTACAGGCGAGCTGCATGGTTTCCAGCGTGTGCCCCAGTAGTCTTGCCGCCGAAAGTTGCTTGCTCTGGAAGATCTCTTCGTTCACTTGGGTCAAGTCGCCACCTTTTTCAAGGAGCAGGGAAGACACAGCCAACGACTCCGGGTTGGTATTACGGAAGCGGAAGGATCCGGTGTCGGTCACGATCCCGGTGAGCAGACAGGTCGCCATTTCCGGGGTGATTTTTGCTCCAACTGCCTCTAGCAGTTGGGCAAGGATGACCGCTGTCGCAGCGGCGGACGTTTCGACGATTCGCAGGTTTCCGGGCGCCTCGTGGGGGACGTGATGGTCGATCACGATGAGTCGCGGGCATTCCGAAAAATAGGGCTCCGTGCTGCCGAGGCGATCTAACGAGTCTAGGTCAAGCATGATCGCCAGATCGTGCTTCTCGCCCTTAGGGTGCTGCCGAATGCGCTTGACCCCGGGGAGAAACTGGAGATTCTTCGGCGCTGGGTGATGGCACAGGACTTCATTATCGATGCCGATAGAGTCGAGGTACAGAGACATCGCGAGCGCGCTTCCGAGAGCGTCTCCGTCTGGATTTAGGTGGGTGCCGATGAGCACCGACGAAGCATTCGCCAGTTCCCCACGGAAGCCTTGTATCATTTCAGACGTAATCGTCAACGTTTTCCGCCAAGCAAGGCATTGTAAGCCAAAGCCCCGTGATTGTACTTCGTAGCGGTGAATTGGAGCGTATTAAAGCCTTTAAGCTGCTGATCAGCCGTCAATCTTGGCAATTCTGAGAGAATGCCGACCACCATCGAACGGCTCGGTGAGCCAAAGGTTTACGATGGACAGCGCAGTTGGGAGGTCCATCATCCGTTCACCTAGCGACAGGACGTTTGCATCGTTATGTCTTCTGCCGAGCTTCGCCGACTCAAGGTTCCAAGCGAGTGAGCACCGTACGCCTCTGACCCGATTGGCAACAATGGCTTCGCCGTTTCCGGAACCACCCAATACGATTCCTCGGTCGGCTTCCCCGTTTGCGACCGCTTCCGCAGCGGGGCGGATAAAGTCAGGATAGTCGCATGTCTCGGGCGTGTACGTGCCCTTGTCATCGACTTCGTGACCCTCGTTCCTGAGCATTTTGATGATTTCTTCCTTATAGGCGAAACCGGCATGATCCGACCCGATGGCGATGCGCATGGACAGATTATGGCTGCGAGAAACTCATTCAAGCCGGCATCAGGAGACTAGTGCTCCGCGCTGAATCAATTTCTGCACGCCACGCACCCCAAACTGAGCTAATCGAAGCCGCCTATGAAAATCGATGGTGGCTTTGAACAACGCAACATTTCTCAGTCAGCAGATTTCTGAAGAGAATAGGTCGCGAATGAGTGCCTGCGCGCGAGCGACTGGGCATAAAGTTGGCGTCTGACCGGCAAGTGGGAAAAACATCAAGTAGACCGGACTGGCCTGTGCCGGAATCTGGACTTCAAAACACCGCACATTCACGGGGCTTATCCAGGCACTCATTTCGGGTCCTAACCCACTGGGCAGATATCAGCAAAATAACGCTCACGCTTACTAACACGCTAAATCCGCTCTCTATGTATATTATCTAACGGCAGCACATATATAAACTCAATGCAGCAAGACCCAATCTCTCGTTTGTGCTGGCTTGACTAAGTCGATGCACTTGATCGTTCTACTAATACGGTTAAGGAGGTATGCGGCTAAGAAAAGCACAACTACGGGATGTGTATGCATCGAAGGTGCACAACTAACATCTGATGTAACATTGATACCAATCGTAATCATTTGATGGCAATCCAATCTGTATAAAGACTTTATATCCCCTCCAGGGTGCCCTGAATGTATTTTAAGCAAAAAGAAGATTAATTCGTGGAACCCATTCGCGAGGCATCTAGGTCAAAGCGCGATAGGTGTTACACAGGCTAAATAAGTCGAGTCTCGAACTTTCGAGATAGATTCTATTTAGGCTGAAGGAGTCTTCTCTCGCAATGGCAGTGATCGAACCACAAATCTTGGCAGTTGAGTCTAGTGAGAGGGGTGCGGTTCCAAGACCGCACTTAGCATTTCTTGACGGAATACGTGGACTAACAGCTCTATATGTTGTGTTAGGTCACACTCTCCTCCACTTTCCAGACGCATCAAAGCTCTCACAACCCGCTCGATGGGCAACAGCCTTATTGCGCTACCCGCATTCAGCTGTGTGCGTCTTCATTGTTCTGTCTGGATTCTGCTTGATGCTTCCAATTGCAAATGTAGGCGAACTTAGAGGAGGAATTCTCAAGTTTATTCAGCGAAGGGGTCATCGGTTGCTTCCTCCTTACTACATTGCCTTTATCCTTTCCTTATGTCTTGCTCTCGCCTATCCTTTGAGTGGTAAGTCTCTCGTGGTGCCTGGATCCACAGGTGTGTCTTCTTTGTTGATAGACGAATCGACGGCTCGCAACATCTCTCCCATCGCGAAGATCGGTTCTCACCTACTTTTGCTCCACAACTTAAACTCGGGTACGGCTACCTCAATTAATTCACCCATGTGGAGCGTGGCGACCGAATGGCAGATCTACTTCTGTTTTGCCATAATCTTAATCCCATTGTCTCGCAAAGTTGGAACAGCTATCCTAGTGCCGCTGGGAATACTAATTGGTGTTGCTCCTACACTTGTCTTGCATGGCTCCTGGGATCAGCGTATAGCTTGCTTTTGGATGATCGGTCTATTCGCCATGGGAATGGTTGCCGCCGAGGCTTGGGTGCGGGGAAGGCTGTTAATCGGGAAGATATCCGTCAGTCCCACAGCCTTTGGGTGGATCACGTCAATTTTCACTGCTGCTTTTTTGGCTGAGTCCGAGGTAGCTGGCGACCATCTTTTTAGGGGAACCTGGCTCTGGGTAGGAGATGTCACGATCGGTCTGGCTTCGACGTTTTTCATTCTGTGGTGCGCTTTTGGGCCGAAGTTTTCGAGCGTCGTCCGCTGGCCACTCCAGATATTTGAACACCGGTGGGTCGTTGGTCTTGGGTTATTTAGCTACAGCATATATCTGGTCCACAGACCACTCCAGGCGCGAGTCTTTGACCTAATGCAGTCCAGACTGTCGCTCTCCGCTGACACTGAGTTCTGGATTATGATTGTGGTTGTAGCCCCGATTCTAGTAGGCATTGCCTATTTGTTCCATACTGTTGCTGAACGCCCGTTCTTGAATACCCGTGTCCGTTTGGCTCCAAAGACTGCATACCTGGCCTAAAGCCTTTATGGTTGTTGGGTAGGGTTCAGAGATGAGGTATTGGCACCTGCTCTTCCTTTTTTTTGACCGGACTAATGCTCACAAAAGCTGCCCTAGTAATAGGTCTTGTTAGAGAACCTTCGTTGGAAGGGTTTTGAAATATATTGCTTGGTCAAACCCGCGATGACTATATCACAGCTTTATCTGTGATTCGTGTTTTGGTGTAGAACAGCGGAAGTCACAAATAAATAAGGGCCGCTGAGAACCTAGTTTATGACGCGATGTGCCTTTGCCTGCTTTCCATTGCCCGGGAACACATGATCCTATTCGTGGTGATGTTCTAGTGGAGTTCTAAGAACTGGAAGGCGTGAGGTTAAGCTACTCATCAGGATGTTTTCTGGGTCGATCAGTCGCTTTAGCCGCCAAAACTCCTTTAGTGTTGAGTCTCCTAAGTATTGCTGGAAGTCTTCCGGGCGAAGAGTGCTATCCTTGGCCAGATAGAATCGGCCTCCTGCGGCAAGCACAATGTCGTTCATACGGTGGCACAGCAACTCCAATTCGTCCCAACGAGCTTTTGTTACCTTAAAGTCCATTGCCAGCGAATATCCGTCTACCGCGTGGCTGAAGAGGAAAGAGTCTGGTCGATGACGTTTTAGTACCCCCAAGAACGACTCCAGTTTTGACTCTTGTTGAAGCTTGATCTGCTCTGAAAACACCCGTTTCGCATGCTCCTTCGGCACGAAGCTTTGATATTGGATGAATCCATCCGGAAGATAGGCGTTCCGCCAGTTGGGGACATAGTCCAGCAGGAAGGAGAAGGCGACAAGGCTTTGAGTGTGAAACTTGCCGTTATCGAGCAGTCGACCTGCACGGTCCTTCGCCCAATTCAGCAGTCTCATTCCCGTCCGGTTACACAAGAGCTTGAGGACGCGCCAGACAAGGGACTTAGGGAAAATGCCCATGATCATGTCGGGAAGATCTTGGCGACTGACCCACAACGAACGGCGATCGATTGACTCGCCATTTTCGTACCAGGCGGCGTGGAACTGTCCTCGCCCAGCTTCCGTTCCCTTTGCGAAGCAATCGACCCATGAGACCATATAGTCCGCTTCAGTCTCATGTTCCTCGAATAGTTCGAACTGTTCATCCCAATTCGCTGGCGACACCGCGAGAACCTTCAGGTTTCCGCTCTCCAACTTCTTCATTTGGAGCTTGACGCGTACGATCACTCCGAACATTCCGAATCCGCTAATCACCGCGGGGAACAACGGGTCGGTCGGTAAAAGAGTAAGTTTTTCCCCGGTCGGCGTTACGATTTCGAGATCGAGGACATGCTCGCCTAGTGTGCCAACCCTAAAGTTATTCTTGCCATGGATATTCATGGCAAGGGCGCCCGCAAGGGTGGGGTACATCGTTCCGCTCACGACGGGCGGCCACCAACCGTCCTCAATGGTGTGCCGCCAGAGCGTTTCGATCGTGGCGCCGGCTTCGCAATCGATGATTCCGGACTGAGCGTCCCAACTAAGGATGCGGTTCATGCGCCCGATTTCGAGAACGTAGGCTTCTGGGTAGATCGCTTGATCACCGTAGCTTCTGCCTGCTCCGCGAAGGGTCACGTTCCGACCGTCCCGTCGTGCCTCATGGAAGACATTTATGACCTCCTCGACGGAACCTGGCCGGAAGATGTAGCCGTCTGCGAAAGTCCGTTGGCCATATCCACTTAACCGAGCGACCCGGTCTCCGATCGCACGGTTCATACCGATAGCCTTCTAAAGATGGGAGAAGGAATTCGCTTAATGATGAAAAACGCGAACCGGTGTTTTGCCGAAAGGTAATGTTCGCCGCCTCGGTCAGCGAGAATCAGCGTCCTTCTAGCTGCCTCAGAAGCAGTCATTGCTCCTTTGAGTCCAAGGTGCTGGGTCATCTCGGTTTGGACCGGACCAGGCTTAATCGTCGTGACCTTAACTCCTCTTTTCGCAAGTCGGTTTCGCAGTGCCTCTAGATACGTAGCGAGTGCCGCTTTTGAGGTGTTGTATACGGGCTGCCCACTTCGCCCGCGATCGCCCGCGACACTTCCGATCCCGACGATTGTTCCATGACCCGTCTTGTCGAATCGAGATGCTGCTTCGTTGAGCCATGCAATCGCGCCGATGAGGTTTGTTTGGACGATCTCAAGATCTTTCTCAGTATCGAACTCATGCGGGCCAACCGGGGGCATGACCCCAGCCGCGTAAATCACGAGATCAAGCCCGCCTAGGTTGTGACAGATTTTGGCGAACACTTCAGGAATGGCGTCCGTCTCTTGGACGTCGTGGACGACCGGTTGCAACTGACCGGGAAACTCATCGGCAAGAGTTTGGAGCTTGTCTTTCCTCCGGGCGACGGCGGCTACTGTCCATCCGCTTTGGATCAGTTGCCGTGATATCTCTCGACCAATACCCGAGGATGCTCCAACGACGAGTGCTCTTTTTTTGCTCAACGTAATGCCCCGGCAGATTCCAGGAAGGGAATTCTCAGTCCGCTTAACGCTACCAGGGCGGTGACGACAAACCCAACCACGCTGAATATGAGATGAGGGTCGCGGAATACAAGGTTTTCTGGCTCACCTCCCTCATCGCGGCCGAGTAGAAGGAACACATAGCGGTAGATACCGTAAAAGACGAAGCCGGATGTGAGGATTAGGGATGGGAACTGCCTGGCAGTGGGGCTTTCGACGCTGTAGATGCCGTAGCTCATGACGGCGCTGGCGGCGGCGATGAGCAGGAATGCCTCAAGAGTTTGCTTGTTATATCCGGCAAGGGACTCGCGGCTGCGAGCTCGATCATCTCCTTGAACCAACCATTCGTGCCTACGTTTTCCGAATCCGAGCATCAGGGCGAGCGCACCCGTACAGAACAGCAGCCACCCGGAAATCAACACGTTTATGGCGGCCGCGCCCAGGGCAGCGCGAAGGACAAACCCGAAGCTAAGGCAGAACACGTCGGCGACCGGCTGCCGTTTGAGCCCGACATTGTAGGCAATCTGAATGAGGATGTAGGTCGCGATGATCCCGAAAGATGCAGTTCCGAGCCCGGCGGCCAATCCGACTCCGAGGGCGGCGCAGAAAACAAGCAAAACAGCCGCCGTGGTTCGACTGACTTGGCCACTCGCAATCGGCCTCAGCTTCTTCGTGGGGTGGAGTCGATCCCTTTCTGCATCACAAAGGTCATTGAATACGTAAACCGCCGATGACACGAGAGCCATGGCCGCGAAGGCAATCAGAGCGAGTTCTGACTTTGTCCCGCTCGTATATCCACGACCAAACAGGAGAGCCGCAAAGACTAAGAAGCCTTTGGTCCACTGTTTTGGACGAAGCAATCGGAGGATTGGGGGCATGGAGTGCTCTGCGGGACTACGCGATTCACGTTACCGGGATCGATACCTCAAACAATGCTTAATGCCCATTTGGTTCCACCGTCTAAATGGGTGGCTCGGTCCCAGGGAAGTATAATCTGTCTCGTGTGCGGCATAGCTGGTTACGTCGGGGAGCGCAATGCCGTCGACGTCGTTTTCGATGAACTCGTAAAGCTTGAATACAGAGGTTATGACAGTGCTGGGGTCGCTTTCATCGAAGGCACTGGAATCAAAGTCCTGAAAAAAGCTGGCCGCCTCAGTGAGTTAGGAAAACTTTTGGGTGAGACCTCACCGACTTCGAGGAGCGCGATCGCTCACTCCCGGTGGGCAACTCATGGTGGACCAACCGACGTCAACGCGCACCCACATCTGGATGCTTCTGGAAACCTCTCCCTCATCCACAACGGGATTATCGAGAACTACCTTGACTTGAAGGACGGCCTCCTTCAGCGCGGGCATAAATTTCTCTCCCAAACAGATACCGAAGTGGCGGCCCATCTCATTGGAGAGGAATACGAGAAGGGAGGGACCCTCGAAGAAGCATTGATTCGAGCAGCCAAGCAATTGCGTGGCGCCTATTCACTCGTTTTGCTTTCGGCAATAGAACCGGAAAAGATTGTGGCGTACCGCAAAACGAGTCCGCTGGTCGTGGGGATCGGTAAGGGTGAGAATCTACTAGCCAGCGACGTTCCGGCGCTACTTCCCTATACGCGAGAAGTCTTGGTCCTTGAGGACGATACAATGGTCGTCCTCACAAAGGACTCGGTTCGCTACCTGTCGGGTGACGGACGAGAATTGCCAGTCCGGCCGATCTATATCGAATGGGACGTCGCCCGGGCAGAACGTGGTGGGTACGAGCATTTCATGCGTAAGGAGATCCACGAGCAACCAGATGTTGTCCGGCAGTGTCTGGCCGGTCGCATTGACGAGTCTGGGCAAGTTCGTCTGAGCGGAGTATTTTCCGACAACGTCTGGAACGAAATCGATCGGGTGAATATCATCGCATGCGGAACGGCCTACCATGCGGGGCTGTTGGGTAAGCATCTCTTCGAAAAACTGCTGAGGCTGCCGACTGACGTTTATTTCTCCTCGGAATTTCGCTACGGTGACCCAGTGCTCTCTCCAAAGAGCCTGGCGATCTTCGTTAGCCAGTCAGGCGAGACAGCAGATACCCTTGCGGCGCTGAAGCTATGTAAGGCGCGAAGGATTCGGACCCTTGGAATTGTTAACGTAGTGGGTTCCAGCATTGCCCGCGAATGCGATAGAACGCTGTTAACTCAGGCCGGGCCCGAAATTTCGGTCGCGAGTACAAAGGCTTATACGGCACAAGTAATTCTTCTGACGCTTCTTGCCTTGCACATCGCGCAGGTTCAGGAAGCTCCAGGTCTTCGAATTGCCGATTGGACAGAAGAACTACTAGCCCTCCCGAATCTGATTCAGGAGGCCTTAGCTCATGAGGATCAGGTCATCCAAGTAGCCGAGCTGATCAAAGACATGCCCCTTTGCTTCTTCCTTGGGCGCGGTCCAGACGCCTCCGTGGCTTATGAAGGCGCATTGAAAATGAAGGAGTTGAGCTACATTCCGACTGAGGAAAGTCCAGCCGGAGAAATGAAGCACGGCCCATTGGCACTAGTTCAGTCAGGTGTCGTTGCGGTATTTGGAGCTACGGAAATGGCCACGCTAGATAAGGTGGTGAGCAACATGAAAGAGATTCAGGCTCGTGAGGGAACCGTTGTAGCCATCACATCGGACGAAACCGGGACCGTTCGAAAGGCCGCGGATCACACGATTACGATGATGCCTTCACGTCTCGAGTTCCTAAACAGCGTGCTTTCGATCATTCCGATGCAGATGCTGTCTTACCACGTAGCCAGATTGCTCGGACGCGACATCGATCATCCAAGAAATCTGGCCAAGTCTGTCACGGTTGAGTAGCACGGCGTACGGGAAAGAGAACCGGACTGAGAGAACCGCCATTTAGTAGGGTGATCGAATACCTCGTCCGATTGTGATGCCTGCTGATGTCGTCAGTTGCACTCCTGAATCTCCCCCCCCCCCCCCGCGTGGCAGCACACAGGCTAGGGAGAAAAAGCGGAAGTTCTCAATTCAATCGTTTCTGATGCCAATTCCAGGCATGCGAAACGATGGTTTCCAGATCAGGATAGCAAGGGCTCCAGCCCCAGTCGTTTTGGATGGCATCTGAACTTCCAATCAGGACCGCCGGATCTCCAGGGCGCCGACTGGCGTCGTCTGCTGGAACCGGACGTCCCACGACCTTTCCTACGACATCGAGCACTTGGCGAACCGAGAAACCCTGACCGTTGCCAAGGTTGTACCTGCGCGAGTCTCCCCCGTCCCGGAGGTGCCTGATAGCGAGTAAGTGAGCGGCAGCCAAATCATTGACGTGAATGTAGTCGCGCACACAAGTTCCGTCGGAAGTTGGATAATCGGTTCCGAAAACCTTCAGCGCAGCGCGTCGGCCGGTGGCGGCAAATATTGCAAGCGGAATCAGGTGTTCTTCTGGAGAGTGGTTCTCACCGATCTCGCCACTGGGATCTGCTCCAGATGCGTTGAAGTATCTCAAACAGACACTCTTGAGTCCGTGGGCGCGGTCAAAGCCTTCCAGCATTCTTTCCACCGCGAGTTTCGTGTCGCCGTATACGCTGGTTGGGCTCTTTGGATGTTTTTCGTCGATTGGCACGTAAGTGGGTTCTCCGAAGATGGCCGCCGTGGAACTGAATACGAACTTATTGACGCCCGCTTCTTTCATCGACTCAAGAAGATTGAGCACGCCGGCAGTGTTGTTCTTCCAGTACTTTCCTGGCTCCCGCTCACTTTCCCCGACCGAGATAAACGCGGCAAAGTGGATAACCGAGTCAATGGAAGGGTACTCCGCAAAAATGCGAGCGATGCACTCCCGGTCAGCTAGGTCTCCTCGAATCAGGGTCGATCCATTTACCGCAGCTTCGTGACCCTGCGATAAGTCATCCAGAACGATGTGAGGCTCTCCCTGCTCCCTAAGAATTCGGACCATGTGCGATCCGATATAACCTGCGCCGCCGATAACGAGAATCATGGACTCGAGCGTACCAGAACCGGTTTGAAGCAGAAAGATCGCTTAAACCGAGGACTCTTCCACAATTACACGACTGGCCCATCTTTCTATCAAGTACAGGATAGCTAGGCCGACTGAGATAGTTGGGGCCAGCGACCAGTGCGCGATAGTTACGTACCTTCCTCTGAGTGAAAGCCTGTAAATATATCCGGTTCCGGGATTGATGACGTCATAGAAGTAGGGCAAAGCCATGATCAGAGCTAGACCGACAAGCCCGTATCCAACAAACCTAATCCTCGTGAGGTAGCCATCCTTAATGCTCTTTCCAATCGAGAATCCAAAAAAGATGATTCCGATCAAGAAGATGATTCCCGGAACTAGAACAACGTCTATCGTTGAGTTAGTGACGATCTGCTGTGGATCAGATGAACCCATAAGTAAAATCTAGTGCAGCTCTTGTTTTTGAACCTGTATTAGGTCACGCTCAACAATGCCTCGAGTCGAGATTTTAGTGTGCGCCTTTCCGTTGAAGCACTGTCACAATCGTCTTGATGAGGATCAGTAAGTCGTATCGCAAACCTGCATTGAGATAATACTGCTTATCGAGAGCTACTCGCTCTTCGTAGGTGGTAAGACTTCGCCCGCTACATTGCCACAATCCTGCACAGCCAGGCTTCATGGCCAGATAGTAGTCCTTATCGTCGCCGTACTGAGCGATCTCGGCCTCCACGATTGGCCGCGGGCCCACGAGACTCATATTGCCCGCGAAAACGTTAAGGAGTTGGGGGAGCTCATCCAAGGAGGAAGCTCTCAAGAATTTCCCGGCCCGGAGGATCCGGGGATCATTTTCAATTTTGAACGTTCGTTTGTACTCCTCCATCAGTTCCGGCCGATTTCGAAGGATCTCCTCAGCATTCTTCACCATAGTTCGGAACTTGTAGATGTAGAAAACCTTTCCGTGGACCCCGATCCGACGTTGCCGGAATATTATCGGCGATCCATCTTGAGCGATGACCGTGAGGCTAATGACCACGAAAACGGGGAAAAACAATACGAGTGCTAACCCCGACAACACAATGTCAAGGATTCTTTTTGCAAATTGGAATCCCCTTCTGGGATATCTTCCGGTTTGCAACACTACGGGTGCCGCCGCCAGTTCCTGAGAATTTTCGTTGAGCAAGGTGGGATGAAGCAACTCTACATTTTCATTTTGCAATTCGGTCTCTCCTCAGAGGGCAAATCCGCAAATGGGTGAATTTGAATATCCCATTATAAAGTGAACGGTCCGAACTTTGTGTGACATTTGATGAACCCTTAAAATCCCAACGTGTAAGAATTCTGTTGGGTGGGTGATTGATCGGTCCGATGGAATGTCGGTTCTCATGAACCAGTGGAGAGATTCTGTCTATACTCATTGACGAGCGCTCCTGGGCCGATTTCGGCTTGCTTTGACATGGCTTCGCTCCACTGGCAGATGTGTCTCGAGAAGCGAGTGCCCGGCGACCAGATCAACCTATGGATACCGTCCCTCCCAATTTGCCTTCGTCTTCCGGCGCCTCGCCTGTGAAGGGATTGTCGCTAAGAAGAAACATTTCTTGGACCTTCTTGGGAAACGTTGTGTATGCCGGTTCGAATTTTTTGACGTTAGCGGTTTTGGCGAAGCTAGGTAGCAAGGCAATGGTTGGGGAGTATTCGCTAGGCGTTGCAATCACTATTCCCGTCATCAACTTTTGTCAGCTCAATCTGCGCAGCATTCAAAGCACGGATGTTCGAGGAGAGTTCTCCTTTGGAGACTATCTCGGCCTGAGGCTATTGATGACGTTGCTCAGCATCGCTGTGGTAGCCGGGCTGTGTCTCACCTCATCTAACTCGACCGAGCAAAACCTTGTTACCGCGCTGGTAATGGTTGGAAGTGTCTTCGATCTGCTGCTGGGGGACGTTCTCTATGGCCACTTCCAACTCCATGAGCGTATGACGCGAATTGCACTGAGTCGAACATTGAAGGGAGTGGTGTCACTCATCGCACTAATTGTGGTGATGAAGGCGACCCACAACGTTGTCTTCGGAGCCATCTCAATCGCGGTGAGCTACGGGTTTGTTTACGTTTTATATGATCTGCCGGGAATCGCACATGCGAGTCGAGACTTTGAATTTTCTCTCGCACCGCATTTTGATTTGCATCGTTTGAAACGTCTCGCGATTCAGGCAATTCCGATGGGAATAACGATGATGTTGGCAGTCTTGAGTCTCAATCTGCCTCGATATGACTTAGAATCGCGTTTTGGTCCGGCGGTGCTTGGGATGTTCAGCGCCATGGCGGGACTTATCGGCGCCGGGAGATCGGTTGCGGATGCGGTCTCATTTTCCGCAAGTTCGAGGTTGGCCCGCTTACACGCCAGCGGCGACCGAAAGCGCTATTTGGCTTTGGTAATTAAGCTTGCCTTAGTAAATGGATCAGTTGGCCTTGCTAGTTTGCTCATAGCCTTGACGTTAGGGCGGCCATTACTGGCAGCGATTTTTCGCCCAGAATACGGCAGAAACCTCACTGCCTTTGTAATTATTGTTGCGGCTGGGTCCCTCACCTACGTCGCCGCACTCTTGGGTGTTGCGATTACATCTGCCCGCCAGTTTAAGGTTCAAGTTTGGTGGCTGCTCGCAGTTGTTGTGACCGGGTATGTTGCATCGAAGTTGTTGGTACCAACGGGCGGGCTCACCGGAGCGGCCCTGGCCTTGTTAGCCATTTGTTCCGTTCAGATGCTCATCGGAGTTGCATTGCTCATTGGAATTTTGGCAAAGATGCCGAGAATTACTCTAACTGATGCCGCCTCGGGAGTCGTCAAGATTGATTCTGTGTCTGCGGAGTCGTGACGGTCGTTAACAACGTCATTATTTAATGGGTCCAGAATTCGATTGGTCGAGTTTGGACTGTCAGACAGAACGAAGCGGTTTGGGTTATACTCGCCGCAATGAAGATTGAGGGCTTGCCGTCATGTGCGCCCGCCAATCTTCGGTTATGGCGTTGCGAGTTAGGTGTCCTTCAATGGGCGATCAGGGCACTTAAAGCCGGCTAGATCTGTTGTCCAAAACACGAGAATCGTTTGAACACATGAAAACACTTCCTTCACAGGTTTACCCACCACAGGCCGAAGCAGTTGCTAGAGAACTGACTTTTCGGGAGTTGTTGGCGCGAATTTCGCGCAGGAGGTGGTCAGTAATCATCACCATGCTCACCTGTTTGCTTGTTTGCGTGGTGGTTTCTCTGATTCTTGAACCACGGTTTCGTTCCGAAATCGAGGTCGTCGTTCAGGGGCGATCGCTTAATGCACCGAGCATGTCTGTTGACCCCCTAGACCAAGTCTCAATGCCAAGCACAGACCAGGATGTTCTGACCCAGATCGAAGTCCTACAGAGCTACGAGGTTATTTCCAAGGCGTTCGAACAGGAGCACGTGTTCCTTCCGCCTCCTGGATCCGAAGTTGCTGGCCCTACAGTCGACGTAAAGCCCGTTGGAGCCACGAACGCCATTGTGATCGATGTGACCACGAACGATCCTGACGCGTCGGTTAAGGTTGCCAAGGCGATTCCGCAGGTTTACTTAGAATATGTCCGAGCGCAGCGATTTGCCCAGATTGAGAATCTGACTCATTACTTGGACCAACAGTTGTCAAAGCTGGCCGAAAAGGTGAAGGCGGATGACGCGGCAATTCGCGCCATGCGACTAAAGCATGGACTACCGGCGAATGACGATGAACCCATCGAGCGTGCTCAACGATACAGCCACGCTCAAGACGAAGCGCGTCAGGCTAAGGACCTTTATGATGCAGCGGAAAAGAAGTTGTCCCAACTCCTTATTGAGAGAACAAAACTCACCGAGCAACTTAAATCATCGAGCTCGCAAGTCAATGTTCAGGAAATCGAGCAGCAGAAGCTTCAAATTGCGACCCTAGAAGCTCAGCGGGACTCCCTGCTTGTTCAATACACTCCCAACTCGCCCGAAGTGAAAGCGGTAGTCGCTCAGATCAATCGCCAAAAGGCACATTTGGCCGCGATTCCGAAAGTCTTGGACACAAGTTCAGTCGTTCGAAACCCACAACTCCTGGACATTGACACCAAGATCGCCGATGCCCGAGCTGGCCGAGAAGCCGGAAAAGCGCAGCTTGCTGCCACTCTTGACTACGAGCGCGAAGCAAAAGCAAGTCTGGATGATTTGAGCAAAGTTCAGCCGGAGATCGTAACGCTTCAGCACCAGCTTGATCTCGATCGACAGTCGATGCTGATGACACAGAACTCGCTCAATGACGTTGCAATTCGTCGGGACTCCGTGAAAGATGCCGTTTCGGTCGTGTCCGCCGCTTCCGAGCCCAAGCAAGTCCGGCCAAGGTGGGTGCTGTACACAGCTCTTTCGCTCGTACTTGGGTTCTTGCTCTCGTTGGGTGTGGTTTCCGTCCGAGAGAGCATGGATGATCGGATCACCAGTACCGGAAAGGCGTTTGAGGTGGCTGGTTTGCCTGCAATCACCTTCTTGCCCAAGCTCCCAGGTCGGCGAGGGAAGAAGCGTGCCACTCCCAGTCCTGTTGGGATCAGCGCTTTGCCTGAGCAATCGCTGAGTAGATATCGCATGCTCCGATATAACATTCAAATTGCGACCGAGCCCGACGACACGAAGTCGATCGTGATTGCAAGTTCGACGCGTGGAGAAGGAAGAAGCACGGCGGCTCTAAACTTGGCCTTGTCTATTGCCCAGGATGAAAAGACCGTTATTTTGGTGGATGCAGACGTTCTCAAACCTTCGCTTGCGAATCGGCTAGGTCTCACACCCGGTCCAGGCCTTACCGACGTTGTTGCGGGGACTGAGGCGCTTGAAGACGTGATCCGAGACACAAGCATCCCCGGACTCAAATTCGTGGGCGCTGGCACGATATTGTCAAAGGCAGCTGAAATGTTGCAAACCGACAAGGTCAAGGAAGTTCATTCTAAACTTCGCGAGATGGCTGACTTTGTTGTTTTCGATACGCCACCGGCTCTTAGCTCGGTCGACGCTGCAATCATCTCGTCAGTAGCAGATGCCGCCGTCTATCTTGCCAAGCTAGACGTTACGCCCACTCAAAGTCTTCGGCGCGGCACCAGTCTGCTTCGTGCGGCGCACGCCCGGCTAGTTGGAATCGTTTTTAGCGATGCTCGCGGCGAAGTCGATCCGACCCTTGACATGTTCAACTAGGATGTATCTCCAGACGGAGGATCCTTATTCTCGCTACGTAACGGCTGAAGAAGAATGATACGCACCGCTCTTGACCATCGTGTACCTGTCTTCTTCAGCCGGAGGCCTGGGGAGCCGGCGGTACACGTATTGTGGGCTATGTGCCTGTTTTTGTTCTCAGTGCCGTTCGAGAGCATTCGACTAGATCAGTCTGGAGTCCTGTCAGTTAGTCGAGTAGCTGGATACCTCTTTTTTGCCGCAGCATTAACGTCTCCCAGATTGTGCTTTCGCCGTCCTTCACTGCCGATTTGGTGCCTTGTTGGGTACTTCTACATATTAGTGGCATCGGTGCTGCAGGTATCGCCGGGATTTCGAGATGACGCGTTTGTCCGTTTGACTGTAATTATCCAGGTCACCGTCGCAACGTGGATCATCTCCAACCTCATGCAATATCAGCGGTTTTTTACGTCCGCAATGTGGGCGTTGGGTATAGGCTCGTTCGGGTTGTCCTTGTTGCCTCACCTTGGCTTTGGAGGTTTGCTGGCCGCTGGTTCCGACGAGCGAGTCGTCGCTAGTGGCTTCGACCCCAATGTCTTTGGTTCATCGATGGTCCTGGGATGTGTTGCGATGGTCAGTGCGACTCAGGGGCGCGGTAGGGTGTGGTGGCATTCCGTCATTGCTTGGGTGCTCACCCTGGCGACTGCCTACATGATTGTTAAGTCAGGTTCCCGTGGTGCATTGCTGAGCCTTGTGTTTGGCGTGAGTTTGACCGCCCTTGCTAAAGATAGCGCGATGCGGACGCTGGTACGCGTCAGTATCGTAGTAGCGGCGATCTTAGGCGTCGTCATCCTGGTGCTGGAGTCTGAATCGATGCGCACGCGCTTTGAGAGGACGCTCCAGTCTGGTGATCTTGCCGGTCGTCAATACCTATTCATTCAGTCGTTCGAGATGTTTAAGGAAAGGCCAATCCTTGGGTGGGGGCCAATTCAAAACCAGGTTGAGCTACTTCCGCGAGCTGGGATGTACTACCCTGCTACCTTGCTTTACCATTCTGAGGAAATCGAAACTCACAATCTTGCCTTGGGACTGCTTACCGAAACTGGGTTGCTTGGAACTATTCCTTTTGCACTTGCGATTTGGTTCGGTTTTGCCGGTGGTTGGCGAGTGAGATCTAGTTATATGGGGATTGCCCCTCTTTGCGTTCTAGCTTGTTCTCTCACTTACAACATGACGTTCAACGGTCTAAACCGGAAAATCACTTGGATTCCAATTGCGATCGGGGCTGGAGCTTATGGAGCTTCTTCGAAGCGCCGCAAGCGGGTCGAAACTCCGTGGAATACACTCTCGAATGGTGGAGAATATACGAAAATCGAGCGTGAGCATGCTATGCCGAGTTTGCCCGATTCAGACTCTTTGGGGACGTCTTCCGTTTGACCGGACTACGTTGCCGCATTGAGAGTCCAATTATTCTTTCATTGAGTGATCGAGTTTCTGCGATGGAAAGTGTACGGCTTATGAGCACGGCGTTCCAAGTTAGCGATGAGTGAACAGACCGAAGGGTAAGATAGCTACGGTCAAGTTTTACGGGGCAGGTCAACGTCGTAATTGCCTCAACATGATACGCTAGGGCCAAATGGCCATTCCGCGGTTGCTATAAGGATGTCGGACTCAAAGCCTCTTGTTCTTCACTACGTTTCCAGCCCGGGCACTCTCGGCGGACTCTGGACGTACGCGATCGTCCTTTCCGAGTCGGATCTGAAGGAACGGTATCGGTTCGATCAATACAGTCCATCTCACACGCAGCATGGCATCGAACCGCTGTCGATTCTCCGACTAGCCAAGATGTTCAAGCAAAAACGACCTGAGATTTTGCACATGCACGGTTTGAACACGCCCATCATTCAGCCGACGATGGCAGCCCGTCTGGCACGTGTTCCTCGAGTTCTGCTTGCCGTACACGTCTTTATTGAAGATTCACACATGCGGAAACCTTGGAAGAAGGCTCTATCGGCTCAGTTTCTCGAGCCGGTTGCGCTTCGGCGTGCGAACGCTGTTTACAACGTTTGTGCGTTCGGCGCGGCAAAACCTCAAATGACCCACTTCGTTAAGAACGACTTGGGCGTAATCGACAATGCCGTGAGAATCTCGGAACCGCTCACTCCCGACGCATCGTTGCGGGCATCTTTCGGGTTCAAACCGGACGACATTATTGCCCTCTCCGTTGGTCGCGCCGAGTTAGAGAAAGGGTGGCACCTCTTGGCTGAGGCAATGGAGATTTTGGATCGAGAAGGGCTTGAACAACCAAAGCTGCTCTTGGTCGGAGACGGTCCCCACAAGCAGATGATTGAGGAACGCCTCAAGCCCCTGATTGCCAAGGGGCGAGTCGTGATGCCAGGACGTCGAAACGACGTCATGGAGCTTCATGCTATCTCCGACTTTTTTGTGTCTCCAACGCTTAGAGACTACCAACCATTGGTATTTCTGGACGCAATGCTTCAACACAAGCCGATTCTGACGACTCAGGTTGGTGGGAATCCTGAAATGGTTGTCGACGACAAAACAGGCGTACTTGTCGCACCAAAGGACGTAAAAGCCCTTGTGCGAGAAATGAAACGTCTCTCAATCGACGCGGATCTCCGAAAGCGTCTCGGAGATGCGGGGCGAGTGCGAGTTGAAACTAAGTTCTCGTTAGGCAGACTGACGCAAGAAGTTGGTGCAGTTTACGATCAGCTCATGACTTCTTTGCCCGGTTGGAAGTAACGCTTCTCCGTAATGTCGAAGAAAACGATGAAATACTCCCGGCACATCCGCAAGATCCGGGTGATCTTAGAGAATGTTCAGCGCATGGAGGCCCACCAGAAGCTTGCACTGGCAAAGCGAGGTGCGCGCCGCATTTTGAATCTACACCGCAAAGAGGCGGAGGCTCTTTCTCTAGCCTGTAGAAATGCGTTGGTGTCCTCATCGGTTTCGATAAAACTGCCCTCTCATCTTTGCTTGGCTACATCCTTTTTAGAACTGGATGCATCGCAGATTCATGCTTGTGACGAGGTGGCAACGGGTAAGTACACTATTTGGAGTGGCCTTACTGTTGACTTGCTTCAGGTTAACTCAAATCAATTGAGCGCACTGGGGGGCGAGGCAAAGAACGCCTTTCTGGAACTTCACCACCTTCCGTATGTGGCAATTTGTGATCGCGCGAGGGGTACTCAGTGGACGGGCAAACTCCTGGCTGCCTGGGTTGAGATCGCCCATGACCCGGCCGGATGGGAAACTCTACGAGCCGCGATGCGCGGATTTGCCATGCTACGGGCATTACAATCTCTGCGCTTGGCTGGAGATGGTTCCTCGCAAACAACTGGGCTGTCGGAACTGATCCGTGTTCATCGCGACCATGTTAAGAAGCGCGTTGAATGGCACATGAACCATAACCATGTGCTTTTCGAATTAGCACTGGTTCCGTTATTCAGTCATGCACTGGGAGACCCTTCCGCCGCAGAAGAAGGGTTACTTTTCGAAAGGGAACTCATCAAGCAAACGGATCCTGATGGATACCATTGTGAGTTATCCTCAATGTATCACTTTGAGATGACTCTCATGGCGGCACTGTATGCCGCTCATCGAGGCGGATCACCTGAATTCCTCAAGCGCTTCCGACAGATGGTGCACCATCTGCGATCTTTGCTCAGAGTAGATCCTGATCTGCCCGTCATTGGAGACTCCTTTAGGGATAACTTTCTCAACATTACAGGAAAGCACGTCCTACAGATTGCCGATTGGCTAGAGGGTGGGATCGACTCTGACTCTTTGCCGCCGACCGCTAAGTGGGTTGTACAGGGTGGTTCGCCAATTTCCATATTGGGAGAGGGTCTTCCGGACTTTGAGAACCCGACCGACTTCGCTGGGCATCACCTTTTTAAGACAGAAACGGGGGCAGAGGTGTGCTTCGTGTGTGGCCCGGTCGCCTATTTTCCCAAGGCAGGGCATGCACATCCGCACATGCTTCAAGTGCTTCTGACTCATGGGGACGAGCTCGTTTTTCTCGATCCCGGCACCTACTCTTATGACGGAAAACTTGCGCGTAAGTATTTCACCGCGACTAGGGCTCACAACACGATTGAGGTTGGCGGAATTTCTCAGTTTGATCGCGATGGTGCGTGGAACGTTACTCGCCTTGGATCGGCAAGGTTAATTGCAACGTCGGCCACAGATGGAAGAATTGCTTGGGTTGGAGAGTTTACAAATGAGTATCCGGGAATAGGAACGGTGGTCCACCGACGGCTGGTAGCAGCTGGCGGAGATGCGCTTGTGGTTCTCGATGCAATTACCAGCCAAGTTCCTTGTTCGAAGATAGCAACTTGGCAGCTCGGTCAGACCATTGGTGTCGCTGACTCTACTTCTTCAGAATGCAGTCTCGCCATTGCAAACCGAAGATTTCGCTTCCTCACCGGGGGAGATGCGGATGGCATGAGAGTAAAGCGCGGCTGGTTTTCTCCGGATCGAGGCGTGCGTCTTCGCCCTTGGAAGTTAGGCATCAAGAGTGGAGTGGAGACGCGAACTGTATTTGCAATGGGGCTACTGCCGGAAGAAATGCCAGGCGGCCTTGAGTCCGCCATCACGGTACTTGTCCCTCCCCACTTGGCCAGTCTTCTGGAAATATAGGGGCGGTTTGAGAACGCAATTCGGTGAACAGACATGCTGAGTTTCTGCTGTCTCGAATTTCTCCGAGTAATCTCAAATCTCCACGGATAATTAACAAACTTTACCACCGCGTACATTATCGTAGGCTTTTGTTCAAACAGAGCTTAAGTAAACCGAAGCCAGAAATACTTGTGGCTGTAATTCGCTTTCGATGCAGTGCTTTGCAATGGCTAACGACTTGCCGGCAATGTTTACGTGAACTCCAGAAGGCCAACAGAGCATTATCACGGTTGATCAGGTCTATGAACCTGGGTTAACTTACAGAAGTCGTATCCAACCCATTCAGATCTTCAGCATTTTTGCCGAGGTATTGATTCGAAGATGTATGTCGGTTAAAATCGTCTTCGTTTGCGGCCGAACGATCGAATAGAAGACTACTTGGGATTGCCCTGCTGGTGGAAAAGGTTTTCACAAGACGCGCCCTGTCTGACTTCATTTATAGAAGTGCCGATTGGGAGCGGGGTGGCTTCCCAATTCTAAAACTTGATGAGGTAAGATCGGCCACCCGACGATGACGTCCGATTGTTTTCTTATTCCAACTGCTGAGAATCGGTCTCGTCAATATTCTTAAGCTATAGAGCGTCCTAATGGGAGATACAACCGTGAGTTCCTCGTCCAGCACAAAAGCAAAATCTGAACGTGCGCTGAAAGTCGTAGTAGTTGAACCGAAGGGAGATGGCGGACTTTGCCACTATAGTTACAATCTTTGTCGCGCCTTGGCTGACTATGGTTGCGAAGTACATCTGATCACTGGCGCACCTTACGAACTTGCTCAATTCCCCAAGAACTTCAAGGTTCACGAGTATAACCTTCGGTCCGTCTCCGGTCTTCGTGCAAGTTGGAAGTGCCTCAAAGCCCTTCGACCGGATATCGTCCATCAGCAGGGAACGAATCTCCACCCGCTGTTCGAATGGGTCTACATGTGGGCGAGTCGGTTGTACTCGGGCGCGGCATACGTGTATACCTGTCATCTTGCCATTCCGCATGAGATCAAAGCTCGCGAAATGCCATTCGTTGGCTATAAGTTGCGTTCTGCTGAGGCGATCATTGTTCACTCAGATCGGACTGCGGACGAAGCGAAGCAGCATTTTAACGTTAGGGCAGATCATCTCCACGTGATTCCTCACGGAGACTATCGATTCTTTAGGGGACTCGGTGATTTGGGCAAGGGTGTTCCTTTCACCAAGGTCGAAGGGACGAAAGATATTTTGTTTTTTGGAGCCGTTCGGCAGTACAAGGGGCTCATGTTCCTCATCGAGGCTATTGGTAAGATGAGGCAAAAGGGGCTACCCGTCCGCCTCATGG
Source organism: uncultured Armatimonadota bacterium (assembly GCA_903904815.1). Lineage (GTDB taxonomy): Bacteria > Armatimonadota > Fimbriimonadia > Fimbriimonadales > Fimbriimonadaceae > Fimbriimonas. The sequence goes on from CAIVDU010000010.1 coordinate 64,974, forward strand.
TCGTCGGTAAGGAGCGCGATGATTGGCCGGAATACGTCGCCGCAATGGAGAAGTGGGGCGTTAAGGATTCAACCCTTTTAAACCTCGCCTATATCGACATGGAAGACGTTCCTGGATTCTTCGAATTTGCAGATTGCTCCTGCTTGCCGTATCTCGATGGTTCCGAGAGCGGTGTTCTTCAACTTGCGGATGCATTCGACAAACCTATTGTCGCGACGGAAACAGGTGGAAACGCCGAGGCCTTCGAAGAGGGACTGATTCAGGGTTTAGTTCCACCAAAAGACTCGGATGCTCTGGCCAAAGAGTTGGAGAGGGTGCTCTTCGAAGAGAGCTTCGATGAGTTCCTCGCGAAGAAGGCAGCGAGGGGTTCAGGCAAGCGTGCGTGGCCGGGAATCGCAATCAAAACTGTTGATTTGTATAATCTAATCCGTAAACAGCGTTGACGGTGCTGAAATAACTGCGTTTGTCAGAATTTATTCCAGTGTAACGCGTAAACTACCGAGTTAGCGTCTTAGCCAGTGTTGAATCGGTGCTATTAAGATATATAGAGTTGGCCACGGCTTTGATGAACTATCTGCTTGAGGTTTGAAGGATCACGGGGTATTTTGCTTGCGCTACAGCGGATTTTAACCGTGTACTGAATTGGGAGATCGACTGGGCCCCTGAGCTTTTAGATCGTACTGATTGGTGGCTGTTAAGGTTAATATCGTTAGCAGCATGGCTTTGCTCCTTTGGTGGGCTTAACTGTGAGTGTTAGAAGGGTTTCGTTTGGGTAATCTGGTCTGGAGGAGTTAGGTTTTATGGGAAATCATCTGGTTACTGGTGGGTGTGGATTTGTCGGGCGTCATCTTATTAACAAGATCATTAAGGATGGCGACAGTGCATGGGTCGTTGACGACTTGTCGACGGGAAAGCACCCGGACCTGTGGCTGAAGGATGGCTTTGACAAAGTCGATACGTCGGGACTTGTCTCGGTCTATCGCCGCGATTCTCAGTCGATCACCTTCATCAACGCAGATGCTCTACCGGTCTTCTTGACGGAGACGTCTGCCACTCGACCGAGTCCTGACTTGGAAAACGTCAAGTTGCCCGACTTCGACATCGTTTTTCACTTAGCTTCGATCGTCGGCGGAAGAATGATGATCGATGGTGATCCGCTCAAGGTTGGAATCGACCTCGGAATTGACGCTGCAATGTTCCTCTGGGCTTCTCGTCCAGATCGCAAGAGCCGGATCGGCCGGATCATGTACGCGTCCTCCAGCGCGGCCTATCCCGTCCACCTTCAGAGCGAGGGAACCCACATAGCACTGGAAGAAAAGTTTATTTCTTTTGACGAAAATCTCGGAATGCCTGACATGACCTACGGCTGGAGCAAGCTAACCGGCGAGTTCCTTTCCCGAATGGCCCACGAGCGATATGGAATGCATGTGGGCTGTATTCGGCCGTTCTCCGGCTACGGTGAGGACCAGGATCTTACATATCCAACGCCGGCAATTGCGCGAAGAATTGCGCTGCGGGAGAATCCAGTTGAAGTTTGGGGCACCGGTGACCAGGGTCGAGACTTCATCCATATCGATGATTGCGTAGATGCTATGTACGTCATTCTGGACAACGTTAAAAATGGAGAAGGAATTAATGTTGGAACTGGCCGACTAACGTCCTTCAATGAAATGATCCAGACTTATGCAAAGATTGCCGGATATGAACCAACGATAAAGCGATTGCTTGATAAGCCAGTTGGAGTCCAGTCACGGTTCGCGATCGTAGACAAGATAAAGGGTTGGGGATGGGAACCTAAGATTTCCCTGGAAGAAGGGCTTACTCGCGTTCTTCGGTATCAGGAGCAGGCTCTGGCGGACGCAGCAGCGAAAGGTTAACGAACGCGACTCGCGGTGAAGCCTTGCCTAACGATCAGCGAGTCGCGCTTCATTATTCCGGTAATACAGCTATGAAAGTTGCTATTTTTGGTCTTGGATATGTTGGAACCGTGTCGGCCGCTTGTCTGGCGAAACTCGGGCATGAAATCATCGGGGTTGACGTCTCTAGTGTCAAAGTCGATCAAATTAATGCGGGCGCGAGTCCAATCGTTGAAGCTGGATTGGCTGAGCTGATTTCGGTGGCCCAGTCGGCGGGAAGGTTAAAAGCGACGACGAACGTTTTTGATGCCGTGCGCTGGGCCGACGTGAGTCTGATTTGTGTTGGGACTCCCAGCCGGCCAAATGGCAGTTTGGACACCGCTTATGCCCAGAAGGTGATTTCGGACATCGGTTCCGCGTTAAAGGAGAGTACATCTCGACACACCGTCATCGTCCGAAGCACACTGCTTCCAGGAACCACGGTTGGAGTATTACAGCCAATTTTGGAAGAAGCTTTAGGGCGAGCTTGTGGCGGCAATGTCGGCTTAGCCTACAATCCCGAATTTCTACGAGAAGGAAGTGCGGTCAAAGACTTCGACGAGCCTCCTTTCACGGTCGTCGGCGGCATTGACGAGGCAAGTATCTCGGATGCGGCGGCCGTTTATGATGGAGTCAAAGCCCCCATCAATCGCGTCGACATTCCGGAAGCGGAAATGATCAAATATGCGTGCAATGCCTTTCACGCCGTGAAGATCGTTTTTGCCAATGAGATTGGCAACTTTGCAAAGGCACATGGGGTTGACAGTCACGTTGTAATGGACATGGTCTGCCAGGACAGGAAGCTTAACCTTTCGTCTTACTACATGAAATCAGGGTTTGCCTACGGGGGGTCCTGCCTGCCGAAGGACGTTCGAGCAATCTTGTTTGGAGCTCGTGACCACGATATTTCGCTACCGATGCTCGAAAGCCTATCGCATAGTAACGAGCTGCAGATTCACCGAGCGGTAAGAATGGTGTTGGCGCAGAAGAAGAGGAAGGTTGCCGTTCTTGGTTTCAGCTTTAAGGCTGGCACCGACGATCTCCGAGAGAGTCCCACGGTCGAAATGATTGAGGCGCTCCTCGGCAAGGGATGCGACTTGCGGTTGTACGACAAAAATGTAAGTTGGGCGAAACTTATGGGTGCCAACAAGGCATACATTGAGTCGGTGATTCCTCACATTTCAAACCTCATGGTTCCCGATATCAACGAGGCATTGGCTCACGCAGAAGTGGTTGTCATTGGAAACAACAGTGAGGAGTTCGCTCCGGCTTTGCAAACAACCAGAGACAAGGTGGTCATCGACCTTGTAAGGTTACGTGGGCTGGATCAGACTTGGCTCGAACAAATGGGCGAGCATTATCAAGGCATCTGCTGGTAGGGGACCTATTTGCGCATTCTCATCATTACACAGATTTTTTTGCCCGAAATGGGAGCGTTAGCGAACCGGATGTATCCGTTTGTTCGCGAGTTGGTAAACCAGGGCCATGAAGTTATCGTGGCCACAGGAATGCCGAATTATCCTGCGGGCGAAGTCTTCGAGGGATACCGCGGGAAGAAGGCCATGAGGGAGCAAATGGACGGGTTCGTCGTCGAACGCACTCACTATTTCACTGCCCCAAGGAATGAATCAAAGGTTTCTCAACTTAAGAGTTACCTCTCGTTCCTTCCTGCCGTCTATCGGAGCGCGTTGCGAGCTGGGCGGTGTGATGTTGTATTCGTGACTTCACCCCCAATCTTTCCTGCCGTTCCGGCCATGATGTTGGCTAAGAAGTGGAAGGCGAAGCTCGTATTTGACATTCGCGATCTGTGGCCTGACGAGATCGTGGCTGTGGGCGCCGCCAAAGAAGGGTCAAAGCCGGTTCAAATCGTCCGCAAGATTGAACGCAGGGTTTATAAGATGGCTGACGTCGTGTCCTGCACGACCCATGCTTTCATTGACACCGTTTGCGAACGTGGTGTGGATCGATCCAAGACAATATTGACTCCGAACGGTGCGGACCTCGAGATTTTCTACAAGCGCGAACCTCATAACGAATTTGTTGCCGAGTATGAATTCGGGGATCGGTTTGTCGTCATGTACTCCGGACTTCTCGGGATCAAACATGGACTAGAAACGATTCTTGAAGCAGCCAAGCATTTGAAGGGTGAGAAAGAAATCGTTTTCTTTCTTCGTGGCAACGGACCCAGAAAGCAGGCGCTGTTTGATCAAGCTGCCGAGATGGGCCTCGATAATGTCATTTTTGGCGGTGAGAAGCCGATGGATCAACTGCCTTACCTTATTTCGCGGGCCGACGTTTGTGTCACAAATCTGCTTCCCGATGCTTATCTCGAAAAAATCATCTCAGTCAAGATATTTGAGTATATGGCCTGTGAAAAGCCTGTCGTGGCGGCGTTGGCTGGTGAGAGCGCGAAGGTTATCCAAGACTCCAATAGCGGCATCGTCGTTCCCGCCGGAGATGGCAAAGCCATGGCCGACGCCATTCTAACCTTATACCGGGACCCGAACCTACGAACGGACATGGGGCTCCGTGGCCGCGCCCACGTCGAGGAGAACTATTCCCGGGTCACAATTGCTAAGCGCCTTGCCACCACGTTGGGCAATCTGGCGAAATCTTAGTTGGTGCCGTCTGCCCAGGAATATGCCTGGGCAGGTTTTTTCAGTGTGACTTTTTTAGGTGTAACGACGTTAGTCCCTGATACGTTGCGCCGACGGATGAACCGGAGCGTCCTGACGAGGAACTCCAATACGTGGAAGCTCCGACTGAATCCGAACTCCAAATTTGAGTCGATGGGCCCCCATTGGTAGCCATTACAAACACTCCCGAACCTCCTGGCTGGCTTGGATCCAACGCCACGTAAGAGAGTCTGGTTCCGTCGCCGCTGAAGGAAGCTCCAAAGGTGCTTCTCGTTGTGCTCGTGGTTATTCGAGTCACGACCTTATTTGAGAGCGTCATCGTGTACAGGTCGAAGGGAGCCGAGCCTGCGGGGTCACTTCGATTCGATGAAAACACGATCTGGGTACCGTCCTTTTTGAACTGCGGATACAGATCCACTGACTGACCATTAGTCATTATCGTAGTGGCTCCACCAGCTATGGAAATTGTGCCCAGGAATTCCCCGGAGTTCGTTGGTGCGCTGAAGACGATCGTCTGTCCATCTGGACTAAGCGAAGCTGTGTCGGCCGCCGTCAGGCTCCGTGGGAGCCCGCCTGCAGTGGACACTGTATATAAGGACGAGAGACCATTTGCGTCGGCTATAAAAACGACCGTCGAGCCGTCCGGAGTGACTTGGAGCATCGATACTCCGTCGAATTGGGGTGAAACCAGTTCGGTCGCCCCTCTAGCCGACAGTGTTTGGTTTGTGTAGATTCCAATACGCGTCCCATTCGGACTGTAAGTGAATACGAACGAGTTCCTTGAACTCGGATTCACGATGGCCGCTCCGAACCCATTTGGAAGGGTTCCAAGCACAGACAAAGTGGAACCAGAGGGCGAGATGGCACAAAGAGTTTCGTTCGAGTTTGTATTGTCGGCGAAGTAGATCGTGTCCGGAGCGAGGTAACCCACACCTGAAGTTAGGCTTGTCGATCCAGCGGAAGATCCTCCAGCGGTTCCGGGGACGTTTCCGGAGGTGGACGAAGTCGAAGTACCGGTGACGCCAGAAGAGTTTGTTGATCCTGGCGTTTGGATCGATGAGGATGCAGAACCTCCTCCTCCCCCACATCCGATTAAGATTGCGGTGAGCAGAGTCGCGAAAGTTGCCCACAAGACTGGAATCCTAGGTGCTGGTACCAATGCCCTGACATTCATACGGTAATTCTCGGCGGCCAAACTGCAGGATCGTAGATGCATTGTCCAAATCCGACCGATGCGCCCCGCAAAAAGATAGGCCTTCAGGGAAGCTTGCCGGTGGTAGTAGTGCTGGAATTGAATTCACCCCTCAGCAGTACGGGCACGCACTCCATGAATGAAAAGGAATAAGCCTGTCATAAGCGGCACGACTCGACCGGAGTCGATTGCCAGACGGAGGCAGATGATGGATTCAAAAACACTCGATCAGATGATCGGCAACTCTCGACGGAAGGCACTGGTTGGCGGATGTGCTATTGTGCTCGCGATTTCAGGGCAGGCGGCTTCGGCATCAACCTACTACATTGCAAACAACGGAAGCGATTCCAATGCAGGAACGCTCGCCAAACCTTTCGCAAGCTTCAGCGCGGCGACGCTGAAGATGGTTCCTGGGGACACCTTGTACGTTCGTGGAGGTCTGTATAACTTAACTGCTAGACAGATCGTTCGTGGCAACGGTTCTGCTTCAAGTTATCAGAACATCCTCGCCTATCCTGGTGAAACTCCAGTTTTCGATGCTGCAAAAGTCGGCGCTGGCAACGATGCATTTACAGTTCAAGGGCAGTACATTAACTTCGGTGGATTTGAAATCAAGAACAGTCCGAAGAACGGACTCGTGGTATGGGGAGGTCAACATATGACCATCCAAAACTGCTCACTGCACGACTGTCAACAGAGTGGCTTTCTGGCGATGTATAGCACCAACTGGACCGTGAATGACATCACGGTCACTGGATGTAGTGTATACAACACTTGTATGATGAATGCTCCAGCTGCTCGCGGCACGGCGACCAGTTGGTCTTCGGCGATGAGTTTTCTGCTGGCATCCAACATAAAGGCGAAGAATAACGTTGTCTTTAACAACTACGGTGAAGGGATCGACTTCAATCGCTGCCAAAACAGCACGATGAATCACAATACGATCTACGACAATTACAGCGTCAACGCTTATCTCGACAATGGTATCAGTTGCGATGTATCCAACAATCTGATCTACAGCACGGGCAACACGAAGTTCTTCAGAAACGGATTAGCTGCGTCCGGCATTCAGTGTGCTATCGAGCCTTCAAGCTATTCTGGCGCGATCGGCTTGACCAACTGCACGATTCAATACAATTATGTAGTGAACACCGGATCAGGATTCTGCTACGGTAACTACGGCCTTGGTGGTGGCATGAAAAACTGCTTGGTGCAGTTCAATACGTTTTACAAGGCGTCCGGTTGTATGCTGTCCCTTGCTGCGGACAAAGGACACGCGAATAATACGTTTACCAACAACATTTGGTGCCAGGCCAATAGCGGTAGCATGGTTTACAATGGTGCTACCACCGGTGTCAATTTTTCACAAAACTGCTGGTATGGCGGCCTGAGTGAGAAGTCTTACGCCGGAGCCGGAGATATTAAATCGGATCCTCGATTCTACACACCCGGCGTCTACAACACTACGGGGTACCGTCTGCTACCCGGCTCACCTTGCCTAAACAAGAACATGGGAGCTGCTGTCACAGCAATCAGCCCTTAGAATTAAACTCCTTCAAACGTTCGATGGGAGACTCTATGAGTCTCCCATTTTTTTTTCGTCAGGTCTTGCATCGGGAACAGGTGGTATTTCATAAGAAATTCGCCGTGCGCCAAGTTCTCTGCCATATGCGGACTTCTTACGCGAGATTCGAAGCATCTGGGGTCGTCGCTTGTCTCCAACTGACAATTGAGGATCTTTGATGACATCACCCTTTCCTCGGAGCGCCGAAGCGTCTCCACCGAACCACATGTTGTGGTCGGCGTGCAGATCTCGAATGCCCGGGGTGTCGGTCATCTGATGACCGTTTTTTTGAACCATGACGTTGTTTCGGAATGCTAGCCCGGAATGACTCGGGTCGTCCGGAATGTGAACGAGCGCTTGAGTCGCGCCTATCACCGTATTATTCTCAACCGTCAGGTCCTGGACTCCTCCCCCCAATCCGTACTTCCCATACGAGATCCCGTAGCGGCAATTGGTGACCATGTTGTCCGCAATTCGTATGCGGTGCAGGCCAATGGTCGGAAAGTTTAGTGTGTGGGGTTCGATGGCCACTTGAATTCCCGATGCAGGCTGGCCATCCCGGAAGAATTTTCGATTGTCTGTACAGTACGACAGATTTCCCAAGATGGCACAGTCCACGCCGTTGTCGAGATAGAGGTTAACGCTGTAGTTGTCAAAGACTCGATTCGCCTGCATTGAGCTATTCATGCAACGATCAAAATCAATGCCTTCACCATAGTTATCGTCTACCGTGCAACTGTAGACCTTGAAATCGACGGCACCGTTCGCAAAGATCGCGGGAGGCCAAAGGTTCTTCGGGTTAGCGGGGAAATTGACGAGAGCTGTGTGGTAGACCTGACAATGATCGATGGTCACGTCATTGACAATGAACGGTTGCGTGTACGTGCCTAACACTCCCGATTCAACGCAATCGTGAATAATGCAGTCTTTGATGCGAATTTTCGATCCACCCCAAACGACAATTCCATTCTTCCGAGAATTGTAGACCTCCAAACCAGATAGGCTGAGACCAGTTCCGCTGATTGTCACGGCATCTACCTTCCCCTGAATTCCCGAGGCATCAAATTCTGGATGCTCCGACTCGTATGGGATAAATCGTATCGGAATCGCCCCATTTCGTGCCTTGAGAGTTTGGCGCTGAGTCCACCGATAGACCCCGCCCCTCATACAGACTGTGTCACCTGGCATTGCCCGACGAGAAGCTTCGGTGAGTGAGGCGAGTGGGGCGTTGATTGATCCGCCGTTATGGTCGTCACCTGATGGAGACACATAATAGGTTGAAGCTCCCACCGACGCATAGCAACCGAAAAGTACGGCTCCGACTGCAAAGCCGGCACAATGTTTTGTAATGATATTGCTGGATAATGTCGATCGTGACACGTCATCTCTCCTGTCTAAACGCCTTACGTGGGAATCCTCAATGACTACCCGTGCCGCAGATACCAGTATTTGGACGGTCAAGCGTGCGCGTGAGTTCCCTTGAAACGGCAGCACGTAAAACTTGACGCGTCCCCTCTCGAAGACCTAGGTTCGTCACGAGAAAAGGCACATGAGGCCGAATGCCATCACGTGCCTTGTAAGGATTCGGTTTAGGAGGTTTAGGGACCGTGTGACGTAGTCGAAACGGCGCCGATATCGTGGTTCGGTGAGCTCAGGTTTCCGAAGTAGTCAAAGCCCAGGAAGATATTCGTGGCCGCTCCAATACACGGAGAGGCAGGGGAGAGATTGTAAAGGGAGGGGGTTGTCGGAGAAGGATTGACCCAGCCTGGATCGGCGTAAATGTCGCCTGCAGCTTTGACGCTAGGGCTTATCCAGGCACCGAACCAGCAATTGCTTGAGAATGTAATACCTGCTGCGCTTGGCATATAAACCATCGATGCCGTTCCAGCTTGCCGAAAAATGTTGTTAGCAAAGATCGTGTTTGTGGTGCCTGCATCCTGCGCCACAAAGAACAAACAGCCGAGAGTTCGGAAGAAGGTGTTGTTCACAACTGTAAAATTGCGTAGCCCTCCTCCAAGTCCGTATGAGTTGTAGGAGAATCCCCCACCGCAATTCTTCACAATATTGGCTGCAATGAGGCAGTTCGCGCTGGGGTTGGGGATCGCTCCTGACGCTGCTTCGTTGGCTACTTGGATCCCGGCTGCCGGCAAACCGTTTCGGTAGAATTGAGTGCCCGAACTAGTGCAAAATATATAGTTTTGCGAAAAAGTAGAATTGGTTGTGTTATTGAGGTAAAGGTTAACGCTGAAGCTGTCCCATATCTGATTTTTCGTAACTAAGCAGCTGTCGGAACGAGTCGAAGTGATGCCTTCACCGAAGTTTGCGTAGACGTAGTTCGAAGATATTGTCGTATTCGTGGCGCCAACAAGATGGATTGCCGGATCCCAAGCCGCCCCAACCACACCTGTGGGGGAATTTTCCAGGCTATTGTTGTAGACCGTATTGTTAGAAATCGTGATGTGATCGACTCCACCTAACGTGCCAGCGGTTGCCTTGATCCCGCTCTTAAAGCTGTTGTAAACATGGCATCCGGTAATGGAATCGTATGAGCCACCTGCAATGGCGATTCCGGCTCCTGGCGAGTTCTTGACATCGACTCTCACAACATTGACGTAGCTTCCCGTGATCCAAATTCCATCAGTCCCAATCGGGATGTTGGTTGCATCGATGGTTGCTAGAGAACCGGGTGCTGAGCTGATCGTGATCGGAGCAGTTGAAGTTCCACTACACATGACCCACTGCCCGTTTGTTAGTGTGTACGTTCCGCTCGACAAGTAAATGGTATCACCCGGCTGGGCAACCTTACATGCCGCTTGCAGAGTGGCAAGTGGAGCGGATACCGACCCAGGATTTGAATCGCTCGCAACGACAGTAGGCGCCACGAAATACGTCGTAGCACTGGCCGAAGAGCCGATTAGAGAGGTGAGGCCAAGCAGCCCCATACGACACAAAGTTTTCACACACATTTTCAACAGGAATCAAACCTCCAGACGGTCCAAGACTTATGGATCAACTTTGAGTGGTGACACTCTCACCTAAACTCGCCGATTGGATCCAAATCTGAATCTCGCGCCCCAAAATCGAAGCACACAAGAGACTCATACGACCGCTAGGTAAAGTTACGGTATAGATTTGAATTTGTACAGTGTAAAAACAATTTCTTGCTGCTAGGATAGCAAGAAGCTCCCGTGCATAAAAGTACCAGTTAGTAAAATATTGTATGAACTCCATGTTAAACCTGCCGTTGATCTTGATCCATGGCAGGTTCGACATGTAACAGACGTCCTTATTGGGCACTAACGTAGCTTGACTGGATTGCGCCAATATCTGAACCAACAGCGATCGCCGACGGAAGACCTACTGTTGAGCCCGCATTTCTGCACGGTGAACCGGATGCCAAACTGAATTGGGTCTGAGTTCCAGGGCTCGTCGATTGGAATCCGGGGTCTGAATAGACGTCACCTATGCCGCTCACCGACGGATTTACCCAAGCCCCGTACCAACAATTGTTCTTGAAGCTGATGCCACTTCCAGACGGCATGTAGACGAGAGATGAACTCGTTTGGCGGAAGATGTTATTGGCAAAAAGAGTGTTTGTCGTACCGGAGTCTTGAGCAATGAAGAACATGCAACTCGCGGTGCCGTAAAACGTGTTGTTTGAAACCACGAAGTTTCTAAGTCCTCCACCAAGTTGGTAGTTGTTATAGCTAAAGCCTTGCCCAGTGTTGTATACAATGTTCGAACTGATTATGTCTCCGCTGGAGATATTTGTTGGTAAGGTGCCATAAGACTCGTTGCCTACCTGGATTCCGTTGGCTGGAAGACCGCTTCGGTAATAGGCGGTTGCGCCTGGGGTGCAAGAGATAACGTTTTTCGTCAGTGTAGAGTTCGTTACATTATCCAGGTACAGATTCACACTGTAACTGTCCGAAATTGAGTTAGACGTAACCACGCAGGAATCTGACCGGCATAGACCGATACCCTCAGCGAAATTGCAGGAAACACTGTTGTTTGCTACGGTCGAGTTGGTTGCGCAAAGGAGCTGAATTGCAGGAGTCCACGATCCTATCACTGGAACACCGGGGGCATTACAAAGATCGTTATGAAACACTGTGTTTCCTGATATTGTAATGTGGTTCGTAGCTCCAATTGTATATGAAAACGCCTTAATTCCTGTAATGAAGTTGTCGTGGGCGAAGCAACCGGTCACCGTGTCGTAGGCAGTGTTGTACAACGAAATGCCGCTTCCATTCATGTACTCGACGTCAATATTTGAGAGATTGACGTAGCTGCCGGTGATCCATACCCCATCGCCAGTTGAGCTAGTGTGCGATCCGTCCAAGACGGCGCGTTCGTTAGGATACGACGAGATATTGATGGGAGACGAACTCGTTCCACTACACATAACTCCTTGTGTACCCGCGAGATAATATGTGCCACCTCTAAGATAGATCGTATCACCTGGTGCCGCCTTTCGGCATGGGGTAGTCAAGGTAGCAAATGGTGCGTCTGCCGTTCCAGGGTTTGCGTCATTTCCATTGGTGCTCACATACCATGTCGTTGCGTTTGCCGCTGAGATCGAGAGCGATAGCATGGCGATTATTCCAAGGCGCGAAGCACCTTGTTTGTTGCAGACCGTGTTCATGCCTATTGATTTCCACGCTGCTGCTATCTTCTGGATTCGTTTTTTTAAAGTTGCTGCACGGTTCGCAATAGTGAATGGGCATACTAGCTGTACGCCGCAAGTACTTAGAGTGTAAATCGCTAATGTGGTAGCAAGTCCCTACGCCAGTAAGATTTCTACTGATAATTTAGTCAGTGAAATGGTCTACTGAATTCTGTTGAGGGTGTAATAGCGATTGCTTCCTCGAGGTCCGCTTAGGGTGAACAACCGAGGCGCGCGAAGATTCGGATATGAGTTACCGACTCCAGACTTTTCTCGACCCGCGAGGCTTGTCCTTGGAACGGTTGGCTTGAGCTGTCCGAAATGGGCCGACGTACAGCCGGATTTGGGTGTTCGTGGTTTCAAAGTTCAATCAGTGAGAGCTTCTCTTGGGTCTCAACCTGGACGCACTTTGCCGAGTAATACAATTGAGCGGGATATAGGGTCATCGCGATGAAGATCACGCAGGGGCGATATAAGCGCCTTGAACGCCCTTTCCGGAGCGAACCGAGTTTCGCATCCTTGTTAGTCGAACGGTGAAGTGTCGTCGGTTTTCACCGCCCTTCAACCTTCGCTCTGGGCCTTTGGTGGTTTGACGACGTTTTATGTCCAAGGACACGGCCTCGGTTTGGCTCTGTCCCCGACTGCATTCTGGTTCAGATCATGCTCGGGAACGTTCGACTGGTCTGGTAATGTTTACGAGAAGGCGGCCCGATAATCTGTAGTGGTGTTTGGCGTAGAAATCGAGAGTGAGAATGAGTGAAGCAGACAGCACGATCAAAGATGTCCAGGTAGCCCTTGAGTCTGACTCGAAGCCGTCCCTGGGAATATCTACCGAGGATTTCCTTCGCGTGGTCAGATCTAAACTGTTTGCTCCGGCCGCGTTTGCGACGATTGCCTTGATGTTTGCCTTCTGGGGACTTCTACGCGAGGTTCCGGGGATATGGCTAAAGAACGAATACTATTCACACGGTTTCCTCGTCCCGCTCATATCAGGATATGTCGTCTACCGGTGGTGGCCGAGAATAGGCGATACAAAGGTCAAAAGCGCTCCGTGGGGCTTCATATTCATTCTAGTTTCACTATGTTTTGGGTATGTGGGCTTCTTAGCTGACACGGAGTCGGTTCAGTGCTGGGCCTTCATTTTTGCTTTCTGGAGCTCCATCCTGGTGGTCGCGGGCTGGGACTGGGCTAGAAAAGTGGCGCTACCGGTGGCATACCTTGGTTTCGCACTTCCTACCTTCGGAACCTTCATCGAGGAGTACACCAACCCGATGCAGATTATTTCCAGCAAAGTGGCCTTCGAAATTCTGACCCTTCTAGGTTTTCAGCCGATGCATGGAGATGCCACAACGGTCCTTTTGAATCACTACACGCTTGACGTGGCTGCGCCATGTAGTGGCTTAAAACTAATAGTGGCGCTCTCTTCGTTTGTCGTGTTCTTCATGATGATCGGAAACCTCAGGTGGTGGGCGAACGTTTTGCTCGGATTAGTTTCATTGCCGCTAGCCGTCTTTATCAACAGTCTCCGGATTTCGCTTATCGGTGTTGTTGGCGAGCTTTATGGATCGGACGCAGGACACAAATTCCACGACTACAGTGGTTACTTGACTCTGATCTTGTGTTTCGTTTTGTTATTTCAATTTGTGAGGTTTCTCGGATGGAAGGATTGAAGAACAGACTCTACGTTGTTGGCGGAATACTTTTTGCCTTTGGAGTGACAATGGCGGCCTTGCCTAAGCCGAAATATGACCCCAAAACAGAGAAGTGGCTCGAGCAGAACGCACCTCAAACCGTGGCGGGATTCGCATATCAGCAAAGCTCGGATAATCCCCAACAGAGCTATCGCATGGATCAGTTGACATACGACACATTGACCCCATATGGGATCGTTGCCAGAGTCTTTTCAAAAGGGTCCGAGGCGTACGACACAGTCCTCATTGCGGGAGCAAATGGCAAGACGTTTCACAATCCGAAGGTTTGTTTCACGGGTTCGGGTTTTCAGGTTCAGGACGGACACACCGTCCTCGTCCCCACGAGAACTCAGGGTATGGTGCCGATGTCCGTGGCTCGTTTAAATGGTAAGCCAGGCGAAGAAAGCATTACAGCTTTCTGTTATCGGACGCCTTTGGGTTTTCGGGCCTCAACGGTTGAGATTCGAAGGGACCTTATATTGTCAAAACTATTGCAGAAGCCTGATCTGCATGGGGTCTTCTATCGTTTTATACCCAGATCAGGAGTCGTCAACGAAAAGGACCTGCTCAAGTTCGCCGGAGAATTCATTGACGCAGCGCATGAGTCAAGCAAGGGTTATTTCTGAATCCAACGCGTCCAGTCGCGACCACGTACTGACGGCTGGACTCTAGCTGAGTCGGTGGGCCCGAAGGCTAGGTGTTGATTAACGGCGCTGCTTAGTGCCGTTTGCTCTCCTGGCAACGTTTGGCCGACGTAAGTCGTTCCGCGTTGTGATCAGCTCATTGGGGTAAGGCAACTTTGCAATCGTGCATCAATTCGCCGCGATTGTGACAAGCGGATGGGCCCCAAGGAGCCTCCTTACACCAAAATGGGCCGTTACAAAAAACGGTAGATGCGGTGCATAAAAGAGCTTTGGGAGTTGGTGGCTTCAGTTGAGCCGGTCACTCAAGCGCTACTTGCGAACTGGACATTCCGCATTCGCCTCCTCCATAATTGAGCCAAATGCGTTCTGTTGTTACCGGCGGCGCGGGGTTTTTAGGATCCCATCTGACTGATAAGTTGTTCGCCCTCGGTCACGAAGTTGTGGTGATTGACAATCTGATCACCGGATCGACTGAGAATCTCGCTCATCTTGCCGGACGTCCGGGTTTTCGATTTCAACAAAACGATGTCTCGGAGCACATTTCGGTAGATGGCCCCGTTGATTTCGTTTTTCATTTCGCTAGTCCAGCAAGTCCGGATGACTTCAAGCGATTCCCCATTCAGGTTCTAAAGGTCGGTGCATTGGGTACTCACAACTGCCTTGGGTTGGCAAAGGCAAAGAGCGCTAAGTTTATGTTGGCATCGACGAGCGAGGTCTATGGTGATCCGCTCGTCTCACCACAGCCCGAGACCTACTGGGGAAATGTGAACCCTATCGGGCCACGCGGAGTTTACGATGAAGCAAAGCGCTATGCCGAATCAATGACGATGGCGTATCATCATTTTCACGGACTTGACACGCGAATCGTTCGATTCTTCAATACTTATGGCCCTCGCATGCGCTTGAATGATGGCCGCGTAGTTCCCAACTTTATTCGTCAAGCGCTCCTCGGGCAGGAAATCACGATCTACGGAGACGGTCTGCAGACGCGATCGTTTGGGTATTACTCAGATATCCTCGACGGCGTCATAAAGCTTGCCGCGAGCGACTTTCACGAACCTGTGAATATCGGCACACTCGAGGAAAGGACAATTCTTGCGTTTGCCCAGGAAATCGTAAAAGCAACCGGTTCGAAGAGCCAGATTGTGCATGCAGCTGCGGCAGTAGACGATCCGCGTCAGCGGCGCCCTGATCTCACCCGAGCGAATTCGATTCTAGGTTGGAGTCCATCGACTTCGCTAGCAGATGGCTTAGCGCAAACGATTCAGTACTTCGTTCCCAAAGTCGCAGCGATATCTAAGGCTCAATCATAACGATGCCCCTGGACACAAAATCTTGCCTTGTGACCGGTGCGGCCGGGTTTATTGGATCCCATACGTCGCGGCGACTGATCGATTTGGGATATAGGGTAACGGGATTCGATAACCTGAACAGCTACTACGATGTCAATCTGAAAAAGGACCGTCTGAGATCGATAGAACATCCGGCGTTCACCTTCATTGCGGGCGACATCAGTGACGAGCGCGTTCTTAGCAGAGTGTTCGATGAGAACGGCATTCGTGCTGTGGTGCATCTTGCAGCCCAGGGTGGAGTGCGGCACTCGATGGACAATCCAGCCGAATTTGTGCAGTCCAACCTCGTGGGATTCGCGAACGTGCTTGAGTGCTGCCGCCGCCATGCCATTGAGCATCTCGTTTTTGCATCATCCAGCAGTGTGTACGGTGCAAACGCCCGAATGCCTTTTCGTGAAACTGATCCCGTCGACCATCCGGTAAGTTTCTATGCTGCGACGAAGAAGTCGAATGAAATTCTCGCTCACAGTTATTCGGACCTCTACGACCTGGCGGTAACTGGCCTTCGTTTCTTTACAGTCTATGGACCCTGGGGAAGACCGGATATGGCGCCGATGTTATTCGCCGAGGCAATCACTCATGGAAGACCCCTCAAGGTCTTCAATGAAGGCCGGATGCAGCGTGACTTTACGTTTATCGATGACATCGTCGACGGTTTGGTTCGGACGCTAGAGTCGCCACCGAAGCCAAATCCAAAATGGGAATCCTTTAGCCCAACACCAGAATCATCGCGCGCTCCCTACCGCATTTATAATATTGGAAATGGTAGACCTGTTGAACTGTTGAGGTTCATTGAACTGCTTGAAGCGTGTTTAGGAAAGAAGGCCGAGAAAATTCTTATGCCGTTGCAGCCAGGGGATGTTCTAGCGACCTATGCAAGCACTTCTGCTCTTGAACAGGCAGTCGGATTTCGGGCCAAGGTATCTATTGAGGAGGGGGTATCCCGATTCGCCTCATGGTACCGATCTTACTTCTGATTCTAAGAAGGCTCAATAAAAAGTCCTTTGCTCAGGGCCTTGCCTATTTGGAATTGGTGTGCAACGATGGTAGGTATGCGTGGGTTCCGCAGGGTTAAGACCTGGTGTATTTGGCTCGTCGCAGGCTATTTGATCATAAATGCTGTCTACGCCGCAAAGTCGTTGGCAGGTGTCGATTTCCTTCCCGGACATCATGGCGCTCTGTTTCCCATTGGCGAATGGTTTTGGAACATCCTCAGAATCCATTCATCGCCGTTATCGTTCGATGGAGAATACAAGGACGTGTCCCGATGGGAGACGGCTGGGACCGCGACTGGCCAGATAGCTGAACTATGGATGGACGACGGATCCTCGGGAGCGGTCCAAGTACACTACTCAAGATCGAACGATGCCTTTGGCGAACATCGGAGTGCCCAATTGGTCCAGATTCGATCTTTGGGAAGAGGTGCGAGGTGGCAGATCAAGCAAACGGTAGCCGCAGTCAATGGAAAGCGTGCCCGAATTTCGGTAACCGCGAAATGTGCTCGTCCAATGAAAATCCGACTGTTGATCCGACAGGCAAGGTCCCCTTGGAAGACGCTTATCGATTGTTCGGGGCCGGTTGGTCCCAACTGGACAACCTTGGACGCCACTGGTCTGCTACGGTTGACAGAGAAAGATCGCGGGAAGGTGATGCTTGTGATCAGTTCGGTAGAGGTAGGAACAATCACACTGGGTGCAGCCTCGTTCACAATGACTCCCTAAGCCTAGTTCACGGTTGCGGAGCCATAGCGGCTACAACGGCCAGCAGGTCACGGAACACGATCGGTTTCTTCCCTTGGCTAACAAGCACCTGTTCCTGTTCTCGGCCGCGACCGGTCCGTACGAGAACTCCCGTAACTCCCGCAGCCTCGGCGGCCTCCAAGTCGGTAGCAGAATCACCAACAAATATGGCCCTTGTGAGGTCGAGGTTGTGATCCCTTGACGCGCGCACAAGCATGCCTGGGCGAGGCTTGCGGCAGTCACACCCGTCGTCAGGTGAGTGTGGACACATATACGAATCGAGGAATTTTGCCCCGATAAATTCTATTTCGGCAAGGATTTGCCTATTCAGCCTTTCGGCAGTCTCATGAGTAAGAATTCCGCGACCGATACCGGATTGATTAGTGACGACAATCAGCGGGATTCCGCGCTTGCTAAGGATCGAGCATGCTTGAGCCGCTTGCTCGAACAACTGAACTTCGCCCCACTCCCGAATGTACGTCGGAACATTCTCAATAAGGACGCCGTCTCGATCGAGAAAAACGACGCTTGGGAGGTGGGGCAGTCGCATGCTTAGGTAGAGAGCTTGGCCACGATCTGCTTTACGCGCTGGGCCTGTGATTTGGGGCACACGAGGACAGCGTTTCGAGTCGCTACCACGATTAGGTCGGTAATCCCAACCACCCCGACCACCTTTTGATCGTCGTCATTCACCAGCACGCACCCGTTGGAATCAAGGGCGATCACTCTCCCCTGTAGAACGTTCCCGTCTCCATCTGCCTCCAATGATCGCTCCAGAGCATCCCATGCTCCAACATCGTCCCACGGGAAGTCAGACGGAACCACATAGACTGACGGGGCCTTTTCCATGACCGCAAAGTCAATCGAGAGATTGGGAAGGTTCTCGAACGCCTTCACCGCGTGGTGATGATCACCGCTTTTAAGTTTTTCAGTGATCTCGTGAAGTATCTCATGGGCGGCTTGGTTCGTCGCCGCTAGTGCGCTTACAAAACCGGTTAGCGTATAGAAGAACATTCCAGCGTTCCACAGGTGATTTCCGCTCGCTAAAAATTCCTTTGCGGTGTCCAAGCTCGGCTTTTCTAGAAATCGGCGAGATCGGTATGCCTCTCGGCCATCCGATGCTTTCGCCGTGGAACTTCGGTCGACTTCAATATAGCCGTATCCCGTTTCGGGTCGATCTGGTGTGATTCCAAGAGTTACGAGGCCCCCAGTACTCTCAGCCACATCCATTGCCGCCCCAACCGTTGCCCTAAATCGATCTGGATCCTCAATTTTATGGTCAGCGGTTAGCACGGCTACGGTCGCGTTCTCGATTCCGCGAGAGAGCAGCGAGGCTGCCACCCAAACCAGGGCTCCGAGCGTGTTTCGGCGAGCAGGTTCTGCCAGAACTTGGTCCTTCGAAACGACGCCCGCGTCCGCAATAATCGACTGGAGTGCCGCAGAAGTCGAAATGAATGTGTCAGACCCAACCAGAGGAGAGATCCGGTTGACCGCTTCTTCCAACATCGTCTGATTGGGGTCGGTCAGTTTTAACAACTGCTTGGGCCGATCCGGCCGGGAAAGCGGCCAAAAGCGTTCACCCGATCCTCCCGCCATGACCACCGCAATCCTTCTACTCATCGATTCAACTCCAATACTAACGTTTCTATAGCTAAGCTAGGCACGGCACCAATGTTATTCCAATTTGGCGATTCATAGATCGTTGCCCAATGCTGGGCCGTAATATTGTGCAATAAAATCACTATAAACAGCAGTCCTAGTGATGGGACGCCACCAGTCTTCGTTATTGATATACCACTCAACTGTGTCTCTCAGTCCGACTTGGAAGTCGACCTTGGGTTCCCATCCCAGGTTGCAAAGTTTAGATGTTGTCATGGAGTATCTGGCGTCGTGTGCCGCGCCGCGTGGATCAGGTATGTGCTTGACAAGCTCCGACGATCTTGAGGTTCCGGCAAGCAGCGTCTGAACGACCTCCATATTCCGCCGAAGGTTTTTGTCCCCAACGTTATAGATTTCGCCATCGGTTCCGTGCAGTAAGGCGTGAAGAATTCCCGAAGCATGATCTCTAGCGTGGATCCATTCGCGGATCTGGGATCCATCGCCATAGACCGGCACTTTCTTGCCGTCTATGAGGCGGCTAAGGAAAAACGGAATGAGCTTTTCTGGATATTGAAAGGGACCATAGGTGTTTCCTCCTCTCGTGACGATTATCGGCGTACGGTGCGTTATCCAATGAGATCGACACTGGAGATCTCCAGCTGCTTTACTTGCACTATACGGAGTATTTGGCTCCAGCGGACTCTCTTCAGTGAACTGACCGGATAGGATCGAACCGTAAACTTCATCGGTGCTGACGTGAAGCATTCGCACAAGCCCGTACTGTCTTGTGGCATTGAGTAGGTGCTCGACTCCCAGAGCGTTAGTTTTTAGAAATGACGAAGCGTCGAGAACAGAGCGATCATTGTGGGTTTCAGCCGCAAAATTGACGATGTGTGTGATTCCGAATTCCTGGATGAGTCCACGAACTACCGTAGGTTCTTCGATTCTGCCAGGCGCGAACCTGAAACGGGGATTTTTACGCAGATCTTCAGTGGTAGAAAGGTTTCCAGAGTAAGTAAGCGCATCCAACCCTACAACAAAATCATCATGACGAGTCTCAAGAACCAGGCGGCAAAAATGGGACCCGATAAAACCAGCTGCTCCGGTAACAAGAAGCCGCATGGGCCCGGCAAACGATTTCTGAGTATTGGACAAGGGTTCTCCAGCCAGACACTGGAACAGTGACCGCTTGAATAATAAACCCGAATTTAGGGCTCAGGCGTTCCACACATCACTCCAAACCAAATGGGATGTCGTGCGCACGATTTCCAAATAGTTTAGTTAAAACAATATTGCTGAAATTTTGCATATATTCTACTTGTTTGCAAAAATACTGGCAATTTTACTGATCTGTCGATGCCTAAAATCGTCACATACTGCTCTCGAAACATTTTTGGACGGAAGAACAGCTTAAAGTCTTTCAAGTTTTAGGCTTTCGGTGCCAGGGTCAACGAAGATCTCGTGTTAAAAACAATCGTTTTAGAGGTCCATGCTGACTACAAGCTCATATCGAAATCGCAATCATTTCTCGGCATTGTTGTCGTTTTTCCTATTGTGCTTATCCTGTAAAGGCGTTTGTCAGTCCGCTCAAGTCTCTGGGCAATGGTCGAAGCCCCAGTCCCTTCCGACCCATGCGATTCACGCAATTTCGCTTCCCACTGGCAAGGTGTTGTTTTGGAACCGCTTAGGTGATACCTACCTGTACGATCCTTCCACTCAAACAACTTCGAAAGCCGCCGAGCCACCGTTCAACACTTTTTGCGCTGGACACACGCTCTTAGCTGACGGTTCAGTCTTTGTCGCGGGTGGTCACATCGTAAATTACTATGGCCTTAACAAGGCGGCGATTTACAACCCGTTCACGGATTCATGGAAATCGTTACCGGACATGGCATTTGGTCGGTGGTATCCAACGTGTACTACGATGCCAAATGGCAAAGATGTGCTCGTCGTGAGCGGTGAAATCAGTCCCGCACTTGGAAACGCCACCGTGCCTGAGTACTGGGATTCCTCTGCCGGAACATTTAGACAACTTACCGGGGCGGCCATGCAGCCGCAGCTATATCCGATGCAGTACCTGACCCCTAAAGGGACAGTGGTTTCTCCCGGACCGTTAAGGACGACTTGGGAGTTTGCGACCGCGGGTCTTGGTTCCGTGAATCCTATCGCGACAGCCAACGATGTTGAGGTTCGCTCTTACGGATCTTCCGCAATGTTTGCTCCCGGAAAGATTCTCGTGGGCGGTGGAGGATCTCCGAAGAGTTCCTGCGAGATTCTGGATCTGACCGGACCCGTTCCAACGTGGACGCTCACGGGTTCGATGAGTTGGGCGAGAAGGCAGCACGACTTCACGCTGCTACCAACTGGCGATGTGCTTGCTACCGGTGGCAGCAGTGGACCTGGGTTCACTAACTCTGGATTTCCCGTGTATGCTGCCGAACTTTGGAGTCCTAGCACCGGCATATGGACCAGTCTGGCGCCAAGTACCACAGTGGGTCAGGCTACGTGCTTTCGCGGATACCACTCCAACGCCGTGCTCCTACCTGACGGAACAATCTGGTCAACCGCCGGTGACGATCCGACCACCGATCCTTCGTATCTCTACCCGAATTATCAGATCTTCACTCCGCCATATTTGTTCACTTCTACGAAGCCCGTGCTCACCGATTCCCCTCATTACGCTTCTTTGGGTCAGTCTGTTGAGATCGCATACTCATCACAAGCCGACATAGCGCAGCTGAATTTGGTGAGACTCTCCGCAGTCACTCACTGCACCAACATGACCCAAGTTATCTCGAAGCTGAGCTTCCAGAAGTCACAGTTGGGTTTACAGGCCCAAATGCCCACAGACGCAACGTATACGCCTCCAGGTTATTACTACTTGTTCGCGGTAGATGCAAATGGAGGCGTGTCTCAAGGTCGGTACATCCAGCTTGGCGCTGGCCTTCAGTGCCCGCAAGGGGTCGCCGTCAGGAACTCAAGCTCGGGAGAAATAGTCGAGTGGACCAATCCGAACGCGGATGCTCCATCAGTGGCAATTTCCACTTCCCTCGATGGAAAGACATTTAACCCTGCAACGGTCGTAACCTCAGCTTCGAGCCAAACGGTCTCGGACTCTGAAGTTAACTACGTCGAGCTCCAAGCGGTTTCCGACTTGGATAAGTCGATCAAGACGCCACCGATTCGAGTCACGCCAGCGGCTACCAGCATTGCAACTCAAGACGTCAACGGCGTTACCGAAGGGCTTACATCGGTGAAGACAACCGTCGTAGATAGTTTTGGTATTCCCGCAGCGGCAGTGCCAGTGCAGTTCTCTTTGGCTGGTGCTCCTTTGGGCACCGCCGTGACTGACGAAAATGGTTATGCGGAACTGAGCTTTCGCGTCAAGCCTGGTTGGAACGGTGCGTCCATCACTGAACAATTCCTGGGACAGGGTGTTCTTGGTGCCTCCTCTGCAAGTTGCACGCTCCACGTAGCCCCCCGTGCAACGAGTATGTGGGTGGGCGCACGAACAGGATCAGTCGGACAAACTATTCAGCTTCGATGCAACATGCTCTGGCTACCAGTGAACTATTCGATTATTGTTCCAGGATTAAGCATTACGTTCTCCGTAGATGGAGTACCAGTGGCGAC
Source organism: uncultured Armatimonadota bacterium (assembly GCA_903904815.1). Classification (GTDB taxonomy): domain Bacteria; phylum Armatimonadota; class Fimbriimonadia; order Fimbriimonadales; family Fimbriimonadaceae; genus Fimbriimonas. Next base: position 87,585 of record CAIVDU010000010.1, read on the forward strand.
GGCGATCACAGACTCGACTGGCTTTGCGACTGCCCAATACGTGATTCCCGATGGAGGAGCTGCGCGCAATATTACGGCTTCTTTTAGCGGTAATTCCGACTATGGCCCCTGCTCGAGCACAACGTCGCTTACAGTGAATCCGTCGAGTACGTACACGTGGGTCGGAACCCGATCGGTCACTAGGGGTAGCTCAATCCTCGTACCAACGACCCTGTACAACACGGCGGCGAGCCAATACATTTCCAACGCGACACTGCGAATCCAGGTCAACGGGACCGACTCCGGGACGCTGACCACCGATTCCACAGGGTACGCATACATCAGAGTTTCTGCGGACGCCGCTACCCCTAACACCATTACTCTGACTTCGATTTACGACGGAGATGCCACGCACAAGCCCAGCACAGGTTCATCGACGGTCACGGTTTCCCCAATGTCAACGAGCACCTGGGTTGGAAACCGTCCGGTAACTCGGGGAAGTACCGTGGTGGTCCCAACCACATTGCTTAATACAACCACCAAGCTCTATATTCCCCAAGCCGCGTTGAGAATCCTGATCAACGGTTCTCCGGCGGGGACGGTGACCACTGATTCAAATGGTTACGCTTTAGTTTCAGTTCCTACTGATGTGAACTCTCCAGCATCTATTGTGGTCACTTCAATCTTCGATGGGGACGCGATCCAATCCGGAAGTCAAGGCACCGGAACAGTTACCGTTTCGGGAATCCCGACTTACGACTGGGTAGGTAGCAGGTCAGTCTCCCGAGGAAATTCGGTTGTTGTTCCGACTACTCTCATGAATCCAACAACGAAGGTTTACATCCCTGGGGCTAATTTAAGAATCTTGATTAATGGAGCCAATGCTGGGACGGTGACAACAGATTCCACAGGAAGTGCAAGCGTGACCGTCCCCACGGATTCGAATTCACCGGCTTCGATCGTTGTCACATCTATCTATGATGGAGATTCCACGCACGCAGCCAGCCAGAACACCGGTACCGTGACGGTTTCACCGATCACCACGGCTGTGTGGGTCGGCAGTCGATCAGTTTCACGTGGAGGTTCGGTTGCCGTACCGGTAACTCTGCAGAACACCGCGTCCAAGGCTTATATTCCGGGCGCGACTTTAAGAATTCTGGTCAACGGAGTAGCCGCTGGTACAGTGACAACTGACTCAACAGGAAGTGCCTCCGTCAACTTTACATCGGACTCCAATTCCCCTAATTCGACTGTGATTACAGCGATTTACGACGGTGACCCGATTCATGTTTCTGCGCAAGGGACCGGGACTGTCACGGTTAAGTAGGGCGAAATTGGCAATGATCAAGACGCTAGGTCTCTCAATAACCTCACTTACCGCTATCCTCTGTTCCTGTGTACAAGCCCAGGTTTTGACTGTACGTTTAGGCGTACATTCAAGTTGTCCAGATGGCCTCCCGGGTTGCTGGTCAGGGCCCTATGAGGCGCTTTCGGCTCTGAAGGGTATCAAGGTTGACAGCCATTGCGATTTCAGGACTTGGATGGCTTCAGCAACGACTGATGGAGGCCAATTCCCCGACGTTGAGTCGCTGGATAAAGCAGTCAGGGCGGCGGGGCAGTTCTTCTATATTCGAGGATGCGAAGTCACGGTCAAGGGCACTTTGAGTCGTGCCGGTGACCATTGGGAGTTGAAGGTCCCGGGCTGCGACGAACCTGTGTTCCTCGTCAAGGCAAACAAGAGCCATGAGTGGGATCCCGGAATCTCAAAAGAGCGAGAGCTAAGCCAGAAGGAACGGACTGCAATCGTAGGGCTAAACTCAAAGGCAAACAATTCGAACATTGTGGTTACCGGTTGGTTAGATAGGCCTAATTCTAAGGGAAGGCTCTTTGTGGAAGTTACCCGCTGTGACTAAAAATGTGGATTACGGGCCAACTCGGGTATTCGTAGTGAGATGGCTGGCAGGTTGCTCTATTAGCCCCAAACCTGCCTCGATGTTTACGCTTGCGTAGAAGTTTATTCGGCGGGCCGACAATTCAGTTGCGGCGCAAGAATTCAGGATGTCGCCGAGCCGGGGTTCAGCATAAAGGATAGTTGAACGACTTTCTAGAGCCTTCAACAAGATTCCCGCAATCGTGTTGAGATCCGTTTGCCTTCCAGTGCCCACGTTTAATACCGCGCCATCCGCGCACCTGGCGTTCATCGCCAGAATGTTTGCATTAACCACGTCTGACACGTGGACGTAGTCGCGGGTCTGTCTTCCGTCTCCAAAAATGGTGATCGGAGCTCCAAGCATTGCTAGGCGAGAGAAGATGGATATGACTCCAGAGTAGGGGCTGCAAGGATCTTGGCGAGATCCGTATACGTTGAAGTACCGCAATGAAAAACCGGGCACTCCGTGTAGCTCGTGATATGTGCGAACGTACATCTCTCCCAGAAGTTTTTGGATTCCGTAGGGTGAAAGTGGATGGGCTGCGTCAGCCTCAAATTGAACGGAACTTGTGGCAGATCCGTACACCGCCGCCGATGAGCTGAGAACGACACGGGCGCCAGTGCGGCGAGCGGTCTCAAGAACATTGAGTGTTCCGGTCGTGTTCACTTCGTGAACTCGCACCGGCTCCTGAATCGAGCGGGGAACGCTCACCACCGCCGCTAAATGAAAAATGCCCCGGCATCCCTCAGAAGCTCTCGAGAGCAGCCCGGGATCAAGAATCGACCCCTCAAAAACTGAGATTTCCGACTCCACTTCGCAAAGGTTCTCGGCTCTGCCTGACGAAAAATCGTCGAGAACGCGCACCTTCATGCCCATCTGCACAAGCCGGTCGACCAAGTGACTTCCAATGAAGCCCGCGCCTCCGGTCACCAACACGGTGTCTCCTTGCTTCAGCATCAGTTCTTTCGAGTATGCCTCCAAAGAGGTACCCTCGGACGTGCCTTCAGTCTCCCTGCGCGCCCTCTCAACTCCTAGTTCTCCCATTCGCAAACTTGCCAGATATGCGGTGGACGCCAAAGCCCGGGGGGTTGAGATCTACCATCTCAACATCGGGCAACCGGACGTGCCTTCTCCTGACTCATTTTGGGATGCAATTAGAGCCTTTAATGTTCCCACAGTCGAATATACGCACTCGGCCGGCATCGCCTCTCTGCGAGACGCCGCAGTTGAGTCGTACAAAGGATACGGCATCAGCATCCATGCAGACGAGTTGATTGTCACGAATGGCGCCTCCGAGGCGACTCTGTTTGCATTCTTGACGCTGTTTGAGCCGGGAGATGAAGTCATCGTTCTGGAGCCCTACTATGCGAACTACACAACCTTCGCCTTGATGGCCGGGGTTCACCTGGTTCCTCTGACGACCAAGATCGAAGCCGATTTCGCATTACCGGAAATCTCCGAGATTGAGGCCAAGATCTCCCCCAAAACCAAGGGGCTGCTTCTCTGCAACCCAAGTAATCCAACCGGCACCGGATTCTCGGGCTCGATGCTTGACCGGCTCGGCAAGCTCGCCCTTGATCACGATCTGTTTATCATCGTGGACGAGGTATATCGCGACTTCTTCTACGACGGCGAGCCCCCGGTTTCGATTTTGAACTTCCCCGGACTAGAGCAACATGCCATCATGCTCGACTCGGTGTCGAAGCGGCTCTCTCTCTGCGGTGCCAGAATCGGCTTCTTTGTGAGTCGGAACCAGGAAGTGATCGCAAACGCCCTGAAATACGCTCAGGCCCGGCTGTCGCCGCCCACGCTGGAGCAAGTGGGAGCGGAAGCCGCGATCCTACAGACTCCGCCGGAGTACTTCACGGCGGTTAAGCAGGAATATCGTCGGCGACGAGATCTCGTCATATCGGCCCTACAGAAGATGGAAGGGGTTCACTGCCCCAAGATTGATGGCGCGTTTTATGCGATTGTGAGGTTGCCGATCGACGATTGCGATCGATTCTGCCAATGGCTCCTGACCGATTTCAATCTTAATGGAAAGACGGTCATGCTGTCGCCAGCCAGTGGTTTTTATATCACCCCCGGGCTCGGAAAGGACGAAGTCCGAATCGCATACGTGTTAAAGGAAGAGTCGCTGAAGGGTGCCATGGCATGCCTTGAAGCCGCGCTGAACGTCTATCCCGGTCGTCTCGCCGGAGTCTTGGCAAAGTAGGCCATGTTGGCCAAAAAGACTGCTTTCGATACTGAAAATGACTCGGGGGTCCGAGCCATCTTGGGTCGCCTCGAAGCAGTCCACGGTCAAGCCAGGCATCTTCCGCGATTCGACCCGATGGACGAACTCGTGAGTTGCATCATGAGTCAACACACGACTGACGCAAACTCGTTTCCAGCATTCACTCGGCTCAGAGAGGCTTTCCCGGAATGGGAGCAGATGGTCCTTGCCGGACCCGAAAGGGTAGCCGATGTGATCCGCGATGCCGGTCTCGCCAACGCCAAATCGAAAAACATCGTCAAGTGCCTTCAAATAATCCACGAACGGACCGGCGCCTACTCTTTAGAGGCCCTCAGAGAGTTCACTACGGAAGCCGCCACGGCGTGGCTCCTAGAACTGCCAGGTGTCGGACCAAAAACGGCGGCCATCGTTCTCTGTTTTGCGATGGGGCGAGGCACGATTCCGGTTGATACGCATGTCTATCGAGTCTCATGGCGACTGGGTTTCGTGCCGGAAGGTGTTGGAGAGGCCAAGGCGCAGGCGATCCTGGAACGCACGGTCCCCGCTGATCTTTCGTTCCGGTACCACACGGCCCTCATCCAGCACGGGCGAACCATCTGCCGAGCCCCCAAGCCACTGTGCGTGAACTGTCCGGTGACAAACGCTTGCGCCTTGTTTAACGGGAAGATCCAACCAATCGAAAAGTCAAAAAGTCCCAAGAAGCCGATAAAGAGGGGAAACTAACACCGTGACGTTTCGCGATCCCGATGCTGCCCAGAGAGTGCTCGACCGGATCGCCGATTTTTCGTCGGAAAAGGTTGCCGCGCTGGTCCGGCACGGACTTGAAGACAACGCGGCCCCCGACCTAGCCTTGAACAACCTCGAACGTTGGCTGAGAGCAACCTCCAGCCCTGGACTTTACGCCGAGCAACTGACATTGCGACCCAAGGTAAGTGGATTGCTGCTTGACCTTCTCGGCGCCAGTCAGCCCACGGCCGACATTCTGATCCAGAATCCTGAGCTTTCAAGCCTCATCCTAGAGCCTCGTGAACTCGATCGTCACCCCACCGTTGAAGCTCTAGTTACCGAAGGCAAAAAGCTCTTGACCGCATCCACCAGCTATTCGCACGCTCTCGATCGACTACGATTCATTCGACAGCGATGGTATCTGACGATCACTCTCAACGACCTGGGAGATCGATGGCCCCAGGAAACGGTCTGGAAAGCACTTTCCGACCTCGCCGACGCTCTCATCATCCTGGCGCTTGACCTCGTTTGGGCCGAGGTTCGCAAGACCCGAGAGCTTCCGGAAGCGTGCCCGGTCATGGTCATCGCTTTTGGAAAGCTAGGTGGCAGAGAGCTCAACTACTCGTCGGATATCGATCTGGCCTATGTGCTTGCCGATGGGCTCGACGAGAAGACGGAGCGCGAATGTTCGCGCTTCTGCGAAGCCTTTGGCAGAGCGGTCAGTGACCGGATGGGAAGAGGACAGCTGTTTCGAGTCGACCTAAGGCTCCGGCCCTACGGAGCAGCCGGACCGATTCTGCGGAGCATGACCAGTTGCGAAAGCTACTACAACAGGTACGCGGAATCTTGGGAGCTACAGGCGCTCTTAAAGAGCCGACCCGTCGCCGGACCAGCCAACTTAATCGACAGATGGGAAGCGATGAGGGTGACTCACTGCTTTAAACCCAAGCTGAGCGAGGTCGCGCTCGAGGAGATCTTTTCGATGCGTGCACGCATCGAAGAGTTCGCTTCCGTCGATGACATCAAACGAGGCGCCGGCGGAATTCGTGACGTGGAATTCCTAGTGCAAGCATTGCAACTGGTGCATGGTGGCTCGAAGCCGGAACTTCGAGAGCGAAGCACGTTAGGAGCGCTTGCGCGACTTGAAGACGCCAACTTGTTGGAGCACTCAGTGACTCGCGCGCTTGAAAATGGCTACACGTTTTTGCGGCAATTGGAACATCGTGTTCAGCTTGTGGGCGATCAACAGACTCACGAGATCCCAACTTCCTCCGACGCGAGAACGGCGCTCGCCAAGACAATGGGGGAGCGGGACTGGGAGCAGTTGGAGCTTCGGCTAAACGCGCACCGACGAACCATCGAATCTCTGTACCGGTGGACCCTCAAGCTGGAGCCGGAGGCGCGGGACGACCGGTCTCGGGTTGCCCAGGAGCTTGGGCCTCTCGGTTCGGCACTACTCCAGTGGTTCGATGGTCTCGAAGAGCGCGACGCATTTTACGCAGGGTTGAGGGAAAACGAAGGCAGTCTCGCCAGGGTCCGCAAAGTGTTGGAATTCGCCCCCAAACTGGTCGATCGCCTGCGCCAATCGCTCCCTCTCACGGAGCAACTCGTCAGTGGAGAGATCGAGGAGCTAGACGACCCCGTATTTCGAATCGTCAGGATGAAGGACCCCGGCGATTTCAGCGGTATCGCCAAGGCGTACGCCGATTCTTCGACAAAAATCCTCGTGAGATGGCTGCTTTCGCCGGAGGAACGACCCGAGGAGGAACTGGCAACTCTTGCCGAGGTCCTATTGGACAAATGCCTCGCTTGGGTAGCGCCCGACCTAACCGTGATTGCGTTGGGGAGCTTCGCTAATCGAGAAATGTCCCTAGATTCCGACATGGATCTTTTGCTGATCGCGGAGGATCCGGCCGTTCGAAGTGAAGCTGAAAGTCAGGCTCAAAAACTCCTGACCCTCATCGGAAAGCTGAAGCAATTTGGAGCCAATGTCGAGGCCGATCTCCGACTCCGACCAGACGGGAGGAAGGGGCTGCTTGTTAGGACCCTCCTCGGGCTTGAATCCTACGCCAATTCAGACCTTGAGCTATGGGAGAGATTTGCTCTGGGTCACGCGCGCCTGATCTCGGGATCCCCCAACGCCCACAACGCGGTCCTCGAAATGGCATATGGCCTCTCAATCAATCCCGCCCGGATGGCTGAACTGTTAGAGATGAAGCATCGAGTGGAGACCGAGCGTGTGAAGCCGCAGCACGTACGCCGTAACGTCAAACTGGGGCATGGGGGGCTCAACGACATTGAATGGCTCGTGCATCTCCACGAGATGAAGTATCCGATCGCCACCGAAGCGAAAGGCGGGGACTCTTTCCAAACCCGAATTCGAAACTTAAGAAACGCTGAGCTGCTCAACGCGCTAGAGTCTGATTTCCTGCTAAGCGCCCATTCGCACTTGCTGGATGTACGAATGCGCCTCCAACTGCTGGGCTACGAAGAAGACCTGGTTCCGGAGAATCCGGATAAGCTAGACCGACTGGCCAACTCGTGCGGCGACGCAGGCGGAAATCACTTCTTAAGTCGGCACGAACCCGTCATTGATGGCGTTAGGCGCCTGTACCACGAAGCTCTTGAGAGATTGCTGAAATGAACTTCTTCGGAATATTGGTCGGGGCTTACTTCCTGGGCGGAGTGCCGGTAGGCGTCCTGGTAGCGAAAGCCTACGGAGTGAATATCTTCGAGGTCGGAAGCGGAAATATTGGGGCAACGAACGTCAGCCGCATCCTGGGCTGGAAAGCGTGGGCATTCGTGTTCGTCCCCGATGTTCTCAAAGGGGTGATCCCCTCGCTGGCGGTTCGGTTCCTCGTCACGGGACCGGTGGGGCCGCTCGACTTGGAGGCAGCTTCCTTTCTCGCCGGATTGTTCGCGGTGCTAGGGCACTGTTTTTCTCCGTTCCTCAAGTTCAAAGGTGGCAAGGGAGTGGCAACCGCGCTCGGCGCCGGTCTTGGCGCGGCGCCCCTGGTGGCACTCTCGGCGTTTGCCACGTTTGGTGTAATCCTTGCCGTGACACGCTACATGGCAATTGCCAGTGTGTTCGGAATTTCAGCAACGATGCTATACGGTGTTCTGTATAAGGGCCAGTCGCTTCAGATGGAACCGTTCTACCTGCTCCTTTCCACCGCCGTCGCCCTCAGGCATCGCAAAAACTTCGCAAGGCTTTTTTCGGGGACGGAACCGAAGTTTGGGGCAAAGAAAAAAAAACAGGAGAGCGTTACTCCGGCAAACCTACCGGGCAGTGACGAACGTCTGCTAGATACACCCAAAAAAGACCCCGCCAAAAATGGTAGGGAAGACCTTTAACGTGAATGGATAGCCTTCATTCCCTGCCGAGACTCCTGTATTAGATGAACACGCTCCTTGGTTGCATGGTCTGGATTCCACTTGCGGTGTGGATCATGTCCTTGATCAATTGGTCAATTCTTGGTGAGATCGATGGGCTGAGCGGATTCGTGGGAGTGAGCCTTGCCCTCTCTTTGGGTTACATGGCATTCAGGCCGCCCGTTCCTGGCATGACCCCGTACATATTTGGCACGGTTGCGTTCACCGTGATCCTGTATCCGGTTGTGCGAGCGAACATGACCCGGCGAGAACTGAGCAGCTTCGACGTGGATGGGATCGAGCAGGGCTATCAATTACTCGGCCAGCGGCCCTCTAACCCGGTCGCTCGCCTCAAGATCGCCCAACATCTTTACACTCTAGGCCATCACGGACACGCAATCGCCATCGCGGACTCAGTGATAAAGCAACTCCCTGAACGGGTCTTTCTGGATGAACACCGTATGGTGAGAATTTGGAAAATGTCCCCACCCCGAGCGAGCGCCTACAACCCAATTAGCTGCGTGGAGTGTGGTCACCTAAACCCTCCGGGGCAAGTTCATTGCGCTGCATGCGGTGAGCCCTTCTTGTTGCACATGGTGAAAGGGCGCTTCGTTCCCAGCCGGCTAGGAAGGCAGCTGGTCGCGGTCTGGATCTCGACCGTTTTCGTGATTGGTGGCCTACCCATGGCCGCTAACCTTGCTCCCTCTGCCGCCGCGCCCGTGATGATAGGTGTGTTGCTTTTGGCCGCCGCCGTTGTATACGCCGGGTTCCGTCCAGGAGGGAAGGCCAGTTAAGACGCTCGACCGCTATCTGCTGAAGGAGCTGTTCGTTCCATTTCTCGTTGGAACGGTGATGGTTGTGCTGATGTTTCAGGCCAATACCTACATGGGCCTGGCCAAGGACCTTCAGCTCGCGAACGTGCCTTTTTCCGCGGTGTACCAGGTGATGTTGTATGAATCACCGCTGTACCTAAACTTAACCCTTCCGATCGGCATGTGTCTGGCCACTTCTCTGGCCGTGACTCGAATCGCACGCGAAAGCGAGTTGACTGCGATTCGAGCGGCGGGGGTTCCGATCTTGAGGGTGCTTATGCCCATTGCCGCTTTCGGCATCGTCGTCTCCCTTTTTCACTTCTATGATGTGGAGGTCTTGCTTCCGCCTTCTCAAAAGACCGCGAACAACCTCAAGGCGAAGATAGCCGGGATCGGGTTTACCCCTACGTTTGCCGCAAACACACTGATCAAGTTGGGGCGTTACACCGCCTCCCTAGGGCAAGTTCGGAGAGTCGGCGATTCGATGGACATGGAGATTCAGTCGGTGCTCTTGATTGAGCGACCGGATCAGAACACCGTCGATCTTACGACCGCCGAGTCGGCTTCCTATAAGGGCGGCGTCTGGAGTTTCCGAAAGGCCTTTTTGACCGTCATGCAAGGGGAGGACATCCTAGTAGCTCATCCCGAGAAGGATTTCGTGATCAACGAACCCATCCGGGTTGAAGACATGTTCATGCCACCTCAACCGGACGAGATGAGCATTGGTGAGCTATTGGATGGAATCAAGAACTCCGCCGCAAATGGCGCGGATGTTCATCGATATAAGGTCTCGCTCTACGATCGATTTTTCGTGCCGCTGTCTTGTGTGGTGTTCTCGTTTGTCTCCCCGATGTTCGCCATTCTCTTCGCTCGTAGCGGTGGCTTCACGGGGCTCCTCCTGAGTTTTGTGATGGCGTTGACCTACTACAACGTTTACATCGTCTCCTCCAAGATCCTTGGGAAAATCGACGCGATTCCTCCTTTGTTCATATCTGCCCTGCCTGACCTACTCTTTGTAGGGCTGGGAATCTGGGCGGTAAGGAAAATCGAGTGAGCCGGGCACGAGCGTTTCTTGCGTTCTCGATTGGCATTGCGGCAAGTTCGGCGATTGGCCAGGTAGCCGGTCAATCGGCGCCCCTTAACGCTTCGCCTCAGGACCAAGGGTCGAACTCATTCCTGCCGAAGGGTGGCAAACAACTGCCGTCCAGAAATGGCCCTATGCCGGGGAAAGGTCAGTTCAGCGACGCGTTTAAGCTGGACAGCGCTGACGACTTCAATCAGGACGGACGCAAGATTTGGGCCTCCGGGCACGTGGTCTTTGAATATCAGGGTTATAAGGCGACCTGCGACAATGTCGTAGGCGATCGCCGAACAAGGATATTTGTGCTTGAGGGGACGGCGACCCTCGTCGGAGCCGACGAGACGGTTCACGGTGATCGGCTTGTCGTCGACTATCCGAATAAAGCTTACGAGGCATTCGACGCGGACGCCGACTTGCGTCCCAACCTGGTAGGGGGGCAAATCAAAGGCGATCTGTACGTCAAAGGTGTCGAGTCACACGGAACAAAGGATGATTTCTTTGCCTCCGGCGGATCGCTCACAACCTGCAATCTAGTGGAGCCTCACTTCGACCTCGAATCAAACGATCTTGAAGTGAGATACGGTGTGCGGGCCATCATGCATCGGGCCGTCCTCCGGCTATTTGGAGCCAAAATTGTCACGCTTCCTTACCTCGTGATTCCCCTCGACGATCGTTCGTATCGCAACATGCCCGAGGTCGGATACACAACGGACGAGGGCTACTACATCAAGATGCGGTACGGAATTCCCCTCAACGGCAACCGAGACCTATTGACCCACATCGACTACATGTCGCGACTAGGATTAGGGTTAGGGGGCGACTATCGATACAATGAGCCAGACAAGTCGGGAACTGCCAGCATCTACGGGATTGGAGGGGCTTGGAACGAGATCATGTTCTCGAACGATCACCGCCAAACGTTTAAGTTTGGGACCCTTTCTTTGACCGACGACTACGAAAAGAATAACTATTTGAGCGACCCAGGAGAGACGACCTTCAATCTCCGTGGCTCACTGGCATTGCCTCAAGGATCAAAAGGGAACACCCTCGTCAATTTTTCCGACTCGAACACTCAATCGAGCACGTTTAGCTCGAGTAACGAAGTGCTTGGAGTGACCGACGACCGCAAGATCACCCGAGATCTGCACACGAATATCGGGCTGAACTATAACGGTTCGAACAGCGACTTTAGCGGAGGCGCCGCGACTAGTAGGCAGGACCTCTCCGTAAAGGTCGCCGCGGATGGGGATGTCAAGAAGGCGACTCTGGGATTCCAATATCTTCGCGATATCCCGATTGGAGATGTCGCCAACTTTAGCTCTGGCGCCGACATCACGCCCGAGATATCGTTGACGTCGGATGCCCAGCGATTAGTAGGTAAGAAGCTGGCGCAGGAGTTGCCGTTCCACACGGAACTTTCATGGGGAGACTTCGCCAATGGTCTCGGTGGAAATGGGCAGATTGGGCGCACTAACCTCGACTTTTCTGTGCAAAGACCAGACCTTAGCCGCCGAAAATTCACCGTCAACCTGAATGGAGAGTTTAAGCAGGGACTGTATTCGGATGGAACGGCCCAGTACGTCCTGAACTTCGGCAGCGACTTTCGCTACGACCTTGGGCATGAGTCGGCGGCAAATTTGAGATACAGCTACCTGCGGCCATACGGATATTCGCCGCTCACCATTGATCAGTCGGGTCAGACAAATCTCGTGACCCTCGACACAACCACGAAACCGTTGCGGGGCCTTACGACGGGTCTTCAGACCGGTTACGACATCACCCGCTTGCAGACCCGAGACGAACCATGGCAGCAAGTAGGTGTCCGGACCGAGTACGCGATCAAGAACTATTTTTCCCTCCGCGGACTTTCGATATACGACCCGGGATTGGAAGCTTGGAGCAACATCCGGGTGGACCTCACATACAAACCGGGGGCGACCACTCTGGCGATCGGATCGCGTTTCGACGGTATCCGCCACACGTGGACCAGCATCAACATCGCTCTGACAAATCTGAAGATTGGAAGAACCCAGTTCAGTTCAAATCTAGCCTATAACGGATACACCGAGCGATTCGACACCCAGCAGTACAACGTAATTTACGACCTGCACTGTGCGGAAGCGGTCTTCACGCTGACAGATCAGAACTACGGCTTCCGACCGGGAAGGCAGATCGAATTCTTTATTCGCCTTAAAGCCCTGCCATTCGATGGCAACTTCGGACTCGGCACGCGTGGTCAGCCAATTACGACCAATACCGGCCGTGATTTTTAGCCAGAGCTAGGCGCGCGGGTTAGCTGCTAGCGCTACCGTAGTGGCGGAGCGCGAACCTCCAGAAGGTTCGTGCTAACAAGAGCGCAGCGGTGGCCCATAGGAACGAGACCCTCAAGAGGGGAAGGTCCAGGCCACGTACAAGCTGGGTCGTCGGAATCGTCGCGAGGAGCGCCAAAGGAACGAAGTAGATGAAGACCATTTTGAGATTCGCCCCATAAATGTCGATGGGATATCGGGCAATTGAACTGACCGACTCGGAAAGGACCCAAAGGTTGTCGACTCTTACAAGCCAGATGCCGGTCGTCATCATGGCCAGATTAAAGGAGTAGAAGATGCAAACGGCCGCAAGCATCGACGTCCCGTAAGCCAACCAGGAAAGTGCGCTCGGCGTGTGATGGGTGCTGGTCAGACCGACGATCACCATCACGAGTCCGGCCACGAAACTGCCGATCTGGTCGAAGCTGAAGCGCCGCGAACTGACCCAAAACTGACTGTCGATTGGGCGAGTCACTACATAGTCGAGAGTGCCCCGGCGAACTTGCTCGGGGATTTCGGTCAGCGAGAAGAATACGGCCTTCGACATCGCCTCAAGAATGGAGACAGTGCCCAAGAGAGCGAACGACTCGGCCCGCGACCAACCGGCAATCGAATTTGTGTTGCGAAATAGAACCAGCAATACGAGGACGGAGAACCCGATCCACATGACGTTCTGGCCAACTTTGGCGATAAAATTCGCACGAAATTCCAGCTCGCGTGAAAGCGAGCTGGAAACGAACACCTTATAAATGCGCAGGTATCGCTTCATGAACGGCGCCCGCGAAGTCGACTCACTCGGTTAGAGGGCGCTGTCGATGAGAGCGGCGATCCGGTCGCGTGGGGCTGCTCCGACGAGCTGGTTCACAACCTTGCCGCCTTTGAAGACGAGAAGCGCGGGGATGCTCATCACGTTGTACTTACCAGCGATTTCCGGATCCGCATCGACGTCGACCTTGTAGACCTTTGCCTTGCCGGCATAGTCTGTAGCTAGAGTCTCGATTACGGGTGAGATGGCTCGACATGGGCCACACCACGTTGCCCAGAAGTCCACTAGGACCGGTACGTCCGATTTCAGAACGTTCTCTTCGAATTCGCTTCCGCTTACTGCTAGGTTTGCTGCCATTTTGATCTCGCTTTGCCCACTGAGGCTTATGTCATCGGTATACCCGAGAGTGGTGATCACAAGGGCTGTGACCTATTGCCTCGCTAGGACGTCTCAACTGTTGAACACCCCAAGCTTGGGGCGAACAGGAGGATGGGAAACCTTTGAGAATCAGGTGGACGAATTTAGCCCTAGCGTTGGGCGTTATGACGTTGACAGTTTCGGCCGTTCAGGCGACGCCGAAAAAGCACAAGAAGAAGTCGACTCACAAAGTGACCAAGTCGGTTAAGCCAGCAGCGACTGGTGCGGAGACTTCACTTGTCGGGGTCACGCTTTTCGACAGCGGACGACACGTCATTGAGCTTTACGGCACACCCGATTCAGTTCAAGCGGCGAACGTCTCTCAGATCAGTGCTGGTGGCGGTGGCGGCGGATTTCCCGGCGGCGGAGTTCCTGGCGCCGGTGCACCCCCGGCAAGGGGTGGCGGTGGTGGTGGCGGCGCCGGTGGCGCAGCAGCGCCGGCTGCCTACTCGAACCCAGACGCGTTCGGAGATGAAGTTCTTCGGCAACAGGGCGTTCCTGGCGGCGGTGGACCTCCTCCGGGCTATGGTGGCCCTGGTGGCCCTCCTGGTGGATTCGGTGGCCCTGGTGGCCGTGGCGGATATCCCGGAGGTCCTGGTGGTCCCGGCGCAGCCGGTGCACCCGGAGTGCCTGGTGGCGCTGGAGCAGGCGGCGGCATTCCCGGAAGCGGTGGCGGACAGCAGGACGCAGTGACCTATACGCGCTGGAGCTACAATCGCGGCTCGAGCAAATACGGTTTCGTGTTCGACAAATTTAACCGAGTGGTGCAGATCGAAGCTATCGGCATTGAGAATCCGAAAGTGCACACGAAGCGAGGAATCGGCTTCGGAAACAACTTCGCTTCTCTGATTAAGACCTACGGACCGCCCGATGGCTACGACATCGGCGGAGACACAAACTTGACTGTCCGATACCTCATCCGATCCAAGGTCGCTTTCCGACTTAGCCGACTTGCGGCTAAGAAGCCAGTCGTGGTTACCGGAATCGTAATTGCAGCGGCCAAGGGTTAGGCGGAGACGCCGCTATTGAGCGACGAACGCGACGAGATTCGGGCACGAGTCGATATCGTCGAGCTTGTCGGAGCCTCTGTGAGGCTCGAAAGAAAGGGCAAGTCCTACAAGGGACTTTGCCCTTTTCATGCTGATAAGACCCCCTCTTTTGATGTCAGCCCGGACACCGGGCGATATACCTGTTGGTCATGCGGAGAAAAGGGAGACATCTTCACCTGGGTCATGAAGACCCAAAACGTAGAATTTCCCGAAGCAATGAGGATCCTCGCCAAAATGGCGAACGTGACCCTCAAAGAGGGACTCCGCGGGCAAGACTCCTCCCAGCGCGAAATGCATCATGCTGCGATGGCGGAAGCCCAGGCATTCTTTCGCGAGCAGTTTTCTCGGTCTGAAGTAGCCCGTGCCTACTGCTCCCGTCGAGGTCTTCCTGACGCCATTCTTGAGGCCTGGGGTGTTGGGTATTCGCCGGAGGGTGGAGAGGCCCTGACCGCCCGTCTCAAGCGGAAGGGACTCTCTCTGGCCGAATGCAAGGCTCTGTTCCTTGTTGACCAGGATGCCGGGGGTGGCTTCTACGACAAATTCCGAGGCCGTCTGATGTTCCCCATTTGGAACGAGAAGGGTGAGCTAGTGGCATTTGGTGGCAGAATCCTCGGTCAGGGCAATCCAAAGTACATCAACAGCAGTGACACCCCGCTCTACCGAAAGAGTCGAGTCCTGTACGGAATGAATCGCGCCAAGGATCAGCTTCAGAAATCTCGACGCGCCGTCCTCGTTGAGGGCTATCTGGATGTTATTGCGTGTCACCGGGCCGGAGTAACTTCAGCCCTCGCTTCATTAGGCACCTCCCTCTCAGAAGAGCACGCCAAACTCCTCAAAAGATGGGTCGAGGAGGTCGTAATTCTGTATGACAGCGACGCCGCCGGGCAAAAAGCAGCCGACCGTGCTTCACGTATTCTGGCCGGCGAGGGCCTGAGGGTCCGCATTGCCCTCATGCCCGACGGAGAGGACCCTGACACGCTGTTAGGCACGAGTGGACCGGAAGCCGTCGTCGCGGCCGTAGAAAGAGGCCTGAAGCCCATGGAATACCGCGTTCAGGCCCTGGAGCGCGCGATTCCCAAAGAAGATCCCCGATTTTGGGTAGACGTGCTGCCCATTCTCGCCGAGGCGCCTTCGGAAATGGAACTCGACTCCTTGATCGTTAGACTCGCCCACCAGTACCCGGGCGTCACCGACGTGATCCGTGCCCAGAAATCGCTCCGCAACGACGTTCTGCGTGCCAGGGGAGCCAAACCAAGCGCGGCTCCCGAGCATTCTGAATCGCGTCCCCTCCCAAGGCCTAAGCCTCCCTCAATTCGCAAGCGCCTCACTTCGTCGGAAGTGGTCCTGTTAAGGGCTTTCACGGATGAACAGCATCGAAAAAGCGGTTGGCTCTTCGTGAGTCATCCCGAACTCTTTTCGAGTGAGTTGGCAGTTCGACTCGCGACCTCGATCAAGGATGCCTTTGGATCGGAACCTCCGACAGGTCCCCCCGCGCACTGGCTGCATCGCATCGAACCGGAAGAACTCCAAGGCACTTTTGAGGAACTGATTGCCGATGCTCGGGGAGATCTCCTGTCGGAGTCGGTGATCGTGGACGCTGTCCAAAAACTGCAGCAAGAGATGGAACAGAGGAATATCAACAACGCGATGGCGAAGGAGATGTCGGCGGCTGAAAGACAGCAGCTTTTGAACCGCATGAAGGAGATGAAGCCCGACAAACACAAAAAACCGCCCACCGATGGTCTGTTTTAGGCTCCGATTGGGAGATTTATGAGTGGAAATTGCAGATCCACGAAATATCGCTTGGGAATCCGCCAAGGCTGCGTTATAGTGATCCTCGACACGGACCTCCAGGGAATGGAGGCTGGTCTCCACACATGGTAGTAGGATCGCGTCCAGTTACTCTAGGGACGATGCAGGGTGTTCCTCACGTGGAACCGAACGGGGGCTGGTTATCCCTCTGTCCTGCATCTACTCACTCGTCAACAAAAGGCAAAGTCGGCAAAGCAATTGAGCTTGAAGACGCGCCTGAAAACGAATGGCAGAATGTCTTGGGTACTTCGGAAGCCGAAGGCGTCGGAATCGACGACTCGGTCCGGATGTGGCTCAAGCGCATTGGCAAAATTCCACTCCTCAATTCGGATCAAGAAATTGCCCTGTCGCGACATGCGCGGCAAGGTTGTTGTGCTTGTAAGCAACTTCTGATCGAGTCGAACCTTCGACTCGTGGTGAGCATCGCGAAGCGATTCGCTGGTCGAGGGTTGTCCATGCAGGACCTCATTCAAGAGGGCAACATGGGCTTGATTCGAGCCGTTGAAAAATACGACCCGGAGAGAGGATTCCGATTCAGCACTTACGCGACGTGGTGGGTCCGTCAGGCAATTTCCCGCGCCATCAGCGACCAAGGTCGAACCATCCGGGTGCCAGTACACACGCTTGAAGCCGTCAATCGAATGCTCCGGGCGAGTAGTCAACTGCAGCAGGAAATGGGACGCGAAGTCAGCGCGGAAGAGATTGGACGCTCCATGAATGTGAGCGCCGAAAGAGTACAGGAATTCTATCGAGCCATATCAGAACCAATTTCGCTGGATTCTCCAGTCGGTGAAAGTGAGGATGCGGCCTTAGGTGAGTTCATCGTGGATCGAAACGGTGAAACCCCAGTAGACGCGGCCTCCAGAGCGATTCTTCGCAAGAGAATTGACCATGTGTTGGGAACGCTGGCCGAGAGGGAGCGAGATGTGATTCTCATGCGGTTCGGACTGCTGGATGGTCAGCCGCATACCCTGGAAGAAGTCGCACGGTGCTTCCAAGTGACCCGAGAGCGAATCCGCCAGATCGAACAAAAATCTCTCAAGAAATTGAAGCATCCAAGCCGATCGCTTCAGCTGAAAGAACTTCTCGATCCAGTAGTGTAGGCACTGACCACGCCCATCCCAAAAACGCCCGCAGCAACAAGCTGCGGGCGTTTTTTTGTGAGGTCGGAGGGTGGGAAAGTTCGTTTGCGAGAGTTGCTTACGGTCTGCAGAGACCCGAATCGGCTACTGCTCCCGGATATCTAACCGTGAGGAGTGAAACGCGAGCACCAAGTCGTTAGAATCGTGCACAAATCCGTCCCTGGAAACCGCCGACCGTCAACTCACGACAGCGTGATTCCGGATTCTGGGGGAAATATGCTCCACGGCCGACCAATCATGTCTCCCGTGAGTAAAGGCTCAATTTCGAATGGTGAGCCGTCCAAAAGATTGACCTCAGCGCCAACCTCGTGGAGCAAGACAAGGACGGCAGCAAGGTCATGCAGGCGTTCGTTAAAGCCGAGCATGGCGCGGTTTCGCCCAGCTGCGACCCAAGCCGCGTCGATCACCGCCGCTCCTGCGCATCGCATTTTGCCCGGAATCCGCCCCACGCCCACGGTTTTGGCGACGTTCTCGTTGTAGGTCACCATCTCTTCGGGGCGAATCCCACCTGGACGCAGTCTCGGAAGGGCGACGCCGTTCAGGAATGCCCCTTGGCCACGTTCACCAAGATACATCTCATGAAGGGACGGAGCGAACGCGGCTCCCAATGTGGGGACGTTGTCCACGAGCAGCCCGATGCTCACCGCCCAAATTGGGCTCCCAAATGAAAAGTTCGTCGTACCATCGACGGGGTCTACGATCCAGAGTCCATTCGGACCCGAAGACGTGTATCCAAATTCTTCTCCAGCGACCGTAGTGCCCGGGACTAACACTGGAAGCGCCTCTCGGAGATAGGTTTCCACGGCCCGGTCAGCCGCCGTCACGATGCTCCCGTCGGACTTGAGTTCGCGCACCACTCCCTGTTGAATGTCGAGCGCCATCTTCCCGGCTCGCTCAGCGATGTCGGCAAGGGCCAGGAGAAGGGAAGAGGGCGCGGGCATGCTCCAAATTATGGATGACTTGTTTCACGATCCGCCCATTGACACGAGGCGGAGCGGCGGGTATTATATTGACTCTCAAGCGGGCATAGCTCAGTGGTAGAGCGATTCCTTGCCAAGGAATAGGTCGCGCGTTCGAATCGCGTTGCCCGCTCCAATAATTAAACAGAAAGCTGCCTTAACCGGCGGCTTTTACTGTTTTAAATGGTCAAAAGCGCGTCCCTAAGAACCGGTTAACTTGCAGCTAGCCGATTACGTCGTTCCGAAAAGTGCTTCGGCGGCCAGTACAGTTCGTGACTCGCCATCCACTGAACAAAGAAGCTGACCGTCTGATCCCACACCGACTGCCACTGCGAGTGAGCCTTCGGCAAGCTTGTACATCTTTCCCGGCGTCTTATCGAACACATTCCAGATGGGGGCAAGGGCTGCCCAAGAATCCGGTTCAGGCAGATCCTGTAGTCGACTGAGTACCAGTCGTAACACGGCCGCCGCTTCGTAGTGTGTGCCATGAGCGAGGGTTAAGCTGGTGGCGATTTCAGCGATCTCCTCAGGAAAGGACTGCTGGTTCAAGTTAAGGCCCAACCCCACAACTGGAACTCGTCTCCCTTGAGCATCGGGAAGCAGTTCGGTGAGAATGCCCCCGATCTTCTTGCCGGCAATGATAAGGTCGTTTGGCCAACGCAGCTGGGCATAGAGGGCAGATGCGGCCGCAACCGCAACCGACATGCCAATGAGGTGCGGTTTGGGATGGTCCGCATAGTCGTGAAACACCAGGGAAACCGTAACGCTCTCTCCCCGTTGACTGATCCACGGTCGCCCGAATCTTCCCCTGCCGGATGTCTGGCTATGAGCGAATACGATTCCCACCGGATCGCCAGCCGCTAACATCTTCGAGGCGACATTCTGCGTCGAATCAACCTCATCTAGTTCAATCCAAGTACCGGCGACCAGGGGATTCTTCATGAGATTTCCATGTGGTACGACATTGAGGGCGCGGAGTGAGTCAGTGCCCCCACCGAGATGATGTCGACGCCAGTCTGGGCGACGCCCCGAACCGTGTCTAGATCGATTCCTCCGCTTGCCTCGAAAAGACACTTGCCTTTGTGAGCCTTAACTGCTTCACGCATCATGAACGGATCCATGTTGTCCAAGAGGATAACTTCTGCTCCCGACTCGACCGCCTCTTCGACCTGTTCCAGCGTCTCGCACTCGACTTCGATCTTGGTCATGTGGGAGATGTACATTCGAGCTGACTCCACCGCACTCTTGATTGAGCCGACCGCCGCGATGTGGTTGTCCTTTAGCATCACGCCATCGTAAAGACCCATTCGGTGGTTGTGTCCGCCGCCGCATCGAACCGCGTACTTCTGAAGTGACCGGAGTAGGGGGACCGTCTTGCGGGTGTCCACGATCTTCGCGTGAGTGCCTTCAATCTTTCGTACAAACTGGTCGGTGAGGGTGGCCACACCGCTCAACTGCATCAGGAAATTGAGAGCGGTTCGTTCAGCCGTCACCACTCGCCGAGCCGGTAGAAGGCCCCTGATGACGATCTCGCCACGGCTAACAAACTCCCCATCGGTTCTCATCGCCTCGATATTCGATTCCTCAGGATCGTTGCTGTAAGGGGCAAGGAGATAGTCCACAATACCGAGGCCACATACGACGCCATCGGATTGGGCCTCGATATGCCACTTCACCTGCATGTCCCACGGAAGGACGCCGGAGGACAAGTCACCGCTCCCGACGTCCTCAGAGAATGCGTCGTCGACGATGGTCCACCAATTCTGGGGCTCGGGTTGCAGCCAAATGCTCACTAAGGATATGGTTTACCCTTTCAGGCGGAGGGTTTTTCTCTTACGCGTCAATCTCAACCTTGCACCGGGCCGACAACTCCTCAATGAGCAGTTCGTACGGGACCTCGATGTCGTTTCTTGCCCAACCGACCGCGACCTTGGCATGTCCGGCGACAATGTGAGCCACCGGTTTTATGGTGAAACTTCCTTTCTCTAGGACGAGCGTCGCCCTCTCCGACTTGAATTCGATCTTCTTCACGTCAGAGTAGGGAATCGATCGAATCGTGCCTCCCTTTACAATGTCGAATTGATTGTCGAGGAGAACGTACTCACTGGCTTCCGCCTGGTTGTGGAGCAGGTCCGTATAAGCGCTCTTGCCGAAGTCTAGGAGAGCGCCCGCAGCGTTTTTGATGTTTTCCTTGACCGCGCGAGCGTCGCCATTCGATTGCTTCACCACCGTGCGCCCGCGCGATGCGGCGTCCTTTCGGAGATTCTCTGCTCCTGTTGCCAGCCAACGGATGGCCTCTCCGGGACGATAGCGAACGACTTCCATCAATCTATATGATGTTATACAGCGAGCCGGAGTTTTTGTTGGCCGTTGGACCTAGTCCGACTCGGCCAAACGTAAGCGTCCTTATGCGGCGATGGCCTGGAGAGTGGGAATCTGGAATACCTGGACCCCTAGCTGCCGTGCGAGTGCGGCGTTTTGGGAACGGTTGACCACGTAAGCTGCTTCCCGAGGTTCAAGTCTCCAAGACTGAAGGATTCGCTTTAAGCCGTCGGGTTTAGAATTGCGACCCAAGAGGTGTTCGCCTCCGACAACGGTTTCGATCGTGTCCTTCAAATCGATCAGGACCAATGTGTCCTCAACCGTCTCCGTCAGGTTTGGGGTGCAAACGGCCTGCAATTGGCCCCGATCAGCGCACCGGTACACCAGCGAGCGTGCTTCTTCATGGCAGACCGCATGAGATACGGCAGCAAGTTCAAATTTGCGGACGACGTCGAACCATCCGTTCAACATTCGCCCCGAAACGGTTTCTCGGATGGATTCCGGTCCGCCAATCGCTACCAGGGCATTTGAATCCATCCCATAACCTCTCCAAAAGTCGTCGAGCGCACCCGATAAGCCAACCCAATCGATGGGAAGATCGACGAGCGTGCCGTCCAAATCAAAAATCACGCCGCGATAGCAGGCCAGGGAATCAGAGAGGGAGTTTTTCATGGCGTTATATCCTCAACTGTGAGGAAATCGAGTTCGTTGATCCAAACCAGGTGAGATTTGCTGAACATCGCATGCTGCGACGAGTCGACCTTCCTGTGGTGGATGTACCCAGTAAATGTTCGGATGGAAGCGAGAAAACTGCAGGAGGGATGTGACACGAGAATTGATAAATCTTGGCTGGTATTTATCGACAGCACTGTGTGCCATCCCCTCGCATCCCACTTCCTCACGGATTCGTCCGAACTGGAAACTGCTCCCTGCAAACCGCCCACCCTTCAAAGAGGTGGTAGTCTCTGCAACAGTTCGATGACGATGGAACAATCCACATTGTCTGTTACGGCTCGGTAGGTCGTTCGGTGCTTGCCTGCCTCGTTTCGTCTACGTCGAGCTTGCGAAAAAGAGGAACAGAAATGGAATACAAGAATCTCGGACGAACTGCCTTGAAGGTGAGTCGGCTCTGTCTCGGCACGATGAACTTTGGACCCAAGACGACCGAAGCAGATAGCTTCCTCATCATGGACCGTGCCCTCGAACAGGGAATCAATTTCTTCGATACCGCCGATGTTTATGGATGGAAGCGCGGTGAGGGCATTACCGAGCAGATCATTGGTCGATGGTTTGCCCAGGGCGGTGGACGCCGCGAGAAGGTGGTGCTTGCCACCAAAGTCTACGGAGATATGGGCGATTGGCCCAATGAAGCGCGACTGAGCGCGCTCCACATTCGACGAGCAGCCGAGGCGTCCCTTAAGCGATTGCAGACGGACTACCTCGATCTCTATCAGATGCATCACATCTACCGCGATGCCCCTTGGGAAGAGGTTTGGCAAGCCTATGAGATCCTAGTCCAGCAAGGCAAGGTGCTTTATGCGGGTTCCTCAAACTTCGCCGGATGGCACATTGCCAAGGCAAACGAGCAGGCAAAGAAGCGAAACTTCCTGGGCCTCGTAAGCGAGCAGTCCAAGTACCACTTGCTGTGTCGAGATATCGAACTCGAAGTGATTCCCGCTTGCGAAGACTACGGTCTTGGTGTGATTCCCTGGAGCCCACTCGGTGGCGGTCTGCTTGCCGGCCGTCCTGCTGCGGGAGACACCGGTCGACGTACCGAAAGTTGGGCCGCTGAAGCGTTCGCGAAGCACGCTCCGCAACTCGACAAGTGGGAGGCTCTCTGTAAAGAATTGGGCGAAGCTCCTGCCGACGTGGCTATCGCATGGCATCTTCACCAGAAGATCGTAACCGCCCCGATCATCGGCCCGAGAACGGCAGATCAGCTAGACGGCGCTGTTCACACCCTCGACATCAAGTTGGACCCGGAAGTTTTGGCGAAGATCGACGAGATCTTCCCTGGCAAGAAGACTGCCCCAGAAGACTACGCCTGGTGACAAAAAACAGCCCCGACGACGTTTGTCGTCGGGGCTGTGAAAGTTGGGTGTGGCTACCTCAGCTGCGCCGGAGACCGAGTTCGGCCCACTGCTGAGCGTCGATGGTGCTCGGGGCGTCCATCATAGGGTCATAACCGCCGCCCACCTTGGGGAAAGCCATAACTTCGCGGATATTCTCCGTGTCCGTTAACTGCATGACCATCCGCTCGATTCCCGGAGCAATTCCGCCGTGGGGAGGAGCGCCATAGGAGAACGCCTCCAAGATGTGGCCAAACCGCTCTTGCTGGGTCTCTTCGTTAATTCCGAGTAGTTTAAAGATCCGAGCCTGGATGTCCGACCGATGAATTCGAATCGAACCAGAGGCTAGCTCCATGCCGTTGCAGACCATGTCGTAGCAGTCGGCTCGGATTCGTCCCGGATCGGTATCCAGGTAGATGAGGTCCTCTTCCTTCGGCATCGTGAACGGGTGGTGCGAGGGGCTCCAGCGTCCAGAGTCCGCATCCCACTCCACGAGAGGGAAGTCGACGATCCAACAGAACTTCAGCACGCGCTGATCGCGCAGGCCGCTTCGCTGTCCAATCTCTAGTCGCAGCCGATACAACACGTTGTTGGCGGCCGCGTAAGAGTCGGCAATCATGCAGATCAGGTCACCGGACTCAGCTCCACTCGTCTTGACGATCGCTTCCAACTCTTCCGGTTTGAAGAATTTGGCGATCGAGCCTCGGATGGCTTGTCCTGAAGAGAGGATGGTAGATCCTTCCCCGGCTTCGGACTCAATGGCGAGCCAGGCCATGCCTTTAGCTCCAAGCTCCCGGCAGAACTCGTCGAGCGCGTTGATCTCCTTTCGGGACATCTTGGCGCCACCCGGGTACCGAACGCCACGGATAACTCCACCGGCTTCGAGTGTGTTCTTAAAGACGCCAAACTCGGTACCGGCGACTGCGGAGGTCAGGTCGAACAATCTTAGTCCAAACCGCAGATCTGGCTTATCGCAGCCGTAAAGGTGCATCGCCTCGTCGTAGCTTAGCCTCTCGAAGGGTTCGATCTTGAACTTATCGAGTGTGAACTCTTCGATGACGCCGTTAAGGACGTCGATAGTAAGCGATTCCGCGAGCGTCAGGATGTCTTCCTGGGTCACAAACGACATTTCCATGTCGAGCTGAGTGAATTCCGGCTGACGGTCGGCGCGTGAACTCTCATCTCGGAAGCAGCGCGCGATTTGATAATACTTTTCAATCCCGGCCACCATCAGCAATTGTTTGTACTGCTGAGGACTCTGGGGGAGCGCATACCACTTACCCGAATCGAGCCGGTATGGCACGAGATAGTCTCGAGCGCCTTCGGGGGTCGACTTGGTGATGATGGGAGTCTCAACTTCCAGGAAGTCTTGGGCATCGAGATACCGGTGGATCCGCTTGATGAGGGAGGACCGAATCGCAAGTCGGCGATACATCGAGGGTCGACGAAGGTCGAGATAGCGGTGCTTAACTCGAAGCTCCTCGTTGACCGACTGCATCTGTTCCTCATCGCTGACCGGGAAGGGAAGCGGCTTTGCCGTGCCCAGAACAGAGTAGGCGCTCACGACGATTTCGATTTCGCCCGTACCCATCTTAGGGTTCTTCGTCTCTTCCGCGCGCTCCTTGACCGTGCCGTTGATAGACAGACACGTCTCGTTGCGAAGCTCGCTTCGATTCGGGAAAAGCGTCGGATCGAACGTAAGCTGTACCAGCCCGGTTCGATCACGAAGGTCGATAAACAGCACGCCGCCCAGGTCACGAACCCGATGGGCCCAACCGTTGAGCGTGACTTGTTGTCCCGCGTCAGCAACGCGGAGTTCCCCACATGAGTGGGTTCTCTTTACGAATCCCATTCTTTAAGCCTTTGCGTAGGAGAGCTCGACAATCTTCTGAGCTGCTTCCTGTACCGTCTCTGCCGGGATGATGACCGACCCTTCCAAGATCTTGCGACCCTCTTCAACAGCCGTCCCTTCGATTCGGGCAACCACCGGTACCTTCAGGTCAATCGTTTCGAACGCCTGGAGCACGCCCTTGGCCACTTCATCCACGCGGGTGATCCCACCAAAGATGTTGATCAAGAGACCCTTTACATTGGGATCCATCAGGATAAGCTCGACGCAACTTTTTACGCGATCCGCTTGGGCTCCGCCGCCTACGTCGAGGAAGTTAGCCGGTCTACCGCCAGCGGCGCTGATTTCGTCGAGTGACTGCATCACGAGCCCCGCTCCGTTGCCCATGATTCCGATGTCGCCGCCGAGATTCACGTAAGCAATGCCCCTTCGGTTGGCTTCTGCCTCAATCGGGTTTTCAGCCGTGTCGTCGGAGGATGAATTGTATTCCTTGTGACGATATAGCGAGTTGTCGTCGATCGAGACCTTTGCGTCGGCGGCGATAAGCTTGCCATCGGGGGTGAACGCGCAGGGGTTGATCTCCACCATCTCTGCGTCAGCTTCTTGGTAGGCCTTGACCAGCTTCTTGATCATCTGGACCATTTGGCCCTGAGCCGGCTTAGGAATCTTCGCGTCCTGAACGGCCTTTCGTAGTTCGTAGTCGCAGAGGCCCCAAATTGGATCGATCGCCAGTTTTACGATCGCATCAGGGTGGTTCTCGGCCACCTCTTCGATTTCCATTCCGCCTTCGGCGCTAATCATCACGATGTGCTTCTGGATGTTTCGATCCAAGAGTACGGCGACGTAATATTCCTCGGCAATGTCGATCGTTTCGGCGATCAGCACCTTTTCTACGAGCATCCCCTGAGGGTTTTGAATGCTCACGAGCCGCTTCCCGAGGAGGTTGGTAACGAACTCGGACGCGCTATCGGCGTCGGTGAACAGCTTGACGCCGCCCGCCTTACCGCGGCCGCCCATCAGGACTTGTGCTTTGACGACGACATTTCCGCCGAGCTTCTGGGCGATTGCTCGCGCCTCAGCAGGATCGCTCGTCACTTCTCCAGCAGGAACCGGTACGCCATAGCGTGCCAGAAGGTCTTTCGACTGATACTCGTGAAGCTTCATGGATTAGCTATCAGGTTACCCGCAGAGGCTCCGCTTCGACCGTGCACGCATGGAATGTTGGCGGTTATCGGTCCAGGGCAAGATGCCTCCCAATTCCGGCTGCCCCGCGGCTGGAATCTTCGTTTCTCCGCAGACCGCCTACAAACTCAACGCACTCTCGAACTGAACATTCCGGACTG
This sequence comes from uncultured Armatimonadota bacterium, assembly GCA_903904815.1. Lineage (GTDB taxonomy): Bacteria > Armatimonadota > Fimbriimonadia > Fimbriimonadales > Fimbriimonadaceae > Fimbriimonas. Next base: position 113,759 of record CAIVDU010000010.1, read on the forward strand.
CAAACTGCGAGCTGCAAACTCCACCAGAATGATTCGTTTCACCGCCGTCCAGCTGGAACAACGTACGCCAACACAAAACAAAAAGGGCCTGCCGACTTTGTCGACAGGCCCTCATTCGAAGCCCCTTCCTTAGTTCTGATAGAACGAGTAGGAGACGCCGATCGAATCGACGCTGTACAGGAACGTCTGGTTGACGCGGGTGTAGGCTTTCTGGGGCAGGAGTGCTCGGGAAAGCACGCTCACGTTGCCAGACGCATCGACGTACTGCTGAGCCTGAGCCGTCGACAGGGTCACCGTGTACGTGCTGTTCGTCGTCAACAGCAACGGAGTGGCGAACAGATCATAGGTAGCCGTCTTGTAGTTGTACAAGAAGATTTCGTTGATCGCATTCGGGAACTCAGCCTTGGCCGTGATCGTGAACGTCGCGGAGGCTGCTTTCGCCGGAATCGCGCCGTTAATCGTGAAGTGGGCTCGGACGTCTGCCGTGGAACCGAGGCCCGCGAATGGAACTCCGCGAACTTGGTAAGTGACCCCGTCCGTAGCAGCCAAGCTGGAAACACTCGTTGAAACGGGCGTTCCCGTCGGCGAACTCGCTTGATCCGGTGCGCCCGTAACCGTAACGACGCCTTGTGTTAGGTCGAGCGGCGATCCACAACCAGTGATGTAGTCCCAGCCAACTGACGCCGAAAAGGTTCCAGCCGAACCCTGAGTGATATCTCGGAAGTGTGACGTTCCGAGCAGGCTGTAGATCAAATTCTCTTCGACCGTCGTACTAGCAAAGAATGTGTTCGTAGTGTTGAGGATCCCCGCAACCACTGGGCATGCCACGCTCGTGCCTCCAAAGACGTACCAAGGGTTGGAAGTTCCCCCTCCGAGGTCGCTCGTCGAGTACACGGCAACACCGGTGTAGGGATCTGCAATGCCACCCAGGTCAGGCGCTCCGCGGAAAGTGCCCACCTTACTCGCGATGCCGTTCTGGAATGCAGGGCGAGGCTCGTAGGAGCTAGGACCACCGCCGCTGTCCGACCAAGCCGTCTCTTTGGTGACCACTGTCCCGGCGCCGTTCATGAACAGGGACGTACCACCAACGCCCACGACGTTTGGAGACGTGGATGGATACTCTTGGACTCCGCCAAAGTCGCCCGCAGACGCCAAGAACACCACTCCACTCTTTACGTAGTAGTGGTCATAGCCTAGCTCGGACGTCCCCAAGCCCTCAAAAGGGTAACCCCAGCTGTTTGAAACTTCCTTGACGTTCAGAAGGCTTGCCGCGATCTGGTTGCAAGCATCCAAATTGCCGTCGCTCGATTCGATAACGTAAATCTTTGCGTCTGGGGCTAACGCGTGGGCCCACTCGATGTCGAGAGCCTCTTCTCCGTTCCAACCCTTGTCGACGGGAGGAGTTGTTCCCGAGACCTGATAGACAACCTGGAATACCTTGTTGCTGCTAGCAAGAGGATCGCTAGACGTTTCTTGAGGAAGACCGAAAGTTTGTGAAAAATGGTTGAAGTCGGTAAGCGCCGTTGCAAGGTGACCGTAATCTACCACGGCAATTGCTTTCGAGCCTCTCAGCGAGACGTTATAGGCATTTCTAACGTCGGCCGGATGGAATCCGGGAGGAAAGCCTCCAACAAGCGGACCATTCAGGTTGAGAGCAATCGGGCTGGCCTCTTGCGCACGAGGGTCTGGACCTTTATAGATCAAGTAGTTGGTGTGGGGCTTGGCGTGGTCATACCAGTGGACCGCCGTGGATGCCGGCACGACTACGTTGGGATCGTTCGAGTAGCTCGTGTGAATCGTTGAGGCGTAAGCTGCCTGAAGCGAGAAAGCGATAAGTGCAAGCATTAGAGTGTCTCTCCTGTTCTGCGTGAGCCTCGACCAGCGAAATCAGCTGAAAGGGCATTGAATCTTTGATAAAGCATCAGGTGTCGTTTTCCTTACCGAGCCGTCAGAGATCCACTCATTTCCGGCCAACTAGAATATTCGCGATCCGCAGACCCCTCTATTCTAACCTGCCAGGCGAAAATACGCGAGTCCTCTCGGCTGAATTCCGCTACCTAAGACGTTATTTCGGGATTGATCGGTTCGCATCTCAGGCTGGAGACGTGGAAATCGCTTGCCGACAATTCTAACAGGAACTATGGCTCAGTCAATTGCGGTCTCGGATCTTGTCGTGAGGTATCCGTCCTCCGGCGGGAAGTATACGGAAGCGGTATCGAGTCTTTCCTTCGAGGTCAGGGAAGGGGAGATTGTTGGATTTCTTGGTCCGAACGGGGCGGGAAAGTCGTCAACGCTCAAGGCGCTGATGGGGTTCGTCCCCGCATCGAGCGGACAATGCGAGATTTACGGGCATGCTGCGGGTTCCGTTGCTGCGCGCCGAGTCACCGGCTATCTCCCCGAAGTTGCCATGTATTACCCCTACCTCTCGCCCCTAGAGACCATGACGTTCTACGGGGAACTTCAGGGGCTTCGTGGGGCGGCCTTGAAGAAGGAAGCTCAGTCTATTCTTGAACTCGTTGGGCTGAGTAAGTGGATGAAAACGCCAAATCGCAAATTGAGCAAGGGGATGCTTCAGCGCGTTGGCATCGCCCAAGCCTTGCTCGGAAGGCCTAAGCTCCTCATTCTGGATGAGGTCACGAGCGGGCTGGACCCCGTTGGACGTCAAGAACTCAGAGAGCTTCTTCGGAGTCGCCAGCGCCAAGGCGTTACGCTCTTCTTTTCAAGTCACGAACTGAGTGAAGTGGAAAACCTCTGCGATCGAATTTTGATTATCGACAAGGGACGCCTGATTGACGAAAGGGCTCTGGCTCCGCTTCAGGAAGAACTTCGGCAGTTTGCCGTCGTTTACTTGGGTGAAGTCGAGCTTGGCGATATTGCCCGAAGCGTCTCGTTCAGGGGAGAGTCGCGGCTCGCCTCGTTTGACACACGACCCAAATTGCTAGAAGCGGTGGATCGGATTCACTCAGCTTCGGGCAAAGTGGTCGATCTCATTGCTCGAGAGGGTTCTCTCGAGACCTACTTCATTGAAACCCTTAGGAGGGCCGCATGAGGCCAAGAATCTGGATTACCCTGGCAAAGGGCGTCGTAACAGAGTCGATTCGTCGAAAGGATGTCTGGGTCCTCGCAATTCTGGGAGTCGTCATTATCTTTGCGGCGGCGGCTCTAGGACTCGTGGGAATCACGGGGCTTGAGATCTTTATGAAGGATCTTGCTGTTACCGTACTGGGCGCATTCTCGACGATTCTTGCCGTCCTGACCTCATCCCGGGTCTTCCCCGAAGAGGTCAAGAATCGGACGCTCTATCCGCTGCTGGCACGCCCCGTTCGGCGAGGAGACTTGCTGTTTGGTAAGTTCCTCGGCGCGGTCGTCGTCAGTTGGGCGGGCTTCTTGATCCTTGCAGCGCTGGTGAGCGCCGTGCTGTTTGGGCTTCATGTTCACCTTGGCGCGATTGCCTTTCAATACTTATTCGTGAAGTGTCTCGGACTAGCGGTGGTCTGTTCGGTCGGCTTGGGCCTGAGTACCGTAATGACTCCAGCCGCTGCTGCAACCACCACATTCATCCTTGCCTTCGGATCCCCGATGCTCTCTCGGGCACTCGTGTTAACTGCCCAAGGATCTCCGGCCTCGCTCCCGGTTTGCCGAGTTGTCGAAGCCTTTCTTCCCCAGACTCACCTTTTTGACCTTGGAGCGCGGCTGGTCTATATCGATTGGTCTCCCGTATCGTTGTCGGTCGTTGGGGGACTGCTGGGATATGCCGTCGTTTATTCCTCTTCCGCACTCTTTGGCAGTTGGCTGATCCTTCGAAGGCGGGCGTTCTGATGAAAGCCACCTGGGGCGCCTGCGCCGCTATTGTCCTGGTGGGGGTAAGCGGTAATCAGGCTCGACAACTGGCAGACGTGGTGAATCCAAAGGTCCAACTCGCCGGAGTCGAAGCCCACGAGACGCATGCTTCGGCTTCGCTGCTCGGACAGTTTCGAATGTCGGCTGCGACCTGGCTGTACCTCCATGCCGACCTTTATTTGCACAACGGCGTCGAGATGAGGCCTCAAACCTCAACCGAGCAACACACCGGGCAACAGTCCGCAGTTGCGGGTACCTCTGATCTTGGCCAAGGAGAGGGAACGGGCGAGACCACCGTGATTCCTGCCGCCAACCAGGACTTTCGCGGGTGGATCGGAGACCTCGAACGGGCTTGCGGCGCCTATAAGGATATGCGTGGACATACGCACAACCCCCCGGAAACTGCCATCCCTCTCTTTCGATTGATGACAACCGTTGATCCCTCATTCATTCCCGGATGGACTATGGGGGCCATGATCGTGGCGCGAAACACCACGACGGGACCGCAAGACGCAGTGAAGTTCCTCAAGCGGGGAGTCGAAGAAAATCCCACTGAATTCCGCCTGAGATACGAGACCGGATTCTATTTGGCGGCCTACTCACGTTCGCTGGCCCAGGCTGTACCGTGGTTTGAGGAGGCTCGCAAACTTGCCTACACTCGGCATGACCTCTCACCGGATGAGTCGGATTCCTTGAGGGACACTTATCGATGGCTCGCCCTTTGCCTCCGAGACATGGGGCGAAAAAGAGAACAGCAACTGGTCGCGCAAGAGGGGATCGCCCGTTTCTCGGACGATCCCGTGCTGCTTCGCCTAGTCCGAAACGGCTAGGATGCGATTTTTAACTTCACCAAGGTCGCGTTTGATAGGTACCAAAAGATCGAATCACGACGTTCGGTCCTTCTTGCACGAGTCGGTAGGTGTGGAATACCGACACTGCTTTGCCCCAAGGATCGGTGTAATCCTGCTGAGCAAGCACGTTTGCGACATCGTGACCGTTGGTCTTGACTTGGAGAATGCGATAGTTCGTCGTCCTCGGACCAGTGGCGCCATCTTTAAAGGTGTCGTAAAAGTCACCAGAGTTCAGCGAATACCCATACCTGCCGTCGCTGTAAATGGCCACCCTGCCTGAACTTGGGCACAGCCGAGATATGGCTTCCGGATTTCGATCGTCAAAAACGATAGTCAAATCCTGTAGGGCATAGTCAAGATCGGTGTAATCTCCCCTTCCTCCAGATGGAGGAGTCCATCGATACTCTCTCCAGCCGTCGTTAATAGAGCCCCAATCCGAAGGTTCGCTGTTCACGATGATCACGCGATCCTGGGAAATGTAAGGGGGAAGAGAAGGATAGTAGTACCACGGTGAATAAACCCATGGCCCAACTGGCGAGAAAAGATAGAACCCAAATAGGAAAGAATCGTCTCTCCACCATCGATCGTAGTGGTAGTAACCCCACCGATAGCCGTCATGGAATAGGTCGTGATGATTCCATGCCCAGTCGTGAGGCTCATAGCGGCGCAACGGGGGCATGCGATCAACGGACACTCGGCCGGTCCGCAAATCCCTTGATACGTTGTTGTTGGTGCCGTAGTGGACCGTTCCGCGATTGTTTGACGTTGAGCGCTGGACGTCTCCTCGAGAAGAACCGTAGCTGCCCCGGTCCCCGCCGCTGCGCGAACCACCCCAACTACCGTGGTTGCCGTGGTCTCTCTGAGCGCTCACCGAGGCTCCCAGCGCAAAAACGAGGCAAACTGCCAAAGTCGCGAGGCCGTTGAATCGTAAATTCTTCACTAACATAACTCCCAATAGTAGAAACGACCAAATTCGTTCAGAGTTTCCTTAGACCTGGTCTCAGAGTTTCCGTTTGCATGAAGGAATTAGCCGAATCGGCCAATATGTTTAGGATGAGCAAACGACGCATCGCAATTTTGCCTGGTGACGGGATTGGCCCGGAGATCATGGACGCCGTCCTCAAGATTCTTGATTCGGCGGGGTTTGAAGCCAACTACGTCGCTCTTGAAGCGGGCCAGACGGCTCTCGACAAGGGCCTACCTGCGATGCCGCCGGCAACGATCGAAACAATTCGCGAAATCGGGATCGCCCTAAAGAGTCCCACCACCACGCCAATAGGAAAAGGACACACGAGCGCCAACGTCGCCCTGCGACAAGCCTTGGACCTCTTCGCCAATGTCCGACCCGCCATTACCCTGCCCGGCGTGGTCGGATACTTCGACAAATCCCGCATCGATATCATCATCGTTCGCGAGAACACAGAGGACCTTTATGCGGGGGTTGAGTACCAGCCTCATCCCGATGTCGCCCTGGCCACGAAGATCATTACCCGGCTCAGCTGTCGAAGATTGTGTAAGTACGCCTTTGAAATGATGGTTCGGCAAGATCGAAAGCGGATCACCGCTGTTCACAAGGCCAACATCATGAAACTGACGGACGGAATGTTCCTTGAGGAGTTCTACCGGATGGCCAAGGAGTATCCGCAGATCAAAGCCGACGACATAATCGTCGACAACTGTTGCATGCAGCTGGTGATCAAGCCTGAGACGTTCGATGTCTTGGTCACCGAGAACCTTTATGGTGATATCGTCAGCGATCTTTGCGCTGGTCTGGTTGGCGGACTTGGCCTTGCGCCAGGAGCCAATATTGGGGAGTCATGCGCCGTGTTCGAAGCCGTCCACGGATCAGCGCCGGACATTGCCGGGAAGGGCATCGCTAACCCAACCGCACTGCTCTTTAGTGCATTGATGATGCTTTGCCACATTGGCGAAACGGAACTCGCAGACCGAATAAGCCGAGCCGTGATGCGTGTGCTAGCTGACGGCAAGATTGTGACCGGGGATCTTGGTGGCACTGCGTCAACGACGGAGTACACCGACGCGGTGATACGCGAGTTGCAAAACAGCTAATGCATATTCTGGTGGTGGGTGGGTCCGGGATGCTCGGATCGGATTTGCGGGTGGAACTCGAACTTCGTGGCCACGAAGTGGTGGCGCCCTCTCACGCGGATTTCGACCTGACCGACCCGGTGAGTTCTGGCCGCGTACTTGCCGAGGAGTTCGGGAACTTCGAACTTTGTATCAACTGTGCCGCGTACACGGCAGTCGACAAAGCCGAGCAAGACATTCGCGCCACGACCGAATTGAACGCGATCGCCCCTGGCTACCTCGCCCACGCATGCAACGCGGCCAAGATGCGACTGATTCATCTCAGCACAGATTTCGTTTTCGACGGGACCGCGAGCACGCCCTATACGGAGGAGTCGCGGGTGCATCCCCTGGGCGCCTATGGACGCTCAAAGGAAGCCGGAGAGCGGGAAGTCCTGCAGTCGCATTTCAATGCGATCGTTGTGCGCACCGCTTGGCTGTACGGTCCCCATGGACATTCCTTTCCGAGATCGATCATCAAAGCTTGGAAAGCGGGCAAAAGCCTGCGGGTCGTGAATGACCAAATTGGCTGTCCTACCCACACCGTCGAACTCGCCCGCGTTTTGACCGACATCGCAGAACAGAATCTCTTTCCGGGGGTCTACCATGCGGTTGGTCCCGAAGCCATGACCTGGTTCGATTTTGCCAAGCGCGCAGTTCGGACCTATGCCGATTTTCATAAAATCGACTCTCCCATCGAGATAGAGCCGATCTCTACTTCAGATTGGATCACCCCCGCGAAACGCCCGGCATACAGCGTGTTATCCACCTCCAAGCTCGAAGCGGCTGGCGTTGGGCCTCAGAAGCCTGTCGATGAGTCATTGGTAGATTTTGTGGCGCATCTCGACGAGTAGTCCACTAGCCATTCATTTGTCGTTGAGACGGCGCTCCCACTATGATGCGAGTTAGGTTCCTATGAGACTCTTCTCGACCTCGGCCCTCATCCTTGTCGTTACCTGCAGCCACGCGATTTCGAGAGACCACGGCATCCGAAAAATGTCGTTCACCCGAACGCAGGGAACGGGGCGAATCCAGGTTTCCTGGGAGATCCCAACTGCTCATACGCCTTTAGCGACCTTAGTTCGCGCAGACCTGGAGAAGAGCATTCGGCGCATTGAGAGGCAGGGATTGAAGAACATCTCTACCTCGTTAATCGATAAGGATCACCCAGGCTACGGGGTCACCGTCAAGTTGGGTTTGACGTACCATTCAGACTCTTTGATAAGCGAAGGCGGAACCGACTACGACTGGCCGGGTTCGGCGAGCCTCTCGTCAACTACTGCGGTCACGAAGAACTGGGGAGTGATCGACGGGAAACCATCGGTGCTCTCCCTATTGGATGTCGTTCGGAAAGACCGCCATTCAGTAGATGCGTTGAAAGCCAAACTGAGCATGGAGCTTCAGACCATTTTGGCCCCCAAACATGCCTCTCAATACGCGAATCGAGCACCGACCGATCTGAGGCGACGCGACTGGGGTGTCAGCCCCGAAGGCTTGATTTGGTACGTCTCCGATCCCGACAGAGCCCACTGGGTGGATTCAGTGATCTTAACATGGGCGACTGTAGGTAGCCTATTAGATCCGCAGGGACCGCTCGGAGCTCACGCCGCGCATTAACTTTGCGACCGTTTAGCTCCCCATGACCACCCTATCTGGCGTTCACCATGTTGCGATCATCGCCTCGGACTATGACGTTTCTAAGCGCTTCTATCTGGATGTGATCGGGTGTGAGGTTGTCAGCGAGATGTTCAGGGCCGAGAGAAACTCCCACAAGCTGAACTTGCGTTTGCCGGACGGGATCGAGATTGAGCTCTTTTCTTTCCCGACACCTCCAGTACGAGTGAGCCATCCCGAAGCTTGCGGTCTGCGCCATCTCGCATTGCGCGTAGGCAACATTGAAGCTGCTTTAGCGCATCTCAGGGTGCTCGGCGTGACTCATGAAGACGTACGAATCGACGAGCTTACCGGCGCCCGATTCTGCTTCTTCGCAGACCCGGACGGATTGCCCATAGAACTATACGAAGTCGACTAATCAACCGGCACTTAGCCTTTGCGGACGACCAGCTTTAGGGCCGAGTAGCCGTCGATCTGAAAGTGCTCCACTCTCAGGTCATGAGCTCCGCCCTTGAGCTTGATTGAGTAGGCGGTCGGGCCTTGGTAATGCCATTCATCGATGACACGTTTGCCATCGACGAACAAACGAGCTCCGTCGTCGGTGGTGAGTTCCAACGTGTATTCGCCAGACGGCAAGGCAAGTTTTCCGGTAGCGACTGTCGCGAAGTAGGTTGCTGGCACCCCCTTCTCAAACGCTCCGTACCCGGCATAATTTAATGAGTCACGATGAACGTGCGCAAGAGGAGCGAGTCTCAGTTTTTGTGCGAAAGCCGCCGGCAACGTGCGAGGATCACTCTGCTTATCCCAACCGTAAAAGTTGATGTCCCAAGCTATCGGGGCGTAAAATCGACCGTAGTGAAAGCGGATAGGCTTCCCGGCTTGGGTGGTATTTCCCTTTTCGTCGACCGTGACCCCTCCCAAGTATTCGAGTTCGATCTGGGTTTCTCCGGATTGATGAGTCGGCATTACAGCTTCGAGTTCACCCGGAACGGCTCCGGTCTTCGAGGATAGCGATTTTACGCCTGAGGTGGAAACGACTCGCCATTTTCCAACGGGTCCAAGGATCTCGAATCTTTGTCGAGTTGGATCTACAGCGCTGGCGCCCCTCGGCCAAAGAATTGGACGTTGAAAGTCGTATGGCCCCCATTCATTCACGAGAATATATCGCTGACCCCTGAGCGTATTTGGACTCAGGAACGGGATGACTCCTCCCTTCAAAGGAGGGACCATGTAAGCGTCGTAGTCTCCCGACCCCTGCTCCCGAATTGCTTTCACAATTTTGGAATAGCTGGCTGGCGCAACGTCTTCGAATCTGGCCAGATACAGGTCGAGTGGTGTCTCTGGCTCTAGGATGGGGCGACCATTGCCGTCGATTGTTCCAGCCGGTAATTGCTCACCCGTTGAAGTTGAGGAAACCTGATCCTGATCCACGTCGAGCATGTTTCCCGAGCCTTCGTTGTCAGACCGTACTGGCTTCTGGACCGTATCGAAGGAGTTGCCCCCTGTGACTACATGTGAGGAGTTTTTCAGCGCGATCGCGACCGGCAGCCGATTAAAAGAGTTGTCGTCAATGAGGACGTCAGTGGTGTTTCTCAGTGAGATCGATTCGTGCGTGGTCTCTAGAAATCGATTGTTTCGGATGACATAGCTGTGACTTCCCGACTCGTGATGTTTGGGGTATCCCCACGTCCGATCGGCGATCGGGTCTTGCCAAATACCGACTCCCGTATTGTTTCGTTCGAATCGATTGAGCGAAATAACGTTGTCTTGACCATGCTCAATTGAGATCGCTTCCGCGTTGAATTCAAACCGGTTGCCAATAATTTTGGTGTCGTAGGAGTAGCCTCCCCACACGCCGTGCCAGCACTCTAGAACCGAATTGCCAATAAAGTAGTTTCGGCTAAACGTAGCCTCGATGCCGTTCGTCGGGGCGTGGCTGAAGTCGTTGGCAAAGACGATGTTGTCATTGCAACCGCCTTCGCCGGAGTCCATCGTGGATTGACCAGCCCACAAGAAGAATCCATCGCCGCCGTGAGTGACCGAGTTGTACGCAAACGTGTTTCGGTTGCACTGCTCAAAGACGAGCAGCCCAGCACTGTCCTGGCCTCGGTTGTAGACACCATAGGAGAAGCCTCTCACATCCCAGTCGATGTGGTTATGCATGATCTGGTTATCGCTCGATCGATACATGCCGATTCCGAGGCCGCTGTTAAAGGAGAAGTCGCTGTTCCAGACTCGGCCATTATTGGACCGCGTCATCAGCAGACCGCATTGACCTCCTCTGACTCGAGTGTTTTTGATCTCAAATCGATCGCAGCCTTGAAGGTAGATGCCGGCGCCGTATCGGAACCATTCTCCCTTCTCATTGTGGTGATAGCTTTGCCAGTCACTTTCGTCTTCTCGCTCCAACGTTGAACGAAGCCGCTGTTTCCAGTTATAGGACATGTCGCAGTTGACCAGCTTTAGCCCGACGCAGTTTTCAGCCAGTAGGCCAACCCGGTAGCCACGGACCCGAGCATTCTTGATCGTGACGTTCTTGCCCAAAACACGGATTCCTAGGCCTTTCCTTCCATCTGGGTCTGAGGATAGGGGAGTACCTGAAAGAGTGGCGCCCTGGAAATCGACGACCAAATTGTTGCCTGAGACAGTGACGGCGGCCGAAGGAAAAATCGGGATCACCTCGTCGTTCGCCTTTCCAGAACTCTCCGGAGAGGCGAGGCGGTACTCCAACGGCTTCACGACACAGCTATGAGCGATCACCATTCCCGGTCGAATTTCAACCGGAACTGGCGCCGGACCAATTAAAGGCATGTTAACTAGTTTGATCCATTCCGATTCACTGTTGGAGAGAACAGGCATCGGCCGTCGGCTGAGGAAGGACCTGACTCAATTCCTGGAATAAAGGTTGACTGGAAACAACCTTCTATGCCCTACTCCGCGCATAACGGGATCGGACTTGGCTCCCTGACCGCTAACTGACGCGGCCTCCCAACCGCTAACCTCCCAAACATCTCTGGTTCGTGGGACTCACGCACCTAAACGAGTATCGTCTTAGAGGTGCTATTCGTTTGAAGAAGATCGGAATCGTCGGAGGAGGGGCCGCTGGGGCGCTCGTCGCCATCCATCTGTTAGAGACCTTCGAGTCTGGGGATGAGGTTCTCATCTTCGAGCCATCTCTCGAGGTGGGACGCGGGGTGCCCTATGGGACCTCCGAGCCCATGCATTTGCTGAACGTTCGATGCTCCAATATGAGCGCGTTCGTAGATCGCCCACATCACTTTTCTGAATGGTATGCGAGGGCGATGGAGATCCCAGTCAGTGATGCGGGCAAACAGTTCGCTCCTCGATGTGAGTACGGTCGCTACATTGGGGAACTCTTGATGCTGGCGGCGGAGAACTCAGCGGGGCATCTGACCGTGATACGCGAGCGAGCGATCGAAATTCAAAACTTACCCACGCTCAGCGTTAAGACCGAAGGGGGAGCCACCATTCCGATCGATGAATTGGTTCTCGCGACCGGGCATTTGGGGCCCAGGACCCCGACGGAACTTGAGGTCATTGAGGACTCGCCTCACTATCTTCGCAACCCGTGGGCGCCAAACGCGCTGTCCTGCATCGAATCACAGGATTCGGTTCTAATCCTTGGTACCGGCCTTACGATGGTTGACCTCGTTTTGTCGCTCGTTTCACGAGGTCATTCCGGACTGATTTTGGCGAGATCTCGACGCGGGTTGATTCCTCGAACACATCGCCTTGGGACTACTCTGCCGTTCGATCCTTCAAGCCTTGACCGCCGCCACTTAGCGAAAAGCTTGATCGACTTTCTTCGGGCTGCCGGAGATAACTGGCGTGCCGCTATGGACGGGATTCGGCCGCATACCCAAGACATCTGGGAGCAGCTCTCGTGGGAAGATCGCCGACGGTTCGTGAGCCGGCTAAGGCCATTTTGGGACGCCCACCGTCATCGAATCCCGGAAGTCACCAGCGAAATCCTCCAAGGCCTGGTGGAACTCGGGAGGTTAGACATCGGCATCGGTCGCCTCAAATCGGTTACCGTTGAGAGTGATGGATTTAGGGTCGAAACGAGTACCGAACTGATTCGGACGGACTGGATACTCAACTGTACGGGACCAGACCTTCAAGTCGAGCGGGCGAAGATCCCGATTCTTGAGTCCGTAATTGCTCATGGACTTGCCACCTACGATCCGTTAGGATTGGGCCTCATCGTGGATTCGGACGGCAGAACTTCGCGGGCTGGGCACGTATGGGCTCTCGGTCCACTTTGTCGAGGATCGAGATGGGAGACCACGGCAGTTCCGGAAATCCGCGGTCAGGCCGCGAGGATCGCGGAACTTCTCATGCGAGCACCCGCCTGAGCCTCTTAGTCACCACCAAAGCCGCGTCCGAGAACCTCAGAAGCTTCTGTGAGAACGACGAAGGCTAGAGGATCGCACTCTTTAACCGTGCGCCTTAGCGTCGGCGCTTCCGACGCGCCCAAGACCACCATCAAGACGTCTCGATTTTCTCCCGTGTATCCTCCCTTACCTGACAGTACGGTAAGCCCGCGATCCATGTCGACGAGAACCCGATGCTTGACCTCGTCCGGCTGGCTCGTAATGATGAGCGCAATCATGGAATGGGTCAAACCTACAAGGACCGATTCCACGCACCGCCGCATGATGAAAGCTCCGATAAGGCCGTACATGGCCATTTCGAATCCAAAAACCCACGCGCTCGAACCAATTGTGAGCGCATCTAGGATGAACATGGAAGCAACTACCGAAACCGGAAGGTGCTTCGCCGCGATGCGCGCCAACAGAGAATAGCCACCAACCGACCCACGCCCCTGCAGCACGAGTCCCAAGCCGCCGCCATAGGCGACACCTCCGAAGATGGCAGCCAACAGAGGCACGTGAGTGATTGGCTGTACGTTTCTGGTGAGAATAATGGCGAGGGGCAATACCAGCGATCCATATGCCGATCGAAACCCTTCTGCTTTCCCGAGAAACAGAAACCCGATCAATAAAAGGCAGATATTGACTGCCCACTGGAAAAGGGCAGGCTCCCATCCCATGAGATGTTGGGCCAGCGTCGAGAGCCCAACGACCCCGCCCGCGACGATGTGGTTTCCGTTCGTAAACAGGCGGAAGCTGAACGCCATGATCACACAACCGACTGTGATCGAGACCAGATCCCAGGTAGTCGGGATTTTGGAACGCGTTCGGTTGAGTGCGCGTATGGGCTGGGTTTTCATGGTCGGGCCTAGTGTGCCCGATAGTATCTCGGATTCGCCCAAACTGACAAAGAAAGCGGCCCGTGCTCAAAAGGATTGAGCACGGGCAGAGCCAGACCATTTTTTAGCAGACTAGAAAATCGGCTGTGGCAAGATTCGCACGGTGGCCGGGATGTTGGCCGTTCCATACGTTGCATTGATCTGGCCGATCAATGGCTTCACTGTCGTCGCCGCATGCACGGTCACCGTAGCAGTAGTTGCTCCTTCCGGAACCGTTACGCTGGCTGGGCAGCTTAAAGCAGAGGACTTGGGAGTCAATTTTACGACCGTCCCAAGGTGAGGCGCCGGCTGAGATAGAGTCACCGTCAGCTGAACCGTACCTCCAGAGAGAACTGAAGGGGCGGCAAATGCGGCCGTTTGGAGGCTGACTGGCGCAACTCTGATGAGCAGCGAGGCAGTTCCAGAAGCCGACGGGGATCCGTTGTCATACGCGTAGAGCGTGAGCGGGTAGTTGCCCGCCAACACATTGCTCGGAGGCGACACGGTCAGCGTTGTTCCGTCCCAGGTGACCCACGAAGGGCCCTTCGATACACTGCATGTGAGGGTGCGGGCGGGAAGGAAGTAGTCGTGGGCCTGCATGGGGTAGGTCACCGTTCCACCAGGGGTGGCGGGGACCATTCCGGTCGTCGGCATCTGAAGCCCGAAACCGATCGTAATCGAGTTTGCCGAGGTGACGCCTGAGGCGGAGGTGGAGACCTGATACTGACCAGCCGGTAGTCCAGCAGGCATGGTGAACTGGGTCGAAACCGGAGTCGAACCAGTCGCCAACAGCATGTTGGAGTGATTGTATGTGCGGGCAAACGAATACTTGCCCGTGGTCGTGTTCTTTAGGAACACGATCGGATAGTTGGTGTACGAGTTGCACTCATCACCGTAGGCGGCTCCGTTCGAAAGGCCGTTCAACTGAGTTCCGGTCAGCGTGTACGAGCTATCCTGGTTCTGAACAAGAGAGGTGAGATTAGCTTTCCAAGCATTATTCGGACCACTGGTTGGGGTGTAAAGCCAAACCTGCGTGCCAAATCCGGTCACCATGACTTGACCGTTCGGGAGCTGTAGCATCCGGAACGCGTAGGATGGATTTCCGTTGGTGTTCGGGAAATTGATCGCATTGACCGTATTTGCCGTTGGATCGTATTCGAAGAAGAACGGCGCGCCAAAAACCGTCGGCGTCGCGATGAACAAGACCTTTCCGTTGACTTCGACGCATGCAGGGCAGTCCGCGCAACCGTAGTTGTTGGGAATCACCGGGCCGATTGCCCAAGAGTCATCGGTTCCTAGTAGAGTCGAAGGCGGCGTATACAAGCCGGTCGCTCCCGTGTTGACGCAGCCACCGAAAATCAGCGCCTTGCCCGAGTACAGGTAAACGAGAGCGCCAATTTCTCCCGCGTCGTCGACGAAGGTGGCGGGGAGGGCAGGCGTGTAATTCCACTGATTCAGGGAAGGGATGAACCGTTGACCGCTCCAGTAGACGTTCAGCACGCTCCCGTCAGGGAGGATTTGCCAGCTCTCTTCGTCTCCCGTGTCTTGGTTCATCGGCGAAGTCGCAGTCCAGGTGTTGGTTGCCGGGTCGTATATATCGGTACCGCTGTTTGACCAGTTACTGCAGATGATCTTGCCATCAGCCAATGAGGCTGACCCGGTGTCGCCGATCGATGAATAGAGGCTGTCCGGGCACGAAGTCCATGTATTGGTGACCGGATTGTAGATCTGGGCGGTGTTGTGATTGGAGGTGTTCGAGAGGTACTCACCACCTGCGATGAATACGCGACCGTCCCGCATGACCTCGGTTGGGCCGTAAAGCACGCCGTTGATCGAGTTAGCGACCTGCGTCCACTTGCCGGCCTGATAGCTGAAGTCAGCGGTAGGTGTTAGCTTGAAGTAGTGCTGGAAATTGTCGAAAGACTTTACGAGGACCGAACCGTCTGTGAGGAGCACTGGGGTCTCTGCGCTCTCTGGACAAGGGGTGTTCAACTGGGTCCAAGTCCCCTGTTGCCCGAACGATATGGCGCTCACGGCTAGGGCAGCGGCGAGGACCGCTCCTCTTAACATTCCAATCATTTGACGTGTCCCCTTCGATTGGGCTGATGTCACATCGGCCACAGTCGCAGGACTCGAATTATCAATCGCTTGCCTGAAAATCATAAAAAATTCATCCCTACGAATCGAGTCTGATGACGCATTCTACGCGAAGGAAAGTTCATAAAGTTAGCCGACGACTACTCTTGTGCAATTCGTTACCAGCGGTGAGTTCCATTGGTGGATTTGTAGGGTCGAATCCTCGGCGGACAAAAAGGGGCTCATCCTGCAGCTGCAGGGTGAGCCCAATTTCAGCAACCTGAGCGTATCGGGGTCTAAGTGTTGTTGTTCGGCATCACTCGAACCGTCGCCGGGATAGTGAGGCCGTTGAGCGTGGCGCCTACTTGTCCTTGCACCGGCTTCGAGGTGGAGAGCGCATTTACCGTGACGTTGATCGTGGAAGCGCCTTCTGGAATCGTCACCGTAGACGAACAAGTAAGCCAAGCGTTCGGGGCAAGATAGACCACCGTTCCACCATGAGGGGCAGGCTGGGTGAGCGTAATTTTTAGCTGTACGCTGTTTCCGGCCAGCACCGATGGCGACAAGAACTTGACCGTTTGCAGACCCACCGGAGCAACTTTAACGAGTACCGAGGTGACTCCGGAAGCAGCCGGCGTTCCATTGTCGGAGGCCATCAGAGTTACTGGATAGGTTCCCGTCCTCACGTTCGAGGGCGGGTTTGCCGTGAGGGTCGTTCCGTCCCATGTGACCCAAGAGGGGCCCCGGAGCGAGGGTGTGACGATACGAGTCGGCGTGAAGTAGTCGGCAACTGGCAGGTTGTAGGAAACCGTTCCACCTTGGGTTGCCGTGACGGTGGTGTTAGCTGGCATCGAGAGCCCGAAGCCTATCGTCAGTGAGTTTGCCGACGGCACGCCGGAGGCCGATGTCGACAGGTTGTACGTGCCGTTAGGAAGTCCCGCCGGCAAAGTGAAGTGAGTCGAGACCGGAGTACTACCCGTCGCGATCTGCATAGTGGAGTGATTGAACGAATGGGCAAAGTAGAACTTGCCGGTCGTGGTGTTCTGG
This sequence comes from uncultured Armatimonadota bacterium, assembly GCA_903904815.1. Taxonomy (GTDB): domain Bacteria; phylum Armatimonadota; class Fimbriimonadia; order Fimbriimonadales; family Fimbriimonadaceae; genus Fimbriimonas. Next base: position 130,547 of record CAIVDU010000010.1, read on the forward strand.
AGGAAGACGATGGGATAACCCGAATTCGGTTCCGCCTCGTCCCCGTAGGCCGCTCCGTTAGTCAGTCCATTGAGTTGGGTTCCGAACAGTTGGTAGGAACCGTCATTGGCTCGAGTGTAAGAGGTGAGGTGTGCCTGCCACGAAGGATCGGGTGCGCTTGTCGGCGTGTAGAGCCACACCTGATTGTCACCGGCCGAAGTGACCCATACTTGGCCGTTTGGAAGCGCCAGCATACGGATGGTATCGCTCCGGGAAAGCCAATTGGCGTCGGGAAGGGTGACCGAGATAATGCTGTTATCCGCCGGGTTGTACTCGAACAGAGAGGCGTCTCCTAGCCACACCGGCGTGGCAACGAACAGCACCTTGCCATTGGCCTCCACACAAGCGGCTACGTCGGGACAGCCGTAGTTGTTGGGAATGACCGGACCGAGCACCCACGAGTCATCGTTTGCCAGCAGGGAAGACGGCGGGGTGTAAATGGCGGTCGCGCCCGTACCGACACCGGCGCCAAAAGCCAGCGCCTTGCCGTTGTACAGGATGACAACCGGGCCCATCTCGTAAAATTGGTCCACCATGTTGGTGGGGAGCGGCGCGGTGTACTTCCAGGCGTGCTGCGAAGGAATGTACCGTTGGCCACTGAAGTAGACGCTCAGGACGCTACCATCGGGAAGTAGCTGCCAACTCTCCTCATCTCCGGTATCCTGGTTCATGGGCCCGGTGGTGTACCAAGTATTCGTGAGCGGATTGTAGATGTCGGTTCCCCCATCATTCCAATCGCTGCAGATAACGCTCCCGTCCGGGAGGATTGAAGATCCGGTGTCGCCAATGGCGGGATAGGGACTCCCGGGACAGAGTGACCAACTGTTGGTGACCGGGTTGTAGATTTCCGCTCGGTTGTCTCCGTAACCCGTGTCGGTGTACTCGCCACCCGCAATCAGAACTCGACCGTCTCGCAAGACGTGGGTTGGACCGAACAGAACACCATTAATCGAGCTAGCTACCTGCGACCACGATCCGTTTTGGTAGCTGAAGTTGTTGTCAGGAGTGAACTTAAAGTAGATCGAAAACAGTCCTTCAATGTAGCACTTGACCAAAACCGAGCCATCGGTGAGCAGGAGTGCGGTTTCGGGAGAACTCACCGGATACGGGTTGGTGACCTGAGTCCAAGTACCTTGTTGACCGAAGGAAAGTGCGCTGGAAAAGAGTGCCGTGCCAAGCGCAATGGCTTTGAGCACGCCACCTCTCTTAGGTGTAGAAAACGCGGATAGATGTCTAAAAATCATGGAAAGCTTTCTCGATTCGAACCCGAAGGAGGCAGCGCCATGGTCGGGCCACGCCACGAACGCCGGTTAACAAACTCATTGCACGCAAGACATCCGCGCAATACCCCGAGGCTGGCGATCAAAAGGACGTGACTACCGTGTCCCTCCTTCATCGCCACCAGACTCGTCATTTGATCATATCAGCAATTACCGGCAATTGGTCCTTTTGCCTCATGACGGGACGCAAACAGACTGTTAACTCCGTATAGCGGGCCCCATTTTCGTTTACGATTGGGCTCCGAATGAAAACTGCTTCTCGCCAGTTTGTTCGATCTGTGGCCCAGGTAGGTCCAGGTTGCTGGACTTTCAGACTTTTGCGATACTCTTTCTTCGACGAGGCTTTGATGTAATGAGCCCTGATGAAGGTGGCGCAGAATAGCTTGGGATGTCGGGACCAGCACTTGCTTTTCGGGATGCGTTGACCAGACTGTCGAGCGCGCTTCCCTCCGTTGATGAAAATCTAGCCGACCTCGATATCGAATCCCAGGCCCGAGCCGTGCTTCGGTACGTGGTCCACCAAGTGCTCTACGGATCCCCCCGAGAGGTGAATCTTGTGGCCCTTGAGACAGGGAAGTGTCCAAATTGTGGTGTCGGGGCGATCTGCAAGAGGAGTCCTTACTGCGGAGATGAGTGTCGGGAAACCGCCTCGTTTGTCCGCCAATTCCGAAGCGGACTTTCCGAGGGCTCGATCTTCGAGCCTGATCGGCAAGTAGCCTTCGGGCAGAACCTGTGGTACATGGTCGGCGGCGGGAGACCCTTGCGGCGAGCCCTTATCCCGCCGAAGGACTGGGCTAAGGTGCTGGACCGACAAGGGGGTAAGTGCGCAACGTGTGAGGGTATCGCGACCACAATCGATCATATCGATACCGCCTGCAATCGCACGATCAACCTGATCGGAGTCTGTGACCCCTGTAGCAAGACGAAACCGTTTGCCGAAGCCACGGTGGTCAATACCGAACTCTTTCAGAGGAAGATTTCGGAAATCGCAGCGCGAGTTGGCGCAGTGGAGCCGATGAGGCCCTGCGATCAAGCCGAGACTTGGGACTGGAGGGCTTATTTAAGGGGCTAGCCTCTCTAGTCCTTCTGCAACTCGTCGAGCGTCACGAATCGGAATCCTCGACGCTTGCACGAGTGGATGAACTCCGCGAGCGTATCAAGGGTGTCTTGAGATCCATCGTGCAGGAGCACGATGCCGCCCGGCGAAATTGCCGCCGTTTCTGATTCCAGTATCACCTTGTCTCCCGGGTTTGTGTAGTCACCGGGATCGTCGGTCCAAAGCACGGTAGTTAAGCCCTCGCCAACCGCCGCCTCCAGAACGTTTAAATCGAAATCGCCCCCCGGTGGTCGGCAGAATCGCGGCGATTTTCCAAGGATGTGTCGAAGGGCGTCGTTGGTCGCACGATACTCCGTGTCAGCCTGCTCGTCCGTCACCTTAGTCAGCGTAACGTGGCTGTAGGTGTGGTTACCAACCTCAAAACCGGCCGCATTAAGCGACTTAACCAATTCTGGATATTGTTCTGCCATGTGCCCGATGACAAAGAAAGTGGCCGGAACATGCTCCTGCTGCAAGATCGAGATCAGCTGAAGCGTGAAATTGGGGTGGGGACCATCGTCGAATGTGAGGGCGAGTTTCAGGCCCTTCTTTGATCCCCGTCGAATGACAAACTTCTTGAGCTCTTTCGCAGTCAGGCGCTGAAGTTGTGCCTTCACTCGGGCTTGGTCTGCGTAGACCTCCTTCGCTGCGTCCACCCAATGAGGATCGGTGCTCAGCAATTTGGCTGGATTCACTCGGGCAAAAGCTACCGCGTCCCGGTGCGCTTTGATCGTCTTTCCGATGAACTGCTTCGGGGTGTTCGGTTCGCCCGCTGAGAATGCAACGAGCGATAGGGAGCCCGCAACGAGGGAGGCAAGAGAAATTCGGAGGATGGCTCGATGCATGGCTAAAATCTGCCCGACGCGCATCCTTATTCGCTACCTGGCTACCACTTGAGTTCAAAAGAAGCCCAGCTCATTCGTAAGGCGAACGAATGAAGAATGATGAGGATGACTAACAAAAGACCCAAGACCCAGTCATCGGAACGATCACCATAAATCTCGAAAGTCTCTGACCGATCAGTGAGAAGACGAAGGCAAACCGACGAAAGCACCAGGATTTGCCAATGCCAGCCCACAAAATTGCCGATGGGAACATCGGGCCTTCTCATGACAATTAACCGTTTCCTCAGGAAGCATGGTGTGCTGATTGCCAATAATCGAATTGGGCTACCACCGCTGCAACATGCTTCAATTCGATCCAGAGACTGAACGGATACGACTCGATATGCTCTCCCGGCTCTCCATCTTGGATACGCCGGTGGAACAGGTGTATCAAGACGCTACGCTGCTGGCATCGCGAGTCTGTGGTACCCCGATCGCACTCTTTACTCTGATTGATCAGGATCGGCAGTGGTTCAAGGCAAAGGTCGGAGTGGACGTCAACGAGACTCCTCGTGAGTATTCGTTTTGCTCCCACGCGATCAACAAGGAAGGGCCTACCGTCATAGAGGATGCATCGCTGGACGAGGCCTTCGCAGAGAATCCACTGGTTACGGGCGACTTCCACCTTCGCTTTTATGCAGGCGTTCCAGTTCACGCGTCGAACGTGCCGGTCGGGACGCTTTGCGTGATTGACCGGGAGGCACGTTCCTTGAGTAAGGAACAGCTTGAGTCGCTCGAAGCCTTAGCCCGGCAGCTTTCGTCCGTTTTGGAGCTAAGGCTCTTAAGCCGAGCGACGGTCTACCGAGAGGCCGCACTCAGCGATGCCTTGGTACGTGCCGAAGAGCTCAGGTCTCTCTCTGACTATTCCGCCCGCAGGTTCGAAAGTCTATTCGAAGGCATGCCAGTTGCCGGAATGACTCTTGATCTCCAGGGGAATGTCATGGAGTGGAATGAGATGAGCGAGAAGCTCTTCGGTTATTCCGCCACCGAGATATTCGGGCGCAACTTTGTCGACACGGTCGTGCCCTCAATCATCCGCGACCAAGCCCACCGGTGGTTCAAGGAGGCACTCCATGCAGGAGGATCTGAAACGGAAGAGGGACAGGCGCTGAGAAACGACGGCACGTCGATCCTATTGTTGGCCCGGACGCTTCCTCTCTATGCCCCAACCGGGGAACTGGTAGGCATGATCTGCGCCGCTGTCGACATCACAGAAAGGAAGCGGACCGAAGATCTTCTTTTCGAAAGCAACCAGTTGGTGGAAAGCCAGCGGGATGCCTTGGCAGTAGCCAATGCGCAACTCGAAGTGATCGCCTCCACCGACGGCCTCACCGGGCTGCGAAATCGTCGGTCTTTCGAAGAGTATCTGGACGTAGCGTTCGCCGGTGCAAAGCGATACGGCGATCCGCTTTCCGTTTTATTGCTCGACGTTGACAAGTTTAAGTCAATCAATGACGGCCTTGGGCATGCCATCGGTGACGAAGTCCTTCGCAACGTGGCCGAGGTCATCCGTTCCAGCGTGCGAGAGTGCGACTTCGCCGGGCGATTTGGCGGTGAAGAGTTCATTCTCGTTCTCCAAAAGACCGGCTATGCGGGCGCAGTGGTCTTAGCAGAAAGAATTCGAGCTGCTGTGGAGGCTTCGAAGTGGATCGACCAAAGCGTGACCGTAAGCATCGGGGTGGCTGCCTTGACGGCCGATCTAACCGACAAGGAAGAACTCGTACGTCGTGCCGACCAAGCGATGTATAAAGCCAAACGACTTGGAAGAAACCGAGTGGTCGCAAACCAACAGACTCCAACCGGATTCGCATAAACATCGTCGGGCTGTCACCTAAAACCGTGTAGTCTAGAGCCACGTGGGTTGCAAACCAGCCCAGAAATTCCGAGGGAGCGCGGGGGCAATCGACGATGGGCATCACAACGAACGTTTTCGAGGCGACATGTCCAGCCTAGACCCAGCCTTGGCTGTCCGGGCGGAGCAATTCTCAGCCGCTCTCGTTCGATTTGATGCCCAGGGCGGCCTTCTCGGACACATCAGTCAGGGCCACCGTTATTTTGGGTTCAACCTCGGCGAGCTGGATGGCGTGGCCGGGGTCTGGTACCGAGAATGGTCGCCGGGGGCACGAAGCGTCGCTCTCACGGGCGACTTCAACGGATGGGACCGTTCGAGCCATTCCCTGACTCGAGACGAATTTGGAACCTGGAGTCTATTCGTCCCCGAATCGACTGCCCCGCGTCACGGATCTCTCGTCAAGGTTCATATCGTCGGAGAGGATGGCGGCGCCATGGATCGGATCCCGGCTTACGCACGACGGGTGATCCAAAACGAATCCCGTGATTTTTCGTGCCAAGTCTGGCTGCCACCGGAGTACGAATGGGACCACTCGCCGCCTTCTCCGAACTCCGCTCTTCGCATTTACGAGACCCACATTGGGATGGCCGGTGAGGAAGGGAAGGTCAGTTCGTTTGCTGAATTCGAGCAACAGGTCCTCCCGCGAGTCGCGCGCCTCGGATATACCGCGATTCAGATCATGGCCGTCCAAGAGCACCCCTACTACGGTTCTTTTGGCTATCATGTCAGCTCCTTCTTTGCCGTCTCCTCGCGATTCGGAACCCCGGAAGAGTTCAAATCGCTCGTAGATAGAGCGCACGGACTGGGGCTCAAAGTGTTCCTCGATTTGGTTCATAGTCACTCGGTAAAGAACGTTCGCGAGGGACTCAGCCGGTTCGACGGGACCGACCATCAGTATTTTCATGCCGGTGGTCGTGGAATGCATCCCGCCTGGGACTCACTCCTATTCGACTACTCGAAATACGAAGTCCAGCGATTCCTGCTCTCAAACATTCGTTTCTGGATCGAAGAGTTTCGACTAGACGGTTTTCGATTCGATGGGGTCACGAGCATGCTCTACTTAGACCACGGCCTCGGGCGCGAGTTCGGGGATTGGGAAGGCTATTTCGGGTCGAACGTCGATCAGGATGCGTTGGTCTACCTCCAGTTGGCCAATGCACTCCTCCACGACCTAAACCCTGGGGCGGTCAGCGTGGCTGAGGATGTGTCTGGCATGCCAGGAATGGCGCGTCCGCAGATCGAGGGCGGCATCGGCTTCGACTACCGACTCGCGATGGGTATCCCCGATTACTGGATAAAAACCCTGAAAGAACGACGAGACGAGGACTGGCAGTTGGGCGAAATTTGGTCGGTCCTCCTGAATCGTCGTTTCGATGAAAAGCATGTGGCCTACGCGGAATCGCACGACCAGGCCCTAGTCGGGGACAAGACCATTGCGTTTCGGTTGATGGGAGACGCCATGTATAACGGAATGTCCCACAGTCAGCGAACTCCCTTGATCGACCGTGGGTTGGCCCTCCACAAGCTGATTCGCCTCCTTACATTCAGCCTCGGCGGGGACGCATGGCTTTCATTCATGGGGAATGAATTTGGGCATCCCGAGTGGATCGATTTTCCCCGTGAGGGAAATAACTGGAGCTATCACTACGCCAGGCGTCAGTGGTCGCTCCTCGACAATCCCTTGCTCTACTACCAAGATCTAAACGCATTCGATCGAGCGCTGATGGACTTGGATGAGAAGTATCACCTGCTCAAATCAACCCTCATTGAGCAGCTATCAGTGCATGAGGAGGCAAAGCGAATTGTCTACCGCAGGGGAGAATTGGTCATTGCGGTAAACCTGCACGGAACCGAGTCTTACGCGGATTTGCGGATTCCTGTGCCCGACCGCCGCGACTACGAAACCGTCCTCAGCTCCGACGACTCGAGTTTCGCCGGGCTCGGTCGTGTCGTGACCGGCACACGCTATCCCATCCAGCACAGAGCCTTCCAGGGTCGCGACCAAAGCCTTCAGATCTATCTGCCCAGTAGAACCGCGCTCGTACTTCGACCAATTTGAACGGGTGTTATACAACAGCGGTGGGGTCGCATCGACCGAGTTGTTCATGACTTCCAAGGAGATCTCGTCTCTCAAACACCATACGTCTCCGAAAGGTCAATGATTCTTAAAGAATATAACCGGCAAATCCGATAGGCGCCATTCCGAACGTATGACGGCTTCCCATAATGGTCATCAATGCTCCTAGCCAAGGATATTGCCCAATTGATGGCCACCTATCCGTATAGCACCGGCCCCCAACTTTCCCAGACCGAGTTCCGCATGAGGCTCGTGGAAGATTGGCAAATACCAGAGGGAGCCAGAGTCCTTGAAATTGGATGTGGCCAGGGAGACACGACGGCCGCGTTGGCCAATGCGGTTGGTGCATCAGGGCATGTGACCGCGGTAGACATTGCGGCCCCCGAATATGGCGCACCGGTCAATCTTGGAGATTCAGCCGCTCATCTGAAGGCAGGACCGCTGGGAGGTCGTATCGACTTTCGGTTCGAATTCGACGCTTTCGATGGTTCTAACGCATTTCCTAAGGATTCGTTTGACTATGTCGTCCTGGCCCATTGCACCTGGTATTTCGAATCGCTCTCGCAGCTACGTCAAACACTTCGAACTGTACGGGCTTGGGCTCCGAAGATCTGTCTTTCGGAATGGGACCTTGAACCTCGATCTCCTGACCAGATGGCGCACTTGCTGGCGGTTCTGATTCAGGGACAAGTGGAGTCATTCAAGGTTGCGAGTTCAGCCAACATTCGTACGCCATTCTCGAGAAGAACTCTGAAAGAGATCTTGTCGGGAACGGGTTGGCAGATTAATTCAGAGCACCTGATGGATGCCACGAACTTGGACGATGCCAGGTGGGAAGTGACCGCCTGTCTCAACGATTCCTTACGCGAGGCCAGCGATCTCCGAATTTCGGATAAGTTTGAATCGTTCCTGGAGAGTCAAGTGGAGATTCTCAGGAGTACGGCTGAAAACGCGGGTATGCGGCCTCTGTCCGCCTATTCGATCGTGGCAACCAGAATCGCCGTACCTGAGGCGGGTTCATAGCTCGTTCATCACCTTCGGAACTCAAGCCCCAGGGAGAGATAGTTCACGGTCGCATAACTGTAGGCGCTGCCACTCCCGGTTCCTCCGTCGAGGTAGCGTGCCGAGGCACGGATCCGTGTACCGTCGTTCAGCTTATAACTCAAGTGAAGCCCCAGATCAAGGGCGCCTCCTGCCGGCGCAACCAAACCATCGAATTCAAACTCTGCCGCCAATCGGTTCGAAAGGTCCCGTTCCGCGAAGAGGTAGAAGAGTGGCACTGGGCCAATATTGTAGAAAGACGATGTCTTCGAACCTTGAGTCAATGAGACATCCGCGTCACGCACCTTGAGAGTCCACCCAGCCCTGACATTGGCCCCGAAGATTGGACGCCACTTGTGCCACCAAGTAAACCGGTAGGAATTGAAGGTGTATCTGCCCAGAGTGTCAACGCCTGGTGCGAACGTTACTCCGTTGAACTTCACGCTCGAGTTGAGTCGGCCAACGCCGCTGAAAGTCAAAGGCGCGAAAAGGATCCTGTAGCCCGAAGTTTCGTCATCATGGAGTATCGCCGTGAGTCTGGCGAATTGAAAAGGGCCTCGTCCCATCAGATCCCGGTAGCTGAACTTGTTGCTGTCGGCCGGGATGGCGCACGTGTTGCGGGTCTGGTAGGCGTAGCCGCCCTCTAGGTCAATCCGAGTCTGAGTTTGCCCCTGAGCGTTCGTCGTAAATAAGGCGAAAATGGGTGCGAGCCAGAGCAGGTTTCTAAGAAACGGCATCAGAAGCAATCCTACCTTAGTGGCCACTTTCCCAGCGGATTTAGGAGGATTGCCGGCGCCAATGTAGACTGTTTAGCCTGATAATGAAGGCAGGTAGTGCAAATACTTAGCGCTTATTAGAGATGAAGTCTAGAAATATTACGTGTGCTTATAAGTTGCTTTCGAAAGTAGTATCTAGTCTATCGTTGCCGAATGCTGGGCAATGAGGCACACAAGGTTCCCCAATGAAGACTATTTTTAAGGTTTCCATCATCGCATTAGCTTCGATGCCAGTACTGGCATCAGCGCAAATTTACTTGTACATTCCTAGCGCACAAGATCACTTCGACGTTAGTGGTCAAGGCGGCGGCGGACCGTTCAATGCTGAGATCCTTTCCGGACCAAGCAAGACGGTCATCGGAACAGAAACGATGTTCTGCGACTCCATTCCTCAGGAGTTCTATCTCGGCCAGACGTTCGAAGTAACCGTTGAGCGGTTCAATTCTTCCACCAACACGAGCCTTGACCCTTGGGTTATCACTCACGCTGGCTCGGAAGCATCTAGTTTCGACGCCGCAAATAATGTGACTCTGTCACAGAAGCAGATCAACTCGGCAATTCAGGGTGTCATCTGGAGCATCGACGGCCAGACGACGGGCACCATCACAAGCAGCGACGCCGGCACCGCCAGCTTCGCCAACTACCTGCTGAGCGACGCTCACTCGAAGGGAACCTTCAATGTCGGCGGCTATGCTCGATTCGATGCTGGTCCCAACTATGCGAACGGAAATGGCGTATTCGGGCAGTCGCAGATCGGAATGGCTCCGGTTCCGGAACCGGCGTCCCTCCTCGCTCTTGGCCTTCCGGTTGCTGGCCTTGCGTTCCGCAAGCGACGTACAAGCAAGTAAGGAACTGTTTTTGGGAATCGGTTCCTCCTGGGCGGGGCCGACTCTGAACCTGGTTTTGTGTGATGTTCGGCGGGGTCGACGCTTTAGCGTCGGCCCTCGTTTGTGTTCTAGAGAAGAAAAGTTGCCGTTCGCAGCGAGCATTTAGCCGTCGGAGCGCACGCTAGGCATCTCTACTTTTATTCCTTGTTGTGAGCGCCTATCTCATGTCTGCTGCAAACTACCACCTGCCAACTTCCGAAAGTGTGACCGGCAACTTAACTAGGTAGTCAAAAGGCCTTAAGGACATGCTATGTCAACAAGTCCCGTGCGATCTCCCGAATCTTGCTAGTTCGGTACTAAAAAGCCGATATGCGGCTCGATTTGAGGTCGAGGTGTGGAAGTACAGAGTTGGCGAATGACGCTTTGCCAGCGGGAGAGAGAATGTATAGCGTACCGAATGAAAAATTACCGACGTCATCAAATGGCGTCAAGCTCACTGTAAGAGAGATCGAAGTCCTTAGTCTTGTGGCACAAGGCAACAGCAGCAAAGAGGCAGCAGAGGCGCTGTTTGTTTCTAAGCGAACTGTGGACTTTCATCTGATGAACATCTACCAAAAGCTGCAAGTCACTAATCGACTTCAAGCCTTCCGAGCCGCTACCCGACTAGGGCTTATTCCATTCGAGCCTTCGTTTGGTCAAGCTCGGTCCGCCGCCTAAGACAGGGCAGATCAGAACCTAAAAGAATCAAGAGGACAGATTCTTTGATATCGGGACAGAGTTTCGTCGCAACGCAGCGATTGAACTCTGCCCCGATTCTGTTTTGAGCACCGGAAGTAGAATGGCTGCAATGCTGATAGCCTTATTTGCGGCGTCTCTCATGCAAGGAAACATCGTCGATCTACCGCCGAACACAGGTACGAACGCGTACTATTTTCCGAACCGGACTCCCCTTCAGCCCACGCCACTAGTCAAACTTCCGATCACTGCGTTTTCTCCAGGGGGGTGGCTAAGAACGAGTCTTGAACTCCAGCGCGATGGCCTGACCGGACACCTCGGCGAGATCTCCGTGTGGCTTACCAAGAACGGCAACGCTTGGCTTAGCAAGGATGGGCACGGCGAATATGGGTGGGAGGAAGTCCCTTACTGGCTACGGGGCTATTCGCGGGTTGCGTACGCCTTGCGAGATCCGGCCATGTTGAGTGAGACAAAGTTTTGGATCGAGGGCGCCCTGAGCAGCCAGCGACCCGATGGTGACTTTGGGCCAGTCCATAACCACAGCCAGGGATTTAGAGACCTTTGGGCGCAGATGTTGATGCTCCAGGTGCTGCAGTCGTGGTACGAGTTCAGTGGTGATGCGCGGGTGCTTCCGTTCATGAAGCACTATTTCCAGTGGCAGCAAGCGATTCCTGACGCTCACTTTCTGAAGGACTATTGGGAAAATAGCCGGGGTGGCGATAACCTAGCCAGCGTCTACTGGCTATACAACCGCACTGGGGATTCTTTCCTCCTCGATCTTGCGACAAAGATCGACCGGAATACCGCGAACTGGCGTCAGCTTGGCGATCTGCCGAACTACCACAACGTGAACATCGCCGAGTGTTTCCGCGAACCCGGCACCTACTATCTCCAAAGCGGCAAACCAGAAGATCTGGAAGCAACCTACCGCAACTTCGACTTCATTCGCGAGAAGTTTGGACAGGTTCCCGGTGGCATGTTTGGATCGGATGAGAATGCCCGACCTGGGCACGACGACCCCCATCAAGCGGTTGAAACCTGCGGCATGGTCGAGCAGATGAACTCGAATGATCTGTTGATGGCGATCACGGGCGACCCGAAATGGGCCGCAAATACCGAGGATGTTGCCTTCAACACCCTTCCCGCCGCCTTAACCGCTGACTATCGGGCCCTTCGCTACCTCACCGCGCCGAACATGGCGGTGAGCGATGCAAGGAACCACGCCCCCGGCATCGCAAATGGCGGCCCATTTCTGCTCATGAACCCGTTTAGCAGCCGTTGCTGCCAACACAACCACTCCAGCGCGTGGGTCAACTTTCTGGAGGGCTCTTGGATGGCGACCCAAGACAATGGCCTTGCCGCCCTCATGTTCACCGAGGGAGGAGTGACCGCGAAAGTGGCCGATGGTACCGAGGTGTCGATCCAGACCGAAACCAAGTATCCGTTTGACGAAACCGTGAAGATGAGCGTTGCCGCGCCGAAGTCGGTGGAGTTCCCGCTCTACGTGTTGATCCCCGATTGGGCAGAAGGGGCGACTGTACACGCTGGGGAAGAGTCACTCAACGCCGTGCCAGGGAAGTACGTCCGTCTCAATCGCGTTTGGAGGAGCGGAGATACCGTGGAGATTCACCTTCCGATGAGACCACGAGTGCACGTATGGGACCAAATGAAAGATGCGGTGAGTGTGAACTACGGGCCACTCACCTTCAGTCTCAAAATCGGCGAAGATTACATCAAGGTTGACGGTACGAAGAGCGCGCAAGAGGACTCCGCGTGGCAACCAGGCGTCGATCAATCCAAGTGGCCGACTTTCGAGATTCTTCCGAAGAGCCCTTGGAACTTTGGCTTGGTGGAAAGGCCCCGATTCAAAGTCATTAGGCGTCCTTGGCCGGCAAACGGCTATCCGTTTACCCTTGACACAACCCCCATCGAATTAGTAACTACCGGGAAGTCGATTCCGAACTGGAAAATCGACGAGAACGGCCTAGTCGCCATCCTTCCTAAGAGCCCAGTGAAGGTGACCACGTCAGCGCAGTCGCTAACCCTCGTTCCGATGGGTGCCGCGCGACTAAGAATCTCCGCCTTCCCAACAGTTCATTGAAGTGGCAAAGAGTTTTATCTTGTCCCTCTGGTTAGAGGGACAAGATCTAGTCGACCAAGCTACGATCGGTTCTTTCGCGTTCGGATCAAACCAATGATCCCCAGTCCTAATGCCGCATAGGTGGCTGGCTCCGGAACGGCTTGCGAGCGGATGTTCGCGTTGAAAATAAGCGACGATGGGCCATCCGCAATATTGTTCACGTCGAAGTACAAGGTGTGAGTTCCCGCCGCCAAATTACCGAGGCCAAACGACTTGTTCTCGATGACTCCGTTCCAGTCGACGCCAGACTTCGAGTTGGCCAGGGCATGACCATCGATGAAAACCCCTTCGTTATTCGCATCACCCAACGTGTCGTCTACCGAGAATCGAAGGCTGAGTTGCGCATTGGTGATTGTCTGGACAACATCGAACGAAACTGCGTACAGGGCGCTATGCGAGTTCGCGTAGTACCCGTTCTGATCTACGCCGACCCATTTAGCCCCAGAACTGTCCCCCAAACTTCGAACCCATCCATATGCCGGATAGTTGAAGATGAACGCGTGATCCGAGGTCAACGCGGACGCGAAGTCCGACGCAGTGAGCGGGTGAAACGGACCCGTCTCGCTACCGGCAAGAGCGGTGATCTTGGAGTCGTTGTCTCCGTTTCCGTTGCCGCTGATCAAATTGATGTCAGCTTGTGCGACGGTCCCGACGCAGGCTAATGAAAAAAGACAGAGTGTCTTGAATGAGTTCAAATGCATATCGTGCTGTTCTACGCGAATTGGGTGTAACAATTTGCTAGTAAAGTGTATATTGCGGATCTTTTGATTAGTGCCTTAAGAATACGAGTTAATTGAACCAGGGTATCACATTTATCCGTGACGCCTATAAAAGTGATTCGTGTCGATAGTGTCACACCATTGTGTTTGGCTGGGAATTGACAAATAGGCCTTGAATGCCGAGCGAAGGTGACTCTGCGCCCTTTCAGTTTCTTGAGGTTTGGGGTCCAATAGAGAGCAATGAGCGTCCTTGTCCAACCCCATGTTGCTGGATTCTTGACCTACACCCTGACATCCGGCCAAGACGTGCTTGTAATTTCCGCCTTCGGCGGGCAGATCCTGTCCTGGACGAAGCAAGGTGTCCCCATCATTTTCGAAAACGCGTCGCATGCGATCGTCGATGGAAAGACGCCCTACCGCGGAGGCGCGCCCGTCTGTTTTCCCTACTTTGGCAAGGGAACACTTCTTCCATTGGGAACGACTCTAAATCCCCAACACGGAAACGCCCGAACTTCGATTTGGGACGTGAGGGTTATGGAATCTGAAAATGCGATCGCATTGAGAACCGTGCAATCTTCGGGCGAAGGGTATGGGCCGACAAGCTTTGAGTGTGAGCTTGTGTACCGACTTTCGGATAAGCTTGAAACAGAATCTACAATCCGAAATGTAGGGCAGTTCTCGGCGCCATTTCAGTTCGCTGTGCACGCCTACTGGGCGACGACGGAGCCCGCCCAGGCCGTCGTAAGTGGACTGGGCCATCGTTACCTTGACAATCTGCTCGGCTATACCGAATACGTCGACACTCAATCATCGGAACCCCACGTGGCTCCTGTTGACCGCGTCTATTGCGAGGCCGCCGACTCCTTGGAACTGGAAACGAACAATTACAAGCTGCAGATCTCAACACAAGGCTGCCAAGGAACGGTCCTTTGGAATCCCGGCGCGGTTCACACCCTCAAGGATCTTGGGTCCCCAGACTTCATTTGTGTTGAAAGCGGAGTCGTTGTCCCCTCAGTCAACCTGGCGCCAGGTAGCGAACACGCCGTTCGAATCTCGTACCTGGCCACGATAACTTAACCCCCACCCCAACCAACCGTAACCACGGCTCCATCCTGCGGTCTCAGTACCTCAAGAAGAGGTTCATCGAGGGGCTGCGGCAGACATAGCCCCGCGGCTACGCGTGACCAAACCAAACGTAGCCGCTGCCTCCAACCCGCGGTCTCGGGATCTCGGAGAGTTGGGAGGTGAAAGGCCCCGAAGAGGGTCGACCGCCACCCCAGGAACAAAATTCCATAAAATCCTGCTCGGACATGTCTTTCTATACCATGCCCCCGTATAGTATAAATCCGTGGAAACCTCTACCTACTTCCGAAAGCACACGGCATTCACCCTCATAGAACTGCTTGTCGTGATCGCGATCATTGCCATCCTTGCCGCGATCTTGTTCCCCGTCTTCTCCCAAGCGAAAGCGGCCGCCCAGAAGACGGCCGACCTCTCGAACCAAAAGCAGATCGCGACCGCAATCTTTCTGTATGCCAACGACAACGATGACTGCACCTGCCGTACCCACCACGATTTGGGGCCAAGTGAGACCATTGCAAACCTGTGGACCTGGTACCAACCACTTCAGCCCTACATCAAGAGCGCAGCCGTCTTTCGTGACCCTTCGCT
This sequence comes from uncultured Armatimonadota bacterium, assembly GCA_903904815.1. Classification (GTDB taxonomy): domain Bacteria; phylum Armatimonadota; class Fimbriimonadia; order Fimbriimonadales; family Fimbriimonadaceae; genus Fimbriimonas. The sequence goes on from CAIVDU010000010.1 coordinate 145,684, forward strand.
GAACGACACGGTCAGCCTCTTCCCCTCATTTCAGTTCACGCCGGCCGTTTGGGCAACCTATCGCACCGACTATCTCATCAATGGGTTTTTCGCTCACGGCGCGAGCCTCGGCCTTCCGTCAAGACCCGCAGAGCAGATCTTGATGGGCGAACGGCACGCCGGAATAGCGTTCTTCGACTACCATCCATGGGGTTCTTCCTCCGTCGACGATAGCTGGGAGAGAGGGTTTTTGGATGGATCGGGATACCAAATCGGCGACGTGGGATCGGATAGTCAAGTTCTCGATCCCAAGAATGTCGGCCGACATCTAGGTGGCAACAACTACGGCTTTGTCGACGGCCATGCGAAATGGCTGAAATTTAGCCAAACGTTGGACAGGGCTCTAAGCTCGACGGACCCCCACAACTGGGGGATGCACAACATCGACAGCCTTCCGTCAAACGAATAGGGTCCGACCTAGACGCGGACTCCCCATGGTTTCATGACTTTCTGCCCTGGTGCGAACTGATACATGATCTGTTGACTGATCGCCTGGGGCATGACTGAAAGCGAGACATCCCAATTGGCCGGGCTTTTCACCGTTTCGTTTTGGAGGTTGCTCGGAAGGGACAGAAGCAGCGTGCTTTTGCCTTGCTTTGCAAGCTTAGTTTGCAACGCTGTCGACTTAGTGGCTGACCCACCAGACATCGCAAGATACCATTGCGCTCTCAGCTGGTCGTAGGAGAAGATCACGTACGAAATTGTGACGTCGGGTGAGGTCAATTTTGAAGGATCATGGAGCATAGCGAAGATCGTATTCCGGTTCTTCGCGGATACATTGAACTTGAAAGTGAGTGGGTCGGTGATCCCCGATGACCATTTGAAAGACTGCAAGATACCCACCGCTTTGTACTCCGAAGGCGTTGAGTCTTTGGTGGTCGCCGATTTGAGGGATGCGAAATCGGCGGAGAATACCGTCCCGGAAATACTGAGACTTGTGATGAAGCCGTAAGCGTCCTGGACATCCGCCCGATAATTGAATCCTTGCTCGAGGTGCAGGTCATCAAACCTGATGTCAGGATACAGCCCCGAAGCGGGCTCACCGATTTCAAAGACGCGCATCGAATTGGCAGAGAAACCCGATTCCACGCAGCCGGCTTCGAGAGAGGAATTTAGCCCGCGTTCCACGCCGGCGTTTGCAAAAGGAACTGCCTCCAAACCCAAGGCAACCACCGCAACACGAGAAAAGGCTAAGGGTCTAAACATGAGGTCTCCATTGGCCGATCCGCTTAGATCGGAGAGGCCCCATTCTATCATTGATGTAACAGAAGCAGGGGAAGTAGTATTTGAATATTGGCCCAACCGACCTCGTCAACGTTGGGAGTCCCCACGAGGTCCTCTCAGTAGGTGGGGGAAAGCAAGCAGAGGTGAATTACTTTCCAAGCTAGGTCGCTCAAGCTACTCCATAAATTAACAAGTTCAATGATAATAAATCAAGCTCAAGTGTCTCATGCGGCAAAAGAAAGATTGCGGCTAGAATCGTATCGTCGTTACCTATCTAGCTCGATCTTGCGCTTTAGAATGTAACGCTCCTAATCGAAAATGATTGTGTTGCGTCTTCTGGGCGGATTTGAGATCGCGCCACGTCCCGCTCAACGTCTCGGGAAGCCCGCCCTTCGACTCATTGCCCTCGTTGCCCTGCGGGAATCCATTTCACGAGACGAACTATCGGAATTTCTATGGCCGTACGTGGACCGTAGTCAGCGCCTCTTCTATCTCCGAAGAACCATTCTGGAGATTCGGAAAGCATTCGATCCTGCCGAAAACTGTCCGCTCGATATTTTTGAGGATCGCATCTTGCTCCCCGACGGACGCGTGTCGCTGGACGTCCGAGACTACATGCGAGCCCTAAAGCGGGGAGACACCGAGGAAGCCGTGCGTCGCTTCGGAGTGGGACTCCTACCTGGGTGGGACGATGAATGGATTGATTCATTCCGACTGGATCTGGACCTATCGCTAAACAGTCATTTGAGTTCAGAGCTCGAACGAGCCGAAGCAAGCTTGGACTTCGCTCGTGCCGACATGCTCCGTCGTGAACTCGTTAAACGGAGTCCTGGGGATGAGGAGACATGGCAGTCACTGATCCGGGACACCGCACGTCGTCGGGGCAGGATTGCCGCCATGGAACTGTTCGAGGAGTGCAACCGAATTCTCGTCGCCCACACCGGGACCGGCGCATCTGAAGAGACGCGCCTCCTGGTCCAGGAGCGTGGACATCGCGTACGACATCACCTCGTTCTCCCTCCGAAGTCCGCAACTCACCTCATTGGCCGGGACCGGGCAATAGGTGAGTGTCTCGATCTCACCGCATCCCATCGACTTGTGACCATCATCGCGAGCGGCGGAGTCGGTAAAACCTTCTTAGCCTCTCACATTGCCCACCAACTAAACGAGATGGGAAGCGTTCAAGTTGGCTGGGTTGATCTAGCATCGGTTTCCGATGCTAGAGGGATTGCCCAAGCGTTTGCCTTTGCATGTGGAGTCCGGTCATCGGCCGAAGTCCCTCAGTGGCGTCAGTTCCTAGACGCCGTCTCCCAGAGCAAGCTCACTCTGGTGCTCGACAATGCCGAACACGTCCTCATGCCCTTGGCTGGGATGGTCTCGGAACTTCTGGAGCGAGCGCCTGGCATCCGGCTCATCGTCACTAGCCGCTCGGCGCTGGGCCTCCCATCAGAGGTTCGCTATCGTCTCTCGTCGCTGTCCGAGGACTCCGCCTTGGACCTGCTCAAAGAGCGTCTCAGGATCTTCGGAGCGCCCGTTAACTCGATGAGCGATCTGAGGGCATTGAGTGCCCTTGTCGATGGGATTCCGCTCGCCATCGAGTTGTGCGCGGCCTCGCTCACGAAGCTCCCACTTGCCAACCTCTCGGAAAGAATCCGGAGCCTTCTTGCCCTCGACGCGGAAGGAATCAACCGGTCACCCCGGCACGCCACCATGAGGGCGGCGATTGCCGCCAGTGTCACGCCGCTCAACCCCGCCGTCACGCGTGGCTTTTCCCGTCTTTGCCTCTTCATGGGCGGATTCGAATTGAGTGCAGGGGAAGCGATCGCTGCCCTCTCCCCACTCGATCTCGCCGACTTGGTGGAGCGTTCCCTCGTCGAATTCGATGGAAAACGGTATCGATTATTGGAGCCAACGAGGCGCTTCTGTATGGACCTAGTTGAGCAGAACAATGACCTCGAAAACTTGAAGGAATCATTCGGCCGCTACTTCGGGGAGTTAGCCAAGGATCTCTACGGAGAGCACCACATTCGCGACACGAATCCCGGTGAGTTCGAACGCATTCGATCTTTGGTCCTCGCTGAGGACAAGAATTTCGCTCAGGCCCATGCCTTCTTGGAAGCGCAGCAGGACCATCTAGCCGAACTTCCGACCCTGATCCGTATTGTGAGGATCACCTACCGGTCGCTCGACATTGGCTCGGATGATGCGGTGGCGTGGGCCCACCGACTTACCGAGACCAAATTGCCGGACAATTTTTGGGTGGGAACCTGGGTACTTCTTGCTGCTCAATATGTGTCCTGGACTAGCCGAATCGACCTGCAGCAACAGCTCTTGGGCTATGCAAGCGGGCTTTCTGCGGTTCACGAGTCGCCCGAACTCCTTTGCTGGTTCCACCAATCCCGACATAACCTCAGCTACGACGCCGAAGTGGACATCTCTCCCGAGGCGGAGTATTGCGCCGCGCTTACCGCCGCCCGGCTTGGGGGCAATGACCTAGATATTCGACACACATCCGCGCTTCTCGCCGAGTGGTATGTGCGAGAAGGACAATATGAAAAAGCCGAACGGATCCTAAATCCACTCATTGACGAGGCAATTAAGGCAAAAGACGTGCGCGCGGGCGCGATCGCCCTCCGGACGAAATCGAGACTGCCATCGGTAAGCAACTGGGAGGAGAAGCGCGCGCTTCTCGAAATCGGAGAAGCCCTTCAGCGCCGTTCCGGGCACTGGGCACTGATTCACACTCTCGGCGAACTCAAATTGGCAGCCTTACGGTTCGGCCATTTAGAGCAAGCTCGAAAGTACGCAGTTGAATGTTGCGACGTCTGCGAAGAACGAGACGACGGCCCGGCGCTAGCCCATGCCTTGCAAGGGCTCGCCTTCATCGATCTCGAACTCGGTCAACCACAACTGGCAATTCAAGAAGCGATTGAAGGAGCGACTTACGCCCGGCAAGAAGGACATAAACCGTACATTCACGCGGCGCTTCTCAAAGTAGCCCAGGTCCTCCTTCGAGCCGGAAACTCGCGCGATGCTGCCCACCTTCTTGGTTACGTGACACGAGCAGTCGAACTCCGCGCCTTTCCCACGAACTCCCTCATTCGCGGACTCGTCCACGAACTAAGGAACGCGCTCAAAGATCCAGAACACGTCCTCGCGATTCAAGAGGGAAATCGAATGGGACTCGACGAAGCATTTGATCTGATCTTGGCTTTGGCGAGGCAGGACAATGCTCGACTTTGAGGCTCAGTCCAAGTTAAATCCTGCAATCCGCTTATGACGCAAACTCACCGGCCATCGCCGGGGGAAAAGTCCCACCTGCTAGAATCTCTAAACCAACGACGTCGCTAAAACCGTCCGCACAGTGACGCCAGCCGGGAAGCTGGTTCAAGAACACGAAAGAATGGGTTCACAACCGTCATCGCCAATCCTTCCGAGCGAAGAAGAAATTCGAAAGCTGGCCGGCAGGCAACTCAACGAAGTAATTGCCCAGCACTTTTTTGACGGCCGCCCGGAGTCGATCCGTGCCGGTAGCTGGACTCTCGACGACACCCGCGAGATCGAGGAGATGGTCATCCGGAAGCTGGGACTCCCCGCCTACGTAGGGGCGCTCACCGGTTTGGTCGCCGGCGACGTCGGCCGTGCCATCGTCGCCTCCCCTCAATTCCGCCTTCGAGCCTGCCTACTCGCCCTCAAGCGCGACGCCGAAGACACAACGCGCTAAAACGCCTGTCCCAAAACCAGAGTAGCGGTAGGTTCCTGGCTGCGGTATCCGGACTCACCCCCGTTCGCCGAACTTCGCCAACACTGTCTCCCACCGCGCCTCATGTGACTCATGCCAACTTAATGGCTCAAATCCCAGCTTTAAATAGCTCGCGATGGCCGGCAGCCGCCAATCATCCGTCGTCAGCCTAACCTCGCGTTTGCCGTCCGAGACGGCTTCGTGAAGCACTGCCAGAGTCACCACCGTTCCTAGCTTTCGACCAGAATGCTCAGCGCGGGCGCCGACCCAATGAACCCACCCCGCGTCTGGGAAATCGACGGGTTTCAACTGATACGAAGCCGTGGCCACCACCTCCCCCTCGCACGCAATCAACCAGGTTGTGGGCACATCCGGGTGGTCCAGCAACTCGGCCCGAACCTTCGCCACATTCCAGTCCATCCCGAACGAAGCCAAAAGGGTCGAAGCAAGCGGCTCAGCGTCTTCCAAACTGGCTTTGCGCAGTGCATACCCCTCCGGAATCACGATCTGAGGCAGCGTGGACTCCAAGCGATGCACCATCAGCAATTGAGGATCCGAAAAAAGGCCTTCGCTAGTGGGTGACGTTGAATTCTGCGACGCCTGAGCCATGCTTATTTCCCGCCCGTGAGAGTAATTCCTCTCATAAAGTATCGCTGACAGAACACGAAAATCACGAGCAATGGGATCGTCGTAATCATGGAACCGGCCATGAGCAGGTTGAATTCAGTGGAGTGGGATCCCTGAAGACTCTTCAAGGCCACTTCAAGCGGCTGCATCTCCGGGCTGTTGAGCATCATGAGCGGTCCGAGGAAGTCGCGAAAGCCCCCGATGAACGTGAATACCGCGATCGTCGCCAGGACCGGTGCACAATTCGGTAACAAAATGCGCCAAAAGATCACCGCGTTGGTCGCCCCGTCGATCTTCGCCGCTTCATCCATTTCGCGCGGAATTGAAAGCATGAACTGACGGATCAGGAAGATGTTGAACGCCCCGCCTCCCAGAAACGATCCCACGATAAACGGCTTAAAAGTATCGATCCATCCCAATTTCGCCATCAACACATAGCCAGGAATGAGCGTCACGATTCCCGGCAGCATCATCGTAGCGAGCAGAATCACAAACAAGCGATCTCGGCCACGAAACTTCAGGCGGGCAAACGGGAAAGCCACGAGAGAAGCGGTCAGGACGGTGCCGATCGTAGGCACGACCGAGAGGATCAGAGTATTGACGGAGGCACGAAGAAAATTGATGGTCGGATCGGACCAGACCTTGCGATAGTTCTCGAATGTCGGGTGGACCGGCCACATGAGCGGCGTCGTGTTGGCGGCTTCGACCTTCGTCTTGAGCGAAATGGTGAGCATGATGTAAAGCGGAATGAAGAAAAGGACGGCTCCCAACACCAACGTGGTGAACAACAGCCCTTTGTTCAGGTAACTGCCTACCGCCGCGCGACGGATGTGGTGAACGTAGTGACGCTCGTCTTCCACCACGCGATCAATTGCCCGCTTCTCAGTAATTTCCATCGCTATCTCCTCTCACTTGAGGCCGCCCTCATAGAAGACCCACCGCTTCGACAGGGCGAGCTGAACTCCCGTGATCGCCAAGATGATCACGAATAGGATCCATGCCAGGGCCGAGGCGTAACCCATGTGGAGGCTTCCGAAGGCCTCATTGTATAGGTTCAAAACGTAGAACATGGTGGCTCGATCCGGACCACCCCCAGTCATGACGAATGCTTGGGTAAAGGCCTGGAGGGCCCCAATAATGCCTGTGATCACCGCAAAGAAAATCGTTGGAGTGAGCATTGGGAAGGTGACGTGAAGAAACCGACGCCAGACTCCCGCGCCATCGAGAGTTGCCGCTTCGTAATATGTCTGGGAAATACCCTGAAGCCCCGCCAGGAAGATGATCGTTCCCCCTCCTGCGCCCCAAAGCCCCATGAAAATAAAGGAGGGAAGCACCGTGTGTGGGTTCCCGAGCCAATTGATCGGCTTGTCTGGCGTCCCCGCAAATTGACTCAAGAGAGTGCCAAGACCTAACAGGTTGCGGTGACCGTCCGCGCCATAGATAAGCTGATTGAGCAACCCAGTCTCGGGGTTAAACACCTTCATCCAAATCAGCGATACCGCCACCCCACTCGCCAACGAAGGGATGTAGTACAGCGCGCGCCAAATCGCGACCCCCTTAATTTTCTGGTTCAACAGGAGCGCAAGGGCAAGCGCCGACGCAATCCCGCTCGGGATTCCGAGGGCCGCATAAGTGAACGTGACTCGCAGAGAGACGTAAAAAGTATCGTTGCGACCCGCGTCGAACACATCGGCGTAGTTGCCGAGTCCGCGCCACATGGGGGGCTGGATAATGTCGCTCTGAGCAAAGCTCAACATGAACGAATAGATCATCGGGCCGACCGTAAAGACGAGTAGACCGAAAATCCAAGGCGCGAGGAACCAGTACGCGCTTCGACTTTCCTTGCGCTCGGAGGAAGTCAGTCTTTGTCCGCGTTCAGGCCAGTAGACCCACCCGACGCCGAGTGCGACGATCGTGATTCCGATCAGAAGGGCAGGTAGAAAGGGGAACGGGGTCTTAGACCTTTGGTCTTTCAGAGCCCCCGCCAACTCCCGCGATCCCTTGTCTTGGAGCTGCTGAAGTTTTTCCGAGGGCGTTCCGACCCCGGTGAGGACGTCGTACAACGTTCCTCCACATAGGTTAGAGACACCTCCAAAATATTCGGGAGTGAGATGCAACGTGACCGCCGCTGCCGCCGCATCCGTCACTGCCAGATGCTCCGGAGGCACCCCTCTTCCCGGAATCCAGGCGGTCGAGCGGGCCAGCCTCGGCATCGCGGGCTGGTCCAGCCCCGCCTGCGCCAAGGGAATCATGCCATGGGGACCGTCCATCCACCGTACGAACTCCCAACTCTCCCTCGGATGCTCAGTGGTCGAGAAGATGGCGGTTCCTGTCAGCTCACCGAGCGTGCGAACGGGCTCATCTCGGAAGCGGGGCACCACCGCGACGTCCCACGGATCCTTCATCTCTTCCCGGAGCTTCTTGCACTCCCAGGCTCCCGACTGCATCATCGCTACGTGGCCTTTGACAAACTCGTCATGGACGTTCGAGTTGTTTGTCGAGATATCGCTATTCGAGGGCAACCAGTGAAACTTGTTCACGGTGTCCGATGCGAGCATAAACACCTTCTCCACGTCCGGGTCGGTGGCGGTCATGCGAGTTGGGTGTTCGTCGTTGTCCCAGAGGCTCTTTCCGCTTGAGTTCAGCAGGGTGGACATCCAAAGTTGCGGCCAGGAGGTGGAGTACCCAAACTGAACCGTTTTGCCGCCCACCGTCTTGGTCAGCCGTTGAACGCACGTGAAGAAGTCTTTGTCTCCAAGCTCTGGTCGACGCCGAAAATCCCAACTCCAGTCGCCGTTAGGTTCTGAAACCCCGGCTTCGCGAAAGAGCCGCTTGTTGTAAAACACCAGCCCACTGGAACTGATCGCCCGTGGCAACACCCAGAGATGACCGTCATAGGAAAAGTAATGAACGACGTTCGGGTAGTAGTCGTCGAGACGGACATCGGGAGACTGGCGAACAAAGCTGTCCAGCGGCAGAATCGCCTTGCGAATCGCAAACTGGCGATAGTCGCTCTGGCCCATCCGGGCTACGTCCGGCGCAATGTTTGCCGCCACCATCGCGAGTAACTTGTCGCTGTAGTTAGCCCCGCTTACCACCGGCTCGACCTTGATCCGAATCCCCGGGTGGGTGGCTTCGAACTCTCGAACGATCTGGTTGATGACTCCGATTGAGTCGGCGCCATCCGTGCAGGCGTACCGGATGACGACTGGTTCCGATCGAGCGACCCCCACGAAGGACCAAAGGAGGCCCAGGAGCAGCAGGAACCTCACCTCGCGAACCTGCCTACAACATCCTGGTACGGATGAAACAGAATATCTCGAACGTCGCCGAGGTCGTAAATGGTGCCCTCTGCGGCAGCGAAGCGGTGTACCGGGGAAGGAAGAGAGCGGGAAAATCGAACCTGCACGCGAAGCGAAAACCGCTCATTCTCGAGAACTCTGCATGACCAAAGACTTTTGCAATACCCTGTCAAGCACCTCGCTGACCATGATGGTGACGAGGCGGCAGGGAACGGTATTCGTCCGGAGAACGGTGGCGTGCTTCGTTGCACTTTCCCCATCTTACTTGCCTTGGGATGGCGGAGTGCCCGTAACCGATACGCCAGCCTTGGCCTTCTTGGATTGCTCAATCAGAGCTTCCACCATCGCCCGTTTTTCGGGAGGTACTTTTTGAATGTCGAACGGAGGTGGGTTCGTGAATGCCGAGCGCAAGTTCTTGTCGTCCGCCGAATCGTTGTGTCCGCACCCGGTGATCAAGCTCAGCCCGACAAAAACCGGGATCAGTAATATCAGTTTAGCCATAGAGTTCCTTGGGGCCATTGCCGTTAACTTTCTTGGATTCGTCCTCCGGACAAGACACCTCGTCTCCATGCGCTTGGCGAAGACGGAGCTTCCGCTCGGTCGCCCTCGCCCGCAGCGAAGCGGTGCGCGGGAGAGGGAGGGGAGAGGGTGGCATTGAACCTAAAAGAGTCCATCAAATTGAGAGCGATGTCAGTAAGTAAAAAGTTGACAGGACCAATTGGCGTCCTCCAGTGCCTCAAACGATTTCGCTCGCGCGACTCTGGAAAATGGAAGCCGTCAACTTGATGCCGATAGACCGTCTCGCCGGAGCGAGAGGGTCTATCAGAGGTTTCATCCCTAGCGCCCCGACCACCACATATTGCTCTGAGGCTTGTTCACCGGATCTGGGTTGGTCGCAACCGGCGACATCGACTTTGCGTGGCCGTCCGTGAACGCAAAGTTCGCGTTGCCTTGCTCAGTTCCCGTTGCGGGCAACGACACGCCTCCCCGATTTCCTTGTGGGAAAGTCGCATTCGGCGTTCCTAGGCTGGTCGTTCGAATGCCATCCGGAATGTTGGCTCCGTCGGCCAAGTAGGCGACCGCCGTGCTGGGAAGCGAGTTGTTACTATCCCAGATGAAGATATTGGTATCCCAGAACCCCGAAGTGTTGGCGCCGAGCCAGCTGAAGTCGGTGTACTGAATGTCTCGTCCGTACCGTGGGGCAAAAATGATGGTGGATGCAGGTTGCGTAACCTGCGTTGCATTTACGGACCCGCTTTGGAAGAAGCTGTCCCAACCTGCGTTATGCTCCTCCAATCCGATCACGCCGTCGCTACCGGTGTTGATGTTTCCGGCAAAGCCGGTGTTGTTCGCCGGGACTGCTGAAAGACTGTTGGCTGCAAACGAGATCCAGGGCCCGAATCCGGCCTGGGAGTAGTTGTCTGGAAGCTGAGTATCAAACGGGGACCGCACGATTCCCGCGTTCTTCGTGTAGGGCACGATACGTTGTGCCCAGTTCGTAGACCAAGTGGGAGCTTCCCAGTCGTAGACCGAGTTGGTCACGAACACGTCGTCGAAATCGTTGTTGTAAATCAGGGCGGCGAGTGTGAGCTGCTTAAAGTTGGAAAGTTCCGACGTCTTCTTGGCGGCGGCTTTCGCTTGGGCAAAGACCGGGAACAAGATAGCGGCGAGGATGGCGATGATGGCGATGACTACGAGGAGTTCGATAAGTGTAAATGCAGATGTTCGTTTCATTGGATTCCTACCTCCGTTGGTACAGATAACTAATGACAATCGCTTGTTAACGCGTTAACTCATCTTATCGCAGGCGCGTTGATTTGCCAAGGCCTTTTTGGGCATTGGGAGTAAAATGGGGAAACGTCTGCCTATTCGGGCGCGGGACCGGTGCTCTGGCGGACGATCAGTTCGGGACCAAACCGCACGAATTCCGTGGCGTCATTTGCCTCGGTTAGCTTCTCGATCAGCATTTTTGCCGCTCGCTTTCCAATTTCCACCAACGGATTTCGAAAAGTCGTCAGGGGAGGGTCGCAAAGGGCTGCCTCTTCGGCGTCGTCGACTGAAACAACGGAAACTTGGCCCGGAACCGTCAGATTTGAACGCTTTAACTCCCTCACTACATGAGTTGCCAGGCCATCGTGCCAGCAAAGCAAGCCCGTAGGGGGATGCCGAAGACTCAGCAGTTGCTGAACCGCAGCTCGGCCCACCGCCTCTTCACTTTCCATGCGAGGAATCGAAATCCAGTGGATGTCTTCGCGAGGTATCCCCGCCCGTAACGCCTCCGCGAAAAACGCCTCGCGACGCTCAATACTGGAGACCTGTTCTTTCTCATGCCCCACGTAGGCCAGGCGTCGGTGGTTGAGTGCCACCAGGTGCTGGACTGCCTGGGCGCCAACGGATGCGTTGTCGACGTCGACCAGTGAGATGTTGCTGAGCCAGGGCGTGGATCCCACCAACACCACTGGCGTGCCCCGTTCGTACAAGGTCTGTACCAACTCGTGGCCGGGCTGAGGCGCAACGATGATCAGGCCATCGCAACGACCGTCGTAGCTCCTGCGAACGGTAAGTCCGACATCCGCCCAAACGTTCTGGAGAAAGATTGTGATGCTCCAACCCTTTGCGCCAGCTCCCTCGAGAACCCCATCAAGGATGTCCCGGAAGTATCGATTGTTATGTAACGTCCCGAGCGCGAAATCAGGCACAACCACTCCCAGGTTCTGACTTGAGATCGCCTTTTGGTTATGTTCGAGCGGGGTGGGCCGGTACCTGAGCTTGCGCACACTGGCGAGAACCCGCTCTCGTGTTTCCGGGCTCACTTTCTCCGAGTGACCATTCAGAACATTGGACACCGTCGCAATGGACACCCCTGCCGACTTCGCTACGTCACGTAAACTCGCCATTTCTCGCTAACCATTCAAGTCCAACTCGTGGACGGCGCATCGTTTTTCTGTATATGCTGTTCGTGGCTTTTAACCGGATTCGTTACCGTCTCCTCGAATGCAATCGTGAGACGTAGCAAATAAAAAGTTAACGCGTTAAGATGTAATTCTATGCACGATCATAGCACCGATGCTGTCCGTGTCCAAGTTTTTCACCCTCCTTTTTCCCCCATTCAGCCAAGCGATTGGGGCAAACGAGGTCGATGGCCGGCAGGTTGGATCTCGCTTGAAGACGACCCAAAGGCGCCTTTTGTTGCTGCCTACCGCCTTCAATTCCAGGTGGATCACGAAACCGAAGTTCGGATTCACGTCACCGCCGATGAGCGTTACGAACTCTACCTGGACGGTCGTCTGATCGGGCGTGGGAGCGAGCGTGGAGATGAAAACAACTGGTTCTTCGAGAGTTACGACATCTTTCTCGGCGAGGGAGAACACCAATTCACCGCTAAGGTTTGGACATTCGGCGGCGAAGCGCCCTACGCGCAACACAGCGTTGGCCACGGATTCCTGCTCGCATCGGAAGGCGACCTTTCCCTGTCCACCGGTACGGAACCGTGGGAAGCGAAGCGACTCCCCGGATTTGGGTTCTTAAACTCTATCACCGCCTGGGGGACCGGGCTTAACACGCTCATCAACGCTCGGGAATTTGATTGGGATTGGCTCACCGAAGCGAGCGGCGGATGGGCGCCAGCGATTAAGACTGAGACCGCGACCGGCGCCGTCGGCGCTAACGAATTTGGGCCAACTCACCTTCTCACGCCCGCCACCCTACCGCCACAGTACTCGGAGCGAACCCAGACGCCGGTTGTCAGAAACGTGTCGGCTCTCGGGACGAGTCTAACGTCTCCAATTCCAATTCTCCAGGCAAATAACCTGTCCCAAGAACAATCGGACTGGACCCGCCTTCTTCACGGTGTGCCACTGGAAGTTGCCGCCCAAACTCGTATCCGAGTCCTTCTCGACTTCGAAAACTATGTGTGCGCTTATCCCGAACTGCTCTTGTCCGGAGGAAACGGAGCTCGCGTTCGCGTCCATTGGCAAGAGTCGTTATTCAATGCCTTTAGAGATACCGATAAGGGTAACCGCGACGAAGTCGAAGGGAAATTCTTCACTACGATGTGGCACTGGACGGACGGAATCGGAGACCTGTTCATCGCCGACGGAGGAAGAGACCGTCATTTCCGTCCGCTTTGGTGGCAGGCGGGCCGGTATGTGGAAATCCTCATCGAAACGGAGGAGGAACCCCTCACCATCGAGTCCCTCCATTTCTCCGAGACTCGGTACCCGTTTGAAAACCTATCGACCTTCCACTGCAGCGATCCACGACTCGAGAGGATCATCCCCATCGCGTTTCGAACGCTTCAAATGTGTTCTCATGAAACGTACATGGACTGCCCCTACTACGAGCAGCTCCAATATGTCGGAGACACCCGACTTCAGGCTCTGGTCACTTATGTCACCAGCGACGATGATCGACTGCCTCGAAAAGCGCTCCGGATGATCGAACAGAGCCGCCAGCTCTCCGGCCTTACCGCCAGCCGTTACCCGTCCCGCGTCCGTCAAGTCATCCCTCCGTTCAGCCTTTGGTGGATCGGCATGGTTCACGATTTTGCTCTTTGGCGAGGCGATCTGCCGTTTGTCAGGACTCTCATGCCGGGCGTCCGAGCCGTCCTGGACGCATTTCGAACCACCGTCAACCAGCACGGACTTTTGACCGCGCCCGACGGTTGGAACTATGTGGACTGGGTGCCCGAGTGGCCCTCAGGCATCCCGCCCGAGGGCGATCGCGGAGTCAGCGCCGTACTAAACCTTCAGTTGGCTTTGGCCGCCAAACACGCGTCCGAACTTGAGGATTGGCTTGGTGAACCGGAACTCGCAATGCGACAAAGCAAGTTATCGCTAGCAACCCTCGAGGCCGTATTCGAATCCTTTTATGAGCCGGAAAGGGGATTGATTGCCGACGATCTTGGCAAAACTCGTTTTAGCGAACATGCCCAAGCCCTTGCGATCCTTTGCGGAGATTCCAAGCTTCAGAATTTGGTGGCAAATGGACTCCTTTCCGATCCGGATCTATCCCGCACGACGATCTACTTCAGTCACTACCTATTTGAGGCCTTCCGGATACTCGGTCGATCGGACCAGATAATCGACCGCTTGCCGCTTTGGTCAGATCAGGTGGGGAGAGGGCTGAGAACAACGATCGAGATGCCCGAGCCAACGCGCAGCGATTGCCACGCATGGGGCGCCCATCCGGTCTTCCATAACTTCGCGTCCATTCTTGGTATCCGCCCGGTTGCTCCCGGCATGGCGTCAGTCGAGATCTCTCCCGCTCTGGGTTCACTTGCCTTCGCCGAAGGCTCGATACCAACTCCGTTCGGCTTTCTCCGATGTCGGTTCGCGGCCGGGACTGCTCACTTTGAGATTCCGAAGGGAATCTCCGCGAGCTATTTCGGCAGAACGCTTCCCCACGGCACATCAGCCGTCGAACACGCTCGCCTCTAATAGAACGACTCGCTAATTCTCTCTCCCCTTACCGATTTACCTGCAGGAACCTACGGCATGTTTTCTCTGATCGCTCTCTGCCTCCTCGTCCGCCCCCAGGCCCACGATTCGATCTGGATCGAAGGGGAAAACCCTTCCTCCATCAACGTGAAACCCACCATCGCCGGTTGGGGACACAAGGAATTTCTTTCTGGAGAGAAGTGGCTTCAGGTCTCGATCGATGCCGACAAAGTCGACAAGGAACTTCCCGCCGATGGGATTCTCATCAACTACGACATCCAAATCCAGTCAGAGGGGACGCACGATCTTTGGAATCGTATCGGATATGAAGCGGTCCGATCACCTTTCGATTGGCGCGTCGATGGGGAAGAATGGCATCGCATAGAACCCAGCGCGTTGACGACCGATATGCAGGAGTTCGAAACCTGGAACGAGGTCGCCTGGCTCAAGTTGGGTAGCGAACCTCTCAAACTGGGGCGTCACGTACTCCAGATTCGGTTACCGAAGACCGTGAACGGAGCAGGAAAGACCGAACGAATCCTGTACGGATCCGATGCCCTGCTCATCACCAGCGAGCCGTTCCATCCCAACGGGAAGTTTCCGCCCAACTCCGACTTTCAGTCAGAATTCGACCGTAAGGCGGCTGAAACGACTTTCTCACTCGCCGTCCCGGAGGGAGCCGCCCAACAATCCGTTGACCTTTCCGGCACATGGCAGATTGCCCGCGACGATGAAGCCCTCCCAGGAAAGGTCGACGCCCCCATCGCTGATCTGCCCAAAGACCCCATCTGGTACGGCATCCCGGTTCCGAGCGACAAGAATCAAAGCCGTCCCGAACTCACTACGGCTCACCGTGTCTGGTACCGGACCCGGGTGGTCGTCCCCGACCATCAAACGGAAAAGTCCTACTGGCTCACATTCCCCCAAAACAACCTGAATACCACGGTGTATGTGAACGGGAAACGGTGCGGATTCAACAAGAACCCGCTCGTAAAATGGACATGTGACATCACCTCGGGAATCCACCCCGGAGTGAACGAAATATGGGTTGGAATCCGAGACGCCTGGTACGGATACAGCTCGAGCCCGACCGATCCGATGAAGCTTCGGCGGTCGTTTGTGATCCCGCTCGCCATGACCGGGGGAGGCTTTCAGGACCTCGCCTATCCCGTTTGGCATGGGTTCGAGTCCGGCATTCTCGACACCCCTACACTGACCGTAGCTGGCTCGGTGGCCGTGTGGGACGTTTTTGTGAAGCCTTCGGTGGCCAATCACGTGCTCGAATCGGAGGTCACCGTGAGAAACACAACCGCGACTCCCGTCACCGCCCAAGTCGAGCAATCGGTCTGGGACGACAAGACCGGCAAAGTCGTGAAGACCATCCCCGCCTCGCAGATCCAGATTCCCGGCCGTCAGGATTGGATGACGGTCAAGATCGGGGCTTGGAAGGATCCCGTTCTCTGGTGGCCCGACCAACCTCAAATGTATCGACTGAGAACCGACATTAGCGTCGGCGGAAAGCTGGTCGACCAGTGCGACACTGCATTTGGGTTTCGCGAGTGGTCAACACGCGGAAAGGATCTCCTACTTAACGGAGTCGTGTGGCACGGCTGGGCAGAGCTGACTCAGGGGCACACCAAAGAGGAGTGGCTGAAGAACTACCGGGCGACCGGACAGCGATTCATGAGGCTGAGCGGAATCTCGCAAAACGGAGGGCCGAACTGGTTCGATCTGAGCTACGAGAAGGCCCTCGACTGGTTCGACCGGAATGGCGTCATCGTCCGACGAAGCGGGCCCCTTGACGGGGAAGCGATCGGCTACTTCGCCATCGAGAACGACCCAGAACTCCAAACTCTCTATCACTCCCGCATCAAAAAGCAGCTGCTTGAAAACTGGCGAGACCAGATGGTTGCCATGGTGAGAGGCGAACGGAATCACCCATCGGTCGGCATGTGGTCGATTGAGAACGAGTGGCTCTACATCAACTGTATTAACCTCTACGGGGACCTGATGGACGAGTTTGAGAACGAGGAAAAGGTCACCCTCGATGCGGTAGCCCAAGTCGATCCCACCCGGCCCGCGATGGCGGACGGGGGAGGAGCGGGTAAGGCCAACCTCTTTCCCATCCAAGGCGATCACTACGTGTACACCAACGATCCGAACCACTACCCGGATCTTGCCTACGAAGCTTTCCCGACTGGCGCCGGTCGAGGCCGGTGGACGTGGGACCAAAAACGACCACGCTACCTGGGCGAAGACTTCTTCGCCACCGGAATCAATCCTGCCGATTACGGCTGGATTGAAGGAGAAGAGGCCTTCGAGAGCAAGGTCGCTTCTGAGAAAGGAATGGCCATCGTCCAGAGAATGCTTACCGAAGGATATCGGTGGTCTGGCGAATATGCGGCCTGGCACCTATGGCTCGGTGACGAAGGGGAGAAGTTTGGCAAGTCGATCGCCAATTCGGAGCGAGCCGTCTTCTGCCGACAGCAAAACTGGACTTTCGAATCTGGCCAGCATGTGGGTCGAACATTCGCGATCTTCAACGACAGCCACTACGAAGACCCTATTCAGTTCACGTACTCCGTTGTCCTGAAAGGGAAGTCGATCGCAACGGGAAGTGTCGTGGCCACCGTTCCCCCCGGGGCCAAGAAGGTCACCAACATCGACCTTGCGATGCCGACTGTCCAAGACCGTGCGGCGGCAAAGCTCGTTCTCACTCTCACTGTGAACGGGAAAACCGTGTTCCACGACGAGAAGCCTTTCTCCATTCTTCCCTCCAATGCGGTTTCTACGACGAGCCGTATTCCCATCGGTGTCTACCCAGCCCATAAGGACCTCATTGAGAATCTCGAGGCGCAGGGATTTGCCGCGATTGCCGTTCCAGACATCACCCATATAACCGGCCCGTTCAAAACCTTGGTCGTCGGAACCGATGTCCTCGTTGAGTCCCAGAGTTCGCAGTCCACCCTCGCGGCCTGGGCCGCCAACGGAAACCGCGTCGTCGTGCTTCACCAAGCCCATCCTCTCCGTTTTCAAGCCTTGCCTGCCGACTCGCAAGTGACGTCGGATCAAGGCTCGTTTGGATTCATCGAGATCACCGATCATCCCGTTTTCAAAGGCCTGAAGAGTTCCGACTTTCAGGGCTGGACCGGTGGCGTTTATCAGGGCGCATACATCAAGCCCCAAAAAGGTGGCCGATCATTGATGCAAGTCGGAAGCCGACTCGCTGAAACCGCCCTGATGGAAGTTCCTGTCGGAGCTGGCCTGGTTCTCGTGAGTCAACTAAACCTTTCAGAGCGACACGGTCAGAACCCAGTGTCCGACCAGCTCCTCCATAACATGGTCAGCTACGCCGCGTCCTATAGCCTCGTATCGAGGAAGGTCGGGCTGGTTGCTGATGCGGGGTCCTCTCTCGCGAAGGCGATGAGTCAAACCGGAGTGCGATTCCAACGGGAGACCTCCGTTGTCGAAGCTTTAAAGCGCTTTCCGGCAGATCTCGTCATGGTCTCGGCGACCGAGGCGAACCTGCACGAGTTGGCTAGCAATCTTCCCGCAGTCCAGAAGTTCTACGCAACCGGCGGCACCCTCGTATTTCACGGCTTAACCCCCGCTGGCTTGCGCGACTATTCCCGCATCGTGGGAGTCGAGCACCTCATCCGCCCCTTCCGCCGGGAAAAGACCGCGTTGAAAATCCCGCGCGACCCACTCGCCTCCGGCCTGTCGAGCAACGATGTCGTGATGTACTCGGGGCAGAAGATGTTCGACTTCAACGACGATCGGTTCGTCGCCTCCGACATCTTCGACTACGTCGTCGACTTCGACGATGCCGCACCTTTTGCCGAGCTGCCCAGCGATTACCTGTACAACACCGTGAACGGCTTTACCTCGTCGGACAGTTGGAAATACATCTACTCGTTCGACCTGAATCAAGGGAAGCCGGAATACACCATGAAGTTCGCTCGGCCCCAAACCGTGACCGAGATGACCTGGATCGGAAACGCCTTCTACCATAAGGTCACCAAGTTCTCTCTGACTTTCGACGGGAAAGACACCGTGACGTTCGACGTCCCGCCAGACAATCTGCCCCACATCCTTCCCATCGCTCCGAAGAAGACCGGCACGACCATCGAACTCAAAATCCTGGATTGGACAAGAGATCCGGGCATGGCCAATGTCGTCGGTATCGACAACATCTCACTCAAAGTGGAGCGTCCGGCGGAGTTCACAGAGCGTGTCCATCCGCTCTTGAATGTGGGAGGGCTCGTACGATACTCCGAGGGACCAGGAAGCGCCGTGCTGGTAAACCTCGCCTTCAAAGACCGAGAAGAGGTCCCCGAGAACGCCGACAAGAAGCTTGCCATCCTCAGCAAGATCCTCCACAACCTTCGGGCGGAGTTCACCGTTGGCAAGACGATCGTGGCTGGCGCCGCGAACATCTCCTACTCTCCCGTCGACATTTCCAAATCGACGAATCAGTACCGCAACGAGCGGGGCTGGTTCGGCGATAAGAACCAAACCTTTGCCGACCTGCCTTCAGGCCGGCACGTTTTTGCCGGAGTTCCATTCGATATTTTCGACTTCCCGACCTCACCGGTTCCTAACGCGATCATGCTCGGTGGCTCGGGAGTCCCGGGCCAACTGCCCGACGCGGTGAATAACATCAAGGTCGCTGCCAAGGCGAGCGCGCTGTTCTTCCTCCAGGCGGCCAGAATCGACCAGCGACGATCGCCCGATGAAGTGAGGGCTGGCAAGCAGTTCGAGTTCGCCGACTACGTAGTCCACTATCACGACGGCCAAACCCTCGTCATCCCGATTCGGTCGGAGATCGACGTGGAAGACTACCGACAGGAGACCCCCACCGCCATCCCTGGCGCCCAAATCGGCTGGACCCACCGCTACGAAAAAAGCTCTCTTCAGGCGGTGGCCTACATCCAGCAATGGAACAACCCCCGCCCCACCATAGAAATCGACTCCATCGACCTCCGCTACGGCCCCGACCGAAGGGGCGTCCCCGCACTGCTCGCGGTGTCGATTGCACGTTAACTGTATTGCGATTAGGATAGTTGATAACCGTTATATAGCGCTCGTAGACCCAGCAACCCGTAGAGACAATCTTAAAACCCCAGAAGTGGTCTCACTGCCCCCTCTCCTGCAGCGAAGCGCACGCGGGAGAGGGTGGGGAGAGGGTCAATTTGAAACTGCGTCGCGAAGCGACACCCCGAAATCAAATTGTTTGGTGCCGTATTTGGTGGCTTGCTCTGGGTTTTAAGATTGTCTGCGTAGGCGGCGAATGATTTGTGTCGCCGCAGTCTGCCGACTCACTGGTCGTGAGTCGTCAACTTTACACCGCTGGGTATCTCCAGCAAACCGTAGGCAGCGAATGATCAGAGTATCGCAAAAGTCCCGGCGGTTGTAATGTGGACCCTCTCCCGCAGCGAAGCGTACGCGGGGGAGGGCAGGGTGGGGGGAAATCGAACCTGTGAGCGACGCGAATGCCACTTCTCCCGAGCATCTCGAGTGATCGCCGACTTTTTCGACACTCTGTGATTTTTGTCGCCGCAGTCTGCCGACTCACTCGTCGTGCGTCAGTAACTTTACACGACAGGGTAGCTCCAGAAAACTGTAAGCGCCGAATGATCAGAGTATCGTAAAAGTTCCGGCGGTCTTAATAGGCACCCTCGCCAGCAGCGAAGTCTCCGGATCCCGCCGAAAAAAGTAAAGGGGACGGGCGCCGAGGTCTAGGGATACAAATTCCCCAACCAAGAAATCAACAAGTCCGGCCAGTGCGACAGCCCGGCCTCGTGGCTCCGTAACCCGTAACCATGCCCGCCCTTCGGAAATAGGTGAATCTCCGTGGGCACCTTCGCCAAGTGGCAAGCATGGGTGTAAGCCAGCGCTCCCTCAATCGGAATCGGATCGTCCATCGCCTGGACGATGAACACCGGCGGAGTCTTCGCGTCGACTACCAAACCATCGCTGAGATTCAGGGTGCCCTCTACGTTCAAGTACGCCGGGTAGATCAAAGCGGTGAAGTTAGGGAAGGGACTCGCCTTGTCCGTATCGTCGTGGGGAGCGTAGGACCCCGTCTTGGCGGTGGAAGTGATCGCCGCCGCATGACCTCCCGCCGAGAATCCGAGAATCCCGATCCGATTGGTGTCGAATCCGTATTCGCTGGCGTGAGTTCGCAAGATGCGTAGCGCCCGCTGGGCATCTTCGAGAACCACTTTATGTAGAGGATGATCCTGATCGCGATTCGGCAATCGGTACTTGAGCACCGCCGCGTGAATGCCCGACAAATTGAGCCGAGATGCGATCTCCCACCCTTCATGCTC
Source organism: uncultured Armatimonadota bacterium (assembly GCA_903904815.1). Classification (GTDB taxonomy): domain Bacteria; phylum Armatimonadota; class Fimbriimonadia; order Fimbriimonadales; family Fimbriimonadaceae; genus Fimbriimonas. The sequence continues at coordinate 166,388 of CAIVDU010000010.1, forward strand.
GATCGCCTCAATGTAGTAGCCCCCGCCGGGCAGAATCAAAACCGTCGGCGCCCCCGGCTTGGCGCTCTTAGACTTAAAGATCTCCAGCGTCGGACGAGACACGTTCTTAACGATCAAGAGGTCGGCGTCCGGGCTCTTGTCACTCGACTCCACATCATTCCGAGTCCACCCATTCGGATTCCCCGCCGGCCACAAGGGAAGCAACGGCCGTGCCGGTAAGGATTGAAAAGATGCGGCCAACACAGACAGGGAAGCGAGGAGCAGAGAGGTCACCATTGATGATCCGACGTTACCCTCTTGCAGGCGCGACTCTTCAATGCCGGAGACCTTCGCAGTAGCAATAAGTGAGCAGCTAACATGAATGCGTTGCCCACACCGGCAACAAGAGTCCATTCCAGCTGCGAACGGCAGACTTCCAAATCAGAGTCTCTTCATGAACACGCATACCTTCAAAATCCAAACTGACGTCGACAACGAGGCCCAGCTCGAAGTCAAGAATGAGATTCACAACCAGCTTCGCGCTTTCAACCAAGCGGTCGTCGGCTCCTATCAACTCGCCCCAATATCGATGAGCGTTCGAGACGAAAACGACAAAATCGTAGGCGGCGTTTCCGGAGGCGTTTTCCTCATGTGGCTCGTGATCGAAACCCTCTGGATTAGCGAGGAAGCTCGCAGAAAAGGATTAGGCACCCAACTGATGGACGCCATCGAACAAGCCGGAAAAGACCTCGGAGCAACTCGCGCCTTCCTGGATACCATGGCATTCCAAGCCGAACCCTTCTACCACAAACGCGGCTACACCGAATTCGGCCGAATCCCCGACTTCGTCAACGGCTTCGACCGGATCTACCTGCTGAAACACTTGGCCTGAGTCATGCAGGACCCAGAAACTCGCAGCTCGTAAGCGCACACCAGGTCCCGTAGAGACAATCTCAAAACCCCAGACGTAGTCTCACTGCCCCCTCTCCTGCAGCGAAGCGCTGTATAGACCGGACACATAGTTAACAGGTGTTCGGGGACATGGTTTACAACAATCTATTTTGTGGCGTGGGAAGTAAGAACGGTGCCAACGATGCGGCGTGAGTTCGTCAGTCTCGCTTTGTTGGATGGGGCAAACATTTCTGAGTTGTGCCGACGGTTCGGCTTGAGCAGGGTCACTGCGTATAAGTGGATCGATCGGTATTTGTTAAACCCTGATGAGGACTTTGTGGATCGCTGCCGGCGTCCTTTGCATTGTCCGAACCTAAGCAGCGGGGAGTTAGTCGACGCGGTGCTTTTGATTCGTGCGGAATTCCCAGCCTGGGGAGGCCGCAAGATTCGGGCTGTACTGGCTCAACGTCAATGGACGGATGTGCCTTCAGCTAGCACTATCACGCAGATACTGCGGCGTGCCAACAAGCTTGGAGGGATCGCAGGAAGCGCCCAGGTGGCTGACCGCCGCTTTGAGCGGGACAGTCCAAACGAGCTGTGGCAAATGGACTTCAAAGGCCCTATTTCAACCCTTGAGGGCCGTTGTCATGTAATGACTGTTATTGACGACCATTCGAGATTCAGTCCAGGTTTGTTTGTTTGCAGGGACCAACGCGGTGAAACCGTCAAGGCACATCTTGAAAACTGCTTTCGGACCTACGGGATGCCCTATTCGATTCTAAGCGACCGAGGAACGCCCTGGTACGGCCACAGTGGCCCCACGCGGATTGAGTTATGGCTTATGCGTCTTGGAATCAAGGTCTTGCACGGCCGTCCGTATCATCCGCAGACGCAGGGCAAAGTCGAACGCCTAAACCGGACATTGAAGGCTGAAGTGCTTGAGGGTCACTCGTTTCGTTCACTGGAAGAATTCCAGCAACGGCTTGCAAATTGGCGAGTAACGTACAACACCATCCGAGTTCACGATTCGCTGGAAAACAGAACTCCCATCACTGTGTACCAAAACAGCCTCTTAAGCTTTCCCGAGACATTGGCACCCGTGGAGTACGGCCCAGTGGACCAAATTCGAAAGGTGCAAAAGGATGGATGGACACACTTCAAGGGAAAGAAGATCAGGCTTTCAGACGGCTTGGTTGGCATGCCCGTAGGCTTCAGGGCCGTTGAACCCGAGGGCCTATGGGAGGTTCGGTTTTGTTCGGCGCTCGTGGCGCAGGTTAACCTGCGCCACGAGCGCCCAATCGTTCAGAGTCTATGGGGTGTAAACCATGTCTCCGAACGGTTGTAAAGTAAGTAACCGGTCTGTACACGAAGCGCACGCGGGAGAGGGTGGGGAGAGGGTCAATTTGAACCTGCGTCGCGAAGCGACACCCCGAA
>CAIVDU010000011.1 GCA_903904815.1 uncultured Armatimonadota bacterium
CGTCAGCTTCATGGACTTCGACCTCGGCTACATCGACTTGGAGACAGGCAGTCTCCAAAAACTAGACAACCCGTTTGTCAGCTCGAAGTTGTAACCTATGTGTCCGGAACGTTTTGTAACCTATGTGTCCGGTATGGACACACGAATGAAGGGGAATCTCTCCGGTACCGCTAACCGCCGACCGCTAACCTTTTGGTGTCATTCTGAGCCTGCGGACCCCGTTGGTGTTCCGTCAAATAACGCAAAATTACGGCATAATTGATTGTTAGGGTAGGCGCGTAGACTCTTAGCGAGATGAATAAAGCCACGAAGATTGGACTCTTGAGCTCCCTTGCCAGTCTGGCGGTTTGTGGCGTTGGGGCAGGGACACTGTTCTTCCGAAACAGTTCCGCGGTGGTCGAGGAACGAACAGCGGCGCGAAAAATCGGGATTCCGCTGACGCTCGCCGAGATTGGCCTAGTTCCGATTCCCGATGACCAGAACGCAGGGGTCCTCTATCGACGAATCGCCGTCTTTCTGAGTGAGAACGACCGGCGAGTTAAGGCACTTAAGGCGCTCAGCCATCAAAAGCCAGCCAATCCTTTCAAACTTCGGAGTGCTGACGAGTTTCAAAAAGATGCCGACGACTCGCTGCCAGGGCTGAAACCGATGTTCGATATGCTGGGAGAGTTGAGGTCTCGTCCGAAATGCGATTTCGGATCCGACTGGATCAATTTTCAACCGGGATCATTTAACGAGTTCACGACTCTGAAGGCCATAGTGAAGGACCTGTGCGCTCGGGCCGACTTTGAGGATCGACAGGGCGATCCGCAAAAAGCCCTGCAGTCAATGACCACGGCGTACCGGGTTGCTGTAGATAGTGGCACCCCGCCGAACCTGATCGCCATGTTCGTCGAGGTCGCTTGTCGATCGATTGCAAACAAGGAGTTGCAATCTCTGGTGAGTCGGCATGCCTCGGATTTGGCCTTCCTCAACAAATCGGAAGATCTGCTCAACGCGAATCGTCGCCTTCCAGATATGCGATGGCATCTGAGGGGCGAGATAGTCTTCAACTTGAAAAGCATCCATGAGCTCACCGGCTTACCACGCACTCAAACCGTAAGCGAAGACTCAATGAGCACCTCGGAACGCGCCCCGAGCAAGTTGGAGACAAGCTTTGTGCGGTCGAAGGCGTTTCAAGACGCGATCGAAGCGAAACTCCTATCGACTTGGAGAGAGACTTGGACTCATTTCCCCAAGGACTCCCAGGATTGGGACGGATTCAGTCGCGCACTCAAACTGACGAGCGCAACCGTGATGCACGATTCTTCGACCACGAACTCCATCCTGCGTGAACTGTTCCCGACCTACGATGGCGCGCCCGATGTGATCGGCAGGCTTCAGGCTCACGACAGGTCGCTCAAGGCCTCCATCGAATTGCTTAAGCTGCGCATCCAAAACGGAAAGCTGCCGGTCGTGTTACCATCTTCACTCGGCGTCGACCGCCTAGATCCGTTTGACGGCAATCCATTGCGATACATGCGAAGGGGCTCGGGCTTCCTCCTCTACAGCATCGGGGCCGATCGTATGGACGATGGCGGACACGTCCGCGCTTCAGGAGACCGGGAAGGGGCTGGCGTAGACGAGGTCGTGGAGTTCAAGTAGTCCCAGGACTCTCCAGAAGAAAGTAATTGCTTTCGCACGTTATTGTCGAGTTAACACGTCTCACCAGCGATGAGTAGGGCCCGACGCGTTGCGTTCTTGATCGTATTGGGAGTCCCAGTATTTTGTTGTCTGGGGAGCGCCCTATTCGTGATGTCAGCCGGTGGAAGAGCTAAAGCGGCGGCGGCGAACGAAGAAGTGCTGGCCCGCAAGGCTGGCATGCCTCTGGAGTACAGCGACCTTCATCTGTCGCACTTCCCCGATGCTCAAAACGCAGCGGGACTGTATCGCAGTCTAGGAAAGCAGCTTAAGACCGACTATTCCAAGCCTTTAAAACTCATCACGACGGCCCTCGCCCGAAAGGCGACAGACGCTGAGATTCAAGCTGGAAGAGACGCCCTCGACGATCTCAAGCCCCTCTACGGCAGCATCACGGAACTTGACGCGCGCACCGGGTGTGACTTCAATCGAGACTGGAGCAAGGGTCCCGCTCTGCTCTTTCCCGAGTTTGCCGACATGAAGGCCCTAGTGAAGTACTTGACCTTCCGTGCGGACGCCGTAGACCTCAAATCGGACCCTGCCGGGGCCCTTAAGTCTATGGATTATTCGAACCGAATAGCCCTCGACTCGGGTAGCGACCCGGTGCTCATCGGAATGCTCGTCCAGATCGCTTGCCGCATGATCAGCGATCGAGAGTTCGAGCACCTCATCAGCCATCACACACGGGACGGCAAATTCTTGGCTGAGGTAGGAGCAATGATTGATCGCCAGAGCCGCCTACCAGATCCGCGCAAATACCTTGGCGGGGAGATCGTGTTCGAGCGACAAACTCTCAAAATGCTCAGCAACCTTCGCGACCTCCAAACCGATCAAGGGGTCTATTCCGACCAGCCGTCCCAGCCGAGTGCGTTCCAGAGGTCCTTTTTGCAGTCCCCAATCGTTCAGGGCAATCTTGAGGCGAAGCTTTTGTCCGCCTGGCGCAAGGGATGGAGCCAGTTCCCGCAAGACCCCAGCGACTGGGCGACGTTCCACGTCGCGTTAAAGCAGATGGATGACGCAGTTCAAAACGACCACTCCCTTGCCAACATCGGGAATCAGATTCTGTTTCCCGTTCTGTCCCAGTCCGCGGACGCGGTTGGGAACCTTCAGGCTCACGATCGCCTCCTTCAGACTTCTATCGCACTCCTCAAGCTTCGATTGGAAACCGGCAAGCTTCCGGCGGCACTCCCTTCGAGTCTGGGGGACATTCGCCTCGATCCTTTCGACGGAAACCCCCTTCGCTATAAGAAGCAGGGTGGCGGGTTCTTACTGTATAGCATCGGGCGAGACCGGGTCGACAACGGCGGACACAAGAGAACAGCCGACGACACCACGAATGAAGGTACGGACGAAGTCATCGAATTCAAATAACACCTTCTGCATGGCGCCGGTGGGACCGGGCACTCTTCGTCTTTTAGATGCGTCTAAATACGATGAAGAGATGAAAGGAATCGGTTGGATCGTTGGTATTGCCGCTTTTGTCGGCGCTCTCGGCGCATTGGAGTTGGATCGTGCACTCCATCGGACACCTTCCATGGCAGAGTCGAACTTTCGACTCGAGCCTCCCCGCCTGACAGGGGTTGCGTTTGAGTCTCCTGCGGGACCGGTTGACTTCCGAGACGCGGCGAAGAAGATCGTCCCTTCCGTCGTCAGCGTGGACCGATTCCAGCAGGTTTCCCGAGGGTTCTTCTTTTCGGATGAGGATCAACCCGAACAAGTAACTCAGACGGCGACCGGCTCTGGAGTCATTGTGTCCGAATCGGGCTACATCATCACGAATAATCACGTCGTCGCCGGCGCGGTTGCGGTTCGTGTCCGTACTAACGATCACCACGTTTACGACGCCAAGGTGCTTGGAACCGACCCTCGGTCGGACCTTGCCGTTCTCAAGATTAGCGCCACCGGGCTGAAGCCAATTGAGATGGGCGACAGTGATGCGCTTGAGGTGGGGCAGTGGGTGATAGCGGCTGGAAATCCGCTCGGTTTCGATGACACAGTGTCGGTCGGTGTGGTGAGTTCATTGAAGCGCCGACTCCCGGTTGAGAACGGCGAACTCATCAACGCCATCCAGACGGATGCGGCGATCAACCCAGGAAACTCGGGAGGCGCTTTGACCGATGCCAGTGGAAGACTGATCGGCATCAATTCGGCCATCGCCAGCAGCACGGGCCAGAGCGTGGGCATCGGGTTCGCGATTCCGGTGAACCGAGTTCGAGAAGTCTTCAACGACATTCAAAAGTATGGCTACGCCATCTACCCCGATCTTGGGCTGCGGTTCAATCGCCAGTTCGATGGCTATTTAGCGGACTATTCCGTACGACAACAATTGGCGGAGCTCACGGGTTCCGACGACGTTCCCAACACGGGAGTCATCGTGAAATCGGCTCCACGTTCTCAAACGCCGTCCGTGGTCCCCGGCTCGGCGGCGGCCAAAGCGGGCATCCGGGAGTGGGACGTAATCCTCGCGGTAAACGACACCGATGTGAACGAAAGTCAAGCGATCTCTCGCATGTTGGAGACCATGAAGCCTGGGCAAAAGGTCCGGTTGAAGGTGTGGAGTCGCGGTAAGGTGAGGACCGAAACCGTAGTCCTCGACCAAGGCAGAGGAGAGTAGCGGTTTAGCTCTTATTTTTAACAACTTTCGCTTCGCATTCTGCCGCGATGTCGTCTTATTATGTGAGGGGCGGGGGATCCACCCTCGTCCTCAAGACAACCCAATATGTCCCTCCACACCGATGGCTTGACGCAGTTCCTCGACGTCCTTCCAAGCATCGTCCGCGAGCGCTTGGAACGTTCCGAAGGGCTAGAGTCCCTTATCGAAGTCGTTTTGGATTATGGTAGGCCGGCGGAGGCGCGCTACCGAGACCGTGTAGAAAGATATCCCGACGTTCTCGTGTCCGAATTGGACATCGAGCATGTCGCCAAGAAAATTGGCGAGTTCGGCACGGACAATCGTGCCGGAATTGAGCGAACGCTTCACCGAATCTCCGCGATTCGGAATCGCCACACAAAGATTGTCGGACTGACCTGTCGTGTCGGTCGAGCCCTTGAGGGCACGATCGACATCATTGACGACATCGTCCGATCCGGACAATCGATTCTTCTGCTCGGAAGGCCGGGCGTCGGAAAGACCACGAAGCTTCGTGAAGTGGCTCGTGTGCTGGCCGACGAAGCGAATCGACGGGTTGTCATCGTCGATACTTCGAACGAAATTGCCGGAGACGGAGACGTTCCCCACCCGGGAATCGGCTCCGCGCGACGTATGCAAGTGAGGGTTGCGGCCGAGCAACACAACGTGATGATCGAGGCAGTGGAGAACCACATGCCGGAGGTCATCGTGATCGATGAGATTGGCAACGAACTCGAAGCGGCGGCGGCGAGAACCATTGCCGAGCGCGGCGTTCAGCTCGTGGGTACCGCCCACGGCCAGACTCTGGAGAACTTGATGCTCAACCCGACTCTTGCCGATCTGATCGGCGGGATTCAGGCGGTCACTCTTAGCGATGCCGAGGCCCAACGCCGAGGCACCCAGAAGACGGTGCTAGAGCGCAAGGCGCCTCCGACATTCGACGTGGTGATTGAGCTTCTCGATTACGATCGACTGGCGGTGCATCACAACGTGATGAAAACGGTCGATACGATCCTCCGGGGCGCTCCGCCAAGACCCGAAATTCGGGTCCGAACGAGCACCGGCGGAGTCGAAGTCGTTCAAGACGAACAGACCACCGAGGCAAGTGACGCGGCATTCAATGCGCGCTTCCCTTCCCTCGCCCGAAATCCTCAAGCCCGATCCGAGCAGGTGCCCAATGGGCAACCCAATCGGAACAGCCCCACCCTGCCAAAACCACCGCGAGACGATAAGGAGGTGAAGGATGAGACGAATAGGCTTATCCGGATCTTTCCCTACGGGATCGCGCGGACCAGGCTCGAGCGGGCGATCCGGGAAAAGAGGGCGCCGGCGTTCGTAACCAACGACATCGGTCAAGCTGACGCGGTCATGGCAATTCGGAGCACCTACCAGGGACGCCCGAAGAAGCTTCGTGACCTCGCTGGCCGACCGGTCAGCACGGTCGTCGTCAAGTCGAATACGTTCAGCCAGATCGCGGCGGCATTGGACGACATCGTTCGCCAGGCCACCGAAGGCCCAGAGGTGGAATCGACGGCCATGCAGGAAGTGCACGATGGGATAGAGCAGGTCCTCCAAAGCGGAAAGGCCTACGAACTCTCACCGGCGTCGCCTCAGGTGCGGAAGGTTCAGCACCAAGTGGCGGAAGCGAGACGCCTCGCGAGCGAGAGTGTTGGAGAAGAGCCGAATCGAAGGATTCGACTGCTTCCGACACGGATCTAGTAAAAGTAAAAAGTGGCTCTGGGCTTTTGCCCGGAGCCACTTTTTGTTATGTGAATTCTCCACTGCGATTCCCCACGTAGCGGAGACAAGAAAGCTAAAGATTTCTGGGTCAGCCGACCTATTTCTTTTGGGATTTTCGTTATCCACACCGCTATGCTTCAGGCGTTACTTCAATGGACTTTTGCAGTTTCGAAGAACCCTCTCCCCCAACCCTCTCCCTTTATGAAAGGGCGAGGGAGCTGGCTTGAGTGGCTTACTCTAGCCCCCGGGAAGTCAAAGCATGAGAATCGCTCCATTGTTGGGAGTCCCACGCGAAGCAGCTTGCCACTCTCTCCTGAACAGCCTTCCCGGCGCGAAGAAATTTCCCGGGGTTCGTAAGCGTTAGACTTCCGGACTGCGAACTGCAAACTGCTTACTTCATTTTCTTTCTATTGCGGGTTATAGGCCACCGTCAGCTCAGCGCAGGGTGGTGAGATGTTGCCGAAAATATCGATCTCCCGAAGGCGATACTTGTAGGTTTGGCCCTGGATAGGGCTCTCATCTTTGATGCCCATGTAACCGACGGCGTCGGTTTTGAACGGAATTGGGAGCCAGTTCGTTGATCCGGCGAGCGTTCTTTCGAGGATCACCCTTCCCTTGAACAGAGTTGCCGTAGTCACCACCCTGCCGTCTGGGCTTTTGTAAACCAGCGTTTCTGGGTTGCCTTGGTAGGTCATCGTAATCCCGGTCGCATCCGAAACGGGACTATACATTGTCGGCGGAAGGCAGGAGGTCGGCAAGCTGGTGGCTACCAAGTAGGACGACCTCGCGCTATTCAATCCAATCGAGTTTACGGCAACCACTTTGTACGCGTAGTCTTTGACGGGCTCGCAACTGGTGTCAACCATGTACACGAGTCCATTCTGGGTGGTCACCGTCGTTATCTTGTTAGCCGTGACCTCCACATAGTTGGCTTCGACCTCGGGTGAGGGCGGAGTATAGGTGATCGTTGTGGGGTTCGTTGGGACGTTTGCGCCGCTCTGGTCGTTGTCGATGTTGATCGGTGCGCCGGGCTTAAATTTCGTGGCTGGTTTCGTTTGGATCTGGGGCGGCAGTTTCGGCCCGTTCTTTGGCCCCTTGGGCCCGGTGGGAATAACCGGACGACTCATGCTTGTGCCGTAGAAGTGATAGCCCAGATCGGCGCGGAACACTCGGTATGAAGTCACTTCCTGCTCATCCGGCGACGTAGCCACGTTGACAAGGATCTGGACGCGATTGTCGGGATTATCGGATACCAGTGCGAGGTGGGGCGCGGCGGGAGCGATTGTGGGTTTGATGTGAACGGTAAAGGACGCGGAAGGCTTGCCTTCGAATCCCCAGCGGTTGATGGGGACCACGTAGTACTCGTAGTCTTGGGCGGATTGACTTGGCACGATTCCGTCCGCGCACATGTTCGTGTCCACTTGCGCGGTCATTACCGTGGTCGACGCCGTGTCGCCGAACCTTGCCCCTATTACCGTCGCCATAGACGGACTTTGCACCATTCGTTGATGGGCTACCAGCTGGGTGCGAAGGGTCGCCTGCAGGCCAGCTTTAGGCTTAACCTGGGTTCCAATCTGTGGCGAAACAGTACGACTGGGCAACTGGGACTTCGGCTGACTTGGCGAAGCGTTACTCGACTGAGCAGCCGGTTGAGAAAGCGACTGAAGGCGAGGGAGGCGCCCCAAGGCCCTCATGGGAACGATTCGGCGGACCGGGGCGGGAGGCGGGGGAGTCACATTCAATCGATAGACCCGGTAGGTAAACGGCGCTCCTAGAGTTGTCGGCTCCGTCCAAGTTAAATTGACGGTGGCCCCATAGTTTGGGCTGGAGTATCCGATCAGTCGCTGAGGAGGCAGGAATTTCATTCTCGGTGGCGTTATCACGGCCACCGTACTTCCGGCGGTCAAGCTCGCGTAGGCAACTGGACCAGCAAGCCCGGTTGGCGGGGAGGGAGCCACGAGTGTTGGAATGCCCACCACAGGGGAAATAGTCGGAGTCGACTCGTATTTGTTGCGCGCATAGAATGCGGTCACCAGGTAGCGGAAGTGGTGATCTTCGGGAAGGTTCTGATCGTAGGGCCGGAAGAACCTGGACTCGACCGCATCCTTGCCTTGGGCTGCCCCGTTGCCCGAGGTTCGGGAACCTTCGGAGGCTAAGAGATCCTTGACCAAAACCGGCTGAGCTGACTTGAGTTCGGTGTCAATGCGATATACGTGGTAGCTCGCATCTGGATCATAAGGAGCTTGAATCAGCAGGCTTTCTCGATTGAGGGCGCCTCCGTTTATCACCCGGTTGAAGCCGACCCCCACCGTGACGCTTGTTGGCGCAGCGGGCGTCGCCCAGTCCTCGACCGTGTAAGTCGCATTCGTCGAGGTTGCGCTCTCGCGCCCGAGCCCATCGACCATTCGAACTTGGTACGTGACGTTGCCCACCGGGGCTGAGCGGTCAAGCATCGTGAACCAGTTTTCGACTAGCGACGTACCGTCAGTGGACTGCTGAACCGACTTTGCCACAGGATTGGCCGTAATTAGCTGACCTTGAGGATGGGTCGAATCGATGCGGTAGATGTTATACGTGTCGAGACCGAGCGAAGCTAATTGGGTTTCGTCCCCGGCGTCCCAATCCAGAGCAACCTCATTCGGACCGGTTTGGACTGCTCGGACTGTTTTGGGAGGCGTCGGTTGAAGATCTTGGCCCACCGTGATTGTCTTTCGGGCCATCTCGACTTCGGCGCCAGCGTCGTTTTGGAACGTGAGAACGTACGTGTAAGTCGAGCCGGAGGCCGATTGAGTATCCTCGAACGCACTTCCTGCGGCGGCCGCCACTTCTGCTCTGGCAAGGATTCCCACGTGGAGCGCCATGCGGGCATCTCGGACCTTGTTCTCAACCGAACTGGACTGAAGCATCAGTAGTCGTTTTGAGGCAACTGCTTGGGTGCTCTTTCGGAAGAGGCTAAGTCGCTCAGAGACAGCGGGGAGTGCGATACCGGTGTTGATGTAGTTCGACGGCGGAACCATTGCGGGGCGCTGACGAGCCACCGACTGGATCTGAGCCTTAACCGCATTGAACACGTCCGTACTCGTTTTCCGGGGGAGGTTCGATGGCTTCAACGAGAACACTAATCGGTCCGATTTCCCAGGCACCGTGGTCTTTGCGGTCGCGATGAGATCAGCGACGCTTAACGCATACGTCGGCGTCAAGCGAGCCTTGATCGGAGAGACAATGAAACGTTTGTGCATTGCCGGTTGCACTGCGTCGGGTGCCTGACTTGTAATCGGGCTAGGATTGAGGGGACCTTGTCGCACTCCGTTCAGTTCTCGGTACACCTGGAAGCCCTTACCAGACGGGATCCAGCCGGTTGTGACGACCCATTTCAGGAACACGGTATTTCCTTCCGAACCGGCCAGAAGGGTGATGTCTGGATATTCTGCCGGTTTCAATACGGCGGCGAGTTGCGGCTTTTGGAGTGTGGTGGTCGTGTTGGTTGGTTTGGGTCTCTGACCAGGGACCGTACGAATTTGGGCCGGGGAAATCGTCGGACCCAGGACGAGCAGCATGGCGAGAGCGTAGGGTCTTTTTTTCATTTTCCTAGTAGGTCCACTTCGCCCGTATCGACGGTCATGGTTCCCATAAACGTGTGAACACCAGCCTCGAAGCGGGCCTTGGCATTGACGGGGCCCATTGGCAATCCGAGGGTGAGCTTCGCCTCGGCGCGAGCGTACGCCGAGACAATGGAGAAATCAATATCTCCTTCCGCGTAGAAATCCGCGCTTGCTACAAGAGAAGGATTACTCCCCGTGGTGAGGGTTGCACCGATGTCGAAACCGCGCTTCAGCTTAACGAACCCCCAGAGGTCGGCATACTGGAGCATTCCGAACTCGACGCTGTGTTGCGGCCAGAAGTCGAGGCCGAATCCCGATTTAGCCCCAATGCCCAGGAAGTCGAATCCATATCCGTTTGGGTCGACGGGGTAACCCGCATGGATGTAGCCCGCCTGGGGGGAGAACTCCGCATCGAGCGTTCCCGTAAGGTGGTAGATCGGAAGGTCTTTTAGGAGGGTGATATCGACATTTCCATGAGCGAAGAAGCTATCAGGCGCCTTGTAGATCATCTCCAGATAGGCCTTTCGTGAAGTATCCGGGTTGTCCTTGCTGGTCGCCCGGGACTGGAGCACATACATGTCTCCTCGCAGGTCGATCTGAACGGCGGGGAATCCGCCGGAGAAAGTGAGGTTGCCCCAGAGCAGGAATTGATCGACCGTGCCCACGTCCAGGCCGGCTTGAATAAAGAAGTTGCCAGGGACCGATTGATAGTTGCGGAATGGCATCTCTGAGCTTTCAGGAACAGTGTTGTTGTTTCCAGGCAGCACTCCGATTCCATAGCCGAGTGCGCCATTGGCGCCCAAGACGTAAAGAAACGGCGGCGTAGTGGGAGGGATGGGTATTGGAACCGGCGGGATCGAAACGTTCAGCCCAAGCAGCCACGCATTTGGGGAAATAAGGATGTCGGTATCGAACCCAGGCAAGCCCGTGATCTGAACGGTAGCTTTTCCGATGAATGGATTCTTGAAGCCGTTGAAGTCTTTTGCTCCCGGCTCGAACGTTGCTCCAAACTTGCCCATCCCGGGGATGCTAGCCCCAAGACCAATCCCTTTGATCTTGATCCCAAAGGGTTGTGTGTCGATCTCCAGTCCCTTGAAGCTGGCCTGACCGCTGCCTCCGAAGATATCGGGAAACTTTACGTCACCGGTGAGAGTGAACTGAACCGGGGAAGTCTGGAAAACAAGCTCAGTTAGGTTGAGCGACACCGGTCCGGTGTCCACGTTCACCGGTTTCGCGATTTTAAACGAGCTGGCTACGACCTGTCCGTGCTGGAAACCCAGGTCCTTGAAGTCCAGCGTGATATCGTCGGTGACCGGACCGAAATGCGGCACCGTCATCTGTCCGCTGATAAGGAGCGATCCGAGTCCTGTGTTATCGATCGTACCGCTTCCGCCAGTAATGTGGAGCTTAATCGGACCCCAACCGCTCGGGTTCACATCTCCCGACTCGACGGCGATCGAGACCGCCCCTCCAGCTGATGCGCCAATGCGGAGACCAAAATGGAAGTCCGTCTCGGTGGCGGAGATATCTGCTCCGACGACATTGCCTTCGTCGAAGCTAATTGAGCCCTCGTTTAGTGAGACCGGAATCCCCCAAATTTTTGCCCCGCCGGGAGCCGCCAACGAGACCGTTCCTGAGGCTCCGTTCGCGTCGACGGAAAAGTCTTGCAGTTTGAATGTCGGCGCTCCGCTAATGGGGCCGGCGGGATCGAACTGAACCGACCCAGAGACATCGGTGAGACCTTTTGTCGTTGAAAATCCAAATCCGCTAATCAGCAGGTCGATCTTCCCGAAGGCATCGTTGGTTTGCCATGTTGCCTTGATCGGTTGAGCGAATTTAGGTACGGTGACCTGGCCAGAAGAGTTCAGGACAAGTCCGGGAATCACGACGGGAGATCCATTACCATCGGACAGCGTCGTGGGCAACACGAGATCGAAGGTGAGACTCGACAGCTGGACAATGCCGTTGGTAAGACTCGCCTGGATGGCGGTCGGTCGCAACCCGAAATTCATGGGCTGTAAGAGGTCCACGGCGGGAGAAGCGAGAACGACCGGGTCCGTGCTCGCTTGAAGCGGCGCTTCACCGATGCCGATCTTATCGGCGCTCGGCGTTCCGGTTTCGTCGATGGTCACATTGGTGGCGCTGAGTTGGAGTGGGGCCGAGGTAGCGAGTCCTCCGCTCGTGGCACTCAGTCCGGGAAGCGGGGTGTCGAGTGTGGCAATCGGAACTCCAATGAGAAGCAGATGGTTTTTTGAAGCGGCAGTCGGTGGTTTTGCGATGGTGAGGTGAGCATTGACCGCGCCGGTCTGGCTCGACCCAATGCCTACCGCGAATCCGCCCAACTTCAGCTTAGGCCCGTTCGCGAGTACGAGTCCGGTGTCGAGGAGGATGGCGCCTGAGGTCGAGATACTCAGGGAAAAGTTCGGGAGGGTTCCCGTCGCACGCGCGCCGAGGTCCGACCGATAGGGCAGAACCACCGTCGCGCTCCCGGTAATGGCGCCGCCGGTTGTGGACACGATGATTTTGGATCCCGCTGGAATGGTCAGGTCCGTTCCGGTTCCAAGTGCGTTTCGCCAGTTGATGTCGCTCTTAATTGCGTAGCCAACCTGGTTTGTCTTGACCTGCCCGCTGGCATCGGCAAGGATGCCGTCGAACGGAAAGTTGGAGCCGGTGAATGCGGGGCTGCCACCGACGGTGATGGTGTAGGTTCCCTTTCCGGACAGCGGACCGTTCGGATCTTGGTTCGCCGGCGCATAAACCGGCGATTCGATGGTTAGGGAGAACCCGGGCGCGTTAAAGAACGTCAGCCGTCCCGGCAAATCCGCCGCAGCGGTCGCAATCAGGCACCCCCACGCGAACAATAGACATACCAATCCTCTCAATCTCAAATCCACTCCTGACCGATCGCCCAGCGACGATAGGTTCTAATCACCCCATCCTACGCACGAGGCGTAGCCAAATCCGTGGCCAAGCAATTAAGATTTATGTACCAGGTGAAAATTCGGGTTTGCGGGGATCGGTGGTTAGTGGTCAGTGGTCAGTGGTCGGTGGTTACAGTGGTCGGTAGTTACCGCGGTCTGTAGTTACAGTGCTGTCTACTGGCCACTGACCACTGGCCACTGGCCACTGGCCACCGACCACTGTAACTACCCAGCTTCTTCGGCTTCTGCGAGTTTGCGGGCTTGTTCGTCTTGGATGAGAGCGTCGATGACCGGTTGGAGGTCGCCGTCCATGAAGGCGGCGACGTTATTGTGTTGGAAGCCGACTCGGTGGTCAGTGATGCGGCTTTGGGGAAAATTGTAGGTGCGGACTTTTTCGCTTCGTTCGCCGGAGCCGACTTGACCCTTGCGCATTCCGGCACGCTCGGCGGCGAGTTCTTCCTGCCTCAACTGGTATAGCTTCGTGCGCATGACCGCCATCGCTTTGAGCTTGTTTTGGAGCTGGCTTCGCTCGTCTTGGCAGGTACTCACGAGGCCGGTGGGTTTGTGAATGATGCGGATCGCCGTTTCGTTCTTCTGCATGTGCTGGCCACCCGCCGAGCTGGAGCAGAACGTCGAGATTTCGAGGTCCTTCGGATCGATGTAGACGTCGACTTCTTCCGCCTCGGGAAGAACGGCCACCGTCGCAATGGATGTGTGGATTCTGCCCTGGGTTTCAGTGGCGGGGACACGCTGGACACGATGTCCGCCACTCTCATGCTTCAACTGCGAATAGGCGCCGACCGCGTCGACCTTGAAGATGGCGCGCTCCAGTCCGCCGAGTCCGTTGACTTCATGCTCGATGATCTCCGACTTCCAACGACGACGCTCACAGTAACGGAGATACATGCGGAACAGTTCATTAGCGAACAGTCCAGCCTCGTCGCCTCCGACCGCGGGGCGGATTTCGATGATGACGGGCTTATCGTCCTGGGGGTCCTTCGGAACAAGCATCTTCTTGAGATCCTGTTCTAAGTTGGCAATCTTGGCCTTCAGAGGATCGAGTTCAGCCTGTGCCATCTCGCGCATCTCGGGATCGCTTAGAAGTTCTTCGGTCTCTTCTAATTCGCCAAGCGTCTTCTGATAATCTCGAATCGTGACTACGATCGGCTCCAGTTCCGAGCGGAGTTTGCCCAGTCGCTGCATCTCCTTCGGATTTGTCACGACGTCGGGGTTGTTGTAGTCCGATTCGACGGCGTCAAATTTCCTTTCAATCTCGCGAAGCTTATCGAGCATTAAGTCTGAAGTTTACCGGCGGCGCGGAGCCCCGGTGGGTCCGCAGCAGGCTTCGAACCGGGAGAATTGGCGTTCTATTCAGATCCGGGTCCGTCCATGGCGTCGTGTAAGTAGAATCGGAAAGGCATGGCACAGAAGACGGTTCGGTTTGGAATTATCGGGGCAGGGCTTATGGGGCGAGAGTTTGCGTCGGCGGCCGCTCGATGGTCACACCTTCTGAATCAAGATGCACGGCCCGAAGTGGTCAGCGTCTGCGATCCGAACTTGGGGGCAACCGAGTGGTTCAAAGAGCTCGGGTCATCGATTCAAACCACGACCGATTATCGCGAACTGCTCGCGAATCCGGAAGTGGACGCCGTGTACTGCGCGGTTCCTCACCAACTGCACGAAGAGATCTACATCGCCACGATCG
Organism: uncultured Armatimonadota bacterium; assembly: GCA_903904815.1. Classification (GTDB taxonomy): domain Bacteria; phylum Armatimonadota; class Fimbriimonadia; order Fimbriimonadales; family Fimbriimonadaceae; genus Fimbriimonas. Next base: position 14,278 of record CAIVDU010000011.1, read on the forward strand.
AGGCAGGCAAGCACTTGCTTGCTGAAAAGCCGTTTGGTATTGACCTGCCAGCCGCCCAAAACATTCTGGCGGCGGTTGAAGCCCACCCTGAGATTTTGGTGCGCTGCTCAAGCCAGTTCCCATTCTTCCCAGGGGTGCAACGCATCGTCAAGATGGTCAAGGCCGGCGACTTTGGCAAGATCATTGAAGTCCGAGCTGGGTTCTTGCACTCTTCCGACCTTGATCCAAGCAAGCCGATCAACTGGAAGCGCAAGATCGAGACAAACGGAGAGTACGGCTGCCTCGGAGACCTTGGACTCCATGTGGTCCACGTACCGGCTCGGTGCGGTTGGAAGCCAAAGAATGTCCGGGCCTTGCTCTCCAAGATCGTAGCTGAGAGACCGGATGGGAAGGGCGGTATGTCGCCCTGTGAAACTTGGGACAATGCCATTCTCGCCTGCGAAACCGATGAGTTCCCGATCATTTTTGAGACAAAGCGCATCGCGCCTGGAGAGACAAACACTTGGTATTTGAACGTCTACGGCACCCAAAACTCGGCCGAGTTCAGCACTAAGAATCCCAAGACCCTTCGTACACTTCCTTACCGTCCGGGCGACCGGCAGGCCTGGCACGTCGAAGATCTGGGGTATTCGTCGGCCTATCCGGCGATCACCGGACACATCTTCGAGTTTGGATTTACAGACGCGATCCAGCAGATGTGGGCGGCATATTTGGATGAACTCGTTCACCCACAGATGACGGGGACCTTCAGTTGCGCCACACCGGAAGAGGCGCACCTGAGCCATCGCCTATTCACAGCAGCGATAGAATCGCAGCGAACGGGGCAAACGATCTCGGTCGGATAAACCGGACCAAAAGCCAGTCCAAAACAAATTTGGCCAATTGGGAAACGAAATTTGGATCAATTTCGGTAGTTGTAAGCGTCGTCTATAAGCGGATTCGGCTGTTCAGCCGCCCCCGTAATAGTCTATGAGCAGCCCATGATGCTTCTTTCTCATATCCTCCTTCTTGCTTCCTTGCGTCAGTCTGAGTCTCCCAATTACAGTCGATACTTCTATCCGCTCGCCAAGCCCAAGCCATCGCCGCGGGTCGAGATCGACGCGTCCAAGGTTCCTTCCGGCAAGCCCTGGCTGGAGTCGGCGGCAAAGCTCGTAAAAGACTGGTACCCCACCATTACGAGCCTCTTAGCGACCACCGATTGGAAGTCTCCTAAGGTCGTGCGGCTGGTCATGGCCCCTTCCCAAGATGCGCCGGCTTACACCGAGGGCAGCACGATCTCCATAAATGCGAAGTGGATCCAGGCTCATCCGGATGATTTTGGGATGGTGATCCATGAGTTGACGCACGTGATCCAGAGCTATGAGGAATACGATGCCAAACCTGGTTGGCTGGTTGAGGGCATTGCTGACTACATTCGCTGGTGGCGCTACGAACCGGATGCCTCGCGCCCGCGCATCAACTTTGAAAAGGCGACCTATCACGACGCTTACCGAACGACCGCCTACTTCCTGGCCTACGTCGGCCACAAGTACAACTTCGCTCTAGTCCCGACTCTGGATGGGGACATGCGGGCCAAGAAGGATCCCATGCCGGAGTTCCAGAAGTTGACCGGCAAATCTCCAGATGAGCTTTGGCAGGAGTTTGCCGCCTCCCTCAAACGATAGTCGGTGACATCGGGTGGGGTTGATTCTCGCGAACTCCGCGCGATATGGTCAGATACTTTGGAACTTGCGGAACAGTTAGTCGACACCTGGCGGATTCACCAGCGCGTTCATCTCTATCTCCTAGAGAGTCTGACTCCGGAAGGGTTGGCGACCCCGCTGGCGAAGGGCAAATCGGTGGGGAGCCAGTTTGCCCATATTCACAACGTGCGTTTGATGTGGCTGAAGGCGTCCGCCCCTGACCTTCTGGATGGGTTGGACAAGCTTGAAGGGGCGGCAGACCCTTCAAGCTTGGCGGCCGGTCTTAATGCTTCAGCGGAGTCGATTTCGACCCTCATCTCTCGGACCGTGGAGTCGGGAGGGCGCGTGAAGAACTTCAAACCTCACGTTGCAGGTTTTGTTGGATATCTGGTTTCCCATGAGTCGCATCACCGGGGTCAAATTGAGATTGCCCTGCGCCAAGCGGGTGTTCCGATTTCCGACAAAGTTTCCTTCGGGCTATGGGAATGGGGCGTCCGTTAAGACTCTTGGCTCTGTGTCCTTATTGCTTGCAGGTGAGCAATAAGGACTGTTTCATTTGATGTTAATTCGTTGTTTAATACTGATATAGGCTCTAAGCTGTGTTTGCTCTCCCCTTGACAGTAGTGAGCCTTACCTATTTAGGCACCCTTCGGGGTGCCTTTTCTTTTTACGGGACGAGGGATGTCCCCACGCGCCAATCAATTCCCAACCAGTGAGCCAAGGTCGCGCCAACCGCAGCCATCCCCTCTACGTCACCCAGTGCGCTCGGAAAAATACCGGGTCCGGCTACGACGACCGGTACGAACTCTCGGCTGTGATCGGTCGAGGCACTTGTAGGATCGTTTCCGTGATCCGCAGTCAAGAGCAGAAGGTCACCGTCATTGAGTTTGGAAAGGAGTTCACCAAGCGTCTCGTCGAAAGCCTCAATCGCTCGAGCAAAACCAGCGGGGTCGTTCCGATGACCATAGAGCATGTCGAAATCTTCGAAGTTAGCGAAGATGAAACGCGCGTCGCTCTCCAGGGCGCCCCAGAGGGCTTTGGCATGCTCGGAGTTGCTCTGAGTTCGTACCACCTTTCGGAAACCACGTCCGTTGAAGAGTTCGGGCACGACTCCGATTCCGTAAACCTCTCCGATCTGGTCTACCAGGTTTGGAGGAGCTTCGAGGGGGAAGTCTTTCCGGCGTTCCGTTCTTCGATACCCCGTTTCAGCGTCGCCCTCGAAGGGGCGAGCAATCACCCTCTGCACGTTGTTCGGCGCAACGCAGACCTCTCGGGCGATGCGGCAAATCTCGTAAAGTCGTTCTATTGGCACTATCGACTCATGGCAAGCGATTTGGAACACGCTATCGGCGCTCGTGTAGAGAATGGGTTTGCCAGTCCGAATGTGTTCGGGGCCAAGTGCCTTAAGGATCTCGGTTCCGCTTGAGGCGCAGTTCCCGATGATACCGATCCCAATCGCCTCTTCGAAGCGGTGTACTAGCTCCGAAGGAAAGCCGTCGGGGTAGGTCGGAAATGCAACGGGGGTCACAATTCCCATCAGTTCCCAGTGCCCGGTGACACTGTCTTTGCCCTGAGAGACTTCACGAAGACGTCCGTACCGCCCTGTCGGGGAAACGTCGGAATTCGGTTTGATTCCGCAGGCGGCGAAGAAACCTAACTGCGCCAGATGAGGAGCATTCAGCCCCTTTGCAAAGTCCCAGACGTGGCGAATCGTAGCCGGGTGGTCTAAGTCTCCAAATTGGGAGGCATCCGGAGCCTCTCCGGCGCCGCATCCGTCCAGGACAATCACAATGGCTCGCTTCTTCACCGTCCTCATTGTGGCTGGCTGGTCGCCTCAAACTTCGTTGTCGCCTTTGCCTTCGCTGAATAGCCAGGTCTTGTTAAAGGCGATCTTTTCATCAGCAGTGTTTCGCGCATGTTTCATGCCGGCCAGGAAGATCGTGTTCTTGCCGAACTTCTGGTTGACCCCGTCCATGGCGTGGCTCAGCGCGGAGCGAGTAACGGTCTCGTCGAAGAGGCTGGGTGTGACCTCGGTCTTCGTGTGAAGATCGAAAAAAGTGACACCCACAGAACGCGGAAGTTCGAAGTCGCGGGTAGCCCAAACTTCGAGGAAGTGCTCGTTGAGAGTAACCGAATCCTGAGTTGGCGGGAGTTTGACGCGGCATTCCCAACTCTTCTTGAAACCTCTCACGGAAACGACCATTGAACCTGTCCAGAAACCGGTCGCACGAAGCCGGGCACTGGCCTTCTGAAGTAGACGCAAGATGACTTCTCGACAACCCTGGTCCGTTCGGAGACTCGGGGCCAGGACATGGCTGTGGCCGAGCGTCTTTTGCGGTCGATTCTCGCTTCCAAGGTCGAACCCTCTCAGCAAATACCACCACTTTTCCCCGGTAATGCTTCCAAAGGCTAGGTGAAGGTCGTGTTTGGAAGCGGTGCACAGGTCCTCCGCGGAGAAGATTCCTGCGCCGTTTAGCCTCGCGGCCATCTTGCGGTTGATTCCCGTGAAGTCAGTGAGCTTCAGTTCATAGAGCCGGTCGGGAAGATCTCGCTCCGTGAGGCACACCAGCCCATTCGGCTTCTCCATTTCAGTCGCGAGTTTGGCGAGAAAGGGATTGGGAGCGATGCCAACGCTGCAACTCATGCACTGGCCGACATGCTCTTGAATCGCGGACTTCATTTTTCGCCCAATTTTGAGGGCTTCGGTGGGCTCGCGTTCTATGCCGAGCAGTCGGAACCGCATCTCGTCGATGCTGCAAACTTCTTCGATCGGAAGGACATTTTCGACCGTCTCGAGGATGCGGTTGTGATAGGCGACATAAACTTTGGGGCGCGCCTGGACAATCTCGATTCCCGGACACATTTCTAGGGCATCTCGGACCAACGTGCCGCACTTAACTCCTTTTGCCTTGGCCTCGTAACTCGCGGCGATCACGAAAGTGGTCTCCGCATCCACCGGGGCCACCGCGATGGGACGGCCACGAAGTTCCGGACGCTCTTGCTGCTCCACGCTGGCAAAGTAGGCGTTGAGGTCTAAGAACAGATAGCGTAGCCCGAGTTCGCGTCTCTCAAAAGGTAGAGTTCCGTCTACCATAAGTCGAGTATATCACGAATTGCCTTTCATCCCTAAAACGGGAGTTATGGAGTTTTCAAATAAAAGCTTCGAATCCTTGGACTCTTTTTGAGTTGAAAACCGTTTAATAGATCAAGGATGGAGGACGTCGTTCGACCCCCGAGCCTCGAAGATTGGTTGGAACTGATCCGTATATCGCCAACCGACCCGATGTTGCGAGCGAGATTTGCGGCCGAACTGATCCGAATGAGTCTGTTCGAAGAGGCGGAACAGGAGTTAACGACTTGCCTGGAATTAGCTCCAGCCCATGCCCGCCCCCGCCTTCTCATCGTCGTTCTGCGCGCTCGCGCGAAGATGGCGGCGAGACGATCAGCCTTAGTGAAGCAAGATTTGCACTTGGAGCCGTAGCCGGCGCCAAGCTTGAGACTCTGAGAGCAACTGAGCTCAAGGACTTACTCCGGATTACGGTTCGGTGGAGGACCAATCGATACCAATCTCAGAAGTTCGAGAATGGCGGCAGACACTCGACAGACTCGGAGATTTGTGGAATTCGCTTCGCTCACAGATGCGACTTAGCCCTCTCCCAACCCTCTCCCGCGTTCGCTTCGCTGCGGGCGAGGGACCGTGGACAGTCTCCCCGACTTAATCAGACCGTATTCCCTCCTCTCGATCGTCTCATCTGTTGAGAGCCAAGAGGTTGCTGTGCGGGCGCCGGAAGTTTGGCGAACCTCTTTTATCATAGGTTTGTTTCCTACGTGCCGTAGAGGAACTCTAAGGTGTCTGGATCGTATGGGCTTTCGGGATCGAGTTTGACGGCGGTTAGCGGGCCGCCGTAGGTGGCGCCGGTGTCGATTCCGATCTTGTTGCGCATGATCCTTGGCTTGAAATCTTGAGAGGGAGTGTGTCCGTGAACGACCACTGCCCCAAGATCAGCCTGCGATGACACAAATGGTTCTCGAATCCATAAGCGGGGCTCACCGAATGTCCAAGTAGCTCCGGGGGGTGCAATTCCGGCATGCACAAACAGGTAAGGGCCCTGTCGATGCTCAAGGCCAGTCCCTCGCAGAAAGGTCCAATGCTCGGCCGGTATCCGATCTATCCAGGATTTGGTTGCGGAGTTGGGGTAGGAAGCGAGGGTTTCTGCGCCTCCGTAGGCAAACCAGTTCGCAGCGGTTTCGAAATCGACGGTGCTATCGGCTAATTCAAAGAACTGCCGACTCTCAAACATCATTTGCTCGTGATTTCCTCGTAAAAAGATCGTGTTTGGACGACGATCTCGAGTCTGCAGGAGGAGTTCGATGACGCCTGCGGTGTCTGGACCCCGATCTACGTAGTCGCCTAAGAAGACGTAACGATCAGCGTCCGTGGCTTCTGCTTCGATCGCATCCAATAGGCTTCGAAGTTTCCGAATCTCGCCATGGATATCCCCGATGGCGTAAATCAACTCACAACTCCTCCGATCCCCGCTTGTCGGGGGAATCGGAAAGGCGTGGTGAATCTGCTCTCCTTCATCGCTGGATCAGTCTTTGGGAAGCAGGTGGCCCATTTTGTCTCGCTTAGTCTCGAGATACTTTTCGCGCTCTTCTGCTGGCTCCGCAATAAGCGGCACATGTCCGGCAATCTCTAACCCATAACCCTGCAGGCCCGAGACCTTTTTCGGATTGTTTGTCATGAGCAGGAGGCGTCGGAGCCCCAGGTCAGCGAGCACCTGCGCGCCCAGACCGTAATCTCTTAGGTCCGGCTTAAATCCGAGCGCGGCATTGGCCTCAACCGTGTCCATGCCTTGGTCCTGCAGTTCATACGCTCGGAGTTTGTTGACGAGCCCAATGCCTCGCCCTTCCTGCGCAATGTAAAGGACGACGCCCGTTCCTGCCTCTTCAATCTTTCGAAGGGCCATTTCCAGTTGATCTCCACAATCACATCGGAGAGAACCCAAAAGGTCTCCGGTGAGGCACGAAGAGTGGACGCGCACAAGCACGGGATCCTCGGTACAGACGTTTCCCTTGACGATGGCCACGTAAGGGTGGGGCTCGACGGAAGTCTCGTAAACGAAGAGAGTAAAGTGGCCGAACTTGGTGGGGAAATCGATCGGTCCCGCCATTTTCTTCACCAAATGCTCGTGCATTCGGCGATAAGCGATCAGGTCGGCAATGGTGATCAGCTTCAGATCGTGCTCAGCGCAGAAGGCCTGAAGCCCTTCGAGGCGCATCATCGTTCCGTCCTCATTGAGGATTTCGCACCCTAGTCCCACGGGTTTGAATCCGGCGAGGCTAACAAGATCGACGATTGCCTCGGTGTGCCCGGCGCGGCGAAGGACTCCACCATTCTCGGCACGGAGCGGGATGATATGTCCCGGTCGCGCCAGATCCTCGGGCTTAGCATGATCGTCGACAAACACGGCCACCGTGCGAGCACGATCGGGAGCGGAAACACCGGTGGTGGCGCCGTGCAGGGCATCGACGGTTTCGGCCATGGCGGTACCGTGTCGAGCCGTGTTCTGCTTCGTCATCATGGGGATGCCGAGTTCCACAAGGCGTTCTGATGTGGTGGGGATGAAGGGAACTCCGCGTCCGTGCCGAATCATGAAGTTCATGATTTCGGGGGTGCACATCTCGGCGGCGCAGACGAGATCCCCTTCGTTCTCTCGGTCCGGGTCGTCCACGACGACCACCATTTTGCCGGCCTTCAGGTCGTGTAGAGCCTCTTCAATCGTTGAAAACATTTGATTGAAGTGTACTGGCGCGGGAGATGCAAAGGCTCATCTCCCGCGAGAATGCTCATGCGGAAGTTCTAGTTTGGGCGTCGATCGATGATAACCGTCGGAGTCGTGGACCGCTTGTTCAGCAGCGATCGTTTGACTCCCGAACCGGTTGGGAAGGACCCACAGTATCCGGTGTAGAGCGTATTCACGTCGTCGGTCGTCGGCGCAAACGAGTCGTTGAGGTACGGGAACATCAGGTCCTGCGCCGTCTGACTGTGACCAGCGATTCCGAGTGAGTGGCCAAGCTCGTGGACCACGTCGTTGAGGGTGCTGTCGTCGTTGTTCAGGTCGGTGGCGATCTGGATGTCAGCGCCGGTCAGGATGCTATCGTTGGACGCACTCGGATACACGGTTGTGAGCCCGACGACCCCGGTGTCAGTGGTAACAATTTTCGAAGAAGGCTCAAACGTGATCTTGATATCGGGATTCGTGTTCGCAGCGACGACTGTGAACTGGACTTTCCCACCGGTGGCCGCAGTCCATGTGCTGAGGGCCTGGGTCGCAATCGATGAGAAGTCTGAGGTCAAGTAGGAGTTATTTACAATCGCAACCGTCACCGGGAAACTTGTCCAGTGCCGAAGCACGCCATGATAGTCGGCGCTGGTCGAAGTCTCCATCGCGGTAGCGTAGTTGGGCAGGTAGGTGGAGTTCGTACAGTTCGCAACCGCTCCGCCCGCGTAAGAAGTGATCGTCTGGGCCGGGCTAACCACGCCATCAACCATAGCGGTTACCGTGATTGATCCCACCGCCGTGGCAGTGATCTTGCCATCCGCGGTCAGCGTCATGGATCCATCGGTGCGCACCGTGTTCCAAGTAATCGATCCCGGGGTCACCACCAGGTCGATCGGCGTTGAATTGTAAGCGGCGGCGGATGCTTGAATCGTGCTGCCAACGGGCACCGACTGGCTTGGCAGGACGCCAACCGTTGCGACCGTACCGACCGTCGTGAATGTTCCAAGGGAAAGCGCGGTAGAGGATATGGTGGCCGAGCCAGTCGCGGTTCCGACGATTTCACCGGTTCCACCTTCGACCGAATAGAAATTCAGGGTTACCGTGTAGCTGCCTTCCGGTGTGCCCAGAGGAACAGTATAGGTTTGAGTGAAAGCGGTGGGCGTCGCGCCTCTGTCGATGGTCGAGGTCTTCCCATTTGAGAGCATTACTTCTACCGAAACCGCAGAAGTAGGCGCATTGACATCGCGGCTCCGCGCGCCCCAATTGATGGTCAAGGTGGGATTGAGGCCCGGAGCGCCTCCACCTCCACATCCCACGAGAAGAAGTACTCCCATAAGGATGCATGCCAGTTTAAGCTGTAATGCAGTGACGCGCGCAAAATGACCCTGAAACCCTAACATCTCTGTTCTAGTTTGACGGGGTACGCCACAGAAGGTGTTGGTCGGATGCCGGGAAAATTCCTGACGGGTCAGGAATTCATCCTAACTAAAGCGTTTCGCAAACGGCAATCCATCTCAAGTTGCTCACCAGCCTTCTCCCAAACGCTCATATCGCCATGCGAAATGCCAAGGGGCCGCAGGGGTTTAACTGGGACTCGCGACTAGGATGTCAAGGAACGATGGCTCTCCCCTCCACCTTTCCCGACGGTCCCGGCGTTCATCTCATCCTACGGCCTTGTCTACGGTGATCTCCTCCACAGAGTCGACCACCGGATAAATGGTTAACCGAACCACCGATTTCGGGTTAATGATGCTGTATCCACCTTCACGTAATCGAACGAGGAGGTCTCCCGAATTCAACAGGCGGTCGATAAACAGTTCCTGCGGCCGTTTCACGACTCCTTCACCTCGAAATTCCACCCGGAGGTACAGATGCTCGCTATTGGCGAGTTCCAGATCGGCCGCGAGAATAAAGTTGTCAATTCTACGGCTCATCGGAAACTGTCGCTGGACGGCTGTCAGCGTTTCCCGAAGCCACTGAAAATCGTAATCGGCAATCTGGTCTGCCTGAACGACATCGTCTGAACATGAGAAACTCGGCACCATTTGACTGATATCGAGTCTGGCAATCTTGTCGCTGGGAAAGAGTGAGACCGAGTCCTCTCCCCGAAGGAGCAAAACTCTCCTTCCAAAGACTTGGCCTGCGGAGATTCCACCGAGGATATTATCGGCATGACCACCGTCGGGTTGATTAAACAACACGACTCGCCCATCATTCAAATGCAGCGCTATTTCAAGCGCATTGCAACTAGAGTACATAAGTTTCTATCTCTTTCCCCAAAACACGGACCTCGGCAATAACCAAAAATAGTAGTGCTCTCAGTCCCTGCTAGGGCTAAGCCGGCAGTACGCCTGCCGAGAAGACTGCCTGTGCTGCTTCGCGCAATTCCCAAAATCCATTTGTGCATAGGGAATGCAATCTTAGGGATAATTGTGTGTTCAGGCGTCTCCTATTCGCATCGCCCAAAAGGGTGAATCGCCATCCTAGTTCGTTCGAAAGGGCATATATAAAATTATTTGACTCAGTCCTTGTACAGTTCAGGCGGCAAAGAAAACCGTTTTCCAGGATGAATTCGTTGTGCCACTAAGCTCTAGGAACCAAATCGACGGTCAACGGATCGTTGCAGGTTTGAACTCGCTCAAGTTCGTTCCCCCTCGGCTAAGAAGCAACCGGGTTTCTCGCCCACGCTTGATTGAGCGATTCAATGCGGACAGTCCCGAAGATGTAGTTCTAGTGGTGGCCCCCGTGGCCTACGGGAAATCGACTCTCATGTCCGAATGGGCACAGTCACTGGCGGGGACGGTTGCATGGGTCACGTTGGAGGAATCGGATAACGACCCAAGGACGTTCTGGTCCTACGTCGGCGTCTCACTCTTCTCCTCCGGAGCGAGCGTCACCCAACATGGAATTGGCGCCCTGACTACGTTCAATGAGACGCCCATCGAATTCGCAATCGGCCCAATTCTCTCCGAGCTTGCGACGGGGCACCAGCTGACGACGCTTATGCTGGACGACTATCAGGTCATTACGAACACTCAAATTCATAAGTCGATTGAGTTCTTTATCGATAACCTTCCCTCCGGCGTACGGGTTGTTTTTGGATCTCGTTCTGACCTTCCGATTCCCACTTCGCGACTGCGCGCTCATGGCCGTTTGCTGGAGATTCGGGCGACCAATCTTGCCTTCACTGCGGAAGAGGCGGCCCAGCTCATTCAAGATCGCACCCAGACTGAGCCTTCCAAGGAAGAAGTTCGCATGCTTGTCGACCAGACGGAGGGATGGGTGATGGGCCTTCGAGCTGCCGCCATTTCGCTTTCCATCGCGCCGGAGTCCACTCATGTAGTCAACGACAGCAATGCGTACACGGCTCAAATGCCGACATTTCTTCAGGAAGAGGTCCTTAGCAGGCAGACGCCCACGGTTGGAAACTTTCTCGTTAAAACGGCATTCCTGGACCAACTGAATGCGGATCTGTGCGACTACGTTCTCGATAGTCAGGATAGTGGTCGCACACTGGACGAACTCGACCGGGCAGACCTCTTCGTTTCTCCCATCGATGCGTCTCGAACTTGGTACCGGATACATCCCTTGGTCGTCCAGTTGCTAAGAGAGCGCCTCAACGACTTAGACGAAAACGAGATTCGTCGGCTCCGCACGAGAGCGAGCGAATGGTTTGCGAATAGAGGTCAGCTAGATGAATCGATCCGCCACTCCGTCGCAAGCCAAGACTGGCCAGAAACGGTTCGGCTTTTGGCCCGGCTAGGAGAGAGCATTCTCCAGGGTAAGCGACCGGGCACTCTGGATCGTTGGCTTTCCGGCATTCCAAGAGAGTATCTGGCGAGAGAACCGGTGCTTTGCGTGCAGTTAGCGCGGACCATGATGTTTGGGAGTCTTCGCTCCGACTATGAGTCCCTCCTACAACTTGTGGAGTCTCAGGCTCAAGAGTCTGGAAATGACACGTTATTGGCCTCGGTTCTCAGCGTGAGGACTCATGCCGTGTGTTTTTCCGGACAGGCGGATAAAGCGATATTGATGGCTGACCGGGCGCTCACCCTTTTGCCGCCAGAAGAAGTCCTTCAACGGGGCGTGATTCAGCAAGTGCAATGCTCAGCGCTCCTTCTCGCAGACCGAGTTATAGAGGCAGAAGAGGTGGCGGTCAACAGCTTCCAGAACGGACTCTCTGCGGGAAATGGCCTCAGCGCTTGCGCTGCACTGGGCATGCGAGCCTTCATTAACTGCCGAAGAGGCCAGATCTTGAATGCGCTGAGATATGTCGATCAGGCGGAAAAGTTGGCGAGTTCAGCCGGCCTCGACCATTTGTTTGTCCTTCCCTTTCATCGTTCAAGAATCTATCTTGAACTCATTCAGCTTGAGTCAGCCAGAGGGGCGTTGGACGGTGCTGAGGAGACTTGCGAAGGGACCGGGTACCGGCTATTTGTGTCGAGCGTTCACCTCATGCGAGGCCGACTCAACTGGATGCTTGGAGATTACGCGGCAGCGGAGGCGAGCATCCGAGTCGCGGAAGAGGTCGAAAAATCGATTGGAGGTATCCAGGACGTTTTTTCACCAGAGACGCTGCGAATCCGTATTGCCATGGAGATGGGTGACGAGCCCAGGGTTTTGGCGTGGGTTCAAAGCCAGCCCTCACTCGATACGCGTGACCGAAGGCTCACGTGGATGCGGGCACGTGCCTGGCTCACCGCGCGCCGCAACGACCTCAAAATGATTTTGCCTCTCCTCGCCGAGATGAAGGAGGCAGCGATTGAGTCGCTGAGTGCGGGTCATGCCGCCGATTCGGTTGCCCTCCAACTGGCACTCGCCAGCGTGTTCGATCAGTTTGAATTGCATGAAGACGCCAGCCTGTGTCTCACCGCGGCCGTTCGTTCCGCGATGGAAGGACAATTGCTGAGCCATTTTTGGGAAGATCGAAACGCGCTCCGACGTTTACTATCTGAGTTTAGCGGCGGTATCCAGGAAACAAACTTCGTCACGGTTCTGCGACAGAAGCTTTATCCTCCGGTTCTGGACTTCTATGGAAGCGATTCTAAGGGGCTTTTGAGTTCAAAAGAAACCGAAGTACTCAAGCTCTTATCTCTGGGCAACTCCAACGAGAAGATCGCCGAAACAATGAACGTTTCGCTCAATACAGTCAAGACTCACCTTCAGCATATCTATACAAAGCTAGGGACGAAAAACCGCACGCAAGCCGTAGCTGCAGGACGAGCGCTTCAGCTCATTCCGTAAGACCGGGCGGGACCTTGGCCGCAGACTGTTTAGATCAACGAGGCGTTGACATGGGTATCACCCAAAAGGGTGATTTTTTGTCCGATAATTGTGGACACATCTGCGAAAAACCGGGTTATCCTGATCTAGCCGGGAGCCATCTCGGGTTGAATCGTTTTCGATCTTGAGGCAAAGATGCCTTTGACTGCACACCGACGGAACTGTGAGGCTGACATAGCGCACGATCTTATCCTCACCAAATTTGCGATCCCTGTCCTGCGCTCGAATCGGGTCGTTCGGAACCGGCTTGTCCAAAGGTTGGACGATCTCGAAAGGAGAGCGGTCACGCTCGTCGTGGCCCCGGCCGGCTATGGAAAAACCACTCTGCTATCCGAGTGGGCGACCCGATCGCAGGGTGCAGTCGCCTGGCTGACCCTTGGAGATTCGGAAAACGACCTCGTACGATTTTGGCAGTATATGACCGCCGCGCTTCAGCGAGTGGTCCCAGGTATTTCCGACACGACCTTGAAGCGTCTCAGTCTCATGCGGAAGCCTCCGTTTGAGACACCGCTGCATCCGATTATCTCGGAGATTGGCTCGCATCCGGACCAAGTCAGCCTGTTCCTCGACGACTTCCAGGAGATTCTTGATCCGCTCGTCCAAACTTCTTTTGCCGCGTTTCTCGATTTAGCCCCAAGCAACCTAAGGGTGTTCATCGGAAGTCGTACGAATCCGGTTTCCACTCTCAGTCGCGTTCGCCGCACGATCGTGATCGACGAAGTTCGGACAAGGGCACTTGCCTTCACGAGGAAAGAAGCGGGCGAGTTCTTTGATCGAGCTTTCTCGGACCAGGTGTCGGCCGAGGTGAAAGACAGCCTGCTCCGACGCACCGACGGTTGGGTGGTGGGTCTTCAAATAGCAACCTTCGGCCTGCGTGAGTCAGACAATCCAACCGCCTTCGCTCAGTCGTTTTCCGGACACCATCGACACCTCTTGGACTTCTTCCGTGAAGAGGTGCTGTCTGGAGTGCTTCCGAGTGTTCGAGATTTCATTCTTCGTACGTCACTGCTTAATCGATTCAATTCGGATTTATGTGATGCGTTGCTGCAGCGGTCGGATAGCGCCCAAGTGCTGTCTGAGCTAAGCCGAAGCGACATGTTCGTGATGCCCCTGGATGAATCTGGAACGTGGTTCCGCTACCAGAGACTGTTTCGAGACGTGGCCATCCAGAACCTTGAGGCGACCAATCCAAATGAAGTAGTGGAACTTCACGAAAGAGCAACCGACTGGCTAGAAGCGAACGGTTTCATTGAGGAGGCGGCGACTCATGCGGTGAAGGCTGGCAACTGGGATCGAGTGGTTTCACTGATCGATCCGATTGCCGATCGGCTTATCAGGACGAATAAGGTCGGTGAGTTGCAGGCGTGGATCTATAAGGTTCCGATGTCTTCTCTGGCACAGGCTCCATTTTTGAGCGTACGGTTGGCGCGGGCACTCATGATGACCAACCTGCGGGCGGACCTCGAGCCGTTCCTGGTGGGACCGGAACGGCAGGCAAGAGAGAAAAACGACCCGGTTTTGCTCACCGCCGTCGAAAGTTTGCGCGCCCACCATCTCGTGTACCGTGGCTTCACTTCGAATGTGCGAACAATGTGCGAAGCGTGCCTCGACCGGTTGCCCGAAGATGAGCATTTGCACCGTGGGATTACACTTCGGGTCTTGGGGATGGCAGAGCTACTCGAGGATCAACCCCAACGAGCGGAGGAAGTTTTCGCGCTTGCCACGGCTCACGGAATTCAGAGTGGTAACGGTTTCAATGCGGCTGCATCCAAAGCACTCCAAGCTCTGGCAATGGGAAGGCGAGGCCTCGTGCTGGACGGTTTGGCGCTCATCGAAGAAGCACTCGAAATTTCCAAGAAGCATTTCGAAGTCCCCGTCGCCCAGGTGCCTCACTCACACTCGCGCCTCTTGTTCGACGCCTGGCGAATCGATGAAGCGATCGGCATTCTCGAAGAGTTTGATGGGCTGTGCGACCAGACTGGCTACCGAATCTTTGCCGCTCACGCCCAGTTCATGCTCGCTCGGCTGAAGTGGGCCGCAGGAGACCCTGATGGTGTCGAGGCACACCTTGAGACTGCTCGCGCGCAGACGCTCGCGTTCGGATCGGCGTTCGGCCTCTTCACCCCGGACACGCTGATTGCGAGGATGCGACTGGCGGAAGGAAAGTGGAACTCGGTCGAGATCTGGGAAAGGGCGGAGCGACAAAATCGCTCGGGAAGACACTCCTACGATCGATTGTCGCTCCTTGAGCGCGTCCGAATGTGGCGAGCGATCAACGCGCGAGAGACCAAAACTGCCGAGCACCATATTGAGGCCCTCCGACAGTTGGGACAGATTGCCCGTCGTGACGGTCGCGGCGCGGATGTGGTCGATTCTTGGGTTGCCCAGGCGACGGGTCAGTTCCATCTGGGCCAGGTCGACATGGCCCTCTGCACTCTGACGGCAGCGGTCACTATCGCGGAACCAGGCGGGCTGCGACGACCGTTCTTCGAGGAGGGGCCAAGAATCCTTCCCCTGCTCAACGAGGCCCGAAGTCGAGGGCTACATCCCGAGTTCCTTGCGAACATTGGGGCGACAAGCGTCGCGCCGACGAAGGAGCCCGCCGTTGTCTTGAGCGAGCGAGAGGTGGAGATTCTGAGACTCCTATCGCTTGGATATCAGAATCACGAGATTGCGGATCACGTGGTTCTCTCGGAGAACACCATCAAGACTCACTTACGAAACGTATATTCGAAGCTTGGAACCCGAAACCGGACTCAGGCGGTGGCTAGGGGCAGAGAACTTCACCTCGTCCCCTGAGAAGACAGGGTCGGGCTCCCGACCGTCTATCCTTAGCCAGGAGAGGAATCTTTGCGCGGGGGCCCTGATTCTCGTCTGACCCTTTTCAATCACGCTATGAGCACTCTGTTACTGTTTGCCCTCCTCGGCGCTCGCCTGAACTGGGCGACGTCTCCACTTACCGGTGACAGCAAGACGGACTTAGCCGGTCTGCTCGCCGACCGATTCGGACGAGATGCGACCAAAGCAGCCGTTGCCGGTCAGAGATTAATGCAGATTCCCTTCACTCCATCCGCGCGTGACCTCGCGTGGTCGGCTTGGAAGGAGGCGGATGACTCTGACCTGCGCGCCGAGTTCGATGCGAACACGGTCAAAACGGCGGATCGCAGGAGTCCTTTTCTTTGGCGGACGGTGGGAACGAAGCCGGGAAACGGATGGGGTTTGGTGATCGCAATGCATGGTGGAGGGGGAGTCCCCGCCAAGGAAAACGACGCCGAATGGCGGTGGATGTTCGATCAGTACTACCTGGATCATCCAGAATCTGGAGGCTACGTGCACCTCGCCCTTCGGGCGCCGAACGACGATTGGAATGGCTTCTACGACGACGCAATCAGTCCACTGGTCGAGAGGCTCATTCAGATGTTCGTGAAGTACGGCTCCGTCGACCCAAATCGGGTTTACGCTTGCGGAGCCTCGCATGGCGGTTATGGCGCCTTCGTGATTGGTCCGAAGATCCCGTATCGGTTTGCCGCGGTGCATCCGGCGGCATCTGCTCCAAGCGATGGACAGACTCAGGGCGAGAACCTTCGGAATCTCCGGTTTACGTGGGCGGTGGGCGAGCGAGACACCGAGTATGGTCGTGTGACGCGAGCCAGGGCCTTCGAGAAGCAATGGTTGGACTGGCGTTCCCAATACGGGGGATTTGACGGTGGATTTGAGGAGGTGAAGGGGGCGGATCACTTCATCAAGCAGCACGAAGAGAACAAGCTCGCCGAACTTCTAAAATTTAGGCGTACGCCAAACCCGAAACGGGTGATCTGGGTTCAATCGGACGATCGACTGCACCGCTCTTATTGGATTGAGGCAGTCAAGCCGTCGGTAGGCGGGCGCATCGACGCGGAAGTCCGTGGAAACGTCATCACGTTGAAAACTCAGAAGCAGGACACGGTCGCGATTTGGCTATCGAGCGACTTGGTAGATCTCCACAAGCCACTAGAGGTGATCCGAGACGGGAAGCGGACTCGCTTCCCACTTCGGCCAAGCCTTGGCGTGTTTTGCGACGGACTCGCCCAGACCGCCGACCCTTGGCTCGCGGCGCCTATCCGGCTGGAGATTAGGCCCTAGGGAAAACGGAGGAGTTCGGGTTGGTCGACCAGTTTGAGTTCTGGTTTCCCAACCCAATGTCTCTACCTCTTAGTGCTTCGCTAACCCTCTGGTGACGGTATTCGCCTGAAGCGTAACCGCCCCGGTCTTGGTGAGGAGGGTGCCCTCGGTCACCGCACCGGTGTTCACGGTGATCGACGCTTCGGAGAGGATAATCCCCTTGAAGATCGAGTTGACGCCGAGTGTGGCGGATGTTCCCACCGACCAGTAGATATTGGCGGCTTGAGCACCGCCCGCAAGGATCACTTGGGTCCCTGGCGAAGTAGTCAGCGTCGATCCCACCTGCAGAATGAACACCGCATTCACGTCGCCCTGAGCATCAAAGGTCACACTTCCAGCCGAAAGCATGACCGACGAGGAGTTCTTGTAGAGACCGGGCGTCAACGTGAGACCACTGAGGTCACCAGCCAGCGTCACCGCGCCGAGTCGACCAGCGGCGTCGAGCTGAGCCGCTAGGAGGTCCACTTTTGCCGCTGCGGCAACCGCGTCTCCCATGTGAATCGCGCCGTTGACCAATCCAGGTGGGAATCCAGTGACCGACGTTCCCGGACTGACACCGAGGTCGCCGTTGAGAATGGTCGGTCCCGCATTGGTGACGGTTGATCCGGCGAGCACGGCATAGTTTGAGGCAGCCCCAAGGGTGATAATGCGTTGGCTCGTTTGAATGCCGGTCGTGAACGACCAGACCTTAGGTGTCAGCAAACTGTTGCCAGCAAGGTCGGTAGCGCCCATTCCGAGGGTCGCCGTGTAAGTGGTGTTCGGCAGTAAGTTCGCCGAGGGGGTGAAGGTCGCAATGTTGTTGGCGGTGTCGTACTTGACGGTGCCGGAGACGCCAGCCACCGAGAACGATCCCGTATTGAGGCTCGAGCCAAGCATCGCTTTACTGAACGTGGCATTCACGCTTTGGTTCAGAAATACGTTGTTGGCGGTGTCGGCGGGGTTCGTGGACAGAACGGTTGGTCTAGTCAGGTCGGCGCTGTTAGCGGTCGTAAAGCTCCAAGACGTAGCCGTTGCCAGCGGGACCCCGGATGTGTTCCGTACACCGGTCGAAATCGAGGCGGTGTAAACCGAGTTGGGCAATAGTTGGCCGGTGGGGTTCAGAACGACGATCTTGTTCGCATACGAAATGGTGGTTGGAACAACCGTACCGATCACCGTTTTGAGCACAAGAGTTCCGGAGTTGAGGGTGGTCACATCCATCGGGTTGCTAAAGGTGACGGACACATTGTCGTTGATTGGAACGTTGGTTGCCGAGGCGGCGGGGGCGGTCGAAACAACGGTGGGCGCGGTCAAGTTTGAGCTCGTACCGGTGGTAAATGTCCAAACCTTATTGGCAGCCAAGGCATTTGCCGAAAGGTCTTGAACACCGGTCGTGACCGTGCAAGTGTAGGTCGTGTTGCTAGTCAAGCTAGTTGCGGGCTTGAAGATTGCGGTGTCGTTTAAGAGGGTGACGGTTCCCGAGATCGGTCCGCCGGGACCCTGAATGATGAAAGTGCTGTTGTCCAACGTCGAGGCCAGCATCGGTTTGCTGAACACGACCGTGATCTGCTGATTCAGAGGAACGCCGGTTGCACTGGCCGCGGGGTCGATCGAGCTGACCGTCGGGGCGACCGAGTCGATGCCGGTACCCGTCGTAAACGTCCACACGTAGTTCGCAGCCAGCGGAGTTCCACCCTGACTTTGAGCCTGAACGGTAACGGTCGCCGTGACGACCGTGTTTGCGGGGGTCGGGCTGTTTAGCAGTAGGGTTGCCGTGTTGCCGACGTACGAGACGGTACCGGACAGCGGTCCGGCAGGCGTACTGGCGGTAAACGAGGAAGAGTTCAGGGTAGCCGCGGCCATGACGGTATCGAAGGTGGCTGAAATCCGACGAGACTGCGGGACTCCTGAGGATCCTTTTGCCGGGGACGTGGCCGAGACGGTTGGTGGAAGCGCGGGTGACCCGGGTGAAATCGAACCCGATCCTCCGCATCCTGCGACGAGCAGGGCGACACCTATCAGCAGCCAAAGGCTGTTGCACAAAACACGGATATTCACTTGTACTCCCGGGCAGAGTCGCCCCTGGATTCAAAGTCCAAAGTGTCTATGCGGCGACTTCACTCAAACTGCTTTGGGCACGCAAACGAGCAGAAGGTTCCGTATTAACCTTGTTTCTGCATAGATAGACGAAAATCGATAGGTTTCACTGACGGGGCTTTAACTGACGATGCAAATTTCCAGTCCCGCAAATTCTAAGTATCTTGCGTCAACAACTTGACTCTGGCTTTGTGAGAGCCTACCGCTCTTTGCCAGTGAGTCTTCAGCCAGTGTAAAGCCCTATTCAAGCGACGTCGGATAGGTCCCGGTGAGAGCAGTCGCTTGAAGACCGCATCGTGACTTCTGATAAAAACCCGGTCGACATCCAATCACCCGATTGAAGGCGAAACTAAAGGCGCTTTCCGATTCATAGCCGACCGCGAAGGCAACTTCGCCCACGCTATGGGTTCTGGATTCAAGAAGTTCGCAGGCGATATCCATCCTCCAATTGGTCAGATAGTCCATCGGAGGGATGCCCACATGCTTTTTGAAATTGAGAGCAAAGCCGGAGCGCGACATGCCCGCGATTTGTGCAAGGTCATCGAGGGACAAGGCGTTGTGATATTCGAAATGGATCGCTTCGATCGCCTTGGACAGTCTTGGATCCGATAGCGAACTCAGCCAGTTTCGCTCAGTCTTGGTGGAAGCCAAATAGATGCGCAGGATCTGCAGGAGCATAATCGGCGCGAGATGACTGAGCATAAGTGATCTTCCTGTTTGCTGACCACGAAACTCGGCCCGAAACCGTTCGATAGTCCACCGCAGAATTGCGGCTTGCTCCATATGCTCCTCAATGTGAATGAGCGGGGGGAGATCCCCAAACATGATCTTAGGGAGGTGTCCCTCAAACTGGAGATGGACCCCGATCAAGAGCAAATCACCCCCGCCACCCTGCGTAAGGGTTCCCTTCTTGGCGTACTCCTCCATCACTTCCGCGTAGGTTTGGATTTTCGCGGTGAGATCGGTCGCCATCACGAACGCCTGGCCGCGGGTCATCAGCGAGCAGTCACCGGCCCTCAGGCAATGCCGTGTTTTGCTCTCGCCAAGCTCGATCCAGCATTCACCCTTGAGGATCACTTGAAGCTTGAAGCCTTCGTAAGCCGGGAACGACACCGCCCACTTGCCGCCCACATCGGTCACGCCTGAAACATAGGTTTTAAGCTTCAGCTTCGCGAGCGCGGAAGAAAGAACGTCCATCTCCATATGTTGGATTATATCGCATAAAAAATGGATATTTTCGCATAGAAAATCTAGATTTGAGACCGCATACTGAATCCACAAGACAACGACATCTCGGCGAATTCGGGCGAGAAGCATTGGCTTTAGGAGGACAAGATATGAAAGTTTTCGTCACCGGTGCTACCGGATTTATCGGCTCTGCGGTCGTCAAAGAACTCGTCTCAAATGGCCATGAAGTCATTGGTCTCGCCCGTTCCGAGGCTTCTTCCAAGAAGCTAACTGAGTTAGGCGCCCGAGTCCACATCGGATCGATCGGCGATCTAGATAGTCTTCGCCGTGGCGCCGTCGAAGCCGATGGAGTCATCCACACGGCCTACTATCATGCAATCGGCCAGATCCCCTTGGGGCAGCGCCTACGAGTTCTCTTGGGTGGAAACCCGGCGGGAATTGTTGGCCGATTCCTTTCTGTCGCTGCAGAAGCGGATCGCCGCGCCCTTGAAACACTCGGAATGGCACTTAGCGGAGAAGATCGCCCGCTGGTAGCCGCCTTTGGCACAGTCGCGCTGAAGGCAGGAAGACTGGCCACGGAAGGCGATCAAGTGGATCCTAATGCTGCAGGCATGCCACGCGGTGGAAACGAAGCCACCATGCGGACATTAGCCTCAAAAGGTGTTCGCACTTCGATCATTCGGATTCCGATAGTTGTCCACGGCAACGGCGATCGCAGTGGCTTTCTGCCGCTGCTCATCCAGACAGCTCGCAAGAAGAAGGTGTCGGGCTTTGTGGGTGATGGTCGAAATGTATGGCCCACCGTGCACCGCCTAGATTTGGCCCGCCTCTTCCGTTTGGCCTTAGAGAACGGTAAGGCAGGAGGCGTCTACCATGGCGTCGGCGAAGAAGGCATTCCTTTCCGGGAGATTGCAGAGGTCATCGGCAAACGTGTCGGGGTTCCGGTCGCTAGCAAACCAGCGAATCATTTTGGCTTTCTAGCTCCTTTTGTTCCGGCTGATAATCCGGCCACCAGCATCGTCACCCAACATCAGTTGGGCTGGGAGCCGACGCATCCAACCTTGATGGAAGACCTGGCTAGCAACATCTATTTCGGATCCTAGATGCCCGTTCCAATCTTAAACCGAGGCAGAACGGAGAACATGTGAAACCCGTTGGTAGAGAAACGAATAACATTCTCGCTGAGCATCTTTGCGCTCACATCGAAGGCGAATTTGTCGTGTTCCTTATCGGGTTTCGCATCAATCGTCTATGGGCAATCCATAGGTGGCTGCCCATGATGACTACGATGATTTAGGAACTCTTTGTCAGCCCACAAGTGGCATCCTCGGGGACTGAATCGAGAGCTTGTCGGAGAGAGAGGATAGTGGCGGAGAGGGGGGCGGATACAGTCGCTCCGCGACTCTATCCTGCTGGTGTCACCGGTTAGGGCATTTTTATTGATGTTTGCGCAATTGGGCCCTCACACGAGTAGCTCTAGACAGGCATGGTCCGTCGATTGAGGCACTCTGCTCCTTAACTTTATCTGTACATAAAGGAGTTCAGACTGGGACCAGCCCCTTTGTCTGGACTTCGAATTAGGTTGTCGCTGAGCCATCAATAAGCGCACTCAACACAATTATGCTCTAGTGGTATAGAATGTTTAGCGTGATTCAAAACTCGCTAACAGATGCAGATCGAGCCGCGGCAATTCAAAAAATAACCTATGTCAACGTAGGTGGTAAAGATTTTAAGATTTCAGCGGAGTCAGTAGATCAGCCTACGGGACCTTTTCTACGAGTTGATTTCAAGAATAAAGGTGGTGATGAAATTCACCAGTGGGTTCATTTTATTAACGGAGTACCGGTTGTAAAAAGCACCGATGAAGAAATCATAAATTCGCTACTAATCTCCGAAAACAAGAAGCGAGAGAGTGACCTTGATTACTTGTCGGATATAAGAACCGTTGCAATGGGCTGCGCCTTACTGATCTGGTGCGTGTCTACCGGTATAGTGATTTGGACACTTGTCGGAAAAAACCCACCTCCAGGCTATAGTTATGCACTAGTGTTTGTTAACGCCTTCTTGCCAGCAGTGGTCGGGCAAGTATTTCGTAAAAAATAGCCCTCTTCACTCACACGAGAATGACGACTTTCCTGAGGCATTCGGGCATAGGTATCAACGTGTCGTTATCAAGCAATTTGTTCTGAACCTCTTAAGCGAAGGGAATGACGACTCGCCATCAAGAGACCAATGCTGCTTATCGTACGGGTCGACAGGGGGCAACGATAATCTCCATATTCAAGCGAGAGTCGGCTTGATGGTGTTGGCCAGCCGGTCAATCCGAACCAACTAGACATTGTAATTCCCGAACACAGATTTTCTGCCCAATAGAACCTCGACGAGGATGGCAGCCTGTGGATCGTGAAGCCTTACTCGATTTCTGAGATTCTATGTATGCACACCTGCCAAAGTCTCGAGCTAGAGACGGTTGGAGTGATTATTGGCCCCGATCTTATCGTGCGGAACGGAGAAGTAATTACGAACGCATCGATGCGTGCCAAGTCGGATGCAACGGTCAAGGGATACAAGACTCTGCTTAAGTCAACACCCCAAGACGCTCGTACGCGACCTGAAATGGCTGCCAAGAACACTTACCGCGCGCTGCTCACCAGGGGGCAGAAAAGATGCCTTGTGTGGTCGGTTGACCCCGAGACGAACGAGTATCTTAAACGATCTGGAACTCTAGTCTGAGTCGCTGATGTCGTCTGGATTCACGATCTGACTGACTCCGTGCAGCTTACGAATTCGCGGTGATTTGTTGTACCCAACGCTAGGATCGTTGGATCTGTACGCTCTGATCATTTCGCTTTTCCTTGATCGTGACCGCCGCCTTCGATGCAGTGGTCGACTCCCAAAGAATCTGCTTTCGAAGAGTGAAGTCTCGCAGCTCTTCCTGTGTGAAGTCGGCGGCAACAAGAGCACAGTCCCAACTCCCAAAGTATCGGATCGTGCCTGTAATGTCCTGACCGATGTAGATCTTTCCGTTGGGAAAGGTGATCATGTAAACGTATTTGAGACGGCTATCAATTTGAAGACTCGGCCAGTCGGGCATCTTGACCCAAGTTTAGCAATGTCTGATGGCCGCATTTGCCACGTATCTCTGTGCAACGCGACGACCTCTCCATGGCTTCACGCTTCTAAGGCGCCGAACAAGTAAAGGTCGCTAGAAAGGTATTCCGAAATCTCCTTGCCTTCCGTGATCCAACTGTGGCGAATTAAATCACTTGAAGAACGGCTGTTCCACCTGGAGTCGATGTCAACTAATTCCGCTCGGTCGAAAACTCCGTTATTCAGCATGTTGTCCAATCCACTTATCGGGATGATCGATGAGGTTTGCTACATCGAACCGTCTTCGAATTCAAAAAGTCCCAGATCACCTTTGAAACCCATTAAGTTTAGCTTCTCCTCTGCCTGTTCAGCCGTAATCAACCCTAGCACCGACATGTTGAGAGCAAACCCCACATCCATTTGAACATCACAAACGGTTCCAATGTTCCGAGTGCCCCGCTTAATTACCAGCATGGCAATGGTGCCTTCACCTCCAACGTTGTGCGATTGCTCCAAGAGAAGGGCGTGGGCCTCCTGCATTAACGACGCAGCCGCCACATCATTGCCTTCAAGGTAACACAATATCGCCAAGTTGTGCATGAATAGTGGTTCACGAACCTTTGCAGTGGCGGCCTCAAGGTGGACTCTCGCACCTTGCAAGTCACCTCGCAACAAGAGTAGGAATGCTAGATTGTTCCTCGGGCTAGGATCATCAAGGTCTTGTATTAGCTCCTCAAACAGCCCGATTGCTTCATCTACCTTGCCGTCCTTATACAGGCTAATAGCCTGATCCTGTCGGTCTGGTCCGAAGATCTCTTCTGGGACGTGAACCCGCGCAGCCCTTCCAAGGCGATGCATTTCTAGATTTGTAGGTAGCGTCCAAGCCTTGAAACCGATAAGTTCAACCGAATACTCGTGACTAGACAAAATCTCGCTACACTCATCGACAACGGACTTAATCTGATCTACTACTCCTACCGACTCAGCCGAGACTAATACGGTAACTTGGTGCCACTGCTCAGCCCCTTGTAGGCTTGATTTAAACTGCAAATCGGTGGCCTGTGTGCATCTGTCAGCCCTTCCCTTTACCGTGGATTCGATCAGGCTTCTAACGTCCGAACTACTTGCTCCCGTGGTTCGGCCAGTCGATCTAAACATATGAAGGGCATTCGAATCAAACTCTTTGGATTGCCGCGAGGTGTACGAAACAAGATTTAGTCCCTTCGACAGGGTGGTAACAAATACAGTCCAGAAAACACTGTCGCGGGTCGTTTGAACCCAGTTAAAAATGGGGTTTGAAACCGATCTTGCTTTGCTCTTCCAGTATGCTGAGGACATAGGGTCCCCTGCAAATCTTAGGCAATCCGATGCTTCTGATAAGCCTTGGTCATGAAGGTATGAAAACTGCTGTAGAACCGCAGACTCGAGCTTTAAGCGAGCCGCCTCATCCATCGGACGACGGTTGGCCAATTCGGTTCCAAAGATGATCAACTCCGCCGTCTCCTTAGCTGTTAGCTGACGGAACATGAGGTAGCGAGAAACTAAGTATTGTTGATCAAGGGAGTCTATCAGGCTAATATCACGTAAGACAGCACCAGTTGCACCTGCACGAAACTCGTCTAGAACTCGTCGGATTACTTGAGGAGACAGCTTAAATGTAGTGAGTTCCCCGCACTCAATGGCCTTATAGATGTGGTGACAATACAACTTTAACTCAGAGGGATCACCTCCGCAAAGCTGATGTAGTTCCTGAACCGTTTCTATGCTTGGAAGTGGTAGTTCAACGTCTTCTAGAGCCGTTGAGATTAGTTCGTTAGTCGCTGTCCAGTGAGAGAATGGAGAAACTTCAATTTTGAAAAACTGGCGTGGAATCGGGGAAAATACTTCAGAGATCAGAGGAAATAGCCCCTGTGTCCCAGCCAAATACAATGTGAAACGAGGGCATCGTTGTAGAACGTTTCTTAGTTCCTGGAGGATAACAGGATTGTGCTGAAGGCAGTCAGCCTCGTCTATCAGAATAACGAAGCCACGCTTTTTTACTTTCTCAAGCTGCTCAGCCATTTTGTTGAAATCTCTGACTAGCAAAGCTTGTGCAATGACAATCTCCTCATTAGGCAGTTGACTGGAAGCTAGTTGTGCGGGTACGTACAGGACAGCGTTTTCTGTACTTGCCGGCTGCTTACCGTAAATCATTGAGAAAATCGATTCAAAAATCTTTCCTTGGGGTCCATCCCAGATTCCTGATTCAAATGCGCTCATCAGGACCCCCATGTAAAGCTCGTGCCAAAAACGGGGAGCGGATGTAGTTTTGCCTTCGTCGAGGTCAAAACGCACGACGACTAAGTTCCCTTCTGTTGCGGTGGAGTGTGCAGCGTTAAGTAAGCTAGTTTTTCCCACACCTCGGCCACCTACCATGGCTAAGTGTTGGGACGTACCCTGTGCACTTAGATTCAAATAGTATTTGATTTGGTCCAGCTCTTCCGATCTTGCAGCGAGGCGTCTTCGGTCCTCGATTGCAGCTCGAGCGAATGGGTTAGGTGGTAATTGTCTCATTGAAGTATTTCGCTCTGAATTTTCGCACAACGCTGGACTATTCTTGACTCTTCCCTAAGTTGATGTCTTAAGGCGAGTGCCCCAACCCCCGCTGATCGGTTGTACAATGTGATGGCAGAGCAAAGCTCGTCGACGGCTTCCTTAACAATCGACAATTTGGGTTCACTTGTGTTACGAAGTCGTTTGAACGAACCTGGTGAGTAGTCTTCGAGTGTTGGAACCGGCCACTCGAGTTCCGTTGTTTTCTGTGCGACTCTGTGACACCATGAGGCTATGATTTCTTCAAGTTGAGATTCTTGATCGGGAATCGTGATAGTGCAAGATGGTAGCAAAGTGCCCGCATTGATGGCATCGTATAGATAAGACCTATATGTCTTGACTTCCTGAATCGTGTAGTTCTTAGACACACTCGTCTTGCCATCATAGCGATTGTGATGTTTTAGACACAGATACGCTAGATTGTCGATGGCGTTATTGCTTGGATTCTTATCTAGATGTGCGATCTGTCCGTCAACTTCCTCAAAGCTGTTGTCCAACTGCCAGCATAGACAGCACCGTCTTCTACTCTGCACAACGACCTGAGCTTGGATTGGGGCGGGGACGGCTGGCCTGTTCGACATCAACCGGATTGTGACACCGCCGCAATTTCGAAAACGCTGTCAGGCGAAGCTGAATCCGCCTATCGCAAGAAATACCCAATAAATGGAAACGACAAATAGGGAATTAGGCTCAGTGGTGTCAGCAACGGGACACAGTCTCGAAGCGACTATATCCCGTGGCGGAGAGGGAGGGATTCGAACCCTCGGAGACTTGCGCCTCACCGCATTTCGAGTGCGGCGCACTAGACCACTATGCGACCTCTCCGGCGGAAATTATGGCACCGAAGTGTGCCGGATGTCGACAGGGAGGGGGGCTAACGAGTAGAAGCAGGGCAAAGTCTCGGCAGCTTGGGCCACGGTGAGCGGGCCGTAGACGTCGGGGCCCCGAAGAATGTAGATGCCCGGCGCTCTCCGCTGGAGGTCTCGACGGATCTTTCCGAAGGCAGGAGCGACAAACCGAGTCGGAACCTTCGAGAACAATTGGTCCGATAACTGCTGGGCATGCGGGCCAACCGCAATCGCATAGCGATCGTCTTGACCTAAGAGCGATGCGGTGAAGTAGCCCCCCGCCGTGGGAGAGAACGATCCAGTGACGCCGGCAAATCGCGACATCGCGGTAAATGCCCGGTGCTGCAGGTCTCGTCCCTTTGCGGTGTCGCCCAAAAGCCGGCCATATTCTAGGCTCAGACGGATGATTTGGGCAGTGCACGACTCCCTTACGTTGTCGGCAATTTCAGGCACCTCGATATCCTGAACTGCGTTTGCAGAAGTGCCAGACGGTCCGAGACGGTAAGCCCCGGATATATCGGTTCCAAAGGATTCCAGCCCCTGCTGCAACCTAGCGAGGCCCTTGTCCAACGCCACCACGCGCCCCGTCGCCAGGTAGTCCTGAAGTTGGGCGTCTGCGTACGAGAGATAGTCGGGCAGAGTCGGCTGAGGGGTCACGTCGTACAGGTCGGGCAGCACAAAGCTGGCACCGTCTTCGAATCGGCCCAAGGCGTCAACCGCGTCCAGGGCAAAGTTCAACGACTCTCGGTCCTGCCAGATCCGGGCGGTCTCAAGCATTCGCGCCGCGGTAAATGCGTTCGTGTCCAGCTGGCCCAACCCCGAAACTTTCGCGCTGGGTCCACCCGCGCGACGGAGCGCTTCCACGATTCGGTCAAACGTCTCGCGGTCTTTTCCAAGCAGGCTCAAGGACGTCGGATAGGGCGTCATCAAGGGATTGACCGCCACATTCAGTCCCAAGTTTTGAATCGCCCAGTTCCGATCATCCGATTTTAGGATTGCGCGCAGGCGAGACGGTGAGAAACTCGAGTGCTCACTTCGACCATCAGTGAGTTCATCTCCGACGCGACAGGTGGCGAAGATTCGGTCCCGATACACTTCGTTGGCGAGGTAATTCCAAGTGCGCTTGGATGCGTAACTCAGTCCGGGGTCAGAGAGCAGTGCACCCGCCTGGGCCAGGAGGAGGAGCATCTCGGCATTGCGGCAGGTCAGCTTATCGAACTCCACTTGCCGGCAATCCAAAGATCGACTCGCCCGATAGAAACCGCCATCCAAAGCGTCATCGAGTGGCGACTCGAGGATTGGAACGAGAGACCTTTTGAGGTTCTCGGTGTCTCCCGACAACAGTTGGAAACTCCAGGCTTCCGGCTGAATGGACTGGATCCCCGATTTAGGAAAGCCACCGTATGTGGGATCAATCGATTCGTCTAAGGCCTGTTGAAAGCCGTCCAGATCGGGCAAGGCAATCGTTGAAGTGCTCTTTAGCCGGTCAAGATCCTGTCGCTGCAGTACACCAACCTCTTCGGACTCCTTCCCTGAGTCCAGTTCGATGCTGGAGTATCGGTTGCGGACGCCCAGGAGCATATTGAGAACCGAGCTGTGGTCGAAAGCTTGATCCGAGGCCGTCTGACCAATCACTTCGACCACATGACCCGCCGGGTCGAGGACCCACAATTGGCACCCGACTGAGAACCGGTTCGTGAGTCGACCGACCGGCATGAGGGCGTTTAACCAGTCCGGATGTCGCATTCCGTCGACACGGACACAGATAAAGTCTCGAGACAAAAGATCGACGACGGCGTCGTCTTGGAAAGCATCCTCGTCGAGCTGCCGACCGAGTCGGCTCCAGGGGCATCCGATTTCGAGCAAGATCGGTTTGCCGGTACGGCGAGCTTCGACGAAGGCGAGTTCATTGTTCGGATACCACCGAATGCCTTCCGCAGCTCCTTGGAGCAAAAACTCCTCTCGAGACGAAGCAAAGATGTTTGCCGACTTGGGAACGTACGGCTTGAGGAGCTTCACCCCGAAACCGATAAACACGAGCGCGCAGGTCACCAGGGTAACAACGATGTAACTTGGGCGCTGCACACTCGATTGTAGCCCTGGATGCCCATCGCCCGGCGCGGCTGTGCTATTCTGAAAGATATGTCCATTACCTTGGACGAAGTCCGTCATGTGGCTCGTCTCGCCCGTTTACAGCTCGATGAGACTGAGATTCTTTCGCTCCAAGGCGAACTGAATGCTCTTCTTGGGCACTTCGCGGACATCCAAGGTGTCGATACGACGGGCATCCAGCCAACATCCCACGCCGTTGCCGTTCAAAACGTATGGGCGGAAGATGTTCCTGGCCGCACCCTTCCACGTGATCGCGCGCTGCGCAACTCTGCCCTATCGCGAGCAGGACTCTTCGTAGTCCCCATGATCATCGAGGACTAAGTTGGGAAGCATCACCGAGCTATCTGCATTCGAAATTGCACGCCTCGTCGCCTCAAAAGAGGTTTCTTGCCGCGAAGTTACGCAGGCGTTTCTAGACCGAATCGATAAGGTTGATCCCACATACGGCTCCTATTTGACGGTCGACCAAGAGGGCGCACTGGCCGCATCTGAAGTTGCCCAGTCTTTCGTAGATCGCGGAGAGGCAGGACCTCTAACGGGTGTTCCGATCGCGGTCAAGGACAACATTTCGACCGACGGAGTCGAGACCACGTGCGCTTCCAAGATTTTAAAGGGATACGTCCCTCCGTTCGATGCCACCGTGGTGGAGCGATTTAAACAGGCGGGACTGGTTTCTCTTGGAAAGACGAACTTGGATGAGTTTGCGATGGGCGCTTCCACGGAAACGTCCGCTTACAAGCTCACGAGAAATCCGTGGGACCCTGAGCGTGCGCCTGGCGGCAGTTCCGGCGGATCGGCGGCGGCGGTGTCGGCAGAATTGGCGCCGATTGCGCTCGGGTCGGACACCGGTGGATCGATTCGTCAGCCGGCAAGCCTCTGCGGGATTGTGGGATTCAAGCCAACCTACGGCCGTTGTTCTCGCTACGGACTAGTGGCGTTCGGCTCCAGCTTGGATCAGATCGGCCCCCTTGCCAGAAACGTTGAGGATGCGGCGCTGATCTCAGAAGTCATCACGGGCCACGACCCGATGGACAGCACTAGCCTCAATCTTCCCCCGATTTCGACAAGGGATCTCAAGAAGGGATCGTTGAAGGGACTGAGGATCGCGGTTCCGAGAGAGATGTTCGGCGAGGCCACAAACCCGGGAGTCGCGGCGACCGTGCAGGCAGCGCTCGATGTGCTTCGGCGCGAAGGAGCCGATATTCGGGAAGTCTCACTTCCCTCCATTGAACTCGGAGTCACGACTTACTACATCATCGCCCCTGCGGAAGCGAGCAGTAACCTCGGCCGTTTCGATGGTGTCCGATTTGGCCCTCGAAGCGAGGGCAAGGGACACATCGGCGTAGTCGAAATGACGCGCGCGGAGGGATTCGGGCACGAAGTGAAGTCCCGAATCATGATCGGCACCTACGCCTTGAGCGCGGGATACTACGATGCTTACTACCTCCGAGCGCAGCAGGTGCGAGCGCTGATGCAGCAGGAGTTTGCCAACGTCTTCAATGAGTTCGACGTCATTGCTTCTCCGACCAGCCCGGTGACTGCGTTCAAACTCGGTGAACTGAACCACGATCCGCTGGCCATGAAGCTGCTAGACTTCTGCACGATCCCGGCGAATCTGGGTGGGATGCCCGGTATCTCTCTGAATTGCGGGTTCGCAGAGGGCCTTCCAGTTGGCCTCCAACTGCTAGGCGCTCCCTTGGAAGACGAAAAGCTGCTGCAATATGCCTATGCAGCCGAACAGGCGCTTCCAGATGCGACGCGCCGGCCTCCTATTCCGTAAGGAACCGGACACATGGACGATATCCGACGACAAGATATGAAGCTCTTCACGCAAGAGCTTCTGTCGCCCATGCGACTCGCCGGAACCTTTGCCGCTCTCGCGGTGACGGTGCTGTTCATCAATTCCACGTCGACACTTTACGCGACTCTTCAGGCAATGATCGCCGCACCGATAGTCTTGGGCGTTTCCGGGGGCATGGCTTGGTTTGCCAGCGAGAAGAAACGGTGGCTCAGTCCTCGCATGGAAGCGCTTTGGAAGGGGTGCGAGGATCGACTAGCTCGATTTGAAGAAGCGATCAAGCGGATGAGGAAAGATCAGGTTGCTGATCTGAACGAGATGCCGGCGACGATACGCCAAGTGGCGAAGTCGATCTATTGCGCCTTGCGCCGTGCTGACATGATCGCCCACGAAGTACAGCAGTCAGAAAAGAACCTCTATTCCCAGCCTCCCGTCTGGGCCAGCGCGGCAAACGATCCCCAGAGCCGAGAGTTGTACCGGCTTGCGGACAAGAACATCGCGGAGTACCGGAGCCAGTTTGCCGGTGTCATGGCCGGCGTGCAACGCACCGAGGCCCAAAGCGCGGTGTTCATGACCACTCTCGACAGCCTGCGCATGAAGATGATCGGACACCGCCTCGTGGGTCGTGGGCCGGAGCTATCCAGCCACGATTTCCTAGAAGCGCTTGCCGAGGCCCGACTCCAGCTCCAATCGATTGACACGGCCCTGGATGAACTCGATTTGGGGCATTTTCCGAAGACGATCGCTGCGGTGCCGCCTCCGATTCCCGACGACGCCATTCAACAGCGGTTAGGGCAATGATTCGGCCGGTTCCCACAATTCGCTGCTTGGCCCCGGCGAAGATCAATCTGTTTCTGAGCGTAGGTCGCCCCGACGCCAGGGGCTATCATCCCTTGCGGACGATCTTTCAGGCGGTTGGCTTGTTCGACGTGGTGACGGTCGCTGAAGCGAGATCTGAAACGTCGGTCACCTTCGATGTTCCAGGAATCCCCGATATCAACACGGTTTCAAGGGCGATTGACCTATACAAGGAACGCTTCGAACTGCCTCCGCTGTCCGTGCATGTCAGCAAGTCCATTCCCAGTCAGGCCGGACTTGGCGGCGGCAGTAGCGATGCGGCTACCGTTTTAAGAATCCTGCAGCGCATTTCTGGAGACGCCCTCTCGGAAACGGAGCTAGCTCGGCTGGCGCTTCAGATTGGAGCGGACGTGCCCTTCTTTCTAGTGGGTGGGGTGGCAAAGGCCGAAGGCTACGGGGAAGTCCTTACGCCGCTTGACGACGAGCCGCGTCGATGGCTTGTCTTGGCGCGGCCCGACGAAGGCTGCCCGACCGGGCCGATGTTCGAGAAACTGGATTCCCTCGACTACGCCTGGAAGGCGTTTCCAGAAGACCACCACCCCTACAATGACTTCGAACGAGTTGCTCCGTGCGCCTGTATCGATCTCATTGAACGGCTTCAAGTCCATGGGGCAGGCAGAGCAGGCTTAAGCGGTTCGGGATCGGCGGTGTTCGGAGTCTTTGAGGATGAAGCCCGGGCGCGACATGCGATCGTGGGTCTTAAATCAGAGGGAGTCCCGTGGGTTGAAGTTGCACCCACGCTCAGTCGCGAAGAGAGTCTGAATGGCTATGTTTTGAGTTAGCGGTTCGCGGTTCGCGGCGCGGACTGAGATTCGTGAAGATCCGACGCGAGCTTGGCGTCAACTGTTTTCTCAACAACTGAGGCGCCCGTTAAGGCGACTAAGAGCCAAATGGGCCCAAAACTCGACCATTCATCGAGGTTTTCGTCATTCCTAGCAACCTCACGTGTGCCATTTGCGCGTAACCCGGAAAAGTGAGTGGTTGCGAGCTTAAGTTTTGAGCTCAATTTCCGATCACTTAGTTATGAGGCCGTTTCTAATGCTCGTGAACTGCGTAGATCCGAAGAGAACAGAACAGTTCCTTCTTTCGCAGGATGACGTCGTTGACGCCTCCGTATGGCTTGAATCCGGAGAGCTCAGCGCTTATGTGACCGTGACGCCAGACGCCCGGGTAGATCCCGAGAAGCTCAGGTTCGCCTGTGCTGCCCACATTGGCGAGAATCACGTTCCTCAGAACGTGACTCTCGTATGTGCCCGACGTCGGTCTGCTTAATTACAGATCGACGTCGTCGGCGATTTCATCGAGGTCGACTGGTTCTTCATCGTCGGCCCCTACGACCGGTACGACCGGATCAAGCGTTACAAACGCGATGTTCTTGGTTTGACGATTGGGACAGTTGTTGCAGACGAAGTCTGCCTTTGTCCCTTGGAGCCAGTTAGGCACCTTCTCGATCGGCTTTCCACAGCTGCTGCAGGTAATCATAATAGGCTTCTAAGCGATCTCTTCTTCGTATTGCTGGACGGTCTGTCGATGACTGATCCAGCCTCCGACGAACATCATCGCGGACGCAACGAAGTAAAGAAGAAACAGGTGACTCTCGCGCTTCTGGCCTGGATCCCTAATTGCCTCGTCTCCGCCCAGGAAGGGGAGGCCGATGACACCCAGTAGGAAAAGGACCGCAGAAATCCAGAAGTAAGTGTTCTTGTACCAGACAGGTACCGGAAGAGGCTTTTTGGTCTTCTGAGTCACAAGGAATCTATTTTACCCCGCGCCACGCGAGTTCAAACGCTGGAGGACTCACCAGATTCTAGAACGGAGTCAAACGCGCACATCGATGACCTGTCCCTTTCCCTCGAAGGTGTTAGCGGTCTGCTCTGCTTGTTGGCGTTGCGCATCGAGCGCCTTTCGGAGAAGGGTCGCTTGAAGCGCGTTGCGCTTTGCTTCGATTCCAATTGTCTGGGTCGGGCCCGGCACCGTTATCGGCGTATTTGCACCGCTGATGACGTCCATAGGTTCCTTATTGGTAAACCCAGTAAATTCTGTAGGCTTAGAGTTGAGATCCGGCGCGGATCATGATTTCTCGCAGTAGACGACGTCCCCGATGAATTCGGGACCGAACGGTTCCCACAGTGGTTTTCTGTACGTCTGCGATCTCGGCATAGCTCAAGGACTCAATGTCACAGAGCACGATAGCGGTGCGGTAAACCTCAGGCAACTCGCTCAGCGCTGCGTACAACTCCTGCTTGAACTCTTCCCGTAGGACGGCCTCATCGGGAGTCGGGTCGTCGCCCGCGATCGACATCTCTTGGACCTCGCCGTCCGACGGAGAAACCATCGAGTTCAGCGATTCTGCTCTTCGGATGGGGTTATCTCTTCGACGGGAGTCGAGGTAGGCCCTCTGCATGATCCGGAGGAGCCAATTGAGAAACGGACGTCCGTCGACGTAGCTGTCGAACCCGCGCCAAGCTTTCACGTAAGTGTCTTGAACGAGGTCTTCGGCGTCGGTTGGGTTTCGAGTGAGTTGGAGAGCCATGGTGTAAGCGCGCCGCTTCGTCTCGGTCATCATCGATTGAAACCGATCCAGATCCTGAGGACCCCGACTTCGCTCTACGGTCAGCACACTCATTGTTTTATTCTCCTGTTCAAGCGGTCGCATTCACGGGAAGATCTCCCACCCGTGAATAGATTCTACTCGAAATATCAGCGATCACTAATATTTAATTCGAACATGTCATAGATCGCTGATTTCCAGTAAATTGAGTGGGCGTAACGTTTCAACACTTCCTTTCCTCCAAGTTGTTAGCCGATGAAGTTCGTTTTAATTACCCTCGACCCGGAAATTGAGTCTGCCGCTAAGGAGGGCTTCCACCCTTCCGACGAAACTTTGACCTTCGGAAGTTGGCAGGAAGCTCTCGACAATTCCGGGGACGCAGATCTTCTCTTCGTGGACTTGATCGCGACCCTCGAAGAACCGAACAAGATCGCCGGATACGAAAAGTTCGCCGAAGCGAAGATGACCCACCCCACGGCGCAGGGCGTGCCCCTGGTGCTGATAAGTCCTCCGGAAAACTATGAACTGGACTTCATGGCGGGGTGGCCGAATTTTGTTTTCGGGCACATTCAGCGCCCGGTGACCTATAAGATCTTCCGCCGCGCATCCACCTGGATCTAGGCTTCGGCCGTTGCTGCCTTCGGCCCGCAGGGCAGTGGTGTGATCAAACTATTATGATTGGACGTGGCCAACGGCACACTCTGCTGGGATGCCCGCTAGGAAGGCTTCGGACTGACGCCGCTGCTGCGCGGGTGGGACTTCTTTACGGCGTCCCGGAGGCGTTCCATACTGACATGGGTGTAGATCTGCGTGGTAGCCATGCTCTCATGACCGAGCAGTTGCTGAACTGACTTGAGATCTGCGCCCCCATCCAGTAAGTGAGTAGCAAACGAGTGCCGAAGGGTGTGCGGGGAAACCGTCTCCGGGAGCCCGACACGCTTTGCCCACCTCTTGATAAGGTTCTGGACGGTTCGGGTTGTGATGCGACCACCTTTCGGGTTCGTGAAGAGCGCTTGGCCACTTATTGCTGGAGCGCGTTCAGACGAGATGTAATCCTGCAAGGCGTTGGCGCAGGTGCGACCGAACAGGGTCACCCGCGCCTTGGAACCCTTGCCGATAACCTGAATCGTCTTGGTATCGAAGTCAACTTTATCGACGTCGATGCTAACCGCTTCGCTAACTCGAAGTCCGGCCGAGTAGATTAGCTCGAGGATGGCCCGGTCGCGTAGGGGCGTTTGTCCATCCGGGCTTTGGTCAAGCAGTTCTGAAGCCTGCCCGCGACTCAAAGCCTTTGGAAGCGACTTCCGGCGGATCGGCGCCTCTAGGACCTCGGTGGGGTCTGAGTCGACCTTTCCAGTTGTGCGAAGGTATCGGCAGAAAGCTCGGAGGGTTGAGAGTTTCCGGGCGCGAGTCCGTGGGGTTACTCCGTGTTTTCGAAGATAAAGTCTCAGTTTCTCGGGCGAGAGAGCCATCTCCCCGGAAAGGAATTCGGCGAGTTGGGCAAGATCGCTTCCGTAGGCCCGAACCGTGTTGGAGGA
Organism: uncultured Armatimonadota bacterium; assembly: GCA_903904815.1. Taxonomy (GTDB): domain Bacteria; phylum Armatimonadota; class Fimbriimonadia; order Fimbriimonadales; family Fimbriimonadaceae; genus Fimbriimonas. The sequence goes on from CAIVDU010000011.1 coordinate 49,841, forward strand.
CCGTCGCACGGCGAGGTGGTCTAGGAACGCTTGGATCTCCTGATCCAGAGGACCGGCCTGCCGAGATTCGGTCGCGGTATCCACAGTAGTAAGAGACGTCGACCGGGACCGAAACGCAGCGAAACGCCTAGCCTTCTAGGAAGACTGGCGTTTCGACTACGATCCGCGCTTGAAGATCAGGCAGACGTTGTGGCCGCCAAACCCGAAAGAGTTCGATGCCGCGTATTCGACGTCCGCATCTCGCGCCACGTTTGGCACGTAATCCAGGTCGCACTCGGGGTCCGGTGTCGTGTAGTTGATAGTAGGCGGAATCTTGCCGTCTCTCATGGCGAGAAGGCAGAAGATCGCCTCGATTGCCCCGGCAGCCCCGAGGGGATGGCCAGTCATCGACTTCGTCGAACTGATCGGTACCTTGTAGGCGTGGTCGCCATACACGGATTTGATCGCGGCCGTCTCCAACTTATCGTTGTAATAGGTTGAAGTCCCGTGAGCATTGATGTATCCCACTTGGCTAGGCGTGATGCCTGCGTTGCGGAATGCCATCTTCATGGCTCGAATAGCACCGTCGCCCTCTGGATGAGGCTGGGTGATGTGATAAGCGTCTCCGCTCAATCCGTAGCCAACGACTTCCCCGTAGATCTTTGCCCCTCGCGCAAGCGCGTGGTCTCGATCTTCCAGGACAAGCACGCCAGCGCCCTCTCCGATCACGAAGCCGTCTCGGTCCTTATCGAAGGGCCTCGAGGCGCCTTCAGGATCGTCGTTCCGGCTTGTGGTCATGGCTCGGGCTGCGCAAAACGCGGCTACTCCGATCTCGTTGATCGGCGCCTCGGATCCTCCCGCCAACATCGCGACGGCATCGCCCCGTTTAATGATGTGGTAGGCGTCTCCAATCGCGTTTGCGCCGGTGGCACATGCGGTCACCACGCAGTTGTTCGGTCCCTTCAGTCCATGAACAATCGACGTATAGCCACTGGCCATATCGGCGATCATGTACGGAACGAGGAATGGGGAGACCCGATCGGGACCACCTTCTACCTGTCGTCGATGCTGTTCGCCCAGGTAGGTGAGCCCGCCGATACCGGATCCAATCAACACTCCGAATTCATTTCGGAGCTCGTCGGTCAGTTCAATACCGGAATCCTTCAGCGCCATCGTCGACGCGCCTACCGCAAATGCGATAAAGCGGTCGATTCGACGTGCTTCTTTCTTATCGAGCCAATCGTTCGCATCGAAGTCTTTGACCTCAGCGGCGATTTGACTCGAATAGGGAGTCGGGTCGGTGAGCGTGATTCTCGCTACACCGCTTACTCCAGAAAGGATATTCGGCCAGAACGTCTCAACTCCGGTACCCACGGGAGTGACCCCGCCGAGACCGGTCACGACCACTCGCCCTGACGGCGTCGGTCTGTCTGTCATCCGTTCAGTTTGGCTGAGACGTACGTGACGGCATCTCCTACCGTCTTAATCTGGCCAACCTCTTCGTCTGGAATATCAATTCCGAACTCTTCCTCATAGGCCATTACCAATTCGACAAGGTCAAGTGAGTCTGCACCGAGGTCTTCAGTGAAGGAAGCGGTCTCGATGACTTCCTCCTCTTTGACTGCAAGCTCCTCAACGGTTACTTTCTTTACGCGGTTCAAGATGTCCTGCGACATAGCTCGGAAGATACCTGCTTTGCGAATGTTTTGAGGTCTCCCCCTGTACAGTCCGCGCCATACAATTTCAGGTTGGCGAACTCAGAGAGCCCATTGAGGCCCTAGAAAAATGAGACTAAGACCGCATGGAAACGGTGTTGATGCAGGTCCTTCGGCTGAGCGGCGCGTCCCATGGGTCCGTCAATCGTGCCTTGTGCGACGAAGCAGCAACGAAAATCGTTGCTGCTTCGACTATCTAGCTCCATCCGGCGCCCATAGACTGGAGTGCGGGATGAAAGCCTAAAGGGTAAGGCCGCCGTCGATGGTGAGGGTCTGTCCGGTGATATATCCGGCATCTTCACTGGCCAGGAAGAGGATTGCGGGAGCGATGTCGGTGGGACGGCCCAAGCGGCCGGCGGGAGCAGTCTTCGCGACTGACTCCTTGAACTCGGCAGGCAGATCATGGGTCATATCGGTCTCGATAAATCCTGGCGCGATGGCGTTACAGGTGATCCCTCGACTACCGAACTCCTTGGCCACGGACATCGTCAGGCCGAACAGTCCCGCTTTCGAGGCGGCGTAGTTGGCTTGACCGGCCTGTCCCGTCTGTCCGACGATGCTGCTCACATTGATGATCCTGCCGTATCGGGCCTTCATCATCGATTTGGCAACGGTCCTCGTGCACAAGAATGCGCCCTTGAGGTTCACCGCGATGACGCGATCCCAGTCGTCATCCTTCATGCGGAGGATGAGTCCGTCACGGGTGATCCCCGCGTTGTTCACCAGAACGGTCGGCGTACCAAGTTCACTAATCACTTTGGCGAATAGCGCCTCGACCGACGCGGTGTCGCTCACATCACAGGCGTAGGCTTTGGCAGTATCTCCGATGGTGTCCGCAGTGGCTTGGGCAGCCGCCTCAGTGGTCGCAACGCAGGCGACGCGGGCGCCCTCTGCGGCAAATGCCTGGGCTATTTCTCGGCCAATGCCACGGCTGGCGCCTGTCACCACGACGACCTTTTCCTCAAATCTTCCCATAACTCTTATGCCTCTCCAACCAGTTGATGTACTGCGATCATCGCCGTCTCCAGGCTCGCCGGATCCGCCACTTTTGCCACCGACGATTCCTTGTCCGTTCGGCGAATGAGACCGCCAAGAACGTCTCCCCAGCCGCATTCGATGAACAGCTTGACGCCGTCTCGTCGGAGATGCTCAACTGTCTCCGTCCATCGCACCGGGCTCTTGAGCTGTCTCTCCAAAAGGCTTGGCCAATGACTCGCCTCGGAGACAGGCTCCGAAGTGACATTGCTGTAAACCGCGATGTGGGCTTCCTTGGGGGGGATCTTGCCAAGCGCTACCGCCATTTCCGATGCAGCGCTATCCATGAGCGGGCTATGAAACGCCCCGCTGACATTCAACGGCAGCACTCTCTTGGCGCCTTGCGCCTTTGCCAGTTCACTGGCACGTCCGACAGCATCCTTGTCCCCGCTAATCACGAGTTGCCCTGGGCAGTTGTCGTTTGCCACCACTACCACTCCACCCGCCTCAAGGCACGCCGACTCCAGAATGTCTCGGCTAAGGCCTAGAACCGCTGCCATCGTGCCTGGAGACGTCTTCCCAACGTCCGCCATGAGTCGACCCCGGGTGTGGACAAGACGAGCCCCTTCTTCCAACGAATACACGCCGGCAGCCGTCAGGGCTGCGTATTCTCCAACGCTGTGCCCGGCGGTTGCTCCAATTCTCGACATCTCGATGGGGGTCAAGCTGGATTCAAGTGCCGCGAACGCGGCAAGGCTCGTTGTAAAGAGGGCTATCTGAGCGTTCTGAGTAAACCGAAGGGTCTCCTCGTCGCTCTCAAAGCAAAGCTTGGCGACGTCGATTCCGATCGACTTTTCAACTCTCTGGAAAACGTCTCTGGCCTCGGGGGAGGCTTCGAACAGCTCCTTCCCCATTCCTGGCGCTTGCGATCCCTGTCCCGGAAACACCACGGCGATCATCGACGCAATGTACCCGTCTTTTCGGGAGCAGGGCTGTCTAGGGAGCGCTTAGTGGACCCCGGCCATGAGCCGCATCACGTTCTCTTGCCCCACTTCAGTGCCCTTAAGCTCACCCACCAAGTGGCCTTCTCGCATGACGAGAACCCGCGTCGAGAGGGCAAGCAGTTCGGGTAAGTCACTGGAAACAACGAGGACCGCCTTCCCTTCTTCGGCGAGACCACGGATCAGCGAATGGATTTCCGCCTTGGCACCCACGTCGACCCCTCGTGTGGGCTCGTCAACGATGAGCAGGTCACTTTCGGCGGCAAGCCACTTGGCGATGACTAGCTTCTGTTGGTTTCCACCCGAAAGCCCAATGCTGGGAGCGTCAACGTTAGGCGCTTTCACGCGCATGCGGTCAAAAAACTTCTGGGCAACTGATCGCTCTTGCTCGTCGTCGATCCAAGTGAAATGGGCCACTCGATCCAGCGTCGGCAGGGACACATTTTCACGCGAATTCATGCTAAGGACGAGACCGTGGCGCTTTCGGTCTTCGGGAACGAGTCCGATTCCGAGTTGCATGGCCTGGATTGGGTCATCGACCCGAACTTCCTTGTTTTTGATGAAGATCTTGCCACTGACGCTGGAATCCAATCCAAATAGCGCTTCCGTGATTTCGGTTCGACCTGCGCCCACTAGTCCCGCTAAGCCAACAATTTCACCGCGCCCTACATTGAATGAGACATCCAGGAACTTTCCCGGGCTAGACAGATTCTCCACGCGCAAGAACTCGCCCGCTAGCTCGGCCTCGACATGATGAGACATGCTCTCGGCCAACTCGTGGCCTATCATCATCTTCACGAGATCGTCTCGGGAAAGGCCCTCGACGGGGACCGTATCTACTAACTTGCCGTCGCGCAAGACCGTGATGTTGTCGCACACGGCAAAGATCTCTTCCAGGCGATGGGAGACGTAGATACACGTCACCCCTCTCTTCTTGAGGTCGTGAATCAACTCAAGAAGCTTGTCGGTTTCGGCCTGGGCAAGACTGCTGGTGGGTTCATCGAAGATGAGCACGCGTGCGCCTTGACCGATACCACCGGCAATCTGAACGAGCTGTTGCTTGGAGACCGGGAGTTCTCCAAGGATGAGGTTGGGATCGATTTTTGCCCCAATCGCATCAAGCCACTCGGTGGCCTGCCGATTCATGGCATCTCGATCCAACCAGACCCCTCGATTCGGCAGTCGCCCGAGACACAGGTTCTCAGCAACCGTCAGGTTCTCGGCGAAGAGCAACTCTTGGTGCACGATGGACACGCCAGCCGCCTGAGCGTCTAGCGGTCCTCGAAACTTCGCGGGTTGACCGTCGAAGGTGATCTGTCCTTCATCCGGCTCATAGATCCCGGCAAGGATTTTGCCAAGGGTCGACTTCCCTGCCCCGTTTTCCCCCATGAGGGCGTGGCAGGTCCCCGGCTCGATTTGGACACTCACGTCGGTGAGTGCCTGGACGCCGGGGAACCGTTTGGAGATATGAGATGCGGAAAGGATAGGCAAGGGATTCAGAGTGAGGGGTCGTTACTTCTTGAGCGCCAGATACTTTGGATCCACATCAGTGAAGCCCCAGGTCTTCAACTGCTGAGCCCAAGTGCCGAGGTTGTCCTTGGTCACCTTCGTGAGCTCCATCTTGTTGATGGCCGGCACATCCTTACCGTTGATCTTGTCGACGATGATGCTCACCGACTTGTATCCCCAATCGTAGACCGGTTGGGCGAGAAGCACGGGGGCGATTCCCTTGTCCACGTACGGAAGCTCCGCGGCGAGCGCGTCGACCGAAACGATCTTGTATTTCGTCGGGTCAAGCGACAGCAGCGACTTGCTGAACAGGGGCCAGCCGCCAACCATGACCCAGGCATTGATTTCGGGGTGAGCGCCGTTGTCCTTGATGACTTCCTGGGTGGCGTCCTGTCCGGTTTCGAGGTGATTGAAGACGCCAACGATCTTGACGTTCTTGAACTTCTTCGCCTCTTCGATAACCGCCGCCGATCGCTTCTGAAGGTTCGGAGCGTTCTGATTGCCAGCGAGAATGGCAACGGTGAGCGGCGCATTCGGGCTGAGCGCTTCCATTTCGTCCATTAACTGCGTTCCGACCGCAGTGTCATCTGCGCCGAAGAACGTGAACCGCTTGGAAGCAGGATCATCGCTATCGAAAGTCATGACCGGCACGCCCTTGGCTACCGCATCGTTGATCGCGCCGGTGACCTTAGAGGCATCGCTACACGAGATCAACACGAAGTCAGCGCCGTCGTTTACGGCCTGAGCGATTCGCTGAGCTTGGACCTGACCGTCGGCGGTCGGAGGCGTAAGCCAGTCGATCTTGATGTTGATTCCATTTGCCTTACCGAGATCCAGCGCAGCTTGCTCGGCGCCATGCTGAGCAGCCTGGAAGACCGGGTTCGCCGATTCTTTGGCGATCATGGCGATCTTGTAATCTTTCTTCTTGGCCCCGGCCGCCGGGGTCGTTCCGGCGGTGCCGCCGGTGGTTGCGCCAGCGGTTGCACTCGCGCTCGAATTGTCGGTGGAGCTTCCGCATCCAGCTATAAACACGGTGGCGATGGCCGCCACACTTACCGTCTTCCAAAACAACATCGTCTTCATTCCTCCTATCCTGCAGAGAGCATGTTAGCGCGAACCGGTAGGTACTTGCACCTTAATTCGTAGCCCGTTCGGGCTATCGGGTTCCAAACGGAAGAGTTGATACCTGTTCATATTGGGCATGACCTTGACCGACACAAGGACTTTCCCAGGCGCAGGACGCTCATATGGGACGTCTGCACCAATCAAAGTGATCAGCCAAACCCGCCCTGGAGCACTCGCAACTTCGGACCAGTGGTCAGTGTCGATGACGGTCCGGTTGAGATAAAGCAACGCCGAAGGCTCACTGGTCTGCTTCAGGTGAGGTTTCATCGTGCCTTTGTCTTTGGATTCTTTTCCGATCCCATACTCCGCCACGACATCGTTCGAACTGGCGTGGTCCCTCACATAACGCGCAATCTGATGCATCTCCCACTGACCGCTGGCGCGGTACCAGGCGATGAATACCGCGTTGGCAATCACACTCACCATCACCGTCCAGATGGCCATCTTGCGCATCGAGTAGTTTGAGAACTCCAACTCATCAGCGATCAAAAGGGCAAGCGCAGGACAAGCGGGCAAGATGTAGTGGACTAACTTTGCTCCACTTATGGTGAAGAACACGAAGATCACGAGCGCCCACGTCTTCAAGTAGAAAGCAAGCGGTTCTTTCCGACTGAATCTCCAGGCGTCGGGAATTCTAAACGACCAGGGTGGCATTCCGACGGCCAAAATGATCACGTAGAATAGCAGGCCGCCGATGCCAGTAACGGTGTGCGCCGCATCCCCGCCCGTAAACCGGCCGAAGTTCTGCTCAATCAGAAACTGCTGAACAAAGGTGTGCCCGTTGACCAGGTAAGCCGGAATGTACCAAGTCGCCACAATCGCTAGCAGGAACAGCGTCCCGATGGTCCATCCGCGCGTCATTCGCGGACGCAGTTCAGGGAATTTCCACGCGGTCACACCGGCGATCGGAACAAAAAGAAGCACACAGACCGGACCTTTGGCAAGGATTCCAAAGCCAAGCGAGACGGCGGTGACCCATCTCCATCGCCAATCGCCGACAATGGACTCCCAATAGGTCGTGAACGCGGCGGTAAGCGCGAGCACCAAAAGTGGGTCGGTGAGCATCATTCGCCCCGCTCCCACCACGATGAGGCTGCTTCCCATGACCAGAATGGCTCTCGTGGCCTGCCTCTGTCCTAGATGGCGTCGAGCAAACCATCCAACGAGCGCGTAGGTGGCAAGGGTTGCGAGGATGCTCGGGAGTCTCGGCCCAATCATTTCGCCGAAAAGTGCGATACAAGGTTTGGCCGCCCAGTACAGGAGGATCGGCTTTTCGAACCAGGGCTTCCCGTTGAAGTACGGAGTGATCCACTCGCCTCTCCGGTTCATCTCGGCGACGACGGCCGCGTAGTAGCCCTCATCGAGATCGAAGAGGCCATAAAGCCACCATCCTAAGAGCGGCAGGATCGATAGCCAGGCGAGCGAGAAACGAGACTGTTTTTCAGTCGACGCCATGCGACTCCCGCTTCATCTCGAGTTCCACTGCCTCGATGATGATGTGGAGGGCCATCATGTGGATCTCCTGGATTCGATCGGAGCCGTAACCGGGGGCGTGAAGATGAAGATCGCAAAGGTGAGCGAGCTTTCCACCACCCTTTCCTAACATGCCTATGACCGTGACCTGCTTTAATCGGGCTACTTCGGCTGCCTTGAGAACATTAGGCGAGTTGCCGGAGGTCGAGAGAACGAGGAGAATATCTCCCGGCTTTCCAAGCGCCTGGACCTGCCTCGAAAAAACGTGCTCGAATCCGTAGTCGTTGGCGACGCAGGTCAAGTGCGTGGGATCACTCAGGGCGATGGCAGGATACGGCTCTCGGTCTTCCCGAAATCGCCCGGAAAACTCTTCGGCGAAGTGCATCGCGTCGGCCATGCTGCCACCGTTCCCGCAGGAGAGGGCCTTGCCTCCCGACTTGAAGCAGTTGGCAATGCAGTCGACGATGGCCTTCATGGCGTCGAGGGTATTGGGGTCCGACACGAACTCCCTCAACACTTTTTCCGCTTCGCTGAGCGAAGCAGATAACCGGTCCTGCATACAAGGCAAGGTACCCTGTCACGCACCAGGTTCGTGCGTTTCGGCGTACGGAGTATTCGCATGTCAGACGTGATTTCGACTCTCAAATACAACTCAGATGGCCTCATTCCTGCTGTCGTTCAAGACTCCGAATCGGGCGAGGTACTCATGATGGCCTGGATGAACGAATCGTCCCTCAAGCAGACGATTGAGAGTGGGTTCGCGACTTACTGGAGCCGCTCTCGCCAAAAGTTTTGGGTGAAGGGCGAGTCCAGTGGCCACCTTCAGAAAGTCCAAAGCATCTCGATCGATTGCGATCTGGACACCCTCTTGCTTAAAGTTGTCCAGACCGGCGCCGCGTGCCACGAAAACTATCGATCGTGTTTCTTCCGCGACATCCAGAATGGCGAACTCACGGTGAACGACACCCCCCTGCTCGAAGGGTAACCTTCCAACGATATGTCGGTACGCAAAGCGCTGATCGTTTGGGGCGGATGGGATGGCCATGAGCCCGAGAAAGTTGCCCACTTCTTCAAGTCACTCCTCGATGCAGAAGGGTTCAAGGTCGAACTAAGCGACTCTCTGGAAGCGTTCGCGGACCTCGAAAAGACCACTTCCGTGAGTCTGATCGTCCCGGTATACACGATGAGCGAGATTACGTCCGAGCAGCGAACCGGAGTGACCACGGCCGTCGCGGAACACGGCGTTGGCCTTGCCGGTTGTCATGGCGGAATGTGCGACTCTTTCCGAACGGACACCGAATGGCAGTTCATGACCGGCGGCCAGTGGGTGGCACACCCCGGCAATGACGGTGTTCGCTACCGAATCAATATCAACGCGAAACGACCGCACCCGATCACGGATGGGATTTGCGACTTCGACGTCGTCAGCGAGCAGTACTACCTCCACACAGATCCGGGCAACTACGTTCTGGCGACGACACGATTTCCAACGGCAGGGGTAGATGGCCCCCATGTCGGTAACCCATGCGACATGCCCCAAATTTGGACGAAGACTTACGGCAAGGGTCGTGTGTTCTACAACGCTTTGGGCCACCACTGCGACATTCTAGAGGCGGAGTCACCTCGCGAAATCATGCGCAGAGGCTTCCTCTGGGCGGCCAAGGGCGTCGGACTTCCTTAGCGTTTATTGTCCAGGGTGGTGGTTTTGGCGCGCCATTCTCTCAAAGTAGGGTGTCGTCCACTTGGCAAGATAGAACGTGCCGAAACCAAGAACCAGGCAAAACAGCAGACAGCCAGCTCCGAGCATAGGAAGCAGTTTCTTGCCGGGAATGCCGGGGTCGGTTGCAGGGTTGTTCACCCTTCTATTGTGACCGGTCAGGCGATCACGGTGGAGCGAACGGCTCGCCATGGAATCGACTGAAGTTCCGTTTGTGCCGGGTAATCCAACCGCACGGAGGTGGACTCCTCTTCGAAACGGTATTGGAGCACGCAACAGTTCGCGTAGCGTCGAGGAGCGATCTCCCCTTCGATAAGATACTCAAAGGCGCCGATTCTGCCTCCATGAGTCACAAGCACCACCCTGCCCGCGGGATACTTGGCTCGAAGATCTCTTAAGAACGCCTCCGTGCTCGGAACGAGATCACGAATGCTTTCGGAGCCTGGGAATCTCGATCGCCAGTCGAGCTGATTGCAGCATCCCAAGTCAGAGAGATATTCCTGAACTGGGTAGGAGCAGGCTGAGTACGTTCCCCATTCTCTTTCTCGAAGCCGAATATCGGAGAACGGAATGACTCCGAGGTGCAAATTCTGAGCGGTTTCGCGGGTTCTAAGATAGGGTGAAACGTAAGCCGCGTCGATCGGGCCGTCCTGTTCGGCAAGCCATTTTCCGGCGAGCACCGCCTGCATGCGCCCTTTCTCGGTGAGGGGCCACTCTGGTTCTTCGGACAGTTCACAAAGTTGTAAGTCGAGCACTTCGGTCAGTCCTTGATGGGCGAGTTGGCAGGCTAAATTCCTAACCGATTCGCCATGGCGGACAATAAAGAGTTCGAGCATTATCTTTGTTATTTCGGATGAGCAATGAGCCAATCTTCAATGATTTGGGCTACCCATCGGCTTCTTTCCGTGCCTATACCGAGTTGATCTAGCGCTTCTGCTAGGTCTACGATGAGTTCGTTGAAGCGCCTTTCGTCGATCGGATCACTCAATGTGACATCCACGATCGATCCATTGCCACCCCAAACAGCAAAGCTGCTGATCTCTTGAGCAAAAACGGCGGGGTTGTCTTGGGCGGCGATGCCTCTTATATTGTCGGCGAATTCTTTGAGATCGTGAGAGCGCAACAGCGACTCCATCTCTTCAAGCGTTTGTAAGATCGACGACATCCTAACTTCTTAGACTCCAGTTACTGGTTTTAGTAGGGGTCGATAGGTCGATTGGTATACTTTCCATTACAGTGAACACCCTCAGCCTTTCGGCGCGCGCGGGCTTGTTGAAGCCCTCTCCTACCCTGGGAATCACCGCAAAAGCAAACGCCATGAAGGCCGAAGGCATCGACGTCGTTTCATTTGCGGCGGGTGAGCCAGACTTCAACACCCCTGAAGCCGTGAACGAAGCGGCAATCGCGGCAATTCGGGCGGGATTTACCAAGTACACCCCAAGTGCAGGCACCCCCGACTTGAAGAAGTCGATCGTCGCCAAACTTGAGCGAGACAACGGCCTCAAATACACGCCCGAGCAAATCGTCGTGAGTTGTGGCGCTAAGCACTCGGTGTACAACACCATGCAGGTGTTGCTGGACCCGGGCGACGAAGTCATTCTGATCGCGCCGTACTGGATGACTTACGCCGAGCAAGTGATCCTGGCCGGCGGAGTTCCTCGCGTGGTTCACACGACGCTCGAGAGCGGTTTTGTTCCCACTTACGATCAGCTTCGAGAGGCGGTGACTCCCCGCACAAAGGCCATCATCGTCAATAGCCCAAGCAACCCAACCGGCGCGGTATTTGGACACCAAACGCTGAAAGAGATTGCGACGCTCGCATTGCGACACGGGTTTTGGATTGTTTCGGATGAGATCTATGAGAGGCTGGTTTATGGCGACGCTAAGCAGGAGTCCATTGCTAGCCTTGGCGCCGAGGTCAGCGAACGAACGATCACGATCAACGGATGCTCTAAGTCATACGCGATGACCGGTTGGCGCATCGGCTTCGCCGCCGCCCCCGTTCCGGTTGCTAAGGCGATGTCGAACTTTCAGGATCAGGTGACGAGCAACCCGACTTCATTCGCTCAGAAAGGCGCCATAGCGGCGTTCAACCTCCCACCCGATGAGGTTGAAGCGATGAGGCAGGAGTTTGAGGCTCGGCGAAATCTGGTTGTGTCACTGTTGAGGCAGATCCCCGGGCTCCGAGTTCCCGAACCGAAGGGCGCATTCTATGTCCTTCCGGATGCCTCGGCGCATATCACGGGTGATTTGAAGACGGATATCGATTTGGCGGACTATCTCTTACAAGAGGCTAAGGTTGCAACAATTCCTGGCAGCGTGTTTGAAGGACCCGGTCATCTTAGGCTAAGCTACGCAGCGAGCCGAGCAGATATAGAAAAGGGGGTTGCGCGCATCGCAGAGGCCCTCGCTCGACGTAATGCATGATTCCTAAGGCCATTCCGCTCCGAAACGAAGAGCTGTTCAAGCTTGCGATGCGGCACACTTCTGCCGCAAAGGACACCGTCGCGCACAGCTACGAGCGACTGGAGTTCTTCGGAGACTCGGTTCTTGGACTCGTGATTGCTCAGTATCTCTACGATCACCACCCGACTTGGGACCAGGGAATGCTTTCGAAAGCCAAGTCGAGCGTGGTGCAAGAGGCGCCCTTGGCTCAGGTTGCTCTAAAGCTTGGCCTCGAACATCATATCGAGTTGGGCGTGAGCGAAGAGGCCTCTGGTGGTCGACTCCGTCCGTCGATTCTTGCCGATGTGGTGGAAGCGGTGATTGGGGGCGTCTACCTTGAGTCAGGACTCGAAGTCGCTCGCTGGTTCGTGCTCGAAATCCTGCACGAGTATCTGATGCGCGTCAGTGGCGGCGACGTCAATCCCGACGACTATAAATCAAAGCTTCAAGAAGCTGCGCAGTCTTTGTGGAGGACCACGCCTCAGTACCGAGTTGCCAAGGAGACCGGAGTGGCCCACGAAAGACGCTTTCATGTCCAAGTCATCCTTATTGACGAGGTCATTGGCGAAGGGATTGGTAGGTCCAAGAAAGAGGCAGAGCAGTCAGCAGCCCAGGACGCCTTGGATATTATCGACCGAACTCGACGGGCGCGCGAAGACGCCCACGATCCGTTTGCCTGAACCTCTAGCCCCCTTTCCTGCCACTTTTCCGGGGAAATTCCCGTCATCAATTGAACCCAGAGGCGATCTGGTGCGTCAGATCCTTTCATAAGGATAGGGACTTCCCTAGGCTCCGTTGTGATTTTAACGCCACTTAAGCGGTTTAAGCGGCAAGACTAGGATTTTAGATGTCACCCGATGTCGGCCTCCGGTCCTACAGGGCAACCTCTTCTATTTCCTTATACAGTTTAAGGTTTTAATACGATACGGACTATGTTTCGTATCTGTGTATTTTATGAAATATGCTGAGGCAGACAATTAGTTGCCCGGTAATTCACCGGTTTTGGCCCATAATGTGAGGAGTTTGACTTCAATGTCGAGGTCTCGGATGAATTTAAGGGGAAATATCTTGCGAGAACTTATTAAGAACAAGAGCATTATTATGCTCAATTTTGTTGCGTGTGTAACGGCCGCGCATGCGGGCACTCATCACACATATCTGGCCGAGCCAGCTAACTCGGTAGACCAGTTGATTGCGGAAGTTAAGGGAGACGCGGCTTCGCTGAACGCATACGCCAAGTACTTCAATTTGAGTCCCATGGAAGTCGAAGCCTATCTTGGTTCGCTTCATGCGACACCTTTGTCTGAGAAGGGACTCTACTCATCGGTAACCTCTCTGGACGGGAAGGGCAAGGCCGAGTTGATTTCAATGCCGGTCGGCGATTTAGTTTTTGCGGATGCATCGGGTCAACCGATTTTGCGGGCGTCCGATGGCGCGCCTTTGGTCCCGACGGGCGAAGTGAAGGCGTCTGGGAGTCAAGCTGGTTCCGCGGGCGCCGCTGGAGCGGGTGGAAGTTCGTCGTCAGGAACTCCTCAACTATCGGCATCCATGGAGCCCACGGTGAGTCTCGTTCAGAGCAACGGGAACCAAGACCAGGGCTCTGCGCCGCTAAATTTCGGCGATGAATACACCGGCCTTATGAGCGCGTTCACGGTGATTAGCGCCGGGTTCATGGCGGGTTATCACAACAACAACACCGGACCTGGGAATGGAATAACTCCCAACACGACCCCCGAACCGGTTTCGGTCCTTATACTTGGGACGGGCGTTGCCAGTTTGGCTATTCGGCGTCGCAAAAACAGAAGCTAGGCGGCTTCCGAAAGGGAATGAAAGCCAGAGACCCTTTTCGGGCCTCTGGCTCTCGTTTTGTCTCAGACCTGGAGGGTGATGAGAGTCGGACTCGGCTCCGCGTTAAGACTCTCGTGACCGTCGCCGGTACACACCACGATGTTCTCGATTCGGACTCCAAATCGCCCGGTGAGATAGACGCCTGGCTCGATGCTGAAACAGTTGCCCGATTCCAGGAGTTCGTGGTTGTCGGCAGAGATGTAAGGCGCTTCGTGGCCATTCATGCCGATGCCATGTCCGGTTCGGTGAACAAACCGCTCGCCATAGCCTGCGTCCTCAATCGCTTTTCGTGCGGCCGCATCGACGGCGGAGCACGCGACTCCGGCGGCGATCGCCTTGCGGCTCTGCATGTGGCCAGCATAGACCGCTTCGTAAACGACTTTGGCCTCCTTTTCTGGCTCACCCAGGGCAACCGTTCGGGTGATGTCGCTCTGGTAGCCTTCGACGCTGCATCCGAAGTCGAGGATGATCACGTCGCCCTCCATGATGTGGGTTTCGTCGCTTAGGTGGTGCGGCTCCGCGCCGTTCGCGCCGGCGCCCACGATGCAGAAAGTTGGGGTGCCTCCACGATCCGCCATCGCCTCGTTGATGATGCGCTCAAGCGCCTTCTCAGTCATTCCAGGGCGAATTTTGGGGAGGATGGCCTGGAACGAATCGTCGGCAATCTTGCCTGCCTTGCGTAGTAGTTCCAACTCGTGAACGGACTTGTTGCGCATGAGGCTTGAAATGTAGGGACTCCCCACTTCGAATTTGGCGTCCGGGAGAGCCGCCTGTATTTGCAGGAGCATGTGCGCGGGGAGAGTGTCGTCCACCGCGATCTTCCCAGAGCCGAGCGCCCATGCATCCGCGAGGTCGGTCAGAAGCGCAATCGGATCTTCCCCGTCCTTCCAGGTGCGGACATCCTTGAGCCCGGCCCGACGGATTTGTGCCTCGGACAATGAGGGACAGATCACCGCCACTTCCCCCGTCATCGCATAGGCGATGGTGAGAAATCGCTCATGCGCATCTTCCCCAACTCCTGACAGATAGGTCATGGTGACGGGGTGGTGCGCGAAAAACGCATCGACGCCCTTCGAAGAAAGTGCATCGGCAAATCGGCGGATGCGATCGGCATATGGTCCGTGCTTCATCGGACCAAGTATAATCGAGATGCTTTGCCGGATCGTCTAATGGCAGGACAACGGTTTTTGGTGCCGTATGTCTAGGTTCGAATCCTAGTCCGGCAGCCATTTTGTGTTTTTCAAAGTTAAGGGCAATTCCTTAGCTATTCGTTCAATTTCCCCCATACTTCCTCGAGAAGAGCTAGGTCTGCGAGGTCCTTTGGCCTCCCAGCCGTTCTCTTTGCACGGACAAACTCTCTCAAACCGATTACAGGGACGTTGACTCCTCCGATGATTGCTTCGATTCGATTCTCCCAGGCAGATTCGAAGCTATCCTCACCCAAAAAATTCAGCAAATCGACGGCCTGAGGTTTTGCACCCAGGGTGATCATTTGCCTATCCTCCGACCAAAACGGCCGCAAAGCCTCATCAGTGATTTGGAATCCAAAGTCTCGCAGCGCACTAGCCAAGCGGAACGAGTTCTCTGAGGACCGCTGAATCCATAAGTCTATGTCTTCGGTGTATCGGGGCCTTGCATGAATAGCAAGCGCCGTCGATCCAACTACTAAGAACTCAACGTTATGGGCAAGAAGTAATTCTAAGAGTTCGAACAAGTCCGGGTGCATCGGGTTTCCAAATTTGCATCAGCTCAACAAATAGGTCAGCTCTTTCCTGAATCGTCCGATCACGCCATTGCTTTTCGCGTTCGCGATCCAGTTCGGCGGCGGAACCGATTACCAGATCAGAGGCAGGCCGAGGTCGTCGCTCCATCTTTTGAACTTACCTTGCCGCAGTCACGTCTCGTGACTTCTCTTAAACATTATACGTAGGGGCGACAATGCCGAATGGTTTCGCCTAGAACTCCCGAATTAAGAATACAGTAAGTCTCCCCGACGCGCTCGAGTTCGGAAACTAGATGAACTCATGCTCGCCAGATCCCTTCCCATTGTTCGAAACTTTTAGGGTTCGTTGCCTCGTTATTGGTGACTAGCCCTTGATGTACCACAGCGACAAGACCACGCCCCAACCGGGAGTGAGGAATTCTTTCTCACTAGCGTCAGGGCTTCAGCACGGTAAGCGTCGGCGCCTGGTGGGATTGATGCCAAGGTTGGCCATGGTGGAAACCCGCGAGCAGGGCTTGTCCGCCGAGCAGGGTGATCCAGATGAGAACTGCGGTCCAGTGCAGGAGGACAGGCGTCCACAGGGATTTTGAGATCAGATATACAGCCGTTGAAGCGGCGCCCAGGAAGGCTGCAATCACCAAAAACTCCGGTGAAGTGAACAGCCCCCAGGCCGCGCGACGGAAGAGCCATGCGCTGAGGGGATGTGCGGCGACGAAGGCGAAGAGGGACATGGTCGAGATGAGCGCGAGACGCGGTTTGGTGACTCGGGTTGCGTCCCTCGGCAGGAGAAGAAACATGGAAGAGAATTAAGGACGTACCCATCAAATGCCGTAACGAGTCCCGAGGTTTGAAAAGCATCCAAGACGGCCCGCATATAAATTCCTAAAATAAACCTCTTCGCCGATTGGGCCCGCTCGGTTTATGGGCGCCTTAACAGCATCCACTGATAATTGTTTGTGATGCGGAACGTAGTCTGAGCCAATTCCAGCGCGTACTCCGGTATCGTGAAGCGACTGTTGGCAGCGTCGAACTGCTGGCGAAATCGGCTTTTATGTTGCGCGCCCACAATTTTTCAGCCGGCCCGGGAGAAATGCCGCTTAGCGTGTTGGAAGCGGCCAGCCGCGCCTTGCTGAATGTTCCAGAGGTCGGTCTGCCGCTGCTTGGCATCTCGCATCGATCCTCTTGGTTCAAGGACGTTGTCGCCGAGGCAGAACAACTCGTGCGGGAACTCCTCGGTGTGCCGAAGCACTATCACATCGTCTTTCTCCAGGGCGGCGCCACCCTCCAATTCTCTGCCGTCGCCGCGACTTTCCTTCGGGGGACGGGCTTCCATGCCGATTACATCCAGACCGGTTACTGGAGCGAGAAATGTCTCCCCGAAGCGCAGAAAGAAGGAAATATCCGAATCCTTTGGAGTGGAGAAAACGAAGGCTACATCCGCTTACCTTCTGACTCGGAGCTTAATTTCTCCGAAGATGCTGCCTACTTTCACTACATCTCAAACGAAACCGTCGAGGGCTTGCAGTTCCACCGGCTAGTCGGTCGAGAGGGCGTCCGCAGGGTTTGCGACATGTCTTCAGACTTCCTTTCCCAACCGGTCGAGGTTGACAAATTTGACATCATCTATGCCCACGCTCAGAAGAACCTGGGCCCCGCCGGCGTGACGATCGTTGTGTTACGCGACGAATTGCTAGCTGGGATCCCAGAGGGTCTCCCGGCAATGATGGATTACCGACCGCACGTTGAGATGCATTCGGTATTCAACACGCCGCCGACTTTCGCCATTTACGTGGTGCTTTTGACACTCAGATGGCTCCGAGATGAAATCGGAGGATTGACTCAGATGAAGCGAATCAATGAATCCAAGGCCCGACTCCTGTACGATTTGCTGGACCAAAGCGCAGGATTCTACCGAGGTCGCGCCGGCAAAGCCGACCGATCCCTGATGAACGTCTCCTTTAATCTTTCAACCTGTGGAATGGAGAAGGACTTCCTGATTAAGGCCGAGAGTCAAGGCCTCTACGGACTCGAAGGCCACCGGTCGTGTGGCGGGCTGAGAGCGTCGCTCTACAACGCGGTAACCCTTGAGTCGGTGGAAGTGCTCTGCGACTTCATGCAGAAGTTCCAGTCGGAATATGCCCCATCGTCGGCTTCGAAAATCGACAATACCGGTGCGGTTCGGTGACAGACCAAAACCCTTCAGGCGGGTTCACGGTGACGCCGTGGCCGGTTCTGCGCAATTCGATCGTTCACACGCTCGAGAATGCCCGACCCAACACGGTATACGGTTCGACCCAAATCGATTTCACCGAATCGTATGAACGCATTTTAGAAGTCCGCCGGGCGACGCGAACGGCGGTGTCCATTCACGCCTACGTGCTGGGCTGCGTTGCGAAGGCAGCAAGCGAATTCCCGATGCTTCGCAGCCATCGCCAAGGTAAAAAGCTCATTCGATTCGAGACAGTGGACGTCGGCACGATCATCGATCAGTTCGCCACGGACGCCATGCGTACTCGCCTCCCCGTCCTCTATATCGTGCGAGATGCGGACCGGAAGCGCATGGCGGAGATCAACTGGGAAATTCGCTCTGCCTCAAGAAGAGATCTGGGGAAGGACCCCATGATGAAGTACCGGCGACGACTCAGCCGGCTCCCGCAGTTGGTTCAAAAGGTCATTTTTCGTCGGCTTATGAACGACCCATGGAAGCATCGTCAGGTCTTCGGCACGTTCGGGTTTACCTCCATCCAATCACCTGGATATAACCACCCTGCCCACGCGATGGTCACCAACATCTGCAACGGCACCGTCGCGATGGGCAATCTCCACCGGAGCTTTTTGCCGGACAACCAAGGCCTACCTGTTTTGCGTCAGGTGCTGGACATTAGCGGCGCGTTTGATCACGACTACGTTGACGGGATGGTCATCATGGGCTTCGCAAAGTTAGCCGAAAGGCTGATTTCAGGATGTTACGGACTGGACGACGACTTCATCCGCGAAACGCGCGAGCTTGCCGCCGCCGAAAAAGCGTCAAGACGAGATCAAGGGTCTGGCCGAAATTGAGCGCCGCCGAGATAAAGTCGCTACGCGGGCATTGGCTGATCGGAAGCGCGGCGGCGATGGGGGCCGCTCCGCACCGATACGTTGCCCAAATCGCTCGCGAAAACGGGGGATTTGTTCGCTTTCGCGTTCTTCATCGCTCGTTCGTGGCCTGTGCGAACGCAGAGGCCATTCGGCACATCCTCGTAGGCAACCACGAGAATTACCCTCGAGCGTTTCACAGTTTGAACGGCGTGGTGGTGTTTGGTAACGGCCTCATTTTCAACGAGGGTGACGGTTGGCTTGCACGCCGCCGAATGATTCTCCCATCGCTGCGCACCGAGAGCGTGCATGGTCTATGCGCCATTTCCAACCAGGAAACTCTCAAGATTCTGGATGAGTGGCAAGCGTCTTCTCTAGCGGGCGAACCGGTCGATCTTCTCTTACAGATCCATCGATTGACGATCTCGGTGATGGGTCGCGCACTTCTTACGAGCGGTGTAGACCGAGAAGAGTCGGACGCCTTTGCCGATGCGATCCGCGAAAGCGTGATCCTCTTACGCCAACGCAACCGAAGCCTGTACAATCCGCCCACCTGGGTTCCAACTCTTCACAATCGAAGGCTCAAGTCGGTTCAACGGACCCTCGATGGGTTCATCGAGCGGCACCTTAAAGCGCGTGAGAGTATGCCCGAGGTTGATTATCCCGACGATATCCTTTCCCACATGTTGCGAGTCCGAGATCCCGAGACTGGCGAAGCCATTCCGCGCGGCGACCTCATCGTCGAGACAAAAACGCTGTTCGCGGCGGGATTCGAGACCACGGGAGCCAGTTTGACTTGGTGCATCTACCTTCTCGCCAAGCACCCAGAAGTTGCCGCCAAGTGGCGTCAAGAGGTGGACACTGTTCTCGAAGGTGGTGAGCCCACTACGGGAAACATCGCCCGCCTGGAGTACACCGCCGCAATCGTTCACGAGGCGCTGCGGATATACCCGCCGGTTCATGGCCTATCGCGGGATGCGTTGGCCGATGACGAGATCTCCGGCATGAAAATCTATGCCGGCGACACCATCCTATTGTCTCTGTTCGGCGTCCATCACGATCCAGGAGATTGGGAATCGCCGACGGAATTTCGGCCGGAGCGGTTTTTGCCGGGCAGCGCGTGGAAGCGCGAATCGTTTATCCCGTTCTCGGTGGGCAAGCACCGCTGCATCGGTAACGTCTTTGCCCAAACCGAGATGCTGGTGGCCTTGTCGCTCATCGCCCAGCGGTTCGAGTTGTCATTGCCCGATGGATTCGAGGTCGGCGAGGACGCATTTATCACGCTTACTCCCAATCGCAAGATCCCCCTGTCCGTTCATGCCCGCCCACGCCCATGAGTTACCGGGTCGAGGAACTTGACGTCACCGATCCCTTTCAGGTTGCCGCTTTCGAACGCGCCTCTTACTCCGTTTTCAAGCCTCTTACTCACAACCGGTTGATCCGGTGGCTCTGGGACTGGGACGACGCCGAGCACCGCCTTAGGACGCGCGTGCCTTACCACGAGCAAACGGTCTTCTTAGAGCGCGATGCGTCCGGCGGTGTGCTGAAGGCTCTCGCGGTCGGAACGAAGCTGGAAACCTGCCAGGCCGCCGAATATGGGTTCGAAATTCCTCGAGAGCCACAAAACTGCGAGTCGCTCACCTTCTTCACAATCGGCGAACGGCGATTCGAAAGCACCAGAATTTTCTACAACGCATGCCGCGAGAAGCTGCTCGAACGCGGCTTTCGAACCATGTATGCCACGGGCGCTCCTCGCGTTCTCCGGTTACATCTCTTTGTCGGCGGACAACTTCTGCAATCCCGAGAAATCGAAGGTGAAGTACGAAACTTCGTCCAAATCGACCTATCCTGGCCACCTCGCACTCCCCATCACACCCCTTGACCAAGCTGCTCCACAAAGAATTCGACCGAATCGAGACTTTGCCGGGATCGCCAAAAGCCTCAAAAGGCAGGCGTTCGTTTGGTTGGTCCGATTGCTGGTTTCGGCTCCTACACGTTGCCACCATGACGATGCATCGGATTTTGAATGCGCGTAGTGCTCGAAAAAGCTACCGGCTTTTGGGTAAGAATCCCGGTTGTGTCCTCCAGTAGGGCCGCTGAACCGACTATTCTCTTAGTACCGAGTCCCTTCCATGTCCGCCGAACAAGACCTGATTCAAGCCTTGGAGAAAGTTGTGGAACTCGATCCGCAAAACGCTTCCATCCGTACCCAACTCGCCGAGTTGCTGCTGAAAGCCGGAAACGGGCCGGAGGCGCTGAAGCACGTCCAATTTCTTCTGAACGAAAGGCCCGATCATCGGGCGGCACTCAACCTCGCCGTGCACGCTTGCGAGTTGGCGGGCGATCATGCTAAGGCGGGCGCCTATAAGCGCATGGCGGAAGCGTTGGGAAGCCAGCTGATCGACGGTTTTTCATCGACTCCGGTCACCGAACAGACGAAGGTTCAAGAAAACTCGCCCGATGGACTCCAATTCATCGACCGCGAAAAGACCCAAGAGCAGATGGAGCTCATACCGCCGCCTGGGCTCGACAAGTGGCGAGTCGATGGCAGCACTTTACGCCTTAGCGACGTCGCCGGTTTGGAGAACGTCAAGCGGCGCTTACAGCTGTCTTTCTTGGGACCGCTTCAAAGCCAAGATCTGCGCGAAGCCTTCGGCCAGACAACTCAGGGCGGGTTGCTCCTGTACGGTCCCCCAGGCTGCGGAAAGACGTTTTTGGCCAAGGCGGTCGCGGGAGAGTTAGGAGCTGGATTTCTGAATGTAGCCATTTCCGAAGTCATGGACATGTGGTACGGCAACAGCGAGAAATTCATGCACGAAGCTTTTGAAGCGGCTCGGTTTCAAAAGCCCTGTGTACTGTTTTTCGATGAGGTCGACGCACTTGCCCGCAAGCGTTCCTCATTTACGGGACAGGTGGGTAGAAGTCTGGTCAATCAGCTTCTCGCCGAAATGGATGGCGTGAATAGCAAGAACGATGGCGTTTACATCCTGGCCGCTACTAACCACCCGTGGGATTTGGATAGCGCGGTGCGGCGTCCGGGCCGATTGGACCGAATTCTTTTCGTTTCGCCTCCCGACGCAGAGGCGAGAGTCGCGATCGCCCAGCGAACGATGGCCAAAATTCCGCACGAGCAGATCGATTTCAAGTGGATCGGTGACAATACGGACGGTTTCTCTGGGGCGGACATGGCCCACCTGAGTAAGTCGGCGGCGGAGTTCGCTCTTGCCGAGTCGATGAAGTCGGGACGCGTTTGCCCGGTGGTCCAACGCCACTTTAAGCAGGCGCTGAAAGACGTCCGGCCGAGCATGAGGAGTTGGTTTGACTCGGCTCGGAACTACGCCCTGTTCAGCAATCAGGGCGGCGAATATGACGATCTTTTGGAATACATGAAGACTCGGAGAATGGTCTGAAGCCGAATCCAGATCGCGCGGAAGCGGCTCGAAGATATGACCTTGGCCGCTACGACGAGTCGATTGAATTCGCGCAACGCGGTTTAGAACGTGTTCCCGGAGATCCCGATTGCTACCTGATTCTCGCCCTAAACTTTGGGCGCCAAAAACAGAAAAAGAAAGCGCGGGAATGCTTGGATGCAGCCTGGAATAATGGCGCGGACCAGGGATCGTTTCACTATTACAACTCGATAACATCTGGATTGTTAGGCGACGCCAAGAAAATGGAGTCTGAGATTCTCCTAGCTCTGAAACAGAGTCCCACGAACGTCCAGTACCTCTGCTGCTATGGGCTCATTCTGAAGTCGAAGCGAAAATACGTGCAGGCTTTGGAACAATTGGACGCAGCGTTGGCGATTAACCCAAACTATCCGGGCGCTTTAAAGGCGAAGGCGGAAGTTTTGACCACGCTGGGTCGCAACCAAGAGGCCCACTCTACAAGCGACCACTTGTTGCGGATGATGCCGGACAATTCCGATCCCCACGTTGCTGCTGGCCGGGTGGCATTGCATCAAGGCAAAGTGGATGACGCGATCTCCCACTATAAGGAGGCATTGAGGCTCAACCCTAACTCCGAGGAAGCGAAAAACGGGGTGATGGATTCCCTTCGGTCACGGTTTCTACTGTATCGGTGGTACTTCGCATTCAACGCCCAATTGGCAAAGCTGCCGATCGGCTCGGGTTTTGTCATCTACTTGGTGGCGCGAGTCGTTATGCAACTTGGGAAGGGGGACGTTCCCATTGGGCTGCGGATCCTTGGTTATGCCGCAGCGGCCGTCGTTTTCAGCCTCCTATTTGCTCGGCTTTTTCTCGGCCAGGTCTCAAATCTTGTGCTCCTTGCTCATCCGCTGGGCCGATTGCTCCTCACTAAGCACCAGCGGGCGGAAGCCCTTTGGATGGGAACTTCCATTCTTTTATGTGTTCTGGCAGGAATCGTGATTGCGGGGTCTCACCAAGACGTCGGTCTTTTCTTGCTAGTCGATGCCGGATTGGGATGTTTGTTTGCCGGACTTTTCAACTTAATGTCGACCACTGGCGTGGCCCGATGGGTGTTTTTCTGGATACTGGTCGGTCTCGTTGACGGTAGCTATCTTGCCGGACTTATCGTCGCAATTTTAGCCAAGCGTTAGCGTTCCAGCCCATGGAGTAGTTCCCGGGCGAGACAAACTGCGATTTCGTCGATGTCAGCTCAGAAAAGCGAGGTCAAGCCCCTTACCCCGAGAGCTCAATCGTCTCGATGCCCTTCACGGGGCAGTGTTCGTGGTTTCGTTCACAAGGGTGCACCACGCAGCCTGTCGGATTTGAAAAGCATCCAAGACGGCTAGATTCAACCCCTCCTGCTGGTTTGGTCGGGATGTTGAATACCCGCCTCGTTGCTTTTCTGTCCGTCTTGGCATTTGGCGCGCTAACGCTCGCCTGGTTGTGTTTGGATTCGTGGATGAGCATCGTATCTAGCCGGGGCGGGACGATACCACTCGCTTCCGTCCTCAGTTTCGCAACGTCGGTCGCCTTCTTGACGGGCGCGTTCTCGCTGGCTATCAAGTACGTCCCACGCAAGCCTGTACCTTGGAATAGCGTATGGGAAGGAGCCTTGTTCGCAGGTCTGGGAGTCGCACTTGGCAAACAGCTGATGGGTCTTTACCTGGCCCACGCTGGCTTGACAAGCGCCTACGGTGCGGCCGGATCGCTCGTGGCGCTCTTGTTGTGGATTTACTACAACGCTCAAATTTTTTTCTTCGGAGTTGCCATTGCTGCGACAAAAGCCACCGAATGAAACAAAGGTTTGAAAGGCGCCTGAATGGCCAGCATATGTCTTGTAACTCGGGATCTCTACGGATCGCGCGGAGCGCAGTGAGGTAAATGGATTTAGGGCCGAGCGGAATCCGGACTCGTCTTCTATCCACTTCGATTTTCGATTCCCGATTTTGAATTTGCCATTTGGGTTGCTGGGGCAAACCTACTGCCACCAGACCGCAAGCGCAGCAATCGGCAACATAACTCATGGGTTGGGCCTCGAATGAGGCTCCACTATTCGCCGAAAATCCAGCTCCTGGTTGACTTGCCTGAGTCACCTGAAACATTTGCTTGATAATCGACCTGAAGCTTCACAAAAGGCACATTGGTTCGCGAACCTTCTCGTAGAATCCTTGGCAATGTACTTCCGCAGCAAATTCTTCAAATTCAGCGTCGCGGCTTTTCTAGTGTCCGCCAGTTGCGTCGCCGCCGCCCAATTTAGGAATTTCTCCGGTCAGGCTTCGGGCTTGATCACTTATTTTCCTGACTCATCTACTGACAATATTGCGATTGACCCGAGCGGACCGCACGTTGCAATCGCTGATGACAACGAAAATTTCGGTGGCTCATTACAATCCCTTTCGCTGACACTTGAGGGTGATTCAAAGCTTGCGTTCTTTACGTCGAATACCTTGTCCCCATCGACGAGTGCCGAGGCTCGAGGCGCAATCTCATCTACAGGCGAAATATCGGGAACACTCACCCAATCTGGCTACTATAGGTTCCACTGGTCTGATTACTCAACCAGCATAGATCCAACGTTAGGCTCCAATTATTCGGTCTTTAAGTCAGTGAACCTTAAAGCTCAGACCGTCACCCACATATCAAACTCCTCCTACAGCCAGGACGACTACATTTGGCAGGGCTATCTGTCCGCTGGTACAAAACTCAAATTTCAGTCTTCGTCCTACACGAATTCGGTTGCCGGCACTCAGAGCCTTCTCACGTCGGCAGGTGTGTCGGGCAAGATGATTGCTCCCCCGGTGCCTGAGCCGAGCTCACTTTTGGCTCTGTTCGGCGGACTTGTCTTCTTCAAGAAACGGCGCAAAGCTAGCAGATAAGTTCTCACTCAAATGCGGCAGTTCGACCACCCAGGTCACGTGGTGGTCATCTGTAACAAGCGCCATGGCGTAAGCTTCGTTCGCAAATCGGCCTACGCCCCACGGCTGGAGTTGCTCTACGATTTCCCGAAGTGCGGCCTCACGGATCTTGAGACAGAAGCCGTGATCGTCCACTTTCGCGGCCTGCATCGTCATCCTCAAGACAATCTACTCCAGGATTCAGTGGGCCGGCCGATTCTTGTCTTCGGCGAGGTGCTCCGAAGTGCTGTCCACGGCGTGTAATACATGCCAATGACAGTAAAACGGCGGACTGTTAGAGTTACGGATGCTCGCGGATAATCCTGTCAGTTACCCGCTCATATCAGCTACACCTGATTGGTTAAGCCGATGTTAGCTGGGTACGGCCGAAGCCACTACCGTCTTATGGTCGTGGTCTGGCAAGGGGAGAGTCAGCATCATGGATTTAACAGTCACCGAAGATAAAAATAGTATTCCGACTGCATTGGACCGCAGGCAGTTTCTCAGAAGTGCAGGCGTTGCCGGCGCCTCGCTGTTAGCGGTTGGCATGGTGGCCGGTTGTGGCGGGTCTACCAGCCCTGGCGCAAATCCCAGCACCAGTTCCTTAAGCGACGTGGACATCTTGAATTTCGCTTTGAACCTGGAGTACTTAGAGGCGGAGTTTTATGCTTACGCGACGACTGGCTCGGGCTTGAATCCCTCCCTGTTTACGGGAACCGGAACGCAAGGGGCAACGACCGGAGGGGTAAGGGTAACGATGGATGCGGCGACCATGGCGATCGCAACCGAGATCGCGAATGACGAAATGGAGCATGTAGCCTTTCTTCGCAGTGCACTAGGCTCATACGCGGTGGCAAAACCGGCGATCAATCTTGCTGCCCTCGGATCGGTCAATACCCAAGCGCTGTTTTTGGCAATTGCGCGAGCCTTTGAAGATGTTGGCGTCAGCGCCTATGCCGGCGCCGCCCCACTCATCACCAGCAAGACCTACTTACAAGCAGCGGCTCAAATCTTGGCCGTAGAGGCGTACCATGCCGGAAACATCCGGTTACAAGTGGCCCAACAATCGGTCTCCACGGCGGCGGTGGACTCGCAAGACATTCTGCCGCCACCAAGCGGTACGAAGTACTTCACGAACGACTCGACGAACGCCCTTTCACTCATCAGGACGCCTCGGCAAGTGCTTGATATTGTTTATGGGACGGTAAACGTGGCCAGGGGTGGGTTCTTCCCAGCCGCCATGAATGGAACGATCAACCGCTAGGCAATAGCCAAGGGTTTCTCGACAATGTCGATTGCCGAGAAACCTTTTTCAAGCCTCATGTTGAGGCAGTTTCTATTGCAGTCTCAGTCTTCTCCCTGCCAAACGGCTTTCGTCTAAACACTAGCTTGTAAACCCAATAACCTAAATTGCTGATTGGGAGCAACCGCGACTTCTATCCGCGACAGTTTTTTGGAGCCCTTATAATTGCAGCGTGGATATTGAGGAAAGGCCCGAGCATTCAACACTTGTCAGCCGGCGACGTTACGGAGCTTCTGCCTAGGAATCGCGTTAAACACTCGATCGACATGAGCACGTAAGAGATCTCATAATGGTGCCGGATGCTATTAGGCTCGATTCTGGCTCTCGCTTTCTTCCGGGCAAAGCCCCGAATTCTCGCGGTTCAGCGGTGGGATGTGTCCAAACGAATTGAGGCTTGGACGCCTGACGGAAAGCGGTTGCCAAGCACTCTTTCCATCACTTATGGCGACGCAGGTCTTCCGGATCGGCCCGGAGAAACTGAAGTAGTTGCTGCTATCCCCTGTTCGCCAGGCAGCGAGCCACCGGACGCTTATTGGTCGGATATTCACGGATTAGGGCCGCGGACCAGCTGGTCGGAGGGGTGGAAGAACGACGATCCCAAGTCGGGGTTTTGGCTGTTTAGCGAACTGGGCTTTGCCGATGCGAAAGAAGCAGCAGGAGTCCTCCAGGTTGCGAGCGGGCCATGGAGAGTCGTGTCGCCAACCACGAAACTCAAGTTGAACACTTGGACGAACTTAGGCCACGGGTTTCGGGCGCGAATTGAGAATCGCTTTTTCAAAGGCGAAGATGGGGATCGGGTTAAAAGTGCTCTTCTCGACGTCCGACTGCCTTTAGACTATGAGACCTGGGACTTCCATCCCGTCTTGAAGTCTGGCGCTGTCGAAATGTCGATGGTTCAATTCGACTCTCCAAAAGGCAAGCTTCATTTTAGATATGAGAAAGGAGTTAAGCTTCCCGCCAACCTCACACTGAGCGCAAGGCCCTACGTTTCGTACCCTTTCAAACACATCCAGCTTCGACCACGATGATCGTTTCGATGCTTCCAAGATGATTCGACCTTCATGAGGCCTCCGACCCGTCTGACCTTCACCATGCTCGCTTCGCTGATTTTGTTCGCTCACATCGGTCTCGGGCCAAAGACCATTGCTCTGCCGATGCCTGAGCTGAAGGCTTCGCCAGTGTTCGTCGAACAGACCAAGAACGAGAGCAAGGAGTTGCTCGCTCAAACCATTCGGGAGACGGTCAGAGCCAAGATCGAAGCAAACGACTCCATTGTCGTTTCGGCGCTAGATGCGACCACCACCGCTGACGCCGAACTTCAAATTACACTGCTCAACTTCAAGCAGCGCAACCGGTCAACTCAAGAGTTGCTAGGCTCTCCTAATAAGGGTGGAAGCGAGACAACGGTTGAAGTCTCCTTCACGATTGTCCAAGGGTCTGATAAAGCCACCTACCCTCAACTTAAAGGTTCTGCGGCAGGCTCGTACTTCGGAACGACCGACCGGAGCGACATGATAGGAGCGCCCACGAGCAAGTCCACCGCGATCAAGGTCGTGAACACCCAGCGGGCAAAAGCGTTGGCCCGCGCGGTGTGGGAAGCCGTCCGACCCACCCTCGAAACCACCTTCGGCTGGAAATCTAAGTAGTCGAATGTGGGCGACGTCACGGCAACCAAGCATCAGGCTAAGCAAATACCAATAGGGCGAAAGTTTGAACTTCGGATGATCTGGGCTAAGATGTGTCCTTAATGAGATTGGACCACAAGGGCCGACTTGCCTGGAGCTTTTTAGGCTGCTTGGCTTTCACGGGAATCGGCTATTCGCAATTGCTACCGCCTTCCGCCGTCGCTGGCCTCAAGTGGAGAAACATCGGGCCGTTCCGAGGAGGACGCGTTTCCGCCCTTGCCGGCGTAGTGAGCCAGCCAGATACTTTCTACATCGGACTTCCCCAGGGAGGAGTCTGGAAGACGACGAGTGCAGGAACTGTTTGGACGCCCATCTTTGATAGCGTCAAAGATCAGTGCGCCATCGGCTCCGTAGCGGTGGCCCAATCGAACCCGAACGTGATTTACGCGGGCACCGGCGAAATCAGCGGGGGTAGTAGTGGAAACGGCGCTTATCGATCGAGCGATGGAGGCAAGAGCTGGACAAAGATCGGCCTCGAGGGAACGAACGTGATCCCGACACTGGTGGTCGATCCCAAGGATGAGAATCTCGTCTTAGCGGCCGCAGTTGGCAGCCCTTTCGAAGCTAATGACAAACGGGGCGTCTACCGCAGCACGGATGGCGGGAAGACTTGGACGAAGACCCTCAACATCAACACGGTATCTGGGGTCCAGCACTTGGCATGGGCCTACGACAACCCCAAAGTCATCCTCGCAACGACGTCGGTTCGTTTTTACGGCCAAAGGCCGGATGCGCCAGGAGGCAAGAAAGAAAGACCTGCCCCCGAACTGTACAAATCTACCGACGGCGGAGCGACCTGGACGAAACTTAATCCCGTCGGGCTCCCCACTCTTTCCGGTCGAATCACCACTGCGATCGCCCAAAACACCAACGCTCAGCGGATCTATTTAATTGGAACATTCGGCCTCTACCGCTCGGATGATGGTGGCCAGAACTGGCGAAAGATGGCGACCAACGATCCCCGGATCATGAACGGTCAAGGCGAATACTCTTCGGGCGTTTACGTGGACTCTTACGATCCCGACATCGTGTACACCATCGCCACCTGCATGTACCGCTCA
>CAIVDU010000012.1 GCA_903904815.1 uncultured Armatimonadota bacterium
CCGAAGCGATCCTTGCCGCCTCGTCAGACCACGACGCCAGTGCTTGGAAGTCCCGGTGAAGGACGGCGATGGATGCGAAACACCTGAGGCTGGCATAACGGATCCGCCAATCATTGGCCAGATCGCCTCGAGCTAGCTGTTGGCGGAGTGCCTTTTGGGCATCGACCCTGCCTCCCAAGTACTCAAAGTAAGCCTGTACACCAAGGCTGTGCTCTGGATAGTAGATCGTTCCGGCTCGTTTAGCGGCCGCCTGCACCTGCGATTCCAGTCTCGAAATCTCGGTGGTGTCTCCGGCGTCTTGGGCCAAGACGGATAGACCGGTAAGGCAAGTCGCCTCCCACAACGGCGTGCCCTGTTGGCGCGCGCAGGCAAGAGCTTCCTCGAGCAATTGTCTTCGGTCGGGGTGACGCTGCCATAGGGAAAAGATCGCGATGACGTACCGCACGAATGGCTCGGAACCGGGAGGAAAGTCGGACGGATGAGAGAATCTTCGCAGCCAGATTCGGACGTCGGCGGCAGGCCAAACTTGGTAGGCCACCATCGCGAACTCGGCGACCACCGATCGAAACGGATCTCTTGACTTCCACCAGTCGACGAAATATCGAAAGTTCTCCCGTTCGGCCAATAGCCACTCATCGGCATACTCGTTGAACAGGGTGTCGCCATCGGCGAGTCCGTCTTCGATGAGCTTCCATAAATAGGCGGCGGCGGCGCTCCGATATCGCTCCTTCGACTCGTCCGACTGCTTGGAAAGAAAGTGTTCTCGAACGACCCTCAGCATCCGATACCGGCCCGATTCGGGCTCGAACGAAACGAGCGAAAGGGAAACAACACGGTGAAGCGATCGAGCTATGGCAATAACTTGGAGGCCCTCGATACGCTGGATCGCTTGAAGTGTGCACCCATCCGGGAACGAGGTGACGATGTCGAGCAGGTGACCTTCCTCATCGGTCAAGGCTTCGAGGCTCGAATCCAGAGCAGATCGGAGGGACGGACGACTCTCGGAAGGATCCAGGGCGAACGCGTCATCGACATCTGCGCGCTCACTAAAGAGTGCGCGGATGTCCTTAAGGTTCATCGTGCCCATCCAAGCGGCGGCGATTTCGACAGCGAGAGGGAGGCCTTCTAGGTCTCGGCAAAGACCCTCTACTTCCCCTAAGTTGGAGTTGTCAAGCTGAAATCCCGGCCGCATCCGTCTCGCTCGCTCCGCGAAGAGGAGGGCAGATTCGGACGGCGAGGCATCGAGCGCATTTTGGGGAGTTTGCAGTTTGCCGCCCGCAGTTTGCAGCCCAGATATTTCAGGGTGGTCGAAGCTGTGGCGCAATGCGAAGCGTGAATCAAGGGTCACTGGAACTTGGAATGGCAACGGGCGCAACGCGAGCGTACGCTCCCCCGGAAGTTCAGTCGTTTGCCAACTTGTTAGCAACAGATGCAAGCCAGGGCCAATCTCGCGAAGGCGACTAAGATCCTCAGATAGGCGGGTTGAGACAAGCTGAATGCCATCGATCCAGAGGAGCAACTCCTTTCCTTGAAGGAATTGGACCACGGACGCGTCGGGGAATTCCGATTCTCCCAGCCCCCACTCCTGGCACAGGAGTTCGAACAGTGACTCGGTATTTGCTTCCGGTTTTAGAACGACAGACAAGCTTCCATCACGAAACCTTGGCTGGATCCGGCTTACAAGCTCCGAAGCTAGCCGAGTCTTTCCAATGCCAGTGGGGCCGAATAGGGTGACCAGCCGACTGAAGCCGATGAGGCCGGTGAGGGTGTCCAGTTCTTCGCGACGTCCGATGAAGGATTGGGCAAGTGCTTTGCCTTCGGCGATCGGTCCCATTTGTGTGCCGGTCGATTTTGAGGTTGGGACGGTACCTTGAATGCGGTCGTGTAAGGCAGCGGTCTCTGGGGAGACTCTCCATCCGTACTGCCGGCGCACACGCGTCTCGAAGGCCTGATAGGCCTCTAGGCCTCCGACCTGGTCCCCGCTTTGGGCGAGCAACGACATGAGGTCGCGGAGGGACGACTCGTTCATCGGGTCGATTGAGAGACCGAGTCGGAGGTAGTGGATTGCCTCAGGGGGCGGCAGAAATTGCACGAGCTTTCGAATCGCCGCTTCACAGGCGTTGACTCGGGAAAGTCGTTCCGCGACCACCCAATCCGAGTCGAAATCGGGCAGTAAGGGGCCTCGATAGAGTTCGATCGCGGACCTCAATTTTTCCGCGTCCTGGGCAACCGCGAGGAGATCAAAATCGAGAACATCAACGACCGCGCCGGTGGTATCAAACCGAATTGAGTGGGTGTCGCTAGAAATCCGCCCCTTCTCCGCACCGAGCGCCTTTCGGAGATTCATCAGGCTTCGACGTAGGTTGGAGAGACGTTGAGACGAAGTGCTGTCGGGCCAAAGTGCGACGGCAAGGGCATCCCGACTGACGGGTCTCCCACGCTGCAGTACCAGGTACGCGAGGAGCATCCGCTCCTTTTTCGTGCGGGTCGTGCCCAGTCGTTCGGTCCCGATTTGGACTTCCAGCCCTCCGAACATTCGAATCGTGGTCACGGCGTGTTTGGGCATCGGGTCATTTTTCAGCGTACCCATCGAGGCCAAGGGGGGCGGCGGCGAGAGCCGCGGAGTGGCGGAGCATCGTTTTTGGACAAGGGGACTACCCATTTCACGGCACTTGGCTTCAGGGGGATATCCTGTTGGCCTGGAGGTTGTTATCGAACTATCTGCAGTCCTGAGTCATCACCGGTCCATTCGTAAATACAAGCCCGACCCGATCAAGCAAACCCTGATCGAAGAGGTTTGCCATGAAGCAGTCACCGGCGCGTCGTCGTCGGGGAATCTGAACAGCGTCTCACTGGTTTTGACGCGAGACGTTGCGCGAAAACGACGGTTATATGAGCTCCACTCCGAACAGGGATTTGTACTTGAAGCGCCGTTGGTTATCACATTCTGCGCAGACTGGTTTCGAACCCGCGAGTGGCTGCGGGCCCGCCATGCGCGAGACAACTTCAACAACTTGGTCGGTTATCACGTGGCGGCGTACGATGCCATGATCATCGCCCAAAACGTGTGTTTGGGCTTCGAAGCCCGTGGACTTGGCATCTGTTATATGGGCACGACATTGTTCTCGTTGGGGGAGATTGCCGACTTTCTGGAGCTTCCGGACACGTGCCTTCCGGTAACGACGATCGTGGTCGGCTACCCCGACGAGGATCCCCCCAAGCGAGACCGACTGCCTCTGAACGCCTTTCTTCACGACGAGACGTATCATCGACCGTCGCAGGAGGAACTGGATGCGATTTACGAGCAGCGTGAGGTGAAGGGTTGGGAACGCTATATGGCGATCCCCGAACTCAGGAAGATGGCCGAGGAACGAGGGATCACTTCCCTTGCCCAGTTCTACACGAGCGAGATCAAGTACGATCCGGACTACTTCGCAATCGAATCGTCTCGGATTCGAGCGCTTTTGGAACTCAAGCACTTCTTGCCTTAAACGATAGGAATCGCGGTGGGGTGGGCACGTGTGGCGTTACCTTACGCAATCTTCGCGGTCTGGCTTTGACTCCGAAGTTGACTCTGCGAAGCGTTCAGAATATTTTAAAGAAACGGTCTCCAGACTTGGACTTCTAACGCTTGGAGGCCAACATTGAACAAGACCCTTCGACTCGCTCTCGGCGCTACTCTACTGGCTGCTCTGTTCGCAGGAACTCCTATGCGAGCAAGCGCACAGGAAGAAATTAACAACAAGAAGATCCCTTCTCTTGAGTACCAGCAAGCGGATGTCCGAGAGGCTCTGCAGGCTCTGTTCAAAGATGTGGACGTGTCCTACTCTATCGCACCTGAAGTCCAGGGACAGGTCACGGTGAGCCTACGAAACGTGACCTTCGCGATTGCGCTTCAGAACCTGCTTCGCCAGGTGGACGCGACATACCGCATCGAGAATGGCGTGTTCCAGATCGTTAAGCGAGAAGATCACACGCCCGTGGTCAACGAGCGAGGGGATACGATCGCCCCTACTCGGAACAAGGTCGTGCGTCGAATTCGCGTTAACTCGGCTGATCCAGAGCTTATCGCTCTCATGCTTGGCGCCGCCACTGGCACCCAGAACTGGATTCTGGCCCCGGAGATCTCATCGGTACAGAAGGGAGCTCGCGGTGGAGGTGGACTCAACGGCGGCGGGAGCGGAAGTCTTGGCGGAAGCGGACTTGGGGGCGGCTTGAGCGGTGGCGGAAGCGGACTTAGCGGCGGTCTCAGCGGTGGCCTTAGCGGTGGCCTCAGCAGCGGAAGTAGCTTCGGCGGTGGAGGCGGCTCCGGATTCGGACGCGGCTAAGGATTTCTTAAAAACCTTTCACTCCGATGGGCTAGGTCGACTTGATCGACCTAGCCTATTGTCGTATTTGGGGTGGGCCCGGTGGTTCGGCGGTATATTGTTTCTAACACGGGAAACCTATCTCTCATTCCCCTTTGAAACGAGGTTCAACGCCGATAAAGTTGATAAGCAACATTTTATGACGCGAGCCAACAGTCATGTAGCGAGCCGAGGTCGTTTGAGCTCAATCAGAGTTAATTTTGCGGGTCTCGTCCCATTAGTACCAAAGATGAACGAATCTTCAGACCAACCGGTCTTCTCGAACGTCGCTACATGACGGGAGAGTCTCGCATCGGGAATCGACAGCAGATTAAGCCTTGGAACCGAAAACAGTTTTCCTTCGTGTCTCATTTTCAACGCAGATAATAGATGCAGCCTCCTCCATCATCCGATCGCTCCTCAACCCAAATTCTCGATCAACCTCCGTTTAGCGAGGTGGTCCGCGATTGTCCATTCGTATTTGAACCCATCGTCTATTGGGCAAGAGAGACGCCCCTAAAGGTCGCGATTCGGACCGCAGAGGTGGCTTGGACCTACAAGGACCTGGAAGCTCGAACAAACCAGATCGCGCGATACCTGATCTCTCAGGGCCTGCGACGAGGAAACCGGGTCGCGTTTATCCTCCCTAGGGGCCCCGAAGCTCTGCTGATCCTGATCTCGATTCTCAAGTCGGGGGCCGCTTACGTTCCCCTGGACGCCGAATCGCCCCCCACCCGGATCCGGGAGTGCTTAGAAACGGCCTCTCCGACT
The DNA here is from genome assembly GCA_903904815.1 of uncultured Armatimonadota bacterium. GTDB lineage: Bacteria > Armatimonadota > Fimbriimonadia > Fimbriimonadales > Fimbriimonadaceae > Fimbriimonas. The sequence goes on from CAIVDU010000012.1 coordinate 5,118, forward strand.
TTGATTCTTGCGCTCGAAACCAACGGCGTGCAGGCGGCGGGATTCGGGACGACATTGAGCATCGAGAAGTGCTTAGACCTCTCGCTCACCCTTCCAGCGGATCCAATCGATCAGGCACAGATCGGTTTACAGCCGTCTGATATCGCGTACATCATCTTTACGTCGGGCAGTACCGGGCGACCGAAAGGGGTGCCGATCTCGCATGCCAGTCTGTCGAACTTCGTGAAGGGCGACCAGCAGGTCTGCATCCGAGTGTCGCCGGAAGACCACGTCTTCCAAGGCTTCTCACCGGCTTCGGACGGACACCACGAAGAAGTCTGGCCTACGCTGCAGGCAGGGGCAACGCTGATCGTGGCATCTAGTCATGAAGTGCACTCGGGCCCTGAACTCCTAAAGTTTCTGAACCACCATCGGGTTAGCATCATCAGTTGCGCTCCGACTCTGTTATCGATGGTCGATGGTGACGTTCCGTCGCTAAAGCGGATCCTGTTTGGGGCGGAGAGCTTGCCGTCGGCTATCGTGGAACGCTGGTGGAAGCCGGATCGTGAGATCATCAACACCTATGGCCCGACGGAAGCCACAGTTGGGGCGACATTCGGATACTGCGTTCCCGGACAACCCATCACGATTGGCGCCGCACTTCCCGGCTACTCCTGTTACGTCGTCGACGAGACGCTGAAGCGAGTCGACGCGGGAACAGAAGGAGAACTGGCTATTGCGGGCATCGGAGTGTCCAGCGGATATTTCGGCCGGGATGACTTGAGCGCAGGGCGCTTCGTTGACAACCCCTATGGCTCAGAGAGTCACCAAAACCAGACCCTCTACCTTACGGGCGATCGGGTGAAGCAGGACACCGCCGGAAACTTCGTTTGGCTGGGGCGGATCGACGCTCAGGTCAAGATCCGCGGCCACCGCGTCGAACTCAGCGAAATCGAAAGTCAGGCGCTTGGATTCGCCGGGGTGAAATCGGTCGCGGTGGTCGTGCGCTCGGTCGGATTGCACGAGCCGCAGTTGGTGGCGCTTCTAGTGCTGAAAGAAGGGATGGACTTTGCTCTCGCCGCCTTTCTGGACCACATGCGACAGGCGTTGCCCTCCTACATGGTCCCACAGGTTATTGAGAAGGTCGACAGGCTGCCCGTCTTGCCGAGCGGAAAAATTGATCGGAAGGGCTGCCAAACCGTACGCGGTGAAGTCGTGCGAATCGAGCGGGAACTCGTTCCCGCTCGGACTCCGACGGAGCGCCTGGTTTTGGCAAGTTGGCAAAAGCTATTTCCCGATGCGGAAATCTCCTGCACAGACGACTTCTTCACGAACCTTGGAGGGTATTCCCTCCTCGCGTCTCGGTTCATTTCCGAACTTCGGGATATCCACGGCCTGAACGATGCATCGGTCGCCGATCTCTACGAGAGCCCGACCGTCCGGAGTTTCTCTGCCCATCTGGATTCCACGATCGCGGTGTCATACGACAAGCCTGACTTCAAGCATGTGGATCCGGCGCGGTTCCGCCGGGCGAAAGCGGTTCAGGCAATCGGTGTTCTGACCCTGTTCGGCATTCAGTGCTTCCTATGGCTGGGTCCTATCGTTCTGGCGATTTTCTTCTCGGATAAAGGATTCAACGATCTCAGCTCGGTCGCGATCGCGCTTCTCATCCGTTCGGCGATGGTGCCGCTGATCTTGGCCTTGGTGGTCGTTCTCAAGCGGACGATTATTGGGCGATTTACGGAAGGGCGCTATCCGGTTTGGGGCTCGGTTTTCCTTCGGTGGTGGTTCTTCAACCGACTGATGACGATTGCCCCGGTCGGGTTCTTGACAGGCACGCCCTTCGCGGCGATGTACCTTCGACTTCTCGGCGCGAAGATCGGCAAGAACGTTCTCTTTGAATCGATGGATATCGATTGCCCCGATCTCATCACTATCGGCGACAATTGCAGTTTCGAGAATTCGAGTTGGCTGCACGCGGCGGAGGTCAATCAGGGCGAACTCCACATCTATCGAATCCGGATCGCGAGCGGGTGCATTGTCGGAGTTCGATCGGGGGTCGCCGGGGGCGCAAGTCTGGAAGAGGGGGCGACTCTTCGCGACCTGACCTGCGTGTCATTAGGGGTCACCGTTCCCGCATACGAAGAATGGGTCGGTTCTCCGGCACGAAAGGCCGAACAAGAGCTGAGCTCCAAGTACGATCCGACCCGCCAACCCTCTCGAACTCAGTGGGGTGTTTTTGGAGCAGCGCAACTGGTTTTGATCCTGCTCTTGACGATGCTGGAGTCGATCCCGTTCGTGTTCATCGGCTTCACGCTCTACAGTGCCAGTGAAGGCGTAGCGGCTTACCTCTGGGAGCCCGTCTACGCGATTGTCTTGGTACTGCTTGCCGGAGCTCAAGCGCTTGCGGTGAAGTGGTTGGTTCTTGGAAAAATGAAGGCGGGTACCTACGCCTTCCCGAGCGCCTACTCGGTTCGCAAGTGGTTCACCGATCGTCACCTAGAGCTGATCTCTTCGATTCTTGTGCCGGTATACGATTCCTTGTTTGCCCGCAGTTGGTGCGTGGCGCTGGGGATGAAGTGCGGTCCACGGTGTGAGATTGCCCTTCCTCGTCGGATGCCTTATGACCTTGTCGAAATGGGACAAGAGAGCTTCCTGGCGAGTGAGGTGAGCATTGGAATGCCTCACCGTCGGAACGGCCAATTGGTTCTTAAGAAAACGGTCGTTGGCAAACGGGTATTTCTTGGCAACGACGCGGTCGTTCCCCAAGGCATCACGGTTCCGGAAGAGTCGCTCTTGGCGGTCTTATCGCTGTGGCCGGCGGAAGAGAGTGGAGACACCTCTCCTCAACAAGCTTGGCTCGGCTCGCCTGCATTCCGAATGCCAAATCGACAGGTTCATTCGCAGTTCGACGTCCAACAGACCTACCTTCCGACTCGCCGTATGTACCTGCATCGACTGGGTCATGAAGCGTTTCGGCTGGTGCTGCCCAGCATGTGTTCTCTGATCCTGGCTTCGGTGTTTATCGAGGGCTTTGTTGCGGTTTGGAACGAGTCGTCGGGATGGGTTGCCTGCTTCTTGTCACCGCTGATTTACCTCTTCACCGCCATCGTCGGCGCCGTGATGTGCAAGATCTGCAAGTTCGTGCTGGTAGGCAAGTATGAACCGACGGTGAGTCCGCTCTGGAGTCCGTTCGTTTGGAAGGCCGAGACTTACTCCGCCGTTTTGCACGACTTCGGCGTTCCGGCGTTCATTCAGGCGCTGGTTGGAACGCCGTTCCTTCCTTGGCTGATGCGGTTCCTGGGGGCGAAGGTCGGAAAGCGAAGCTTCATCAATACCACGGACTGGACCGAGACCGACCTGATCCAGATTGGACACGATGTGGCCATTAACACGAATGCTCCGCTCCAGGCGCACTTGTTTGAGGACCGAGTCATGAAGGTGGGCGCGATTCGTATCGGAGACCGCTGCTCGGTAGGGCACTACACGGTCATCCTTTGCGATTCTGAATTGAGGAGCGATGCCAATGTGGGACACCTTTCCTTGGTGATGAAGGGGGAGATGATCCCGAGCAACACCTTCTGGGCAGGTTCGCCGGTTCAGGTGAGCGTTGACCCGGTGAGGCGGTTCGAGAAGTCGGAATCGTCGGTTTCGATCGCCTGAGGGACTCTCGATGGGGCAGGTTCAGTGGGCTCGGAGACTTCCGGTGGCGTTGCCGGCTGACGTTTGGTCTTTCTCTCTGAACCTATCGCCGGAAATCTATCGGGAATGCAGGTCGGTGCTTTCCGAAGCTGAGATAGCGCGGGTGCAGGGCGTCGAAAATGGGTTCGTTGCCGATGGGTTCGTGATTCGTAGAGGAACCGCTCGATTCATTCTTGGTGGTTTGCTGGGGATCTGCCCCTGCGACGTTCCCATCGGAACCGGCGCATCGGGAAAACCGCTTGTCTTGGGTTCGGACTGCGACTTTAGCGTCTCTTCTTCTCGGGATGAAGCCCTGTTTGGTTTCCGCCATTTCGGAAGGGTTGGCATCGATCTCGAATGGATTGACCCCGGTTTCGATTTTCGTTCCCTGGCATCGAGCATGTTCCGCGATGGGCAACGCGTTGCCGAGTTGAATCGCCTTGAGTTTTTCGAGGCTTGGGTCAAGGTCGAGGCTTTCGCAAAGGCGTTAGGTTATGGACTGAGTGAGCCCCTGGAGAACGTTGCCGATAGGTTCACAGAGCGGTTCGACGCTGGGGATTTGCGGGTTGAGGTGCTGAGGCCGGAGGAGGGGTTTGCGGGGGCCGTGGTGACCATCCACTGAAGAGGTTTGGAGTGGTGTCCCGGGGAGATGTGCTCGGCCGGACATTTGCACCATTTTTTAGGAGTGTGCTCGCTTGGCGGATGTTGCATTGGGAGCTACATCCAAATTGCTAAGGACACACACTATGTGGAGTACCGCGATCTCGACGATGCACTCCACATAAAACGCGGACAGTCTTGCGAAGAGCCCAACGCAAAACTCTGCTTGAGTTCCCGCTTCCGATTATCTTCATTTCCTTCGCTTCGCTCGCCGGGATTCGGAGACAAACCGCGCTTTTGACAGCGCTTTAGCCCGAGCACTCCCAGATGGCTTGTCGTCCTTGGACAGCCTCACCTTTATCCATCACAACACTCCCCACGCCCCCAGTTCTACTCCTGCCCTGGATACTCGTTGAGCCCGGGAAGTTTGGGGTCGTAGGAGGCCCTGACCCAGCCTCCCGCTACTAAGGCTTCGAGGGCTTCGGTGCAGAATTGGGCGAGTTCGGGAGAGGGCGGCATCTTGTCTAGCCGAGCCTGATACATGAATCGTTCGACGAGGCACTGGATCTCTTTTTCTCGAAGCAGCGACTTATACACGATGCCGTAGACGAGATAGATGGGCAGCACCTTTTCACCTTTTACGAGGCAGGGCACTAGCACGACTTTGCCGTTTTCGTAGACGGCCAGGGTCTCTTCGTGGGAGCCCTCGGTGTCGAGTTCGAAGATGTTATTGTCGAGGATCGACCACTTGGTTTCTTGGCCGGAGAACCGGCCGGTGAACTGTTTAATCGTCGCTATTCGGTAGCTTCCGGCGAAGGGAACGCCACTGATTTCGTCGGCAAATCCTCCCGTGCCAAGCCACTGGAAGGCGGCGTCCGCATCCAGCGTCAGTCCGGCGTCCTTGGCAATTTGGGAGCAGTACTCCTTCAGGTCCGTGAACTTGGCGTTGGCGGAGTACCAGTAATCGGCGAATCGGATGTGGTTTCCGATGTTCTTTCGGTGGATGCGCTGGTATTGGTCTTTGATCCAGTTCGGAGCCACCTCTCCCCTTAGCAGTTCCAGAATGGAGAATGCCACGCGGCGCGCTCCCATGTGAGCCAAGCTCATACCGGCAGCGAGGATCGGATCGGCAAATCCGCAGGCGTCGCCAGCGAGAAACCAGTTTTCACCGTAAAGGCGATCGGCGATGTAGCTCCAGTCTTTGGTGGCTTGAAGTTGATTCTCTCGCGTTGCGTTCTGAACGAGCGCTCGGATTCGTGGTTCCTCTTCAATGGCCTGTTGGTAAAGCTGCTCGGTGGTCTTTCCCGAGTTCTTGTAGTATTCGGCGGAGGTGATCAGCCCGAGCGAAGTGCGGGTGGCGGATAGGGGGATGAACCATAGCCAGCCCCATCCGATGCTCATGACTTGGACGAACGTCCCGCCGACGCCGACAGACTCGGCCCATTCGGCATTCTGCCAGTAATCCCAAATCGCAATGTTGCGGAGAGAAGTTGGCGAATGGACGGGGACGTCCATCGTTGTCCGCACGATGCTGCTCCCGCCCGAAGCATCGACATAGTACTGTGCCTTTAGCGTCGACTCGCTGCCAAGGGATGTTGCGGACTCACCACTCGCCTGGACGACGAGGTGTTCGATTCGGTCGCCATCTCGGACCACCTTCACGACTTTGGCGTTCTCGTAGACCGTGCAGCCCACTTCCCGGCTGTGGTCGAGCAAGATCTTGTCGTAAACGGCTCGATCGACCTGGAAGGCAGTCTGGGTGCGTTGCCCCGCGAACTTAGCCGGACGCGGCTCAGGGAGGAGCTTCCCGTCGGGAATGAAGTGGAAATACCAAAGGTCGACATCCGTGACCTGGCCCCAACGGTAGGTTGCTCCGACCTTGATGGGAAAGTCGGCCGCCTCTATTTTGTCCCAGACCCCCATTTCGTGGAGGATTCGGGGGATCACCGGGAGCATGCTCTCTCCAACATGATCGCGCGGGAAGGTCTCGCGTTCGAGAATGACGACGTTCAGAGTCGGGTCGTATTTCTTAAGCAGGGTGGCAACGGTGGCCCCAGCTGGGCCTCCACCAATAATCGCAACATCGCAATCCATTGGATCCGAATATACACATTACCGGGCAAGAACGACTTGCGTAAGTTAGTTCTTGCCGCCGGTGGTGGCGATGCCTTGAATGAAAGTCCGCTGCGCAAAGAAGAAGAGAATGATGATGGGGATCGTAAATAGGATGGATGCCGCCATCAGCTGTGCCCATTGGCCATCGTAGGCGCTCATGAACTGCTGGAGGCCGTAGGCCAGTGTGTACTTACGAGGATCGTTAATGTAGATTAGGGGGCCCAGGAAGTCGTTCCAGGTGGCAAGAAACTGGAACAGGGCAACCGTCGTCAGCGCGGGCAGCGCAAGAGGCAAAACGATCTGACCGAAGATTCGAAACTCACCCGCGCCATCGAGTCGGGCCGATTCGGCGAGGTCGTCCGGAATCGTCTTGAAGAACTGGGTCAATAGGAATATGTAGAAGGGCGCTCCAGCGAACGCGGGCACTACTAGGGGCAGGTAGGTGCCGTACCAGCCAAGCCCCCGAAACAGCTCGAACACGGGGATTCGGGTCACCTGGTCGGGCATCGCGATGGTGGCAATTAGCAGCGTAAATAGCGCGCCCCGTCCTCGGAAGTCGATTCGCGCGAAACCGTAGGCAACCCATGCACTTGAGAAGACTGCGCCCACCACCGTGAAGAGGCATAGGGTGATCGTATTCCGAAGATAGACATCGAAGGGTACAGTTTGGAGCGCTTTGGGATAGTTGCTCCATACCGCGGGGTGCGGGATCAGGCTGGCGATCGAGAAGCCTCCGCCGCCGGCGTACACCTTGTCGTCGGCCTTCAGTGACGTGCTTAGCATCCAGAGCAGCGGCATCAATGCGGGCACGGCAAGAATGAGAAGGACCGTATGAGTCGCCAGTCGATTGAGCCTATTCATCGTAACCAAGCTCCTTTCGGCGAGCGATCTCGCGGTGGACTTCTTCGGATAGCTGCTGTACGGCCGCCTTCGGAGATATCTCCCCGCGAAGGGCAAGGTCCTCCACCTTCGTCACCTTGTCGTTGATGAACACCTGGTAGGCCACCGGGGGCTGCGCTGTGAGGTCAGGGCTCCGAACCGCATCCACAAATGTTTGAAACTGCGGATGATCGTGGATGTATTTCTTGTAAATGGGCGCGCTTGCGATCTTGTCGGAAAGTGGTAACCATCCTCCATCCACGTAGAACTGGGCAGCCCGTTCCGGGTTCGTGAGCCCGGACCAATACTTCACAAAATCCCATGCGCCCGCTTTCTGCTTGCCTGAGCGCGGGATGACCATGAAGTTCCCGCCGGAAAATCCCGCGCCAGGGGCTCCGCCTAATGGAGCGGGGATCGGAGCGGTCGCGTACTCAAGGTCCGGAGCGTACTTGGCTAGCTGCTGAACTCGCCACTGGCCGTCGACGGCAGCCGCGTAGTATCCGGCGATAAACGGCCAGCCGCCGGCGAACGACTGCGTATTCAATCCGGACTGGAACCGCTGCACCTGCTCGTAACCGTCGCGCTGGCGCAGGGCTACTAGGCTTTCGAGGCACCTCAGGTTTGCCGGATTGTCCAATGTCAGCTGATTGGATTTGAAATCGTAGAGACCGCCACCGAACAAGGCCATGGTCACAGCCCAGGGTCCAGGCAGGAATCCTAGGCGGGTGAGTTGTCCGTGAGAATCGTATTTCGTCATCTTGGCGGAGTCGGTCACGAGCTCTTCCCAGGTCTTGGGAAACTGCTCGATTCCCGCCTCGCGGAGGGCCTTCGGGAGATAGAAGACCGCGTTCGCATTGACTCCAATGGGGATCCCGTAGGTTTTGTCTTTGTACCGCCCGATTCGCTTGACGATGGGATAGGCGTCCCGGTCAAAGAGGGCCTTCTCCTCGGGAGACATCAGTTCCTCGTAGGGCGTGAGCAAACCGCCTTCGGCCCAGGTTGGGATGACTGGGTTCCATTGGGCCATCACGTCGGGTGGGTCGCCGCCCATGGCGCCGAGCAAGAACTTGGTGTCTCCGCTCGTGCCGGGGACTGAAAGGGCGATCACCTCGTACTTGTCTTGGCTCTTGTTGTACTGGTCGACAATGTGGTCGACGACGTCCTTCCACTCAGCTGACCACATGTGCCAGAAGCGGACGGGGATCCGGTTGGGATATTTGCGGAGGGCGGTTTCGCGGGTGGCACGCTGAGGGGCGAAGTAAAGTCCGACGAGAGCGAGGGCCATCGCTACCGCAACGATCGTTCGAATCCACCGCTTTAGGTTGCCGGAGACACGCTCACCCGCCATAGTGGACCCACTTCTTTTGCGTTTTGAACAAGAGTCCAGTTACCGCCATGATAGCGATGAACAAGATCCATGCCATGGCGCTCGCATAACCCATGTCGGCATAGCGCCAGGCTCGGTCGAAGAGATACAGCGCGTAGAATCGGGTGCTGTCCTCGGGACCGCCCTTGGTCATGATATAGGCCTGGGTGAAGTATTGGAAAGTTCCGATTACCCCCATCACCAGGTTGAAAAAGATGACCGGCGTCAGCATAGGGAGTGTGACCCGAGTCAGACGAGTCCACGCGCCGGCCCCGTCGACAATCGCCGCTTCGTAGAGATACGTCGGAATGTCTTTTAACCCGGCGAGGTAGATCACCATGCTGTTGCCGACGCCCCAAAGGCCCATCATGACCAGGCTCCATAAAGCCCATTTGGGATCAGTAAGCCAGGCGGGGCCGACGATTCCAAACTTTTCGAGAAGTCCGTTGACGAGACCAATCTTTGGATTGAGAATCCACATGAAGATGGCGGTAGTAGCGACGGTGGGGACGATGGACGGCAGGAAGAACACGGTTCGATAGACCGTGATCCCTCGAACGTTGGCGTTCAAAAGCAGAGCAAGCGACACCCCGGCCACGATCCCGAGGGGCACGGCGACGGAGGCGAACTTGACGGTCACCCAGCACGCATTCCGAAATGTGTCGTCGTTGGTGATCAGGCTACGATAGTTTGCGGCGCCAATCCAGCGGGCAGGCCGCACGATGTCGTACCGGGTGAACGACAAGTATGCGCTTCGCACGAACGGCCAAGCCGTGAAGGTGAGGAACCCCAGCAGCCAAGGGGCGATAAACACGTAACCGGTGAGATCTTTCCGGGTTCGCGCGTTCATTGGCCAGATTATAGGGGATGGCAGGGCGGGCGGGGTGGAAAAATTTGGGGTGTCGAGTTAGCGGTTGGCGGTCCGGTGGGGAGGACGCGTTGGATTCAACGCCAAAGTGGAAAAGATTTCGCTTCTCGTGACGTCTTGGCGGGGGATCGATCAAGGTAAGTGTTTGATTCGATAGATGTGAGGTTGGTAAGGGAGGAATTGGTCGGAGAATTGTCCATTGACCATGGGGATCGTCCGGTTTTCGCCTACGACTTCCACGTGTTTGAGTCCGGGCAGACCAGACAGGGCGAACCTTCCCTGGGTGGACCCATTTCTCATCCCGACGCTGAACACGTAAAGGTCTCGGTCCATCGACTTGACCTTGAAGTCAATCGGTACGGCGGGGGAACTGGAGGTTACAGTGGCTCTTCGTTCGATGGTGGCTGAAGTTAGCACCGGGGCGAGAGATTGGATCTGCTTGTTCAGTTCGGTGACTGCCGAGAGCATCGCGGGGTCGTCGAGCAAGGCGTGCTCGTCAAAAGTCGGCTTGAATTGGTGGACGAAGTAGATCAGGCCCTTGGAGCCGTGAATGAGTGACATCCAAACTTCGGACTTCACCTGGCTCGGGGTGGCTTTGCGGGTTCCGTCGATTTGGGTGCACTCGATGCAGTTCCAGAGGGCGCTGGCATTTCCCATCCATCCGGCAAGCCGATCCAGCCCCTTGGGCACGTACCAAAGGTAGTTCTCAGGGTCGGGCTTCGGGAGGCCGGCAATCGGATAGACATCGAAAGAAACGATGTCACCGCCCTTGCAGTAGGTCTCGTAGTCTTTGAGGCTAGAACCGCTACCGCGCCCGATCCACTCGTCATTCGCGACCCCCTGGCCTAAGTTGAGGAGGATCGGACGTGAAGGATCGAGGGACTTCATGCGGTGGTATTCCTCCACAATCTTCGCGGGCGGAATGCAGGGTCCATAGCCCACCTTTCCGGTAGTGGGGTCCTTAACCTCCTGAGCGTTGTCCGGCTCATCGCCATGCATCCAGCCGACGATCGTGGGATCACCCTTGTGGGCAAGGCCGACCGCATTTTGCTCGCAGATGACCGGCATTCCCACCTTTTGGAGATCGACGAGTTGCGACTCGGTCGGGCCTTGCCAAAGACCAATGTAGAGATTGAACCCGGCGGCGCGATATCGAGGAGCGTTTGACGGGTCTTGAAGCCAGACCGCGATCGGAAATGGAGGCGGCGCTTTCGAGGGACCGACGTGAGCAAACGTAAGCACCGCCAGAAGCATCGTCGCGTTCATGACGGGATGTTACACCGTCGGAAGCATCTTGGACTGTTGCGGTGGTCTGGTCATTCTCCGCATTGGAGGGCTACTACCTAATGCCGTGAATGAAAATGGCGGTTTGCGTTTTACCGCTCACCGCCAACCGCAAACCCGCTTACGATACTTCGACTTTTGTGTTTGCCTTGAGCCAGGCGAGTCGAGGAGCTTGCATCAGGCCGTCTAGTGGGTCTCGCTGTCGGCAGATGAGCATGAAGGCCAGGGGGAGCTTGACGTCTCGACCGGCTAACCAGAGCACAGTGTTTTCCGGGTCGTCTAGCCCGAGGTCCTGCATCTTTTTGTGCACGCGACGGGCCCACTCTTGTTTCGCCATCGGGGTTTTTCCGATGAGCGTGTCCTCATAGGAGTCGATCTGCTCCTCGGGGCGGACGAGCCCATATTTGGCGCTGAGGATGAACCATTCATCCGAATTCGCCTCGGCATACGCCCGGCTACACTTGAAGAGGGCCGAATCGTACAGGTCGCGAGCCTCGTGCCGCCCTGCTTGTTTTGACTTCACACACCCTACAAGGGCGATTACTTTTCCGGCCATAGAGATCATTATCCCTGGTTCCGAGCTTGGAACACCGATTTAGGTTCAAATGCGCTTCGGACCAAGCTTGCCTACGGGGTCAAGACTGGCATTAAAGCCTTACGAGGAGACCCCACTCGGGACTCACGTCAGGGTCATCGCATATCCGATCGGCGACAACTTCGGCTCCGTAACGGCCGTATAGACGGTGAGCGTCTCCGAATCGCTTGTCGCTCCACATTTCGAGGTTCTTCCTTCCTCGCTTCCTGGCCTCGGCGAAAACAGTCTCTACCAGTTGGCTGCCGACGCCGGAGCGACGCGCGTCGGGATGGACGTAGAGCCGCTCGAGGGAGCAGTCGGTACCACCCACTCGGGGGAGGCTGGTTGGAATCTCGACGAGCGCGCCGACTTGGCCGGGAATCACGTCAAAGAATTCGAGAGCGACCGTGCCTACCACCTGCTGGTCGACTTCGGCGACCCAGAATAGGTCTCCTCGGTCGAAGTAAAAGCCGTCGAGATCGTAGAGGTCGGCGTGGTAGGTTTCCGGATCCCAACTGAAACCATATTCGTCGTATACCGCCTTAATCACGGCGCAGACCGCCGCTGAATCGTCCTGAGTCGCCAACCGAATCGTCACCCGAACAGTTTAGCGCTCTAGGAAAGTCGGCAGTCTTAAGTGTGCTGTGGGAAGCCAGCATGAGCGAGGCGCTCACAACCAGGAATGAACGTGTGTCCGTTCGGAGACATGGGTTACAGTTTGTTCCGGACACATGGGTAACACCATTTTCAGATCATTGAGATCTGGGAAGTGGTGCTGGGTGCCTTGGAAGGAGTGTTCTGTGTCCGAAGAGCGATTAAAGTTTGTTGCTC
>CAIVDU010000013.1 GCA_903904815.1 uncultured Armatimonadota bacterium
AACCATGTGGTTAAAGATCAGGCCCTTGAACGGCACCTTCTGCATGTACATGGCGCCGAACCCGGTCGCGATACCACCAAAGGACGTCAAAGACGCCATCAAGATGTTGTACCAACCGCCGATCAGCAGTTCTTTCTTCTTGAAGATAAGACCGAAAGCGTCGAGGGCCAAGCCGGCAATGAACAGGGCGATTGGGAAGTGAACGACGGCCGGGTGGAAGAAGTTCTTCGGAATCAAAGACTTAGGCTTTGCCTTGGGAGGAGCGGAAACCTTGATGGGACCGGGATCGCCAGGGGCCGTTCCGGCAAGGATCTTCTGCTCGTTGGTTTTGCCGGTACCATTTGAGTCCAGTCCACCAACTTCTTTGAGAACGGCCAGGTTTAGGGTGGTCGCTCCGGCGGCGCCGAGCTCCATCTTAATGTCGCTACCGTACACGTTCAGCTTCGTGAAGTCGTCTTCAGTCTGGTGGCAAATAAGGCATGACTTTTCGCCCAGCGGTGAGCTATCGCTGATCTTGTAAGTGCTCATAAAGAGATCAAGGAATTCACTCTTTGAGAAGGCACTAACGGATAAGCTGGTCAAGAATAACGCGAGAACAATACGGAATCTCATATTTGGTTCCCTCCAGAATAAGAATTCCCGAATTGAGGGTTTTCGAACAAGTCGTCATTTCCCATGACGCAGAACCACTTCCGAAATTATCGGATTAAGGTAGTACGATTGACCAGAGGCTCTCTCCATTCCAACACCGCGCAAGACTATTTTTAAGTGCCCCTTCGATCGCGTCTCATAAACAGTAAAAGCCCTACGACCACCCACGTGGTTGTAGAGCCTTCACTGGGATTGATCATGATAATCAATCCCCATTGTGGGACAATTACTCAGCTTGTCCTGGGTTCTTGTCTGCCTTGATTTTGGCGATGTTAGTTTGGCCATCCTTGAGAGAGTCTAGCCCCTCAACTTTCGTGAGGAACTCGACAGTCATCTTCTTGGTTCCTTCTGATTTCATGATTGCCTGAATGTCCTTTCCGTAAGGATTCAGTCTTCCGCCTTTCTTGCCGATGTGGCAGTTCTGGCAGGTCGCTGCGCCAATCTTCGAGTCTTTCTGGATGTGGTACTTCTCTTCGAATATCTTCCAGCTCGCGTTCGTCGACAGCGCCATCGCGCCGAGACCGAGAAGGGCGAAGATTGAGAGGATTCGTTTCATTTTTTCTCCTAGGAGTGTTGCTTTGCGAGTCGCCGACTTCTTGTGCCCGTGGGCGCCTTCACCTTTTCGGCGGCCTTCGACTTTGAAGGAACACGCCGATACGCGGCGGCAAGAAGTCCGGCTACAGTCATCAACCCGGTACCGACCCAGACCAGCATTGTCATCGGTTTATGGAAGACATCGATCGGGAACATCGGGCTCGAGAGTTGAAATTGGAGGGTCACAGACCGATCAGCAGCGTTCATCGACGCGACTGAGACGTTCAGGTTGTCGTCGAGGGCCGCGTCGTTATGCAGAGGAGCGCCTTCGCTACTCAGTTGCATCGAAGGCTGAACGCGCTTGGTGATCGAACCAGCGGTTACGGTGAGGTCGGCGACGAACGCAGTTCCGGCTTGGCCAGGCTGACCATTGACGGTCAGCTTGTTGTATTTAATGATCAGGCCACCAAACTCCGTAGTTTGCCCTTCCTTGAGAGGAACCGGCTCGCTCACCTGAGTCTGAGGCGGTCGCAGGGCGACGTAAACGTCGTAGAGCGGGCGGTGAACAATGGCGGGCCACACCATCGTGTTCTCCTGCCCATTTTCCCCCGGCACTTTGTACATTCCGGGTGAGGCAGTGAACAAGAGTCGGCTCGGATCTTCTTCGCTATAGACATCGAACACAACATGGTTGTTGTGGTCTTTGTCGGTAGAGGTCATGTTTCGGTAGCGGAATTCGTAGCCAAGTGCTTTGCCAGGATGGTCCTTCATGACCATCATCTCGGCCTTCTGCTCGAAGCCACGGGAGACGATCAGTCCGATCATCAGGATCGCAACACCAATGTGAGCGAGGAATGGCGACCATCCGAGTTGACTCTGCTTGCGGAGTTCCCAAATCCTCCACACATTGCCAATGATGCAGAAGCTGCACAAGCCCACCAGGAACAATAACCAGGCCATGCCAGGCAAGTCGTGCCTGCCCAGGAGGGTCACCTTGGGAGCGTGGTCTACTACCTTGGAGAAGGGGGTGAACACCACGCAGATGAGGAACATTCCGGTAACTCCGACCGAAAGGCAGAGGACGGTGTAAAACCGCTGAGCGAGGTCCTTAAGGGATCCGTTGCGCCACGGTGCAAAAGGCGCGATCGCCATGAGCAACAGAGTGGGGATGAAGAACCAGCTCAAGACCTCGTGATAGAGCCCTTCCTCAACCACCTTCGAGGGAAGGCGCTGCAACGCTTGGAAAAAGGGAATGCTCATCCCAAGCATCGTGGCGATTCCGATCGCGGTGACCGAGGCAATGCCGAGGTTCATCAGCGACTCTCGGCCGTAGAATGTTGGTTTGGGCTTAGCGACTTCAGGCTTGGCCTCTGGTTCAGTCGGTGCGGCCAATGCTTCTCTTCGCAGTTGGAGGGACCTCCAACTCAAGAGACCGAAGAAGCTCACGAACGAGATTCCCATGAGTCCGACCAGAAGCTTAAGCGCAGAACGGTTCATCTCCGCGAAGCTGTGGACACTGGCGTCGGAAAGGAATCCCGAGCGGGTAAGGAAGGTGCCGTAGATGAAGCATAGGAACGGCAGCCCGCCCATGAGAAGGTTCGCGGTCTTTTTCGTTCCGCGCGCCGTTTGGACCACGATGCCATGGATGAAGGCGACCGAAAGGCACCAGGGAACGAAGCTGACGTTCTCGACTGGATCCCACATCCAGAACCCGCCCCAACCAAGTGTTTCGTAGGCCCAGAATCCGCCCATGCAGAGGCCGAGTCCGAGCAGAGACGTTGCAACCAGGGCCCAAGGGCGAACTCGCTTGAGCCAGCCGTCGTAGTCCCGCTCCATGAGCGCGGCGAAGGCGTACGCAAAGAGAACGGTCAGCGCTCCGAAGCCAAGAAAAATCGTCGGCGGGTGAATGGTTACCCAATAGTTTTGGAGGGACGGCGACAATCCTACGCCGTTACTTGGCACAAGGATCTTGCCATCGACTACTGTGGTGTTAAAGGGAGATTCGAAAGAGAGAATCCCCGATAGGCCGGCCATAAAGGTGCCGTAAGCTACCGAATACCACCTCCGGAATGGCCCCGCCCCCTTGGCGGTCAGTAAAAGGAAAAGTCCAGAAGCGCAGGCCCAGAGCAGAAAACTACCCTGCTGCCCCGACCAGATGCCAGCAATTCGGTACTGGATCGCGTTTGTGAGGTCTCCGTGTTCGAAGACATAGGAGTACTCGAAGCGGTTCCCAACGAAGAGGCTACCCAGACTCACAAAAGCCCAAAAGAGGCTGAGGACACCAAGGTTCATCGTCAGTCCGGCGGCATTTTTGAATCCAGGTTTCTTAGAAGCCAAGATCCAAGCGCAAACCGAGACGACAAAGAGTACGGTGGCCAGGTAGACGGAGTAGCGACCTGTGTCGCCCATCCAGAGGGACCAATCGGGAGGCACTGCGGCTGAAGCGGTCTCGTCCATAGGTGTATTCCTAAGACAAAGTTTGAATGACGACTTGCAATGTTGCAAGTCGTCATTGGCACGTCCTGAATTCTCACCTCACGGCGAGAACTAGTCGGACGAGTTGTTCATGGCACGAGTCTTGGCGTCGCTGATCACAGCAAGCTTGTCAGCCATTGAGACCTGTCCGATTCGCGCCGGGCTCGTCACTCCGATACCGGCAGCCGTGAGGTTGTCGGCAGCTACCTGAAGCAGATAGCGAGTGTACGCAGGGTTGTGGACTCCGTAGTCACCCGAGGTGATCACGTAGTAGTAGTTGTGTCGAGCTCTCTTAACCTGGATCGGGATGAGCGTCTGCTTCGGAGCCGTCTTACCGGTTGCGATGTTAGACGTGTAATCCCAGAACGTGGGGTCGCCGAACGTGGTCTGTGCCCAGTTGCCCATTCGGGTGCTGAGAGAAGTCAGATTGTTTACGACCTCTGCCTTCAGAGTGGCTGCTCTCGACGCAGCGTCGGCCGAAGAGTGACACGGCTGACAGCCATTGTCTACGCTCACGGTCATCGTGTGACGGGATAGCGGCATGTGGCAGGTTGCGCACTGACCCGGGGCCAGGGCGTGCGTGCCGGATCTCTGAGGAGGTCCACCAACGCCTTCCCATCCACCGACTCCAAGCAGCGAGTTGAACTGGTTGCTATGGTGAACGGAGGATCTTGAGGTGTTTGCCGTCAGGTAAGCATCGGTAGCGGTGGTGCCGCGACCGTTGTGACACTGACCACAGATCTGGTTGACTGCCGTGAACTGGGTAGCTACCGTGCCTGGGCCGATTCCAGAACTATCAGTCAGAGATTCTGAGTGGTAGAGCTGAACTTCCTTACCAGCGCCAGTCAGATTTCCGGTTTTTGCATGAGGGTTGTGACAAGTCACACACGTTGCCGAATTCGGGTTCGTGTTCAGAATGTCATTGGCGACGTTGGTGATCTGGGTGAGCGTCATCACCGATGGATCGATTCCATTCTCTGTGAACTGCGCGCGAGCCTGTCCACCATGGCAAAGGAAGCAACGGGAGTTCTGGCCACTACTCGCCGGACTCGTTGCCGTACTGGAGATTGGGCTCGCAACCAACTGCGAGTGCTTAGAAGCTTCCCATTCGTCATGAGTTGGCCCGTGGCACTGTCCGCAAACGTCGTCAGAAACGACGTTGGGGAAGGTAACGATCGCATGCGCAGTTCCGTCGGTGTTCTTTGGTGCGGCGGCGTGAGCGCTTCCCGGACCGTGGCAGCTTTCACAAGTGACGCCCTTTTGAGCGTGTACGGTGAGCTTCCAAGTGGTGTAGTGAGTCGAAGTTCCTCGCGTGGTCGCCGATGCGAGCTTCGCGCCAGAAGTTGTGGGTGCTCCACCGTGACATGCGGCCGCGCCACAGGCCTCGGAACCAATGTTGGTTGCTGCCTTCTGCTCCGCGGTCATGAGCGCCAGGAAGCTCGCAGTCGGTGCGCTAGCGCCCGGCGATGTCGCGGACGTGGTAGGTCCGCCAACACCGCCGCAACTCTGCAGCAACATGGTTCCGACGATCAGCGGGACGCTTGCAAACAATGTGAGCCATCGTGCTTTCATAAGTCCTCCGTTATTTGTCCCTTCGAATTCGGTTTCATTTCACTCATTTCTCAGAAGCGCGTCTCTAGCTTCATCGTCAAGATGCGAGCGTCGAAACTGTCCACGTCATAGAGTCGATCCCGTTGGAGCCAAGGGGAATAGGTGATCTGGAAGTTACGTTCCTTGCCCAAGTCGCGGCGATAGGTCAACGCAATTTGCTGGCCCCACTGGTCTTGGGTGTAGAAACTGGATAGGACGAGGGAAAGACCTTCACGCGCGTTTCGCGTGTAGTCCAACCCGACTAGAAACGTCTCGCTCGAGGGGAAATAGTCCCCTAGAGGTGTGGCGACCGGCGAGTCGCCCCGAGCGATGTAGTGATCAGAAGCGAACTCGGCATAGCCGAGAAGCTTCGAATTAAACACCTTGCTGCCGCCGAGTGCGACGTTGTTCCAGTTGATGGAGAGTTCCCGTTGTTCATTTCGCCGATAACGGTACGTGTAGGAGAGGTAACTAGTGGTGCGCTCGTTGCCGCCACTAAGCTTTGCTTGGAAGGTCGCCTTTCGGTCCCAGTACAGCAGAGTTGGGTCGTCTGTCTGGAAGAGGGGCTCGCTGGAAAGGTCTTCAACTGATCCTTTGAATCCCAGCCGGTAGCCTTTTGCGACGTAGCCGTTCAGTTTGAAGTTGTAGCTATTCCAAGTCGGCGTGTCGATATAGCTCTGGTCGGCCCTGACCCTTTCGTCGACCCGATGCTGGAAGCCGAGGCCCGCGCCCCATTTCCCAAGTTGGGTGTCGTAGGTGAGGCCCGAATTGACCCGCTTCCGGACGTAGGCGTTGGCCACCGACCGAAGGTCGAAGACTGATTGACTGATGTGGGCGCCGAGGGCTGAAACATCAGAAACGTCGTACACGCCACTGAGCGCGTAGTCTCGAATCCAGCTGTCGGAACGCCCCTGCTGCTGAATTCGCGAGATCGCTGCCGTGCCTTCGGTTGAGAGCCGAGGCCCCCAGTTGCCGAGGTAGCGGAATTCTGCGCGATCCGTGAGAGCGATCGGCTGGGCCTGAGTTAGGTCGCTGAACCTTGTCTCGGTGTACGTTGCGCCCAGCGTATTTTCGCCAAATTGTCGCTGCGTTCCAACGGCAAGCGTCTTGTTGATGAAGTTTGTCTCGGGGAGTGGCGCCGCGACGTGGTGCTCATTCTGGTCGTACTGATAGGTCGCGAACGCCCCAAAATTGGGTGCGATCCGCTCGTCTACCGTAACATCGTAAGACTTGTCTCGACTCGGTTCAAGGGTCTCTAAAGCCGTGTCAAAGAACGAGAATTGGTGGGCGTGCAGACTCAGACTGGTTGAACTTCCCCACTGGTTGATGAGCCTCAGGCCGAAGTCATCTCCTGGATTTCCCTTTAGTTCGAAGGCGGTAAATCCACCTCCAAGGTAGGGACTGAGGACGGATAGGTCCGCGATTCCGAACCCTCCGTTGATGAATCCGTTTTGCTGCAACCCCTTGAGGTAGTTAGCGTGACTCCACGTGTTGTAGGAGAGCGAAAGGTTGTTGTAGAGAGGCTTTGGTTCCGCGTCATCGGCGGCGTCGGCCTTACCTGTATCTGCTTTCTTGTCCGACTTCTTGCCTTGAGCTGCCGTCGCAGGCGCCTTATCGGCTTTCGGCTTTTGCACCTGCGAATCGGCGGACTTCCCCGCGTCGGTCTGAGTCGTAGTAGGAACTGTCTGAGCTTGAGCGCTTGCGAGCATGACGGCAGTTCCAGCAATCGTCGCAAGTGGTGTGATCCATCCCTTCATTTTCGGTTCCTCCTAGGGGCGCAAGAACCTTGCGTCAGTGTTGCTTCCGTGAGGCGCCACGTGGCAGCCGGCTGACCAGCAGGTCTGGCCTGGATGGTGGGTGGCAAGTTTGTCTGAGTGGCACTGGGCGCAGAGTCCTCGAGTCCTAGAGAGGAGCATCGCTGGGTTTTGCGATCCGTGTGGGCTGTGGCATTCGTTGCAGCCGCTTCCACCGAACCCTGCCACGGGGTCGTGTTCGTAGACGAACGGTCCGGCCTTGTCGGCATGACAGGTGACGCACTTGCTCTTGAACGGGCTCTGACGTACCTGAGACGCCTTGGAGGGATGCACAGAATGGCAGTCGCTACAAACCAGCTGGCCTTCGGGAACGGGGTGATGGAAATTCAGCCTGAACTTGGCGAGTTCGGGCTGGTGACACTGTCCGCAAAGCGTCACTTCATCGGCCTTAAGCATCAACTGCTTTTCTGGCTGCTTAGCGATATGAACGATGCTGATTGGCGACTGCGCCTTGCCATGATTCGGAGCTCCGGTCTCAAGGGTGAGGTCAGTGTCCGGATGTACTTGGTGACACGTCACGCATGAAAGGTTTGCCTTTGCATGATCGGTGTGTTTCCAATGCGAGTTGTCCATTGTCTGGCCATGGCATCGGAGGCACGCGGCCGACGAGTCCTTGGGGCTGAGTTTTCCAAACGAAATGACCTCGACATCGGGGTTGTCTTGGTGGGCTTTGCCCGGGCCGTGGCAGCCTTCGCAGCCTCGCTGTGACAGCGGTAGCTTCGAGTCGGTCATGGGGGCGAAGTGAGGAGATTCGTTGAAGCGGTGTGACTTCGTCGTGTGACATTCAACGCATGCTGCGTCACCGATATAGTCCTCAGGCTTGGCTTCGACGAATTTTTGATTGATCTGGGTAATCGCAGCGTCGGGCTTCACTTGCTTGGCGGTTGCCTGAGGTGATTTACCGGACTGCACTGCCCCGAAAACGAGGCCTGCGATTCCTAAACTGAGCACGATCGCTTGTATTTTCACGTCCTGTCTCGTCTCGGACCTTCTCCCTCTGGGACCAGGGTTTCGGGTCGGTTTGCGCTGGGTAACCCAGCGACAAAACAAGACTAGCTCATCAGGAACGTCAAACAATCATTAAGACCGTCAAGAATTCCCCTGTCAGTGAAACTCACTACACTAAAAATGCCCCAAATGTTGCTTAGGAATTGCAAAGGTCGGCAATCTTCAGAAACGGCTTATAGTCACCGTCTGAAAGCAAGGCGTGGGACCCTTTGGAAGCGGTTTTAAAAGGAGAAAGAAACAGAGGAGGTAGTCCCACAAGTGATGTACTTGATTCTCACCAATCTGGACATCGATCCTAACCTCTTCTCGATTGGAGTGGGTTACCGATTCTGACTGACCATATTTTCGAAGGGAACCCGGCTAGGTAGCCGGGTTCCCTTAACTTGCTAAAACTTAAGCGCCATCGAAGTAATCACGATACACGGATACGCGCGGCAACGGCACAGGTCCCCCTTCATGTGATCGATGATCTCGGCTTCGGTTGGGTCAGGGACACGATCTATTAGTGACGGTGCAGCGGGGAACATTCCGGGAGCGCAATACCCGCACTGCATGGCGCTTTCATCGAGAAAGGCCTGTGGAAGTGGATCGAGCTTTCCGTTCTTGGGCAGTCCCTCAATGGTCACCACGTGTTGCCATTCGACGTCGCGAGGGTCGTGACGCAGGATCAGCGCTCACTCCGTCAATGAGCACGGTGCACGCCCCGCAGTGAGATTCGCCGCAACCGTACGCTAGGTCACCTCGGAGCATTTCGAGGAGGCTGGTCACCCTTTCAGCCGATACGGTCCTGTTAAGGCCATTGACATTCAGCGTGACTTCCTTGGTGTTGAAAACGGTTACCTATGGATCAGGAGAAATACCGATTTTTCAACTCAATTTAAGCTCAGGGAACAGGAACCAACGACTCGATCGTCTGGCAGAGCTCGTCGATTGAGTCTGGCTTGTGGACTATTTCTTGGATTCCAACGCTCGTGGCTTCTGCTCTCATCGCTTCGGTGACGTAGCCGGAAATTAGAACGATTGGGAGTTGGGGACGCAAGGCACGCAATGTCTTTGCGACATCCATGCCGGACAGGTGGGGCATGTTGTAATCCGTGACTACAATGTCAACCTCGTGCTCTGAGTCTCGGACGAGGGTTATCGCTTCTTCAGCTGAGGTCAGCGCGCTCACTCTATATCCGCGCCGCGTCAGTGCTCGGTCAACGAGAAATACCAGAGGCGCCTCGTCGTCGAGGTAAACCACGTGCCTTCCAGCTCCAGTCGAACGATGTGTTGAGGCTTGCTCGATGCCCACTTTTGCCTCATTCGAAGTGGCAGGTAGATAGATTCGGAATGTGGTCCCGCGTCCTATTTCACTTTCGGCGTAGATCAGTCCGCGATGGTTCTGGACGATGCTGTGAACGACGGAGAGTCCGAGACCAGTGCCCTGCCCCAAGGTCTTAGTGGTGAAAAACGGTTCGAAAATTCGTTGGAGATTGTCAGGAGCGATACCATGCCCCTGGTCCGCCACCGACATAAGGGCGTAGGTCCCAGCGTCAAGAGGAATGCTTCCCCCTTGGACGATTTCTGCTCGTTCTATTGAGATAGTGATTTCCCCAGGCCGACTCTCCATGGCCTGCCACGAGTTGGTGCAGAGGTTGAGCAGGACCTGATGCATTTGGGTTGAGGCAGCAATGACGAGAGGCGTGTCCTGAGCAACCGCGATCCTCAGCGAGACACTCGCCGGCAAAGTCGAACGGAGGAGCTGGACTACTTCACTCGTGATCGCCTCGAGGTTTAGAATCTCCCTCGGCTCTTCGTGTTGGCGAGAAAAGGCGACGATCTGCTGGACGAGCGAACTGGCCCGTCTAGCCGCTCTTTTGATCTCTTCGATGCTCGTACTTGCTTGACTAGATGGACTAATGTCCTCGGATGCCAAGTCAGCATTGCCCCGTATCGCACTCAGAACATTGTTGAAGTCATGAGCGATTCCGGCCGCCAAGGTTCCAACCGCCTCCATTTTTTGGCTCTGTCGCAGTTGAGCCTCCAAGAGCGACTTTGTCTCTTCCGCACGTCGTTGCTCGGTGAGATCCCGAACAAACACACTGAAGAAGAGACGATCCTTAGAGCCTATAGGGGTCACCGCAAGTTCGGCCGGAAACACCTCACCGGAGCGACGAACGGCGGACAACTCAAATCGTCTTCCTTGCTGGGTCCTGTCGTCTGAATTCACATACTCGAAGATGACGTTCTGATACGACTCGCGTTGAGTCTGTGGGATGATCAAGTCGACCATCGACTTCCCTAACGCTTCCGAGACCGAGTAGCCAAATGTCCGTTCCGCTTGGGCGTTCCAGTCTCGTACAAGTCCATGTTCATCCTTTAGGATCACGGCATCCAGACTCGTTTGCAGGATGGACTGGGTGAGTTCTTCGCTGGATCTTAGGGCCTGCTCCACGTCGCGCCGCTCCTGAATGTCGAGAGCCACCAGCGTTGCGTGGGATCCGCCATACGCGTCGACAATTTCCGCCGAAAGCAGGGTCAGATGCTCCCGTCCGGATTTATCCCGAAGTACGACTTCTTCCGCGGTCAATCGATGAAGCTCATCGAGCGATCTAATGATGCGGTCTCGTTCGGTCGTATCCCTAAACAGGTTTACCTGCGAGGGACGCCTTCCGATTTCAAACGGATAGAGCTCTCGATAAGCGGCGTTTGCCAACACAAACAGCCCCTCCGGATGGGTGATCATGGCAACGGGAACTGGTACAAGGTCCAATGTCGCCGAGAACCGGTTCTCCATCGAGAGGAGGGATCTCTCGGCTCGAATGAGTGCGTCCCGTTCACCCAGGGTCAAATTGTGTCGAATCGATGAGATCACCACGACCACCAGTCCGCCGATGACCGCCGAATACTCCATAAGGCTCGGCACACTTGGGATGAGGTAGGCAAAGACGATGGACGCTGCCGCGACCACAACCACGAACAGCGGTAGCGTTCGAAGAACGCCTTCAGTGCCCTTGATCCAGCGAGGATCTGAGGACTCCTCGGTTCGCCACATCATAGCCCCGAGTCCCTGAACAAGGGCCATGATCGAAAAGACGGCGTTGTACCAGGTCCCATTTCTGAGCGCTCCATCGAGACTAAGCGAGTTCCACTCGAGCCAAATGAGTCCATTGCCAACCAACGCAATTTGGAAAAGGATCCAACCGCGCTGCATCTTCAGGTGAAGGGACAACAGCAGCACGAATCCTAAACACGCGGTACCCAAAAGGACTACCGGATAGGCCACAAGCACCACCATCTGAAGCATCGTTTGAGTTTGGTGTCTGGGCAAGTAGATGGCCAACACAAATGTCAGAACGGCGGTGGCAAGGCCGGCAACATCGAGTAGCGCCGCGCGAAAGTTCGCCCGAGAACTGGATCGCCTGAGGCATGCCAGCATCGCGACAAAAATGAAAGGACCAGGACAGAGATAGAAGATGTCCGAGAAGTCGGGAAAATGGACCTGGCTAAACGCGGCTTCGAGGTCCCACACGACCTGACCAAGAGCGTATAAAGTCAGTCCGATTGCAAACAGCCTTCTAGCCTTGCGGTCAGGGTCTGTACCGGTGCACGATCCCAGCCAGGCGAGAGCCGCTGCTACTCCAAATGACAACGTCCAGTGAACATTGTCAAAGAACTGCTTAAGAGGTTCCTTCGGGGTGACTAGGGCTATGGCGATCGAAACGGACGCCACAATCGCGGCGGGCAGCAGAATATAGTTTGCCAGCCGGGCTGAATAGCGATCGAACGATCCGTACACGCGGGTTGTCAGATCCAACGGTGATTCCTAGGTAACCGGTGTACCCTCAATGCAATTATATCAATTGAAGTCCCAAGGTGGGAAACTATCGGTTTTTCGGCTGAAATGCCGCATGAATCAGTTCACAACCTGCTTGACCTAGCTGCGATTTCGTTCGGTAATTCAACAGAATTGTCATTCAAATCAATGACATAAAACCGGCGACTAGTCCTCCTGCTGAAAAATCCGTAACCTGTATTTGACAGTGAGGGAACTGAGTGCTGACACGGCAATCCGGTGGCGGATACCGCAGGCAGATCAGTATCGGTCACTCCGGAGCTACCGCTATTGGGTAGAAAAAGTAGCTCCGGAGTGGCCACTTTTTGTTTCCTATCGGGCGTTTTCCCCGCAAGTGTTCCAAGCTTAATCAAATAACCGGGCATCCTTTTCTTGCGGGGTCGGGCGGCCGCTCATTGAATGGAGTACATCGTGCGTCGCTGGCATCTCGATCCCTGAAATCCCCCGAATTCAGACCTTATCGCTTTGCTCCGGACCGGTTCATTGGAATGTGCGATGAATGCCGGCCCTCACTCCGTTTTGTTTCCCGGAGGGTGGGTCGGCGTTTATCGGGTTACTTTTAGTCAATCTTCGGGCGTTGCTATTTTGCGGGCTGCTTCATCAGGAAGTCGATCACCGCCTGGTATTCGTAGTCCGGCTTATTGAATGTAGGCATCTGGGTCCCTGGGCTAAATGCTTGAGGATCTCTAAGGAACCGCAGCATCCAGTCCTTTTTGAGCCTCTTCGGAGCCATCGCCAAATCGGGTCCCAGCTTCTTGGTGTCTCCACCAGCCACGCCTTGCTTTCCACCCAACGGATGGCAGCTCTGGCACTTTAGTTCCTCAAAGTACTTGGCTCCAGCCGTGGCCAACGGGAACACCATGCTCTCCGGGGCTGTGTACTCATAGGGCGCTGGCTGATTCGACAGCACCATCAGGTACTCGGTAAGGGTCGTGGCTTCGGCATCCGACAGATGGAAGTCAGGCATTCTCGAGTCTTGCCACCAACGCAGTCGCTCAGGTCGCTTGAGGAACCGGAACAACCAAGATGGCTCGACCATCTCCCCTTCTCTTGTCAACTCTGGCCCGATCTTCCCTCCGACGCCAGACACCCGGTGGCAAGAGGCACAACTGTGTTGTTCAAACAGCTTTCGACCAGCGACCAAAGGTGATTTCTCACTGTTAAGGTCTGTGATGTATTCAGGCGGCAACTCCCTGGACGTTCGAGACATCAGATAGACCGCGATCGCTTGAGCCTCCGTATCATCCATGCCGAATTTCGGCATGCGACCTGAGAATTGAGGCGTGTCGAAGACCCTTGGATTGACGATCTTCGAAACCATGTAATCGTACGCAGTTCTCGGAACTTTGGTGGCGTTTCCAAACTCAAGCAGGTCGACGGTTTTGTCGCCCTGGAAGGTGAGTTCAGGGGCGGCCAGGCGGCTAAAGCCCTTGATATCGTGGCATCCTGCGCATCCGCGTTGAGCGATGAGTTCGGAGCCAGCGGCAACGGCCTTTTTGTCGCTGAGGTTTAGCTCGACGGTCCTTTGAGCCGGCTTCGACGAATCAAGACTGAGGAGGTAGTTCCCAATGAGCTCGGCCTGGGGACGGGTCAGTCCGAAGACGGGCATTTGGCTGTTCGGCAGGTATTGCTTTGGATTGAGGATCCAAGCATAGAGCCATTCGCTACGAACTTTGCCGCGCATATGGCTGAGCTCAGGTCCCAGGTTTGAGCCTTCACCCTGAACCGAGTGACAGCCCAGACACCCAAGACTTGTCATCAAGCGTTTGCCCGCCAAGTCGGTAGCCACGTGAGGCATCGGGGATGGTTTCAAGCTCGTCAAAGCGGCATCCTGGTTCAACAGGTAGATACTCATCTGCTGCGCTTGCGTGTCATCGAGCCCAAGATTCGGCATTCTTGCCTCAAGTGAGTGGGACTGCGGGTTCTTTAGCCACGGGACGAGCCATTCGGGGCGAATCTTTTCTGCGATTCGATCGAGGCCGGGCCCAGCCTTGGTTGCTGATGTGTCCACCCCCTCAACCTTGTGGCAACCTAAGCAGCCAGAATTCTTGAACAGGCCAGAGCCAGCCAGGAACGTGCTTTCGCCGGAGAGTTGCTTGGAATCGCCGTGGCACTTTCCGCAAGAAGCTTGGACTTTAATTCCGGACAGCAAGGGAGAGCCTTTACCCACGGTTCCGCCATGCGCCTCCGAAGTTTTGAGCGCAACACCCCATCCACCGTGGCAACTGACACAACCGAATCTCTCGACTGGATGCCATGACAGCAGCTTTCCAGGGTGCGTCCGGAACGGCTCGGGTGCCTTTTCAAAGCCTACGTCTTCGGTAGCTCTATGACAGGTCGTGCAGCGGTCAACGGCGCCCAACCTTTCACAGTAGATTTGTTGAACTTCCGGTCCGACCGATCCGTTGCGATCGACTTGGTTATTAAGGAGGCTCAAGTCTCTCTTGAGTTTTTGGACATGGGCGTCCAGGTTTTTCGCGGCCGCCTCGTCGCGGCGCGTCTGGTCTGGCGTCAAGGATTTTGCGTCTTTTAACTCCGTAGCATCCCTGGCCCAGATTGCTACCTGGGCCGCGTCCTTGATGACCGCTTTTTCTTGTTCCAGACTCAGTCCGGTTTGGGCAACGGTTAACGTCTGTTTCGCTTCGTCTAATTTGCCTTCGGCAAACTTTCGGAGCAGTGCGGCGTCCTCGGGCAGACCGATCATTTCCCGGGAGTGAATGCGCTGAGTCGAGAGTAGATCTCGGCTCGCCGCTTCGACTCGAGCCTCGGCCGCATCGATGTTCACCTCGAGGGTTGCTTCCTGATAGTCAAGGACTTCGTCCTTAGCTGCACTCTGAGCCTTCGCATTTGAGGCTGCCGGACCGGAAGCTTTCGGCGCATTCGTGCCCGAAAACTCTTTGTCAAGATCGGCCAGTTCATCCTTAGAGGGCTGTCCCGCACTTGAACCAGGTTTGGGAGGTGCGCTAGGTTTAGGCGTCGGACCTGAGGCCTTGTCTCCCTCCGCAAATGCCTTGTCGAGTTCGGCTGCTTCATCTTTGTTGGGACTGGCTGATGCACCGGCTGGCTTTTGCGAACCGGCTGGAGCCGTTGGAGGCTTACTCGCCGTACTGGTATCAGCAAACTCCTTGTCGAGTTCGGCCGATTCGTCCTTCGATGGAGACCCTCCGGCTGCTTTCTTGGGTTGCGGTTTGGATTCGTCGGCCCTCGGGGAACCCATCGATGGACCAAATGCCTTATCCAAGTCGGCGAGTTCGTCCTTTCCGGGCGAGGCACTTGATGTCTCAGCTGATTTGACCGACGCCGTAACCGCGGCAGCCGCGCCCTCTGCGGGTTCGGAAGCGTGAATCTGGAGGTCCACCTCTTCTAAGTCCGCCTCGGTTCCCTCTAAAGTGGAGGAAGCCTGATCGAATTTGTTCTTGGTCTCCGCGTACCTCTGCTTTTCACGCAGGTAGTCGCCTTTGTAGTCTGGATGTTGGAGCTGTCGCAACAAATCCTCTCTTTGCTCCAAGAGAACCTTTCGCTGGAGGACGGCGAATTTCTGTTGATAGGCCAACCACTCAGGATGGGTGTCCTTCCACATTGAGATCGCCATTACAATGAGCACCACGACACTCATTAGGAAAAAAATGACGTTCATTCGGATGCTCGAAAGCACGTGTTGAACATGCGCACGCTTTATTGCCAAGGCCATACCCACTTCCATTCCGGTCCCCGGAAATACTCGCCAATGAGAACCAAAGCGAGCAAGAACAAGACAAAAACGATGAAGAGTCGAGTGCTGATCCTTTCGGCCCGCTTGGGGTCATCCATCGAAGAACTCAGAGCCCACTTAAACAGCCCGACCGCCGTCAAGATCAAGAGGGCAATCGTTGGTAATCCGTAAACGCGGATTGCGTCAGCGAACCCCGGAGCGATCGAATGAATCACGTTCCAGATCAACCCGTCGAACATGGGAACGATGATCGTCGCCAGAAGAAGTCCCGTGGGGACCACAAGCAATCGCCCTCTAAAGAACGGAAGAGTGCAGACAGTCAGTACAAGAACTGAGGGGACTACAAACCCCGCGATAAACGGCGGCGAATAGTGGAGCAGTTCCTGAAGGGACAGGAAGTACCAGGGAGCCTTCGCTGGGTTAGGGGTCTTTCCCGGATTCGCCAACTCTTCAAGGGGAGCGTCGAACAGGGTCGACACGACCAAGAGCGTCATGAACATAACTCCAAAAGCAAGGAACTCCCGTGAGATCAGGTGGGGATACACCGAGACCCGTTCCTCCTCCTGATCGGCGACCGCTGGCGGTCGTCCCTGTACGAACCCGAGCAGGCCGTATTCCTTAGGATCCGTCTCGGCAACCGGTTGAACGCTGTCTTCTGTCGCCATCATGCACCTCCGCTAAAGCCATCTTTTCTCACTCGCCAGAAGTGATAAACCATGAAAATAAACATCACGAGTGGCAGCACCACCACGTGAAGCACGTAGAATCGAATGAGGGTTGCCTGGTCGACGGTTGGCCCGCCCAAGAGCACGAATCGAAACTTCTCTCCCACGATCGGAATCGCTCCCGCCATGTTCGTGCCAACGGTGACCGCCCATAGAGCGAGCTGATCCCATGGAAGCAAATATCCCGTGAAGCTCAGCATCATCGTGAACACGAGGAGGATCACGCCGACCACCCAGTTCAGCTGCCGAGGCGCTTTGAAAGCCTTCTGCATGAACACTCGGAACATGTGGAGACTGACGAACACGACGAGTCCATGAGCCGACCAGCGGTGCATGTTTCGCAGCAAGCGTCCAAGGGAGACCACGTGTTGAAGGTCGACCATATCCTTGTAGGCATGATCCGTGGCCGGCACGTAGTAGAACATGAGCAAGACCCCGGTGCCTACCAGCATCATGAAGAGTCCCGCGCACAAACCTCCTAAGCCATAGGTGGTACTGAACTTCAGGGACCTACGAGTGATAGTCGCCGGATGAATGTGAAGCCAAAAGCTCGATATGGCAATCTCGGATTGCTCTTTCGGAGTTTGTGGCAGCGGTCGATTGAATACCGCCTTCCAGGGCACGGACCGACTCACGTCAGCGGCAAGGGCTCGACAGAAACTTCCTGAAAAGACTCTGGATAACCGAGCAGGGCCACCCGCTTGGCCCAAGGATTGATAGGCGCCTGTCTTACGAATGGCCTGGAAAAGTCGACGCCAGACGCCGCGCTCGGGAGCAGCCTGATCTGTGCTCATACTTTAAACCTCGATCCTCGCGGAACGGTTGTTCGCTTGTCCACAACGAGTTCCCCTTGATGTCCGAGAGATACTTCGAAGGTATCGAGAGGGCGAGGAGCAGGACCCGCTTCATTTTTTCCGTCGGCTTCGTAGCGACTACCGTGGCAAGGGCAGAAAAAGCCAGGAGCCGCATTGTTCGCCCGAACCGCGCACCCAAGGTGGGTGCAAGTCGCGGAGATGGCGGTGTAAGAATCACCTTCGCGAACGATAAAAATCTGCTGATCGGCTATGTAGGTGGCCTGCTTGTCGGGAAAGTCTTGTGGCATCCCAACTTTGAACCGCTCCGCCTTCCCGTACTGAACGTTGGGAACTATATATCGAAGGGCGCCGATTACGATCAGGCCAAAAGATGTAAAGAAGGCAAATAAGCCAGCCATGAAGAAGCGCCGAGACTTCTTCTCTTCCTCAACAACATTAAACTCTGGCATCCGCCACCTCCTGAAATTCCCCCATCCACAAAGCGCCCACCGGGCAACGCTCAACGCACAGGGCGCACCGGGTGCACTTTTCTTCGTCCTTGACCATGGCAAACCATCGATCGCCAGAGTCGGGAGATTGATTGGCCATATCCTCGATCGAGGTTCCGTGTCGAAGCTGGGCCAAGTTTTCGACGCGGGTATCTCCGTCCAGCCTTCCGACCGAGACGAACTTGATACATCCAAAAGGACAGATGTCGACGCATCCGCCACAAAGCACGCACTTGGATGAATCCAGCACGGGACTCTTGTTGCACGTCAGACAGCGGGATGCTTCGTGCATCGCCTGATCTCGCGTGTATCCAACCTCAACTTCCGTGACGCCGGTTCGCCGATCGATGGGAAGGGTGGGTACCTCTTCTCTTGGAATTCGATCGTACAGATCCGGCATCTTGTGCATGGGCAGAGGCGTCAACCTGGGCTTGGCGACCACTTCCTCGTCCAAGGTTTGTCCGCTCAAGAACGTGTGAATTGCGCTAGCGGCCCTGCGCGCGTCTGCAATTGCTTCGATGGCCGTCCTTGCGCCGAAGCAAACGTCTCCGCCGACGTACACACCGGGGATGTTCGTCTCCATGGTGTCTTTCTTGGCCTTGACGAACCCGGAAGGAGTCAGATCCAGCTTGTTCTCTTCGCCTAGGAACCCGAGTTCAGGCTGCTGTCCGACCGCTAAGAGAATGGAGTCGCACGAAATGTCCATTTCGGAGCCATCGATAAACTTCGGAGCGAAACGACCGTTTTCATCGAAGACGGACGCAACCTTAATCACCCGAAGGCCTTGGCACTTTCCGTTCTCGACAATAACCTTCGTTGGCCCCAAGGAGTTGTGAACCACTACGCCTTCTTTGCGTGCCTCAAGAACCTCATCCTCGTGAGCGGGCATTTCATCCACGCTCTCCAAGCAGACGAGATGGACCTCAGCCGCGCCCATGTGCATCGCCGAGCGGGCGATATCCATCGCCACCGCGTAGCTGGGCTCTGAATTGAATTCGACTCCCGCTTCTCGGGCAGCGGTACGGGCGACGTCCATCGCCACGTTGCCACCGCCGACCACGATGACCTTCTTTCCGAGATCGACTTTGTAACCGAGGCTGACGTTGAGCAGAAACTCGATGCCGTTGATGACGCCGTCTGCTTCAACCCCATCGATGCGCAACTGCCGCCCCTTCTGAGCGCCAATGGCAAGAAAGACGGCCTTGTAGTCTCTCCTCAAGTCCGAGAAAGAGATCTGATCTCCGATCCGAGTGTTCTTTCGAACTTCGAT
Organism: uncultured Armatimonadota bacterium; assembly: GCA_903904815.1. Classification (GTDB taxonomy): domain Bacteria; phylum Armatimonadota; class Fimbriimonadia; order Fimbriimonadales; family Fimbriimonadaceae; genus Fimbriimonas. The sequence continues at coordinate 18,921 of CAIVDU010000013.1, forward strand.
GCCGGTGTCGAGAAGGCCGTCAATCTCGGCAGCGAGGACTTCTCTTGGGAGTCGGTATTCCGGCACTCCGTGATAGAGCATTCCTCCAAGCTGATCGCTCGCTTCGAAGAGGGTGACATCGTAACCAAGCAACGCCAGGTCGTGCGCGGCAGTCACGCCTCCCGGTCCGGCTCCAACTACCGCCACCTTCTTGTTTTGGCGCTTGTGACGCTGCAACGTACCCCCACTTCGCCGACCACCTGCCGCGAAGTCAACAGCTGCGCGCTTTAGGGCTCGGATCGAGATAGGGGCATCGTGGACGCCTCGACGGCACGCGGTTTCGCAGGGATGGCCGCAGATGCGGGCACATATGTTTACGAACGGGTTGGGACCGCGGGCGATGTCGTACGCCGAATCAAAGTCTCCTGCTGCGATGGCCGCGATATAACCCTGGGCATTGGTATGCACCGGGCACGCGGCCATGCAGTTGACCGTCTTGCGAAACCAGGCCGCGTCGATGACGCGGGCCCTGATTTTCGAAGTGGCAGTATTATTCATAAACTTCCCCTAGAAGGCGAAGTTGAAGAGCACACCGAGGCCGCTTTGGTTTGCCGCGGTCATGTCTCGGGTGTATTCAGCACCGATATAGAAGTTCGTCCTAAGGTAGTAAGTGAAGTTTGCCGTGACCGCTTCGGGACGGATTCCCGAGTTGGCTGGCAAAGTTTCCAAGCCATTCCCGGTGACCTTGTCGTAACGGAGATAGGCAATTGCCTTGGTTCCGATGAGATAGTCGCCCTCAACGAAGAAGCCGTGCCAGTTCACCTTCGCCCCCGTATCAAATGGGTTACTCGCGGTACCCGCCAGATAGTTACCGAAGATCTCAAATGGCTTTTGCTTCAGTCCCTTCGCTCGTTCGATGGGTTTCCCAAGCATTAAGCTAAAGTCGAGGCCCCCTGATTGATAGTGGTTGAGGGCTCCGCCGCCAATGGTCGAGCTACCGGCGTATCCGACTAACCCCGCGAAGGAATCGCCTAAGAAATAGGCGTTGACTCTTCCCGAAAAATCGCTCAGTCCTGACCCAGAAGCGGCAGTGCTGGAGTTATTGCCGTTATAGACACCGACTTCCCAGAGATATCCGGTCAGCCGATCCATGGGATCAACTTCGTCTTCCATGACGTCTTCTTTGACCTGCTTCTGCTGGCTCTGAGCCACCATTGGACCGTGGAGGTTCTGCCCAGACTCCTTAGAGTCGCCACCGGATGCTGGAGCCGTCGCATGAGCGCCATGGATGAGACTCGGAGTGACGTTTGAGCCAATCAGGCCGTAAATGCGGGCGCCCTGGTGCTGAGGTGAAGCGGACCAACCGCCAAGATCCAAATCCTGGACAACGAAACCGGAGCCTCCGAAAAGGTTGTGCTCAGTAACACCATGCTCCTGAACGTCCAGATTGCCCACTTGAAAGTGAATGTTTTGATTTAGCAGGTGGTTGAAGCTGAGCGATATCTTGCCTACGTCGGTCACTCCGCTTTCGGTCGCCAATTCGGCAAAGATTCCGATGTCGGGAGCAATCGAATCGGCGGCCAAAATATGAAAAACGGTGGGGCTGTCAATGCTCGCTGGAACGGAATTGCTACTGACGTATTTGTCCAGCGAGAGTCGATTCTCTAGCAAGATTGCGACCGGGAGCTGTTCGATGACAGAGAGGTTTGGATCCTCCGGGATTGAGATCTTGCCGACCTTCTGATCGCCTGGCTGCTGATAGCCGTGCATCTGGAAGTTCCTCCCGAAGACATTCAGTTTTGGGAACGCCGTGTGGCATCGCGAGCAGGTCGTGTGGTACTTCCTGGCAAAATAAGGAATTGCGGCCGCTTGCTTGGGCACAGCCACAAAAACGAGCATCAGCGAGCACAACAGTGCCCCGACTTTGGTGCGACTACTTCTCATGTTTTTCCTTTGGGAGACGAACAGGTTCGGCTCTCAAAGTCCCGTAGGCATGAGAGCCGAATAGAGAGATGCAAACGGTTAGGAACCGAGCTTGAAGATGATTTTTGCTTCGCCAGAAGCGGGAACCTCAACGGTTTGAGTCACCGAACCACTCGACGCCGACCAAGCTTTGATCGTATAAGTGCCAGCGGGAACGTTGGCAATTCGGAACAGG
>CAIVDU010000014.1 GCA_903904815.1 uncultured Armatimonadota bacterium
CACGGTGGTCGCTGAATTCGAGTTTGACGAGAAGCGAGAGGCTGCCTATGAGTCCGAGGCAATGCTCGAGGCAGCGTTCATCGAGCAACTCAAGGGCCAGGCCTACGACTTCGTCCAGATCACGTCCGAGGCGGACCTCATCGCCAACCTTCGTCGTCAACTTGAAGAGCTGAACGCATTCCAGTTCTCAGATTCTGAATGGCAACGATTCTTCAACGGAACGATCGCTTCGTCGAACGACGGGATCGTCGAGAAGACAGCACGCCTCCAAGAAGACGAGATCCAGATCCTGCTGCGAGACGACGGGACGACCAAGAACATCCGATTGCTGGATAAGCGAAACGTCCATAACAACCGCCTCCAGGTCATCAACCAGTACGAGGTCGAAGGGGAGCGCAAGACCAGATTCGACGTGACGATCTTGGTGAACGGGTTTCCCGTCGTTCACGTCGAACTGAAGCGCCGCGGGGTGGCCATTCGAGAGGCGTTTAATCAGATCAACCGTTACCAACGAGACAGCTTCTGGGTGGGCAGTGGTCTCTCCGAATACGTCCAGCTCTTCGTCATCTCGAACGGGACCGACACCAAGTATTACTCCAACACCACCCGGCACCGGCACATCCAGGACTCCGCGTCCTCGCGTTCGCGCAAGAAGACGACGTCGAACAGCTTCGAGTTCACCAGTTGGTGGACCGACGCGGCGAATCGACGAATTGCAGACCTCCGAGGGTTTGCGAGCACCTTCTTCGCCAAGCACACCCTGCTCAATGTCCTCACCCTCTACTGCGTTTTTGACGCAGAACGCAAACTCCTGGTCATGCGGCCTTATCAGATCGTCGCCACCGAGCAGATCCTTCAGCGCATCGCCACGTCCACGAATCACCGTCAGCTGGGCACGACGGCTGCCGGTGGCTACATCTGGCACACGACAGGGTCTGGCAAGACGCTAACGAGTTTCAAGACGGCGCAATTGGCGTCCAAGCTCGAAGGTCTCGACAAAGTGCTGTTCGTCGTCGACCGTAAGGACCTCGACTACCAGACGATGCGGGAGTACGAGCGCTTCGAGAAAGGGGCGGCTAACTCGAACGTGTCAACGGCCGTTCTCAAGCAGCAGTTGGAGGATCCTTCGGCCACGATCATCATCACGACGATCCAGAAGTTGGCCCGATTCGTCGCTCAGAACCCGAAACACCCCGTCTATGACCAGCACGTGGTGGTCATCTTCGATGAGTGCCACCGCTCACAGTTCGGTGACATGCACGTCGAGATCACCAGGGCCTTCAAGCGCTATCACCTCTTCGGTTTCACCGGAACACCGATCTTCGCTGATAACGCCGGAACAGGTGGGAACGTGCAACTGCACACCACTTCCCAAGCCTTCGGTGACCGACTGCACCACTACACGATCGTCGACGCCATCAATGATAAGAACGTGTTGCCGTTCCGGGTGGACTACGTCGACACGATCAAGTCGAAGGGCACCATCAAGGACAAGTCAGTCCCGGCGATCGATCGTGAACGAGCCCTCTTGGCGACTGAACGCATAGCTGGAGTCGTCGACTACCTCCTCGAGCACTTCGACCAGAAGACTCGAAGGTCTCAGACCTACCTGCTTGACGACAATCGTGTGTTGGGGTTCAACGCCATCTTCGCCACAGCGTCCATTGATGCCGCCAAGCGCTACTACGCCGCCATCAAAGAGGAGCAAAACCGCCGGAAGTCATCGAACCCGAGCTATCGGCCGCTCTCGGTCGCCCTGATCTACAGTTTCGCCGTCAACGAGGATGACACGGCGGGCTTCCTCGGTGAAGAGCAGTTCGAGACGAGCAACCTCGACCAGAGCTCGAGAGACTTCCTCGAAGATGCGATCCGTGACTACAACGCCACCTTCGCCACGAACTTTGACACCTCAGCCGATCGCTTTCAGAACTACTACAAGGACTTGGCGCTTCGCCTCAAGAATCGTGAGGTCGATCTCGTCGTCGTCGTGAACATGTTCCTGACAGGTTTTGACGCGACGACGCTGAACACACTGTGGGTGGACAAGAACTTGCGTCAACACGGACTTATCCAGGCCTTCTCTCGGACCAACCGCATCATCAACTCCGTCAAGACCTACGGCAACATCGTCTCGTTCCGCAATCTGGAAGACGAGATGAACGAGGCGCTCGCTCTCTTCGGGAACAAGGACGCCAAGGGGATCGTGCTTCTCAAGCCCTACCCCGAGTACTTCAACGAGTATGAGGCGAAGGTCGCTGAACTCCTCAGCGAGTTCCCGGTCGCCTTGGTCTCTCACATTGTTGGTGAGGAACGCCAGAAGCAGTTCATCAAGCTCTTCGGGTCGCTGCTGCGACTCCTCAACATTCTCGTGTCATTCGACGACTTCGCTGGCCAACAGATTCTCTCCGACCGCGATCTCCAGGACTACCGTTCCGCCTACCTCGACCTCTACGCCGACTTCCGCCAGCAAACCCAGGCGGACAAGGAATCGATCAATGACGACGTGGTCTTCGAGATTGAACTCATCAAGCAGGTCGAAGTCAATGTTGATTACATCCTCATGCTCGTGAAGAAGTACATCGAAGAGGGTCGTGGACAGGACCGTGAGATCCGCGCTGAGATCGCCAGGTCCATCGATTCGAGTCCGTCGCTGCGCAACAAGAAGGACCTCATCGAGGAGTTCATCGATCAGATCACCCTTGGTCACGACATCGACGAAAACTGGCGGGACTACATCGCGCAACGGCGCAATCGAGAACTCGAGGAGATCATCGTTTCCGAAAATCTAAACGCTGAGGCAACCTGGCGGCTCGTGGAACAGGCAACACGCGAAGGCACAGTCTCCGAAGGTGGCACCGCCATCACTGAGGTGCTGCCACCGACTTCGAGATTCGCAGCTTATGGCGCGCTCTCTGAGAAGAAGCAGTCCGTTATCGAGACACTTTCCGCATTCATCGACCGTTACGCCGGTCTGGGGGCTTCATGAGTAATCGTCACGGTACTTCCATCAAGATCTTCTTGCCCAGCGGCTCTACCGACGGGATCTGGGCGGTTGAGCTTTCGAATTGGACCGGCCGCGCTCTCGTTGCACCCAGGAGCAACATTGCATCGCTTCTCGATCGAGAAGAGATGCTGGGCGCTGGTGTCTACGTTCTGATTGGCCCAGCAGAGTCAACCTCGAAGGCGAATCGCGTCTACGTCGGCGAGGCAGACGTTCTCAAGACGCGAATGAAACAGCAGGAGGCGGGAAAGGACTTCTGGACAAGGGTCATCGTCTTTACCGCGGGCAGCGCGAGCCTCAACAAGGCGCGCGTGAAGTACCTGGAAGCGCGCTTAATCGACCTCGCGACTTCAGCAGGTCGCTCCGAGGTCGAGAACGCCGCAGTTCCGCGCCCCCCGTCATTGTCGGAGGCTGACACGGCTGAAGTCGAGGGCTTCTTGGACGAAATGCTCGTCATTTATCCGGTCCTCGGTCTCACTGTGTTCGAGCCACTGCTCGACGTGAAGTCGAAGGCGCAATCTGCGGCGGTCCTTCGTCTGAAGGGTCCAAATACTGACGCAACAGGGACCGAATCCGCTGAGGGGTTTGTCGTCTTTGCAGGAAGCAAGGGACGAGTTAGCAGTGCGCGTTCGATTGCACCGAGCACGTTGGCTCTTAGGGAGAGTCTCTTGACCGAGGGCGTCCTGGGGCTCGCAGGGGATAGCATCGTGCTCAACAAGGATTACCTATTCTCATCGCCGTCAAGTGCTGCTTCGTTGCTACTTGGTCGAGCATCGAATGGTCGCGTGGAGTGGAAGACCAAAGACGGTGTGCCTCTCGGCGAACTCCAAAGTGAAGTACTCACCGGGGCTTAGCCAAATCATTCGCATCGAATTGCTGAGGTTCTGGTTTCTCTGTTGTGGTTAGAGCGTGCGGCAGTAAGAGATGAGAGCGTCATCAATGCGTTCCGACTTCAATGTTCGTCGGCAGGGGAAGGTCCTGGCGCCTCGGCTGGGCTAGAAGCGTCCCTCGGCCTCTGCTTCAAGCAAATCACCGAGGCGACGACGCATTCTATCGATGGTTGTTGTCGCCCAGTTCTTCACACCCTCAGCCTCAGAGTGTGCGGGGACCCCTCTTAGTGAGCCATTGCCAATAGGAGTCGTTGTTGGTGTTGGTGATTCCATGCCTCGTTGAATTCGACCGGCGTGAGGTAGCCAAGCG
>CAIVDU010000015.1 GCA_903904815.1 uncultured Armatimonadota bacterium
CCGGTTGGACTCATTCGCGTGGAATCCGTCGGGTAATGCTCTTCGCGGAAATCCGATCGCTACTGGCGCACATTTCGCCGGTTGGGGGTGGCAGCCAGTGATGAGGCGTAATGTGATCCTTCGCTCCAGAGCTAACTAATTTTGTGGCGTAAAGTTTATTTTCAGTTGAAGCTCACCGAACGCAAAACTCTGGATGACAACCTCGTCACTGAACCCAAGCATAAGCCGGCCGCGCTTAGAAATGGAATAGCTCCGAATCACTTTGGGAGATCATCTCGGTCCGCAGTTGCGTTAAGAGACACGCCTAAATCGAGACGTTACAGTGCAATTGGGTGAGGCAGTGAACGAATCTGTATTTTCGCTTGTGAAGGTTTGTAGGGAGAAGTCTTAATTTGTTGAGGCTGTTTAGCGTTTTTTACTGTGGAGTCAGGCGGATCGGAATCATCCTAGGTTTGGGAGCGTTTGGCGCGGCCTGCCAAGCAACCAGTTTTTACGTTTCTCCAACGGGGAAGGACTCTAACCAAGGAACTTCAACCGCCCCCTTCCTTACCATTCAAGTAGGGATATCCCGCTCGACGCGGTGACTCCTGAACTGCAAATGTTCGTCTCCGAAAACATCCGCGTGCAAGATGAGGCACTCACTCCGATCAGCCGGAACATTCCGGGTGCGGACCGTTACCGATGGAAATTGCCAGAGCAAGTGCAACTGCGATCAGCCACTACCGTCGCACTGCAGCGGACTCTGAACGCGCGTCGAAAACTTCCTCCCCCCGCGATGAGGAAACTTCAAATCGAGGACACCGACCGCGTAGCCCGCCGTTACGGGGACATGATCGGCTACAACGCGGCCGAGGTGTTCGTCGATCTGCCGCTGCTCAAGCAACTGAATCGAAGGGGAGCCCTCGGCGGTCGTAAAGTGACGGTTTGGCTCAGTCGATTTCCGCTTAAACTGCTTCACCAATTGCTGGATCAGGCTCGGCTGATTTATCCTGAGGCGTCGGACCTTGGCGACTTCCGCGCCGATGAACGAGATGTGGATGACGAATGGCAGGCCCTGGTTAAGGCGGATTGCATCATCACGCCCCACGCATTTCTCGCCGACCGAATGAAGCAGTTTGTCGACGGCGAGAAAGTACAGCAGGTGGGTTGGGAGCTTCCTAATCTCTCCGAGAAGCGACTCACACAAGGCAGATACATCTTTTTCTCAGGTCCAACCTCGGCTCGCGAAGGTGCTTACGCGGTTCGCGAAGCCGCCCGTCGGCCCGGCCTTCCCGTAGTTGCAGGAGGTCGACATCTTGAGTCGTCAGATTTCTGGCAAGGAGTCAAGCTACTTCCTGCAGCCTCCCACCCTCTTCAAAATGCGACGGTTGTCGTGTGTCACGCTGTGATGAAAAATCGTCCCACCCCCATTTTAAATGCAATCTCGAACGGAATACCTGTCATCGTCACTCCCGAATGCGGTCTCGATTCTACGATTCCAACCGTCAAATTCGGCGACGCCGATGCCTTAATAGAAGCAATTCGAG
>CAIVDU010000016.1 GCA_903904815.1 uncultured Armatimonadota bacterium
CGAGCGCCCTATCGTTCAGAGTCTATGGGGTGTAAACCATGTGTCCGAACGGTTGTAAAGTAAGTGTCCGGTCTGTACACGAAGCGGTGCGATGGGGAGGGAAGGGAGGGGGAAAATGCTGTCCTGCGTCGCGAAAGCGACTCCAAATTGATTCCTAAGCCGAAGGAAAAGATGTGGGTAATGACAAGCTGGCAAGGGTCACAGAAGGGAGCCGGTGCGTCAACTCCGGTTGACCACCGGACAAGGTTCCTTATTCCCCTCGACCCCCGAACAAACAAGGGCGGTCGCAGAATATCGGCAGCATTTCGGTCTGTCTCTCATCACACCCTAGGCTTCAATACTCGGCCACTCCATGACCTCGCAGCCGAAGGCTTCTCCGACCGCTGGTATTCTCGACCGATGTCGCTTCCCATCGAATACCGCAGATTGGGTCCGGACGAACCAGTCGAGCCAGTTGCCGATCTGATAACCGACGCATTCATCGACTACCCGGTCATGGTCGGTGCATTTGGGACAGCTCCGGGGGACCGCCGAGATTGGCTGCGTCGGTTTGCGAGGACCATCATCGAGAATCGGCTACTCAACGGGGACCCCTGCCTGGTCGCATGGTTTGGAAGAGCTCCGGCTGGGGCGGCGCTCCTTTCCCGCCCCTGGCAAGAAACGCCCCAAGAACTAAGAGATCGTGTGACCAAGCTACTGGCCGAGGCGGGGCCGGAAACTCTCGACTTCTTCACGTCATTTCTGGAGCAGATCCAGTCCGTCGAGATGCCGGGCAAACATGTATGGTTGGGCGTATTAGGCGTCTCACCAGACTTCCAGGGAAAGGGAATCGGCAGAAAGCTCGTGGAGGAAACTGTCGGGTATGCCCGCTCGGTACCCGGCGTTGTCGGCATCGCACTCGACACCGAAGAAGCCAAAAACGTGTCGATCTACGAAGCCTTCGGACTCAAGACAATCGGCGTCCGATCCCTCGGTGATATGCCTATCCACGTCATGTGGCGCGCCGTTTGAACCGAAACACCGTCGTTTGTCTGGGGTAACGTCGCAGGCGATGAGGACTTCGAAGACGATTCTCGCATTTGTCGCCGCGTGGGCGTTTCCAGGATTTGCCGCTGCTGATGGAGATCAGCGATACGCGGATATCGGAGATCTGAAGTTGCAGTCCGGGCAGACGTTGAAGTCCTGTCGAGTCGGCTACCGAACATTCGGACATCTCCAACCCGATGGTGCGAACGCCATTTTGGTCCCGACTTGGTTCCTAGGGACGAGTAACGATCTCAAGAACTCCTTCAGTCCTGGCGGCCTCGCCGACAGTTCCAAGTATTTCGTGATCGCCGTGGACGCTCTTTCGAACGGCGTTTCGACGTCCGCCTCGAACAGTCGAAAACAGCATGGCGCAATCTATCCCACGATCACGATTCGAGACATGGTCGAGAGTCAGCACAAGATGCTTCTGAAGATGGGGATCAAACACCTGCACGCTGTGATGGGAATCTCGATGGGCGGAATGCAGACGTTTCAATGGGTCTCCGCCTATCCCGACTTCATGGACTGCGCCGTGCCAATCGTCGGTTCACCGCAGCCCACCTCCTACGATCTGATGTTCTACTCGGCTGGGCTGAAGGCAGTTCGGGAGGCGATTGCCCACAAGGCATGGGCGCCGGCGTTGATTCGCACCTATGCGGACTTCTTTTGGCTGGGTCTGAACACTCCTGGCTACTACGTCGCACATACAAAACGCGAAGAAGCCATCGGAAGCTTCGCTGGATTCGAAAAGGCTCTCCTAGCGTGGGACCCTTATGACATGGCATCGGGCCTAAGCGCACTCAGCACTCAAGATATCTTTAAGCCATTTGGAGGGAGTCCAGAGTCCACTGCGGCTGTAATCCATGCGAAAGTCTTCGTGATCGTCGCGAGTCAAGATCACTGCGTGAACCCAGCTCCTGCCCTGAAATTCGCCGAATTGCTGAAGGCCAAGACCCTGATTCTGACCGGAGATCAGGGCCATTCGGCGCCGGGCGCAGAGATGGCCAAAGTTGGTCCAGCAATCGACGCATTTCTTTCGGGGAAATAGGTGTCAGATTGACAGCCGTCTAGGCGAGTGGTAGATTTTTGCCCATGAGGGCGGAAGCGGCGGCAAACGTGGATGAGTATCTTGACCAGGTTGGGTCGGACAAGGCTCGAGAAACTTTGTCCCGGTTGCGGACGATTATTCTCGATGCGGCCCCGGAAGCGAAAGAGGTCATCAGTTATCGGATTCCGACCTACCAGTTTCATGGGTTCGTATGCGGATTTGCTGCATTCAAGAACCACTGCTCGTTCTTTCCGGGGCACACGGTAGCCGACTTCTCGGCGCAACTGTCTGCTTACAAGACGTCCAAGGGGACCATCCAATTTCCCCACGACCATCTCATGCCGGAGTCGCTGGTGAGAGAGATTGTAAGCGCTAGGCTACTCGACAATCTGGCCCAAAGCAAAGAACGAAAATAGAGCCGCTATGTCCGTAGTCCAATTCAAACGAACCGACTCTTCAGATCCCGACTTTGCTGCCCTGGCTCAGCGGTTGACTCAGTTTTTGGCCAAAATCAATGGCGAAAAGGATGCGTTCTATTCGCAGTTCAACCAGTCGAACACGATTCCCAACGTAGTCGTCGCTTACGTTGAGGGCCGTCCCGTCGGTTGCGGGGCCCATCGACCGGTGGACGATCACGCCTCCGAGATCAAACGCATGTATGTCGATCCTGAACTCCGAGGCTCGGGAATCGGAAAGGCCATACTCGCTGAGTTGGAATCGTGGGTTTCGGAGCAAGGCTTTGCCAAAGCCGTATTGGAAACCAGTAAGCGACTCGATACCGCGGTCGGACTCTACGCAAAGGCAGGCTACCAAGTGATTCCGAACTACGGCCCCTATGTCGATGCCCCGGATAGTGTGTGTATGGAAAAGCTCCTTTAGCCGATGACGGCCCTGACCTCTTCTTTTCCTTTCTTGTTGACTCGCCAAATGTATGCGTCCAGAACGTAGTGAGTGATCTGAGGCATCGTCAAGAGTGGCACCAGGATCATGAGGACTGTGGCAGATGCAGGCACGTAAAACGCCCCAAACACGTTAGGGTGCTCTCGCCAGATGAACCAGTCCCACATGCCCTCCTCGAAGTAGGCGAAGCCCATTACGGCCAGGACATAGATGGGTACATATTTGAGCTGGAAAAAGCGAAGGAATCGGTTCTCGGTTTGAGGCTTATTGACGCGCTTTCGGTATTGGTAGATCCAGATGAGCGCCATATAGGGAACCCCGTGGGCGACGATGTTGATCAGCGTGAACGTAAGGTCAGCGTTAAACACGATGATTGCCGTTCCCCATGCCGCCGCCGTTGCCGCTAGGAGTAAGCACTTTCCTAAATTGAAGGTTCCAGTAGCGCGCCATCGCTGAAACTCTTTGATGGCAAAGCTACCGAGCGACAGGACGTAAATGGCTCGGCATACATGCTCCGGCCACACGTAGGGAATTCGGAACACTTCGAACTCGCTAAACCATTGGAAGTTGCGTCCGTAGGTGTGCCAATAGACCAGCGGATACACGGTTGCCATGTAAATCGCGATCTGATCGATGCGGTAGTTGAGATCGCCTACCGGCTCACCGCGCCGATACAGCATGAGGAATCCATACTGCTGCCGTACGAAGTGATAGATCGCGAAGTAGGCCACTCCGGTCCAGAAGACGGCGGGACCCCAGAGCGCGTAAATAGCAATTCCCCCGAGCCAGCAGATGGCGGGTACCGCCACGTAGAGCGTCTTCCGCCGCCGGAACTCCTCCTTATCGAAGTAGGTTCGGAAGAGAGAACTGTAGACGTGAGCGACGTCAACGCCGAGCACGAGCAGAATCCAAAGCCAAGTCGGCTGCTCCCCCAACTGCGCCAGCCGCCCGCCAAACGCTAAGACGATAGCGGTGATAACCACCGGCGGACCAATGATCGCCGCAAGATCAAACTTAGCCGAATAGATCCAAGGAGTCGCTACTTGCATTACGGTCCGCTGCCGCCAGTTTGATCCATTTCATTGGAGGTACGCCTCACTCGATAATTGGGCTTTCGACCGGTTGCCGCCAGGTCATGCCCACCGAGTGCGACGAAGAGCCGATCACGAGGCGGATAAGGGATGGCGTTCCATGCATCCGACTCCGAAGAGCTAACCGCCAGCCGCCAACCGCTAACCATTTCTCCCGCCACCCCCTCTCACCTTACCGGCATGTACAACTCGGTGATCAACTGATCTGGAGGAGTCACGCTGGCATCGTTTACGTAAATCTCGAACGCCGGGTTTTGACTGATGCGCCGGCCGAGGATGTTTTCGATGTAGTTAGTCAGGTTGGTCCAGACCGGCGCAAGATCCTCGTAGGGGCCCACAAAACGGGTCGTCACATAAGTGCCGCCCGCGATCTCCTCAAGGTGGATCGGGAGTCCAGCGGTATCCGAGATCTGGTACCCCATAGGCACTTCCACACAGGCCGCCGATCTCAGTCGGCTGGCGGGAGTGTAGTCGGGATTGTCCCAGTAGATTCCGATCGTGCGCTGCACGGGAACCCCGTGATTGCTCGCCCAGCCGCAGAGCTCGTCAAATACGGCAGAGATTCCTTCATAAGGTCCGCTGTGCCGGATCATCGCCACCGAAATCGGAGAAAGCTGAATTACCTGAGCATTCATAAGCTTGGACCTATGTTACTTCTCCGCAAGGCAACTCTAGGTCCTTGGAACTCGCGCGACCCAATCAGTTTCGATCCCATGCGCAAACAGGAGTTCGGACAGCTGTCCCACGTGACCCTGTATGTGACGAATACTGAGCAACACGTGATCAAGCTTCGCGAAATTCGGATACCAGTCAAAACCAGAATCGGCGGTATCCAGGTCCAGGCTGTCGATCATGGGATCTACCATTCCGTCGATCGAGTCGAGGTGGGTTAGGAGGTCGGACTTGGAGTACGGCTCGACGACGGGATTCTCACCCCAAAGATTTGTCACTCCCGGCCGGTCCTTTTCCCGAGGCTGAAAAGCTGCCTCGTTCTGCATCAGATAAAGGTGGGCGTAGAACACGGCGTGGTACGCGATGCGCCAAAAGGTACGAGGATGAGTTCCAGACACCCAGACGTCTTCTGGGCAAACCTCAATTGTCTGGCGCAGCATCTTGAGACTGGCGCGATATTGGCCTTTGATGGCGGGTCGAATCTCCATGCTGCACTGAGATTACCTTTGCGATGAGAATGAGTCAGCTTGGGCCTTTGGCGGAACCCAAATCTCTGCCATCGCGTAAGCTCATTCAATGCGCGAGCGCAGATACGACGACAATGAAGTGGCCCAGATTCTTAGCCAAGCAGTAGCTCGGCAATCTGGGAACATCGATACGGCTTCGGTCAATGGGATGACCCTCCAAGAGCTTCAACGTGTCGCCGGAGAGGTCGGAATCGATCCTGGCGAGATCGAACGGGTCGCGCTCGACCTGGACAGTAAGCGTCAAATTCACACCGCTCCCCGATCCAACTCGGCCTTGTTCGAGCAGAGCGTTGCCGGGGAGATTTCCGAAGAGACCTGGGAACAGCTTGTTACCGTGATGCAGGCCTACGCGGGGAGCGCTGGTAAGACAGAAGTCAACGAACCGAAGCGGGAATGGCGCGGAGGGTCCGATGTCGAGTCGGTCATGCTTAGCGCGACGACTCGCAAGGGCCGGACTCAACTAAAACTCCTGGGCGACGTAAGTGGTGTGTCCACCCTCACCGCGACGTTTGGATTTGTTTTTGGCTTGTTCGCCTCGATGGTCCCAATGATCGTGGTAACCAAGGCCCACCTCACTGTTAATCCCCTTTTCACCGCGATGATCGTCCTGCTGATCATCGCCTCTACGATTGTCGCTACCACTGGCATCATTCGAAGAAACCGAGCGCGATTCGATAAGCGCATGAATGGCTTGATGGACCGACTGGTAGCGAGTTCATCGGCGGCCGACGAAGCGGCCAATCCTCTCCGCACCACCCTGGAATCAGCGCGAGAATTGGATGCAACTGCCACTACTCCAGATCAGAAGCTGAGTTCATGAGTAGCAAACTTGGACACCGAAACTCCCGAACGCTTAGCCGTTCGCAGGTGGCGGTTAGCGGAACTTGGGAGGTCGCCAAGCTCGTTACCTCGATGGAGCCGCATCGAGGTCGCCAAATCCTTTCACCGTCTCCTTCAAACGTTTCTGGATCTCCACTGGTAGCTGGTTGAACGGCATCGGACGGCCCGAGCTCGGCCCACTCGGACCCTCAAATCGGCCAACTATCGAGTGACTAGGAGTGAGCCCACATTTGAGGAGCAAGATTGTGGAAGGACGATACACGTAGGTGATTCCACCCGGACCATTCTTGGGTAGCTGGGGTGGACCTGAATCGAACGGTCCAGTATAGGGCTTGGCCAGGTTGACCGTAAAGAAGTCGGGGCGGAGGTTATGGAACGCAACGTTGTAGGTTTGGATGAGTTCGCACCGGAGCCCGGTGCCTTGGATCAAGCCTTGTGGCAGTTCCTGAGTTGGCCCGAACTCGGAGGCGCCTTCCTCATCGCCATTCACCGTCGGACCAAACACGATGCGCCTTGCCAGGTCCTGTTGGTCTCGGGAGAGTTCATGATAAGGGATAGTGAAGCCGTGAGCCAACTTCGCGAACTGACCCTCTGACAAGCTAGCGAGCAGAGAAGTGAAGGCGCTTTGGAACGGCATCCGAAACGTACCCGGGGCATTGCCCGAATAGGAGTCCTCGTCAAGTAAAGACAGGATCGACTCTCCCAGGACGTTAGGCGCTGCTTCCGATCGTCCGGAGACCAGCTTCGCGAAATCCCGAATCTCGACCTTGTTGCCGGTAAGGAGTTTTTGGCCGCAATTGGCCAAGTTGGTCCGATTCGTCCGGTTCGTCCAGTGAGACCGGAAGCTGGCCGGCCGCAGTTCTAGGATATCCGAGCGCCGGATAGGGATCATGCTCCTGCCCGAGAGATAGTTTGCGACATCGTAGCTGCTGTCAAACGGGCAAAAGGCCGAGTCAGGCAGGCAAGCGATGACCGACTTCCCGGTTCTTTGAGCGATTGCGTGGAGCAGTTCCTGGTTCCCCAACCATAGGGGGTCGTGGTTTACCGGGTCGATCAGAAACGGCTTCAAGGATTGTGTGATAGCCTTCTGCCCGCCTTTTGTCCGATTGAAGCATGCCCACAGGTCTCGTGTCGCCGTGGACGGAGTCGGTTTCTGCCGATCCTCGGCGATGAGGAGCGGACCCGGAAGCGTTTCCTTCGGCCAGATGTTGACGTCCCCCAGGTTGAACTCAAGCACCGGCTCGTTCTTGGCGGATCGAAGCATAAGATGGAACTCGTACGCATAGGTCTGGTAGCACGTGATCGTAAGGGTCGCGCGAGTCGGCCTGGCCCTGTAAGGCAGGGTACGTGTCCAAGGCTCCGTCGTAGCGGCGAACGACGCAGACCCGGCCGAGTTCGCAAAGAACTTGATCGTCTCATCGGTTTGAAACTTGCTCGATGGATCGCTTGATGTCGCGTGGGCAAGCACCCGCCCGAATCGAAGCTGTTCTGCCTGAAGTAAGCGGCACGCGTCTTTTGCCGTCGCCGGTAATGGGAGTTCGTTCGCATTCGGGCTTGTCGAGTAAAAGAGGTCCGATACCGGGGGCATCTGGGCCATCTTGGTGAGATCGACTCCAGCCAGGCACCTGGCCAGTGCCCGAAAAACGGGGTCGGTTCTTCGGAGTTCTTCCTGGCGATCCCAACGCATTTGTTGGGTACTCGGGGAGGGCGATTCCGACTGGTTTGAGTCGAGGTTTGACTTTTCGATGACACGGCGCCTCAAGTTGGCATTGTCGTAAGGGATTAATAGGCACTTTTCCAGCCGATCTCTCCACTCCTTTAGGTCGGCCAAGCGCCGCTTAGTCTCTTGTGCCCACTCTGCAGACATGACACGGTTTCTGAGCGACTCCGGTCGGTCCAAAAGGAGGCTTCCGTCCGGTTCGGATTTCCACACGGCGGCGGTGGCGTCCGCGATCGCACTCATGACCTCGCGCGCCGGCTGCTGCTTCACGTTGATGTAGACGACCTCCTGTCCCACTTCGGGACTCGCCGCCATACGAATTTCCGTCGCTTGAGAGATAGCTTGAACGGCCCGCGCCGCGTTTCCGACTTCGACCTCAATGGTTAAGGGTTTGCCGACTTGCCATGCAATGAGCATCAGGAGCGCAACCATATCGAGTTCTGACGTTCCGAACCTCTCAGGAACTCGGACATTTTCTTGCGTGACGGCTAATTAGAAGACGTAAGTCTAAAGGCTCACATATTTTGGGCCAGGCCTAGAACGATGGGTTTGCTTCCATTCGAGACGCTCCACCCGTCCGAGGTGGCTTCGGACAGACCAGCCGTGGACACTGAATAGTCTAGGCCCTGCCAGTGATAGGTGACGCGATCCGAGTGAACTTCTTTGAGCGTCGACTTCGAAGGATCCCATTCGAACTGGATGCTAAGTGGCTTGGGAAGAGCCGGAGTGAGGTGAATTGAAAGCGCTTGTTCGTCGAATCTGAGGTGAAGCGTGCGATCTTGGGTGACCGGTAGTTCGATCAAGAGCGTTGCTCCCTTTTCGATCACTCGTGGTGCTCCAGAGAGGCGCAAGCGCTCGCCGTCCACGACAAAGTAGCCGCCTGAACCAGGTTCGGGTGAACCCGGAGTTTTGCTCCAGTGATAACCGTCTAGGACCGCCGGCATCCGCTGCTCGACGTTATGCGATCTTGTAGCTTCAGTGAGGAAGGGCTGGGGATTTCGGTCGTTGTAAACAGTCAAGTCACGCAGGTAGGGAAGGTCATCGACGAAATGAAGATCCGCCCGATAGAAGCGGCTTTGATACCAAGCGGATCGCTGGGTGTGATCGACATTATCAAACGGATCCTCCAGCATGATTTGAGCTTGCGCGGGGGTTTGCTTGAAAGCCTTCTTAAATCGGCGTCCCGATTCTCCCATGGTTTCGAGGTGCACATTCCCATCCGTTCGTAACTCGGCGAGGGCCTTCATTTGGAGCGGATAGGCGCTTTCCATCTCGGGCCAGCCGAAATTGTTTTCTTGGCCAATTTGGGCATACGCGAAGCCCAGCGTAGGAGCCTTGGCGATCATTCCCAAAAAATTCTTGATGAAGGCAGGAGATCGCCCTGCCGACCAGACCGGTTCCATTGTATCGGGACCCCCTCCTCTCTGCCCGCCGGGCAGGGGGAAGCCGTTCTGGTAGTAGTACACCGGGTCTTGTCCGAGCATGCGGAAGACCGGCGTCGAGATTTGGTTCTTTGGACTCAGGGCCGGGCTCCAACAGTTTGCAGTGCTCGGATAGTAGCCCGCGATGGGAGTGCCCCAGATGGTGAAACCATCGGTGGCGATCTGATCACGGCACACCGCGTACGCGTCTATGCCGTACTGATCGGTGAGATGGGCCATCGTGATCGAGTCCAGGTTCCAACTGGCGACCGACTTTGGATAGAAGCCCCACACTCTCTTAAACTCGCGCATGAAAGTGTCAGCCAGCTTGATGCGCTCTTCCGCCGAGTAGCCGATTGTGAAGGCAACCGAAGGATAGTGGTCCCACTCATATCCGGGACGACCTCGCCACTCGACTCCGGCTGCCTTGCAGTGCATCTCGTTCATCTCGAACCAGATCCCGATTTCATGGTTGTTGGCCATGTGGGCTTTCAGGTAGGTCACGAACGGACCGGAGACCATCGCGTCGAACTGTAGCAGCCACGTCGCGGGCAGCTTATGCTCCAAGATCAACTCCATTTGCTTCTGCAACGGAAGCATCAGGTCCACCGGCCCTCTGGGCTCAACTCCCCGCAGAAAGTTGACGATATTCACGCAGCGCACTGAACGCGACCCAGGCGCAGCCTCCATCGAAATCAGGGCACTGGTCAAGGGAGACAGGTGGGTGGCCAAGTAGGTTTGGCCGGTTAACTTCATCAGGTCTCGCCTGGAGATCATGCCGACATACTAGCGCAAGGTGGCCGAAACGAACTGGATACCTCTGTGCCGAGCCCTTCTCTATAGCAAGTTACAAGCAATGGAGTCCATTTCCGTGACAGGGATTGATCACGATCACGGAGTAAACTCCTGCCAACATGGGTCTTCCAACCGCCGCGTATGCTGTCCAATCCGAAACCTCTCCTGTTGCTCCGTGGAGTTTCGAAAGACGGGATCCAGGCGCCAACGATGTCTTGATCGAAATCCTCTACTGCGGTGTTTGCCACACGGATATCCACTTCGTTCGGGGTGAGTGGGGCAATTCGATTTACCCGATGGTCCCCGGCCACGAAATCGTCGGTAAGGTCACTCAAGTCGGCTCGGCCGTCACCAAGTGGTCTGCCGGGGACACCGTGGGAGTCGGGTGTTTCGTCGACTCTTGCCGCACTTGCTCCGCTTGCCTAGCCGGAGAGGAACAGTATTGCGAGCCTGGGGCGACTTTCACTTACAACGGTCAAGAAAAGAACGGCTCTGGCATCACTTACGGAGGCTACTCGACCCAAATCGTGGTTGACGAGAACTACGTCGTTCGAGTCCCCGAGTCGCTTCCCCTGGACGCAGCAGCCCCGTTGCTTTGCGCGGGCATCACCACCTATTCGCCACTCCACCACTTTGGCGTTAAGGAAGGGATGAGGGTTGGAATTGTCGGTCTCGGCGGGCTCGGTCACATGGGAGTCAAGTTTGCCAAAGCGATGGGAGCTCACGTGACGGTGTTGAGTCACTCTTCGAACAAGGAATCGGACGCGCTTCGTCTCGGCGCGGACGCTTTCATCGCCACTCATGATCCCGAGGTATTCAACACGCACGCCGGTACATTCGATTTTCTTCTGGACACGGTATCGGCAGCGCATGACGTCAACGCCTACCTCAACCTGCTGAAACTCGACGGCCGCATGGTGCTAGTTGGATTGCCCGATCCCACTCCGGTGGCCGCCTTCCCGCTTGTCTTCAAGCGACGTTCGCTGAGTGGCTCGCT
Source organism: uncultured Armatimonadota bacterium (assembly GCA_903904815.1). Taxonomy (GTDB): domain Bacteria; phylum Armatimonadota; class Fimbriimonadia; order Fimbriimonadales; family Fimbriimonadaceae; genus Fimbriimonas. The sequence goes on from CAIVDU010000016.1 coordinate 11,038, forward strand.
CATCGGAGGAATTCGAGAGACTCAAGAGATGCTCGACTTCTGCGGAGAGAAGGGAATTGTGTGCGACATCGAAGTCATCGCCATGTCGGAGATCAATGAGGCTTACGAGCGCATGATGAAGAGCGACGTGCGGTACCGATTCGTGATCGACATGGCAACCCTGAAATAGGGCGAACCGCTACTCCGTCCTTCGGTCACTTCAATACGATCGACTCAGCCAGTGCTCGGACCTTCGAATCCACGCCTGGCTCAGCCCGAATTGAGGTGGCCGAGCAGTATTTCATGAACTTGCGGAACGCGAGTTCCAACTCCGGCCAGAAGGCAGCGGGGACGTCGGCCGCTTCAAAGTGCCACCTTCTGATGTCGAGGACTCCCTTTCGGCACCAGAACTCTACGCGACCCAGGAGTTCGTTTCCGAAGAGAACTGGAAGAACGTAGTATCCCCACCGACGCTTGGCTTCGGGAGTGTAAACCTCCCATGTGTAGTCAAAACCGAAGACATGGGCGACCATCTTTCGATCCCACATGAACTGGTCCAGAGGGGCGACGAACACCACGTTGGGTTCCAGGGCAGGGAGGTCAAGCAGAGTGAGGAACTGGGGGATCGCGTGAGCTTTTACGCCGTCCAAATCAACAGGAACGATCTCCTCTGTGCGAACCAGTTCGGAAATAGCCTTCTTCTTCGAGCCGTTCAGCACCTGTCCAGACCAGATTTCTGAAGAGGAGTTGGGGCGGAGCAATCCCATGGCTCGATGCCTTTCGAGCACGAGTTCTCGGGCTGCCTCGGTATGGTCGATCGGCGGGTGGTGGAGGAGGTGACGAGGCAGCACCCGCTCCGTGAGGTCGTAGAGATGCTGCCCGCCCTTGCGACCTGCGGTCATGACGAGGCCAGAGTGCCAAAGCGCTCTTAATGTTTGCTTTGTTACGCTAGGCCCAAACCAGGAGACTTTCCATTCCTCGTTACGGAGTTGAAACTCGCACTCTCTGGGCATGAGCGGTCCACGATCCGTGATCTCCTTGAGAATGCGATCGACTGCTTCCTTGTGGTCTTCAAAGATTTTTTTTTCGAAGCCCCGTCGATGAATTTCGTGGAATATGCGCCTTACCGGCCAGCCTTCGATGGGGATGAGCGACGCCATCTTGTCCCATCCGTCGTAAATGAGCCGATCGTCGTAGGCGGTCTTGTTCCAGTTCCCTACCCGGTAGTCGGGGAGCCTCGCCTGCAAGACAAGATCGTGATTGCACCCAACCGGCGCCAGGGGA
>CAIVDU010000017.1 GCA_903904815.1 uncultured Armatimonadota bacterium
AATCCAATACCCATGCGCGACGCTTCGGGCAGTACCCGACCAATAGCGCCCGCCAGGGCATCCGGTGCCATAGCACCTTCACGAACGGATGCCGCCAGCACGTCGGTAGCTTTGGCGGCGGTTAGGTTCTCGCGGCCATAGGCATTGATGGCAAACGTGACAACCTTAGAGATATCGGCAGTAATGCCGAGACCAGCCGCCGACAGCCTAGCGGACTTGCCGAGGATATCCATAGCGGATGCGCCCCGGTAGCCCATTGACTCGACAAAGTACAGGCCCTCGGCTAGATCCTTTGGCGCTTTACCTGTTGCTTCGGCAAGGTCGAGAACCTTAGAGCGCAACGCTTCGACCTCTTCCCGACCAGCGCCCGCCGCGCCCTCAACTTTCGCCATTGCGTCGCCAAAGTCGGCGGCTACCTTAGACGATGCGATAGCGATACCGAGCAGAGGCAGAGATAGACCCATAGTGGCCGCTCGGCCTGCCTGCGAGCACTGTGAGGCCACGTTACCGGCCATTGTCGCTATAGACGCCGTAGTCTTGGCGGTGAATCCGTTTATGGCGGCGGTCGCCTTGCCTATCTCGCCCTCTAGCGCGTCCATGCGACCAGTGATGAGCACTGACAATTCGGCAACGGTATTCGCGGAGGTAGACACATACCCTCTTACGAAGTGGTCCTTGATCGCCCCGGAGTGCATGCCGCTGTTTGGACTCTCATTGAGGTTCAGGCTTAGGGAATCATGCCCGAAAGCAAATTGAGTCAGATCTCAGCCCCAGCACAAATAGCAGGAAAATCGGCACGATTTAACGCTTTCACTAGACAGGCGTGCGCTTAATTAATGCACACTTAGGACTATGAACACATTAGAGGAACCAAGCCATCATGAGCTAGCTAGGCAGCGCGTTATGCGAGCAATGGTTGCAGTCGTGATTGAACGCCCCTGGCTGCAAGGTCCAGGGCGCGTAGAACCTGTAACCGGATTCATTGTTGAATTAGGAGAAACCTGGTGTTGGGTCACAGCTGACCACGTTCTGACTCGAATCGAGGAGCATCTAGCCTTCAATTCCAATACTGGACTGACCCTCAAGGCCGTTTCAGATCCGATCAAGCAAGGAACGCACTTTCGATACGATCCAAGCAAGCGAGTGAACGTCGTGCACCACGCGTCGGAAATTCTTTCACGAACCAGCGACCTGACCGAGGGCATGAAGGAAGTTGCCGAACACTTTAAAGGTGCTGATATCGGCTTCCTTGTGCTTGATGAACTATACAAACGCAACCTAATGGCCGCACGTGTGTTACCGTTTACGTCCAGCGATATCCCCCTGGATGATCCGGAGATTCACGCGAGGGTAAGCAACTCTCAAGATATAGGGTTCCTCGTTGTCGGGTTTCCCGAGAACAGCAACCACTTAAAGGACAACTGGGACGGAAAGTCAATCACGGTTAAAATGCTGCCGGTTTGGCCTATTGAAGGCTCGATGCCACGACTCCGATATGAACCTCGATGGACAGAAGAGGAACATCAGGGAACGATTCGCGGGATGAGCGGCGGGCCCGTAGTGATGATTATTGATGGCCAAGTCATCTGGACGGGCGTGCAGTCAGCAAGCTACGGAATTGAAGACAAGCGCCCGCAAAGCATCTTGATTGGCGACTCAGCAAGCTTTTTCCAGTACATGCTTGAGCTTCAATCAGTCGCAAATCTGGCCGCATCTAGTAGTCATTGACGCCATAGAGAGTGGTGCTGAATCATTAAGAACCGCTTCTTACCATGATAGCTAGGCTCCCAAAGCGGGAGCCTAGCTATCGGCTCAGACACCTGGTCCAACCCCACCGTTAACGAATGACACCGCGATCCATTCGCCGCCGTCTTCTTCAGATCTACCCATCAGCCTACAAAGCACTGACGAGCGGAATCCGTTAGCTTTCCATGCGGAGATGTCATCCCGGTCCAGGACGACTTTGCAACTGGACCGGGGGCTCACGAACTCTCCATCTTTATCATGCGCGGAGAGTTCTTTCCAAGAGAATTGACGTGACAAAATATTTGTTTTCATACGTTCCTTGAGGCAGGAGGTATTTGGGGTGGTCACGTCACCAATCCGCCTTTGCCGATAACCATTCTACATCAGAAAACCCGGTAGATTCACAAAGTTCTTGCCGGGCGGTTTGCTCCAATACGCACTAATTTACGCACTGTGTAAATTAGTGCACAGACCTACACTCTGAAGAACTCTGCCCACAATTACGCTCAAACAGCTACCCAAAAGTAGCTAATTCCACCACAAAAAGCACCCGTGCGTTCAACTCTTAATCAGCGGGTCGTTGGTTCGAGCCCAACACGGTCCACCAAAGTTTGAAGCCCCCGCAAGGGGACTTTTTTGTTTGTCGCCAACGCTTTGGGCGCGAAGCGCGAGTGAAGTCGGGAAACAAAGTGGTCCGGAAGTACAACACAGTTCTCATAGCCGCATTACGATGGCAGTTAGTGTTCGGAGCAAGTTCCGGAATCGGCTTATACTGCCTTCATGTCTAGGCCTGCACAGTTCGTCGTAGCTGGAATCGTGACCTTCATTGCGATTGGTTTTATAGTTGGCTACCTCGTCGCCAACTTCTTTAGCGGAACCATTAACTCCATGACCGACGGGAAAGTATCCAGTGAGTCGCACGCTACGAAACCCGTTCGCTGATACGCAGGATTGAAATTTCTTCGCTGGCCCGCCAGACGGTCACCTCACCCCAAAGGCTCAAACTGTTCATCCTGCTGTGCGTTGAACTGGGACTAGGTCAGAAGCATTAGCTACATCTCGTTACGAATTTGGGAAGCTTCAACCAGCTTCGCGCTCCTGACGAGGTCAGCTAAGTGTTCTGGGCTCCGAGCGTTTTTTAAGGACTCCGGCAATCAGAACATTTCAGTTGAAATCTGACTAACCACCGGCCCCCAAATTACAAATCACTCCTCGTCAATATGTGATCGTCTATGAGCGCAAATCCAGCATGAGCAGACTCGGTTGCACTGCCGATATGGATAAGTGTGCCAACAAATGTAGGTGTCAAGAAAGTGAACTTCGTAAGTCGGATCACCCGACGGTTGACGATGACTCACAAGCTCAATTTCACGGTGCTCTGCATTTTGGTGTTGGTGGGGGCGGTTACTTCGCTTATGGCTTCCCTGCTCAACGAGACGAATCGTGCGTTGAGAACGGAAGTCACCAACTCAAAGCGCGCCTTATCCGAAACGGCTGAGGCTCGCGCGGCGAACGTGGAAATGGAAGCCAAGGTCTACCTGTTTGCCTTGACGCGATCGCCTCAGGCCAAGGCAGAGAAGCTCGCCGCCGACGACGCCTGCGGAAAACACCTTGAGCTGGCGTCTGGACTTCTGGCAAAGCTTTCGGCTAACTCAGACATGATCAAAGCAGTTGCCGCCGTTCATGAAACGGACGACAAGGTCTGCAATCCGATCGAAGACAAAGTGATCAGTCTGGTTGAAGCAGGCGACAGCGCCCAAGCTTTGAAGCTCATCCAGGATGAGTACGTGCCTGCTCGCAAGGTGTTTGAGGAGAAGTACGTCGCTTTTCAGAAGCTGCTGGAGCTACACAACGAGAAAGTCGTGACTGACCTCGCCGCGAAAACGGCATCGGGGGTCAAATTGGGTTGGAGCCTCCTCGCAGCAGCGTTTGTGTTCGGCATCTTCGTTTCGAATCGTCTCGGGCGACGGCTAGAAAAGGGAATCGCGGGGCTGTCCAGCCGTCTTGCCAAGACCCTGATCGGATACCAACAAGAGCTTGTCGAGGGTCTCGAAGCGATGCAGAGAGGGGATTTAACCCACGAGATCGCCGCATCGCCGCCTCAACGAATGGTCCGAGAGAACGAGGAGTTTAAGGTCCTCGCCGAAATGTTCGTGACCTGTATCCAGAACACGCATGCCTCCCTCGCAGCCCTGGAATCGACACGGCGCTCACTCCGTGAAATGGTCACGAGCGTGGCCAACCAATCCCGATCCCTCGTCGATGCGTCCTCTAAACTCAATCTGGCCACTCAGTCGACTACGGAGACGAGCAAGGGCATCGTGGGCAGCATCGATGAGATCGATCGCGCCACCCAAACGACGGCCGAAACGGCAATGACCATCGCTAAGATGAGCGAAGACTTTACGAGTAGCGTCGGTGAAGCCACGGGCGCAATCTCCAGCTTGTTGGCAAGTATCGACATGGGCAGCACGGCGGCGGAAAAGCAAGCGCAGCTATGCGATGAAGCGACTCGAAGCGCCGCCTTCGGTAGCAAGTCGATCGATAACTCGATTGCTTCGATCGGTCGAATCTCGGCGAGCGTGGAAGACACGGCGGCAACCATCAAGGAGCTCGGCGGACACCAGAAGCAGATCGTGTCGATCGTCGACCTGATCGCCGACATTTCAGAGCAAACGAATCTTCTTGCGCTTAACGCAGCCATCGAGGCGGCACGAGCCGGTGAACAGGGTCGCGGTTTCGCGGTCGTGGCGGACGAAGTCCGAAAGCTCGCAGAGCGTGCGGCAACCTCCACGTCGGAAATTCGCACGCTCATTTCCAAGGTGAGCGACAACGTCACCAAAGCGATCCAGAAGATGGAGGCAAGCTCGATCGAGGTCGCCGAAGGTGGCAAGGCAAGTTCGGAAGCTCGTACGGCGCTGGACGATATTTTGAAGTCGGTCGAAAACCTTCAAAAGGCCGCTACCACTGCCACAGCGGAAATGAAGGCGATGTCGTCGCATACGGAGACGGTATCGAACACGATGGCGCTGGTTCAGTCGTCGAGCCAAGTCACCCGCGCAAGCGCCGAGGATCTGAGCGCGATCACGGAAGAGATCTCGGCGACCACCCAGGTGGTCACGGGACACGTGCGACTGCAGGCGCAGGAGACCAACGAGCTTGCAGCGCTTGCCACCGAACTCTCGGGGCACGCTTCGGAACTGGACTCGCTCGCTCAGCAGTTCACGCTGGGGCATGAGGAGATTCGGCATCGCGCGAAGGCTGCCTGAACGCAGATCTCGAAATAAGTGGACTTCTTTGGGTTCGATTTGACCTCTCTACCCGCCCTCTCCTGCGTACGTCCCGATTCGCATTCGCTCATTTCCCTCTGGCGGGATCCGAAGACTTCGCTGCGGGCGAGGGAGAACACTACAACCTCCGCGACTTTTGCGATACTTTGATCATCCTCCGCCTGTGGGGGGATCTCCCTCTTTACCGCTAACCGCCGACTTGGTGCAGCGCATCGTTGCGAATTTGTTACACTGTGACCTATCGTGCTTGGCTCGCTGGTTTCTACTCCTCAGGTTGGCTATATCCATGTTGGCGTCTCGAATCTTCGGTATGTGATCGAGGGGAAAGGGGAGGCTTGTTTGGTAATTGGGTCTTCGGTTTACTATCCGCGCACGTTCTCTTCGCATTTGCGCGATCACTTGAAGCTGATTTTCGTCGACATGCCGTGGTTTGCGTCGGCTACTTCCCCGCTGGCGCTTTCGTCTTACACGCTCGACTCCGTGGTCGCGGATGTGGACCTTGTCCGCCAAAAGCTTAGGCTGGATAGGCCCATTCTCATGGGGCACTCGATTCATGGCAGCATCGCCATGGAGTACGCCCGGAGACATCCAGACCACGTCTCCCGGTTAGTCATGATCGGTTCACCGGTCCTGATGACCAGCGATCGGTACGAGGCCACGGCGGCTAAGGCGTGGGAGACGGCTTCGCCCGAACGAAGGAAAATTCAGGACGACAACTGGCGGCGGCTTCCCGACTTCAAAAAGCATCCCGAGTTGCAAGCTGACGTCGAGAACTACGTGGCGATGGCGCCCAAGTACTGGTTCAATCCACGCTACGACGCTCGCTGGATTTGGGCGGGAATGACCATCCAGGCAGATTCCCTTCACCACCTTTTCGAAGACATCTTCAAGGACTACGACATGTTTGGGAAGACCCGAACCACGCCGGTACCGAGTTTCGTTGCCACCGGCGTTTACGACTATGTGATTCCCAACGCGACTTGGGTAGCGAACCGCGACATTCCGAATCTCACGGTTTGCATTTTCAAACGAAGCGGGCATACCCCTCAGTTGGAGGAACCGAAAGCGTTTGACACGCAGTTGCTGAACTGGCTTGTCACTTCGAGAACGAAGAAGGAGAATCGATGACCCGTCGAGACTTTCTTCGTCTCTCGGCAGCTTCGACTGTTGGCTTGAGAGCCTCGAGTTCCCCCTTCATGAACCTCACCGCCAAGACCCATATCGTCACCCTCAGCTTTGACGACGGATTCAAGAAGTCATTTTATGAGGTTGCCGACGTCTATGAATCGTTCGGCCTAAGGGCGTGTCTCAATGTGATTGCCCTGGGGCATGAGCAAGATTTTCGACCCACGGTGAATGGCCAGCCGGATGCGGGAATCGTCCCTTTCCCCAAAGGTGATTGGAGCGACTGGAACAAACTCCGGAAACGTGGGCATGAAGTAATGGCTCACACGTATGACCACTCGAATTTGACGACGCTTCCGTTGGATGAGGCAAAGGAAAAGATTGTCCAATGCGCGAAGGCTTTTGAGACGCACTTAGAGGGGTTTAAGGCATCGGAGTCGGTCTACAACTTCGCCTACAACGCCTCAACTCCCGAGTTAGATGCGTTTGCGCTGACTCAGTTCCTGGTCGTGAGAACTCAGGGCAACAGTCCAGTCAACCCAATCCCCGCACGACGAAGACCCGTGAGAATCGGTTGCTATTCTCACGGGCCGGATAGCTGCGATTCGTTTTTCGAGGAGGAGCTGAACAAGTTCCTGGCCGGTCCTGGAGGTTGGTTCGTGATGAATACCCATGGGCTGGATTCGGAAGGCTGGGGACCGATGAGCACGAGTTATCTGCGTTCGACTCTCGCTCGGCTTTCGAAGATGAGCCACGTGGAGGTTCTACCGGCGGGTGAAGTCGTGTTACGGTTGAAAGCCTGACGCTGGACTGCGAACTTCGATCGAAGGTAGGCAGTTTGCCGTGCTAAATTTGCAGTTCGGAAGAGTTGGCTTACTTGAGATTCCAAGGTGGCAGGTGGACTGCGGAGACATGGATCATTCTCAGCCCCCACGGGCCGCCGGGTTGCCAGTGGTGTCCCCGGTCCGGGTTGCTGAGCTCGCCGACCTTCTCGTTCAATCCGATTCCTGCCTTCGAGGCATCTTGGACACAGGATGGATGAAGCAGACAGAGTATGGGGGCAATCGGGTGACGCCTTGTAATTCTGTCATTCCGGTGTCGGAGATGAGGGTGGCTTTTGCGCCAGGGAGTCCGGAGACCTTTTTGAAGTCGGGGGATCGGTTTATAAGCCAGATCGCGGTTCCCTTTTGGCCTTGGATGGCGAAGGTGGCGATTTCCGAGTCGGAGCTGTCGCATTGGACAATCTTGCCGATGCCGAAGGTGTTCAGCTGACCGTAGAGGTACGCGGAGGGGCGGAGGGCGCCGTCGTTACTGGACTTCCCGTAGATCCCGTCTCGCTCGTTCCAGGCTGCGGTACCGGCGATACCATCTTTGGCGGCTTGGGTCAGGATCAAAGCGTCGAAGACGGCGCCGAGATGGTTGGTCATTCTTGGGTCTCGTGTTTCCCAGGTCCAGCTGATGTTGAATTCGTCGAACAGGACTGGGAGCGGTCGCCCGGCATGGCGTTCGACGTCGTCTTTGAGGCTCTTCACGCTATCGACCATTTGGTCGGCTCGGGTGAGGATCTTCTGATCAGGATCGGATGCGCTTCCGCTTGCGTAAGCGTGCGCCGAGTAGAAGTCCAAGTGATCCTTCGTGAGGTCGACGAATTTCTCGGCAAAGGGGAGCAGGTCGGCCCGTGCGGCGGCTGGTCCGCCGACTTTGAGGTCGGGATTGACGCTCTTGACCGCGTCCGCGGCCAGATTGTAAATCTGGGCGAGATCGCTGATTCGGTCGGGGATGTTCGGATCCTTGGGAGGTCCCCAACCGCCGTTGGTTCGTAGATCGACGTAGAACGCTCCGTCTCTTTCGTTCGTGATTTCGAGATACGTCACCTTTCGGGGCGAATTGACGAGGATGCGAGCGAGGTCGGCGCACCATCGAGCAAAGTCGGCAGGACGGTCGGGCACGCCATGGTGATTCGGGTCCATCCAATCCGGCCATGTCGGAATGTTGATCAGGACATTGGATTGGTCGGTGGTTAGAGCGGCGAGTGCATTCAGGATCTTCTTGGCGTCCCAGGCGTGATTTTTGGTGTCGATCCAACCTTGGGCGGTGGTCTTCGAGTCTCCCATCGCTTCCCAAGAGTGGTAGCGCACAAATCCCGGACGCATCGCGGCGATCGCCTTTTGGTAACTGGCTGAACCAGCTTCGACTGGGTCGTGCCCTCGAAACAGATTCAGTCCGAAACTGAGCGGAGTGGTAACACCGAGGACCTTCTCCGGGTGGACAGAAATGTGGGCTGTAGTTGGCGACTGGGCGAGGAGGGCCAGGGTCGCAAAGAGAGGGAGCATTTTCTAGAGATTTCCCTTTTCGATGGTTTGGT
>CAIVDU010000018.1 GCA_903904815.1 uncultured Armatimonadota bacterium
ATTCGTCGTTGGGGAGAGCCTAACGATGTTGAGAGCACCAAATTACGGTTCCAACCGGGCGATATCATCTTTGGCAAGCGACGTGCCTACCAGCGTAAACTAGCCGTCGCCGACTTCGAGGGTATATGCTCCGCCCATGCGATGGTTTTACGGGCACGAGAGGATACCGTCCTTAAAGAGTTCCTACCAGTATTCATGCAATCCGACTTGTTCTTTGAGCGTGCTCTTTCCATATCCGTAGGGTCACTGTCGCCCACAATTAGCTGGAAAGAGTTGGCTCAACAGGAGTTTCATCTACCGCCAATGGATGAGCAACGGCAGATCGCAGATATTTTGTGGGCTACGGAAGCTACTCTTAGAGCGTGGATTGCTACACAACAAAATATGGTATCAGTATATCAGTGCTACACAAACAAATTTGTAGGACGCGCAAAGCACGAGATTGCAACAGGCAACTGGGCAGAAGACAAATTGAACGTGCATGCCGAAGTAGCCTATGGGCTAACGTTAAATTCATCACGAGCATCAATGCCATTACAATACTCGTACTTACGAGTTGCCAATGTTCAACGCGGGAGTATAGATCTCTCTGAAGTAAAGACCCCTGTGTGCCACAATAGGTTGAGACAATTCCCCATACGGGGAGTTATGTAGATCCCCAGGGCGGAGAAAGATAAACACCATGCTCGCGCCCACGTCGGACAAACCTATGAACTCTGTATCGAAAAATGGACATCAGCCCGCAGATGCTGCACCTGCTCGCCCCGATCCCCAGGTCAAGCAACGCGCACCACGCAGACGCTTCACCGCCGAGGAGAAACTGCGTCTCCTCGCGGAGGCCGATGCCTGCAAAGAACCCGGACAACTTGGTGCCTTGCTGCGACGCGAAGGACTCTACTCCTCGACCCTCCTGAGCTTCCGAAAACAGAAGGAGGCGGGAAAGCTAGGCAAAGATCCCAAGCAGGTACGCGAACAACACCTCCAAAAGGAGGCGGCCAGGCAGCGTGATGCCCGCAAGATCGCGGCACTCGAAGCCGAGAACAAGAAGCTCACAACCCTCCTGGAACTCCAAAAAAAAGTTGCCGAATTGATCGACTGGACGTCACAGCCACCGACCGATTAAGGGAACTCGTCGAGGAAGCCGCCAAGACGTGCGGAGTAGGACGTGCCTGCCAGGCCATTGGATGGAGCCGTGCCCACTTCTACCGACACCGTAAGCCACCGACCGAGGTGCTTCCTTCCGAGCCAACCGCGCCCAAGCGACCGGTTTACTGCCGTTCGCTGACGCCTGAGCAACAAAAAGAACTGCTGGACGTGCTCAATTCGGAGCGTTTCCTCGACTGCTCACCCCGCGAGGTGTATGCTACGCTCCTGGATGAGCAGGTCTATCTAGCTTCCTGGCGCACCATGTATCGCCTGCTGCATAAGAACCAGGAAGTGCGTGAGCGGCGCAAAATCCGCCGACATCCGGCCTATATTCGTCCTGAACTGGCCGCCAGTGGCCCCAAGCAGGTATGGACGTGGGATATCACCTATCTCAAAGGTCCGCAACGGGGGCAGTTCTTCTATTTATATGTGGTGATCGACATCTACAGTCGCCTGGTCGTCGGCTGGCTGATCGCGGATCGGGAGTGCGAAGAGCTGGCACGGCGGTTGCTGGAACAAAGCTATCGCAAGCAGGGCGTTCAACCCAGTCAACTCACGGTGCATGCCGACCGGGGTGCGGCGATGAAGAGCAAGTCGGTGCAACAACTGCTCGCGGATCTGGACGTACAGATGTCACACAGCCGCCCGCGTGTCAGCAATGACAATCCCTTTTCGGAAGCGGGCTTCAAGACAATGAAGTACAGTTCTGGTTTCCCCGCTCGCTTTGCGACGTTGGAAGAGGCGGAAGCGTTCTGTTGTGTTTACTTCGCCTGGTACAACGAGAAGCATCACCATACAGGAATTGCGCTGCTCACTCCCTCTCAAGTACATTATGGAGAAGCCGAAGCCGCGCTGGCCGCACGTCACGCTTTCCTTCTAACGGTTTACGAGGTTACGCCAGAGCGCTTCTCTCGTGGTCGTCCGCAATTAGAGCGTCTGCCAGAGACGGTCTGGATCAATCGTCCAGCGGAGGCTGTGAGTGCGGCGACGTCCTGACCGAGGACACAAGCCCCAAGGAGGAACGCGCTCCTTGGTGGATTGGTATCCGATTGGTCGCGGCGCAGAGCGTCTGAGCGACAACGGCGACGGCGAATAGCCGTGCGCTACAGACGCCAAGCCGCCTGCGAAACCTGAGAAGCAGAAGCCCGCTTGCTACATAAAATAACTTGACAATTTTGTCTCAAAGACCTTGACACATTCCG
>CAIVDU010000019.1 GCA_903904815.1 uncultured Armatimonadota bacterium
ACGTTCGAACTTCTTCTCGGCCCACCGGTATCAGTCGCGGGTAGGGATAGGAAGAATCGGCAGTCGAGGAGGGGAGTTCCGCTTCCAAGAGCCCAATCACGATATCTTGGGTGTCGTCGAACACTTCTGTGGGCATGCGTCTCTGCCAGGTTACCGCCTCGATTGGACGTCATAATGATCCTATGGCCTCCCGACTCACCCCCATCGGATGGATCACCAAGTTCTTGGTCGTTCCGGCCGCGCTTGCCGCTGTCGGTTTCTATGTCATCGGCCCGCGGATCGGCGCGCCCGACAAGAACTCCCCAAAGAAGGTCGAGAGCCAAGACGATTCGGGAGGTATCACTTCGGCCGATGCGACATCCGCGCCGTCCTCGAATTCGCCTTCCGTTCAAAACTCTGCTCCTGATGGCGCCCAAGTAACCGTTCACCCGGCCAGAACGACAAATCCGACCCTGGGCCAAGATTCCGACGCGACCTCGGGGGAAAGTCCTACGGCGGAAGACAACCCTAAGCCCAGAGTCCGGCGCCGGTCAGTGAACGCGGCGGGAAGACCGATCCCCAACCTTATTGCGCCGCCCACTGATCCGACCCCCGATGACGGCGGCAGTGCGGGTGGAATTGGCGCTCCTCCTGCTACGGGAACCACCTCTGGCACAACTACCGGCGATCCGCATACGAATTAGCGATTAAAGACCGCACAATGGAAACCGATAGTAGCCGTGCTGCGGTGCTATTCTGTGAAGCTTAAGCCTGCCGCCCAGGCTCCGTCTACCGCAGCGTAGCGCACGCGCGGGAGGGCGGGGAAGGGGTGAAATGAACCTAAGAAAGTCCATCAAAATGAGAGCGGCAAAACTAGCGACAGTTCTTCTAGGATGCCTGGTTCTCTTCGTCTTGACGGGTTGCGGACCTGGCCAGCGTGAACTGATGCCGCTCGAAGTAGGCAAGTCCTGGACTTACCACGTCATCGCCGGTCTGAACACGCCGGTAGAGTCGGTAAAAGTCGTGCGTCCAGTCGCCGTGGATGGAGTCGAGGGCTATGAGTTGAACGGGCCCTTGGGGGTTTCCCGACTCGCTTGGAAACAGAACAGCCTTATCGCGGGAAGTACGGCCAACCTCATTTTTCATCCAGCGCTTCCCCTTCTGGCCGCAAATGGAAAGAAGACTGCTTGGGCCGGTGAAGTGACATGGCTCGGAAGGGCGATCAAGGCGACGGCCGACATCAGCCAGGAACCGAATTCTCTGCAACTTTCACCTCGCACGCTGGAAACGATCAAATCGACCGTGGTCCTTCACCTCCCGTCGCGATCCCTATTCCTAGAAACCTGGTTCGCCCCAACCCAAGGCATCGTCAAACAGATCCAACGCGGAGCCGGCAACCGAGTCGATATCGAGCTGGATGTCGTCCAAAGCTCATAGTCATCGCGCGGTTGCTGGCCAGCCCTGCTACCTAAAGCATTCCAAAGGGGGTAGATACACCCAGTGAGTCGTAAGAGCTTCGCAATTGTGGGCGCTGGAGTCGGCGGGCTAGCCACCGCGCTCCGATTGGCCAACCGAGGGCACTCGGTCACCGTTTTTGAAAAGAACAATCAGATTGGGGGCCGGAATCGAGAAAGAGTTGTTGGCGGAGCGGTTTTCGACGCGGGCCCGACGCTGATGATGATGCTCGACCCATTTCGGAAGCTGTTTGCAGACGTGGGCGAGAGACTGGAAGACCACCTCGACCTCGTGCAGTGCGATCCGAACTACCGAGTGTTCTTCTCAGACGGTGAGCAGATCAACTGCACCTCAAACATGGCCCAGATGATGAGGGAAATCGATCGGCTGAGTGGCCCCAAGGATGCTTCCCGCTATCCCCAGATGCTCGGCGAGTTTGGGGCGCTCTATCACGCCAGCATGCCGCACTTCGTCCGGCGAAACTACGATTCTCCGCTCGATCTCGTGCGCCCACGGTCGCTCAAAATCGCCCTGAAGCACCGAATGTTGGGGAATCTGGCCAAAGGCATCGCCCGGTATTACGACGATCCGCGTCTTAGGGTCCTTTTCTGCCTCCAGACGATGTATCTGGGTCTGAGTCCTCATGATGCGCCGTTCGTCTATGCCGTCCTCGTGTACATGGAATACGGTGAGGGCATTTGGTACCCCAAGGGTGGGATGGTCGAGATCAGCCGGGCGATTGGTCGACTCGCCGAATCCAGAGGTGTCCAGATTCGTCTCCAAACTCCCGTTTGTACCGTCGACGGACACTCCGTGCTGCTCGAATCGGGAGAAAAGATTGAGGTGGACGCGGTCATCGTGAACGCGGACCTTCCCTACGCGGAACGCCAATTGCTCCCAAAAGCAAATCGACCAGCCAACATCGACAAGCGAAGGTATTCCTGCTCCGCCTACATGATGTACATCGACTACTTGGGGTCTATCCCGGAACTTCTCCACCACAACATCGTGCTCGGCGCAGAATTCGACGAAAATCTGGCCCAGCTCTTCGAGCGCTTTGAAGTGCCGACTGACCCCGCCTTTTACGTTGCGATTAGCTCGAAGACGGACTCTACGAAAGCGGTGGAAGGTCATGAGAATCTCTTCATCCTCGTGCCGTGCCCGAATCTGACGCACGCATTTTCTCACGAGGATGCCTTGGACCTTCAGTCCAAAGTGTTCAATAGACTTGAGCGGGAGACGTCATTTCGTCGCGACCATATCGCGAGCATAGAGACGACCGATCCGAACGACTGGGCCAACGAACTCAATCTCGACCGGGGAGCCGCTTTCGGCTTGAGCCACGACTTGCTGCAAAGTGTCTGCTTCCGCCCCTCGAACAAGAGTCGCGAACAGAAAGGGGTTTACTTCGTAGGAGCCAGCACCAACCCGGGCAACGGACTACCGATGGTTTTGATCGGGGCCGAGCTAGTAGAGCAACGGCTACAGACCGACGGGTTGATCTAACCCGACGGCCTCGGCGTTGTCCCGTTAGCCTCGCACGAACTTGTAGTAAGTCTGGCCGTGCTGCTTATAGGTGTGACGGACATAGTGGTGGCCGTTGTGGGTGTACTCGCGTCGGCTGTAAAGTGCCGCACGTGCCCGTTTGGACTTGTTCTGGCTCTTTCGGTCCTGCTCATAGCGATTGGCCGAGTAAGCCGCGCCTGCCAACCCAGCGATCGCAAGCGTGTTGTTGTGCTCGACAAGCCCCAAGACGCCAAGGACGCCCGAGCCAATCGCCACGTTTCGCCACGTGTTCTTCGTGTCCTGTCGATGGCGACTACTGTCGCTCTGAGCCGACGCCGAAACTGGCGCAAGACTGAAGGCAGCGATCGCGCCAAGCGCGATGAGCGATGTAAGGCCGGTTTGAATATTCATGGACTCTCCCTAAGTTGCCCACGCGGAGCGGGGACTCGCGAGAGCAACAGTTGCTTTGACCGATGTCCCGGAATTGTTGTTCTCGTCTCTCATTGGGGGATGAGAGCTTCTCACACGTTCTTGGGTTGGATGGACCTAACAGGCACTGTTGTGACTGATGTGGAGCGGCTTGGAGATTGTTCTGTTGCGTGGTTCTGGCGAGGTGGTTCGGTAACAAACCGTGGGGGAGTGCGCGGGCTCAACGGCGCTATTCAAAGCGCTCTCAAAAGGTTTCAAGTCAGCTTAGGAACGTCCCAATGCAACACTCTTTTTGACGCCGCTATTATCAGCACGGCTCGAACAGATAGCCACTAGCCAATATGCCGACCACCGTCCTGCTTCCTCTCCTCGTCTTCCGCCTCACGACACAGGCGTTCCGCCCCGCTTCGCCCATTCTCAAGAGCGAGTTCATCTACGAAGCCGCGCCGTTTCCCTCCTGTCACGCCTCCACGATCGCTGAGACACGGGATCATCGATTGGTCGCGGCGTGGTTTGGTGGCACCGCTGAAAGCAACCCGGACGTCGTGGTCTACACTTCGAGGCTTGTCGATGGCGTGTGGACGAAGCCTGAGCGGGCAGCAGACGGATTACAAGATGGGAAGCCCTTTGCCTGTTACAATCCCGTCCTTTGCCAGCCGTCCAATGGCCCCTTGCTTCTGTTCTACAAATATGGAACCGGTCCGCAGGGTTGGCTGGGCCGAATGACCAGGTCCGAGGATGACGGTAAGACATGGTTGCCTTACCGCGACCTTCCCGCCGGCGTCTTGGGGCCCATCAAGAACAAACCTATCGAGTTACCCCACCATATCATTTACTGCCCGTCGAGCACGGAGGAAAGGGGATGGCGCGTGCGGTTCGAATGGACATGCGACCTTGGGCAGACTTGGCACGTTGGGAAAGACGTCAACGACCCGAAGGTGATCGGCGCGATTCAGCCGAGCATCCTGCCCCTGACGAGAGACCACTTACGTGCGGTGGGAAGATCGCAACAGGGCAAAGTGTTCGCGATTGATTCCTGGGATCGCGGAAAAACGTGGGGCTCCATGAAGCTCCTGGATGTTCCGAACCCAAACTCGGGAATCGACGCCGTCCAGCTACGCGATGGTCGATCCCTCATGGTCTATAACCACACTCCTCAAGGGCGAACTCCACTCAACGTGGCCATCTCAACGGATGCGGAGACCTGGAAGCCGGTAGTCACACTGGAGGACCAACCGGGTGAGTACTCCTATCCGGCGGTGATTCAAACTCACGATGGCCTCGTTCATATCACCTACACCTGGCATCGACAACGGATTAAGCACGTGGTGATCGATCCCAAACTCTTGCGGTAGGGTCTAGAGAATCGAGCGCAGCAACTCGACTGCTTCTAGGATGCTCACGCTCTCGGTCTCGATCACTACGTCGGCCGCTTCGGGATGTTCGAACGCCGCCGACACACCGGTGAACTGCTTCAGTTCGCCAGACCGGGCTCGCTTGTATAGCCCCTTGGGGTCTCTTTCTTCGCATGTGGCCAGGCTGGTCTTGATATAAACCTCCACGTATTGGTCTCCGAGGATCTGTTTGATGGCCTCTCGATCCGACGCGAGTGGGGAGATGAAGGATGCGATGGTGACGTTTCCCAAGTTCGCGAACAGCTTGGCCACGTGGGCCGCCCTCCTCAAGTTTTCCGATCGATCCTGGGGAGAAAAGCCGAGGTCGCTATTGAGTCCGACCCGGAGATCATCGCCATCCAACCGAGCCGCTTGAATCCCGTCCGCTCGAAGCCGATCGACAAGGGCGTCGCCAATGGTCGACTTTCCGGCTCCAGAGAGGCCAACGAGCCAGAGCACTTTTGGAGAGGTTTGGTTTATGGGAGTCATATCGAGCGAAGGTCCATTGTCCATCGCCTGGACAGAGATCTCGCATGATTCTAACCGGATCCGCCGTAAACCAGGGGAAAAAGCGAGGAACTTGGCATGCGAGCTGCCTACAAAAAAGGATCCCGGCCGAAGTCCGAGATCCTGTTTGGATGCCTCACTTAAAGAACGCTACCCGCCCTTCTTCTTGTGATCGTCATTTCGATTCTCTCGAGGTGGATCGCGACGAGGAGGGTCGTTGCGAGGCTGCCGTGGCTGGTCGGACCGCGTCTGCTGCCGAGGAGGATCCTGACGATTCTGACGTGTATAGTCTCTTGGTTGTGAATTGTCTCGCGTCTGATTGCCGCTCCGGATTCCGGTTGGACTGACGCGCAGGCTGTCTGGATTCACTGGACCGTTCGACCTTCCCGTTTGAGGATTGCCGCCAACGTTGCGAGCCGAATCGTCACGGTAGCTTCGGCCAGGGTTCGAATTGGACTTATCGTTTGGGCCACGGTTGCCACGCCCACCCGGGTTTGATCGATCGCTCGTCCCAAGGGCCGCCCGGGCTTGGGCAGCAAGTTCCGCCGGGGAAGGAGTTCGATTGTCCCTTCTTTGCGTTGGTGGATCGACGAATACACGTCCGGGATTCGAAGTTGTCCCGGGAGTCACTGAGTTGTCCCGCGGATAACGAGGCGACTTCGTTTGTCCGCGACCCGAACTGATTCCCGGATCGATGGCGCCGCCCGTATTCGAAGTTCTTCCTGGAGTAACCGAGTTGTCCCTCGGGTAGCGAGGCGGACTAGACTGTCCCCGACCCGAATTTTGTCCGGGATCGACTCGGTTATTGCCTGCAGTGCGGTCAAGACCAGGGATCTGAATCGTAACCGGTCGGAACACCGGACGATCGAGACCGGGGATACGAATAGTGCCTGGGCGGTAAGTTGGATTTGGGGAAATCGAACCGACTGTCGGGCGGACATTGGCTGGCCCGGAGTAGAGGCGGTCTCCCCCCGCCACGATCGTCTGGCCGTGCTCGAAGGTTTTCATCGCGTCACGTCCTAACGGCACGTATCCATGTCCGCGTCGGAAATCCTCGGTGGTCGCCTGAGTCGCGCCGGAGTACAGAGCGTTGTGCGGGCGGAACCGATGGTCGATTACCGTGGTCGAGTTGTAGACGTTCGTGATATGGGTGATATTTGTCTGATGGACGTAAACGTCGTGGTTCAGATAGCGATTGTTCCAGGGCCGAGCCACGCAGTAATCGTGACCGCCGGCGTAGTAGCTGCCGCATCCGCCAATTGAGAAGTACAGAGACCAGTCGCCGTGTCCAAATCCGAATGCGACTGTCGTGTAGTGGACTTCACAAGGCGCTAATGGCACCCACGTGGTGCAGTTACCTACGCTGGTAAACGAAACTACCGCAGGGCTCCAGCATTGATGGCGGGGCCCGGGAACCCAAGCCCAGCCGTAACTCTCGTAGACCCAGGTGCCGTAGTGATAGGGAGCCCAACCCCAAGGTTCATTTGAAACCCATGTCCAGCCAAAAGGCTCGACCCAAACCCATCGCCCGTCGTGATAAGGTCTCCAACCGGCGGTGTGGACTCGTGGACACCAGACCGAGCCATAGGCAGGGTCCGTGTGCCAAGTTCCGTAACTATCGATGTCTCCCGCGACCAATGAGACTTCCGACGGCATGTGGTTGTCGGAGACCGTCATCGAGGCGTCCCGCGAATCGCAGAATTGATCGAAATCGTCTGATCCCGGCAGGTCGAGGATATCGGGCGCCACATTCGAGGACGACACTTGCGAGAAGTCACCTACATGAAGCTTGTATTCTCCGGCGGGCGTATCCAAAGTGGCTCGGCCCTCTTGGACGGCCACCTTGAGGTGTGAGGAGGCATCCAGCCGGACCTTTGCCGGCCCCGACGACTTGACCGACCCATCCGGCGTGTCAATCTGGTAGATCGAAAACTGAGTCTTCAGATGCATCGAGGCGGTTCCGTCGTTCAACTTCAGCTCGGTGAACTCACCGTCGGCATCGCTGTAGAGATTGTCGAGGGTGAGGACAGCGCCTGAAGTCATTCGAAGCGTACTGCCATCGTCAAACTGGATCTCTGCTCTCGCGTCGTCGCTTGTGGAAATCTGAGAACCTTGACGGATGGGCAAATTAGAAGTCGCCTCCGACCATTCAGTGGTCGAATCCGGACGCCACAAAACCTTGCCCTCAATGTAGGAGAAACGCGCCAGTCGAACTGCGCCGGAGGAGGAAGTGCTCTCCTGTCCTTGAGCCATCGCTCCGGTAACCACTGCAGCGAGGGCCAATATGAGCCCCAATCTACCTGCAGTGTGAAAATTGCGACATTGCATCATGTGATGTTCCTTACGTGTACCGAGGCCTTAAGATACGCTGAATTCTACGAAACCCGTGATAGTAGCCGATTCCAGGGCCAATCCTCTTAACCGCTGCCTCACTACCCGTCAGACGAGGTCCGACTCTCAATGTTTGGCGTCGGATGCCCAAAGGCCCACCCGTCTAGGCGGTGGGGCGCTCAATCCCGAGATTTCTACAGTGAAAATCGATGGCCTCGGTGACGTGCCGATCCCAGTAGTCCCACGTGTGCGCCCCTCCAAACTCCTCGTATTCGTGAGCAAATCCGATCTTGGAGAGGTGAACGTCGAACGCTCGGTTGTCTTCGATGAGGAAGTCCTCGGTTCCGCAATCGATCCGCAATTTCGGACGATCCGCAACCGCCAGTTTCTCCGAGAGCGCGTAGAGATCGTTTGGCCCACCAACCGGATTGTCACCGAGGATTCTACGGAACTCCACCCCGCGATCGCTTGAGAGATACTCAACGTGGTGCCCGAACCCTAGCGCCCCGGAATGAGAATGACCTGAGACGAAGACGTCCGGGTGGGTCAGCGCCAACTTGGTTGCACCGTAGCCGCCCATCGAAAGTCCGGTCGAACACCAACCCTCTTTAGTGGGGAAATAGTG
>CAIVDU010000020.1 GCA_903904815.1 uncultured Armatimonadota bacterium
CTCTCTGACTTTTGGGCTTAAGAAGGGAATTGAGACGGTGGCCTTGCCGATTGTTGCTGGCTTCGGTGAATTCAAAGAGCTTCGTCGGAAAGAGTTTGCGAATGCGGAGCACTGGTTGACTCGATCGATTGGTCCAGCGCTAGCGACCACAATTAACATCCTTTGGCAGGTGGCTCAGCCGGCAGAAGTTTTGCGCTCTTCGAGTGCGCTTTACGATTTTGAAAAGCTGGTGACAGAGCGGCTCGCTGAGAAAATTGGCTTAACTGAACTATGCCGCGATTTGCAGGTCAGCCAGTCCCAATTGCTTCGGATGGTTCGCGCAGAGTACGGACAAACGATTCAGGAGTTCATTCGTGAGAAGCGCTCCGACGTCGCTAAGACGCTGATTACCACGACCGACCTGCCGTTGAAAACGATCGCGAATCGGACTGGAATGGGCGATCTGCAATACTTCAACAAAGCTCTTAGAGCCTCGTGCGGACTTTCGCCGCGAGCGTTACGGGAGTTGTCTTTGAACCGAACACAGCACGAGACTTAATCTATGAATCGAGCTTGGAGAATCGCCGGGATCAATTTCGACCACATGCACATGCGGAGCCTCCTGGACAAGGTTAAGGCTCACCCGAATGCGGAAATCGTAGGGATATCCGACGAGAACTTCGAGCGAATGCAAGAGACGATTGACGGACTCGGCATCTCTGCGGATCGGGTCTATACCGACTACGAACGATGTCTCGAGGAGACCAAGCCAGACATCGTCGTGCTCTGCCCGGCAACCGCCGAGCATGGAATCTGGACGGAGCGAGTGGCTGCCTACGGGGTCCATATCTTCATAGAGAAGCCGTTCGCGGCCAGTCTGGCTGAAGCGGACCGGATGATCGCCGCCGTCAAGCAGATGGGCAAGGAGTTGATCATTAATTGGCCTCTCCGGTGGTATCCAACCCATATGACGGCCAAAAGGGTTATCGATGAGGGCTTGATCGGCGACGTGATCGAAGTCCACTACTACGATGGCAATCGAGGGCCCTTGCGGAAGATGGTGGACGGTGTGGTGACAAATATCTCAGATCCATCCGAGAAGTCCCAGAGTTGGTGGTATCGAAAAGAAAGTGGCGGTGGTTCCATGCAGGACTACCTCGGCTATGGTGTCACGCTGGGAACCTGGTTCATGAACGGCAAAGCGCCGATCGAAGTGACGACTATTCTGGATGCACCGGCGGGACTTGAAGTGGACGAGCACAGCATCACCGTATGTCGATACGATACGGGGTTGAGCAAATTCGAGACTCGATGGGGAACCTTTACCGATCCATGGCGAGACCAGCCCCAGCCGAAGTGCGGATTTGTCCTGGTAGGAACCCGGGGGACGGTCGCGAGTTACGACGGTGAGTCGACGATCCGCGTTCAAACCTTGGATCGTCAGGAAGGCTTCGATATTCCAATTGACGTTGCCGAGTATCCCTTTCGCGACCCGTTCGAGTACGTGCTGGATCGGCTCAGCAAGGGAATGGCGATAGAGGGGCCCCTGTCACCGGCCATTTGTCGGATTGGGCAGCAGATCATTGAGACGGCGATCCGCAGTGCGGCTGAGGGGCGCACCCTGCCTCTGGTTCCTTAGCCTACGCTTTGGGTTTCCAAAGGCCGATGGTGTTGCCGCCCGGGTCCTTGATCCAGGCGAAGGTTCCGATGGGGATGTCGATTGGGCCTACGATTGGGCCGCCACCTAGGTCAGTTGCCTTTTTGATGGCTTCGGCGACGTCTTCGACCTGTACATAGAAGATCGTGTACTGGTGAGGTTCGTGTCCCAGGGAAGTGATTTGGCCCGGGATGCCTTCTCCAGTGGAGATCTGCGCACCCATGGGAGTGGGCGCGATGTTCCAGTCGAACAGCTTCGAATAGAACTCGGTAGTTGAGGGAGTGTCTTGGCACCCGATTTCGAAGAATACGATGGGATTTGGCATGGGGGTTGCTCGTTGGGGGAAAAGCGACTGGATTGAGGTGGAGGGTAGCACCGTCGAGGGGGCATGTCAAGTTAAGAGTGGAGGACCTGGGGAGTGGCGCGGCCAAGGGCCAACATTCGCGGTTGCTGAATGCATGTTTTGCCGTCTGCCCCCTCGGGGGTAGACGGCCCGGGGTGGACGGCGACCCCGGGTAGGGACGCCAGAGCGTCACAACCCGGGGCTAACAGACACAACCGCTCCGCGGTTGGGATGGCGCATCCTCATTTCGCTCGTCGGGCTTCACGTAGCAGTGCCAACGAGAGCTGCGGTCCACAACCGCTCAGCACTCGCGAGATGGGCGAGTGCTACCTTCTCTAATGGCGGATTAGGTCGACGATTGTGCCGTGGCCGTCTGTGAGTTCTTCGAGCACGGTAACGGCGTGTTTGAGTGCCGCGTGTTGGCCTACTGCGTTGAAGAAGCGGATCATGCCTAAAAGCTCTACATACAGGTAAAGGGTTAGCAACTGTTGGAAATTGGATGGAGGTGTTTGGGTTGAGAAGTAGGAATTCAAGAACGATTCGCGGGCTTCTGGATAACGATATAGGTCTAGGATATAAAACTTGGCTAAGTCGTAGAATGGGCGGCCACCGCAGGCCATTCCGAAATCAATGATCGATGCTTGATTCAAGTTCGAATCAATGACAAAATTAGAGAGATAGATGTTTCTGTGAATCATTGCTGGCTTTGTGGCCTCGGAGTTGATGGAAGGGAGAAGTTCTTCGAGCTTTGCGGTGAGCGAAAAGTGTAAGTTTGTATCGAGTATTCCAATGAGCGCTTCCAGTTTTGGTTGAATTCTTGTCGATATCAGCGAGGGCCAATCGACGGCGGCTCCGGTAAGGTCGCCGAAATGAGGGGCCGGAGTGTCATGGAGTTTACTGAGGGTTCTCCCGATGCTTTCGAAGATCGAAGCGACGGAGTCACCTTGATCGATACAGGTTTGGGCGTCTAATCCTTCCAGATAGTCTAACAACAGAAATTCGATGGGCTCATGAGCCCCGACCGTAAGCTTTGGGCAGGGTACAGATCCACAGACGTTGACAATTTTGATCGCCTTCCACTCCGCGATTAACCCCTTGGAACTGTCAGTCGTGGGGGCAGAGAACTTGGCAACCAGTTTTCCAGGACTCCCGTTGTCTGGCTTTGCGCGGACGAGGAAAGCGTTTGAGAGTCTTCCGCCGCCCGCATCAAGCCGTTGAACGATCTCCAATTCCCGGTGGGCTAGCTCCGAATATTCGAGTCGAAGCCGCTCTTGGGCTTCGGCTAGGGTTAGGGTATTAAGCACGGGCGCCTTGGCGATGTCCGCTCACGAGCTCCCCCGCGTCGGGTTTGAGGGAGAAGCAGTCGAGAATGGCGAGGAGGGCGAGAGACCCAAGAATGGCGAAGGCGATCTGAAAATCGGTGACTGACGGATTAGGCCCCTGGCTAGGGGCGAGTTTCGTCGCCAAACGTAGGGCGATGGCGCCAACGGCGATTCCCATGCCCCCGGTGATCTGTTGAACGGTGCTGATCAACGCATTTGCCTTACTCATCTGAGAGTCCGGCACGTCGGCGAATCCGACCGTGTTGAGGCTCGTGAACTGCATCGATCGGGTCAAACCTCCAGCGAAAAGAGCGGCGACAACGAGGACCTTGGGAGTCGCCGGAGAAAGTAGACTGCATGCGAATAGGGTGAGCGCGACTAGAAATCCATTCCCAATCAGGGCGGTTCGGAACCCGAATCGGCGAAGGAGGGGCGTGGTGGCTGGCTTCATGGCGAGATTCCCGGCAAAGACGGCGAGCAGGAGGAGCCCCGAAGCGTAGGCATTCAATCCGTAGCCGATCTGGAACATCAAGGGCAGTAGAAAGGGGGTGGCTCCGATCGCCATTCGGAAGGCCGAGCCACCCCAAATCGTTACTGCGAATGTGGGTTTCTGCAGAAGATTGAGTTGGAAAAGCGGGAACTCGGCTCTTCGAAGATGCACGACCAAGGCGACTCCGAGGCAGGCAGCCAAGCCAAAAAGTACCCCGAAAGTTGGCCAGGGCGTGACCGGCTGGCTCAATAGATCCATGCCGTACATGAGCGCGCCACTGGCGGTGGCGACGAGTCCGAACCCCATTCCATCGAATGGAGTTCGTTCGTCGGCGAACTCGTTTTTCACCCACAAGAAGGTGAGGGCAAGAGCGATGAGGCCCAGAGGAACGTTGAGATAGAAGATCCAGCGCCAGGAGGCGTAAGTGGTGATGAATCCCCCAAGCGGTGGACCGATGATCGGCGCGGCAAGGCCCGGCCACGTGACGTAAGCGATGGCCCGGACAAGGTCTCGTTTTTGGGTCGTGCGAAGCACAACCAGGCGGCCTACCGGGACCATCATCGCGCCCCCTAATCCTTGTACCACTCGCATGGCGGCAAACTGTCCGAGGCTATTCGAAAGTCCGCAGAAGATCGAGGAGAGGGTGAAGATCGAAATGGCGGCGGCGAACACCGACCTCGCCCCGAACCGGTCGGCCACCCATCCGCTGATCGGAATGAATACGGCGACGGCGAGAAGGTAGGCGGTCATGCCGATATTCATCCCGACCGGGTCGGCATGAAAGGTCCTGGCCATCTGGGGCAGCGCGGTGGCGATGACGGTGCCGTCCAGGTTCTCCATGAAGAAGGCGCCGGCCACCAGAAACGCAACCAGCATGGCGTGGTGGGATGTGGATGGTGAGCCCTCAGTGGCCTTCGTATCGATCTTGAGATTTTAACCTCTGATCGGACGCCGATTCGTTCACTATTGAGGGGCCAATGGATTTCGACCTGTTTCATGAGCCGGATGGAGCCGCCATCGCTCCTCCTGCGGAGCCTATTTCGGGTCGACAACTTTGGAATGGACGACTGGGAACTTCCTTGTGCTTCGCGGTGAATGGGTGCGCGATGGCGACGTGGGTTTCAAGAATTCCGCTCGTTAAGCATGACCTCGGGCTGACCGACTCTCAACTGGGAATTGGCTTGTTTGCGCTAGCGGCCGGCGCGTTGTGTGGGTTCCCTTTGGCGGGTTATGGTTGCGCGAAATTTGGCAGCCGACCGGTGACCGTCGCCCTAGGAGTTGCTTACTGCTTTTGCTTGGCGGCGATTCCGTTCGCGAGTGGGATAGGAAGTCTGATGGCGATCTTGGCGTGCTTCGGCGTGTTCCACGGGGGAACCGACGTGGCAATGAACACCAACGGAGTCGAAGTCGAGGGGCACTATGGACGTTCAATCATGTCGTCGCTTCACGGCATGTACAGCTTGGGAGGACTTGTGGGAGCCTGTTCCGGCTGGCTTATGCTGCACCTTAAGGTGTCAACGCCAATCCACCTTCTATCCGGCGCGGCATTCTTTCTCGTCCTCATGGGAGTCGCCGCGAAGGTGATGCTAGGCGAAAAACCGACCGGCCATCTGGATCATCCGATCTTTGCGGTCCCTTCCAAGCCCCTGATCGCAATTGGAATCATCGTGACCTGTTCCTTCCTGTGTGAGGGCACGATGGCCGATTGGGGTGGCGTTTATCTGCGAGAGACCCTGAAGACCACCCCCGATTTCGCGGTATCGGGATTCATCGTGTTTTCGCTGATGATGACGCTGTCGCGATTCACCGGAGACCGCATCCTAACGCGGTTTGGACCGGTGCGAGTTCTGAGGGCGGCTGGTTCGATTGCGGCACTTGGGTTCTTGTTTGCGTTGACGATGGGGAGTCCTGTTGCGGCATTGATCGGATTTGCCTCGGTGGGGCTTGGCATGTCCACGATCGCTCCCATTGGGTTTGGCGCGGCGGGTCGGACGGAGGGTATGTCTTCGGGCTCGGCGATTGCGGCGGTTGCCTCAATGGGTTACAGCGGCTTCTTGATCGGGCCGCCAATTATTGGGCTCATCGCCGATACGATTGGTCTGCGCACTGCGCTCGGAATCGTGGTCCTGCTGGCTACTGTTATCGTGGTGCTATCACGCGCGGCAGCACATGGGCAGATGGAGCGCGGCTCAGCTTCGGCGAGCTAGTCGGTTCCGGTCGGCATCGGACGATCACGTAGGGAGACACTCGAAAACCGGTGACTCCGCGCTTTGAGAGAGTTACGTGCAGGATTTCGGAGTGAGACGTCGCCGCGTCGGGAGCGTCGAAGACGAAGTTTCCAAGGGAGTAGGCGACCAGGCACATCTTGCCACCATTTCCCTGTATCCATTCGATCGGCTGAAGTACGTGGGGATGAGCTCCCAGAACTAAGTCAACGCCCGCATTGGCGGCTCGTTTTGCGAGGAGTCGTTGGCGGTTGGAGACCTTACGAGACAGTTCGTCGCCCCAGTGCCAATAGACTACGACGACATCGGCCTGTCGCCTGGCAACCGTGATATCGTTTTGCAAGCGCGTCTCGTTGGTGTACGAGACACCAGGGCCGCCGGAGTCGTTTGGAAAGTCACAGTAGGCCAAGAAAGCGATCCGCAAGCCCTTTCGAATCATGACCGTCGGGTTCTCTGTGATCCCGATGGTTGCCACGCCGGACATTCTTAGCGCGGAAGTGGTTTCGGCGAGTCCGTCGGGACCACAATCTAGCGCGTGATTGTTCGCCAACGAGAGGGCGGCGAACCCTCCCGATTGGAGGGCTTGGCCAATTGCGGGTTTGGCTTGCAGGTGGAACCGCTTCCGTCCGCTGAACGCTAGTTTCGAGAGCGCGCATTCCAAGTTCCCGATCGCGATGTCGGATTTGCCGAGTTCTTGCTTTGCCTTCGAAAGGGGATAGTCTCGGCCGTGGGTATCGATTTCTCGGCCCACCCACCTTCCCAACATGACGTCCCCAACGGCGGCGAGGTCGACGGTAGGACCGGGCCAGCGGGTTCCGAGCCCGAACGGGAAGGGAATCACCCCCTTTTGTCCTTGACCTCAATCGGAACGAAGAATGACTTGATCCAAGTCGGACGATCGGGCGCCTGGCCAGCGTTAAGCTGGGCTTTCCAAACTTTGTCGGTCATGCGCTTCGATATGGGGCGCTTGAACTCGAAGTAGGAGAGAGTTGAGCCGCGAGTGAGCCAGAGCTTTCCTTCGATCGGGACGACCGCGAAGAGGCTGTCGGCACGGCCAACCGCGACCTGAAGCGCCTGGTCACCGCCGGTATGGACGTCGGCAACGAGCGCGTTGTCGAGGTCGTCTTGAGTGAGTGTCTGGTATCCGTTGGCGAACTTCATGATCTCGTTGTGCAGGGCTTCCAGCCTGCCTTCAACGTAACGGATCCGATCGTTTTCTGCCAGGGATAGACTCTGACCCTTCAGTTCTTTCTGAGTTACGCTTTCGAAGAAGTTCAGGAGGTCGATGAAACTTGTAAGTTGGGATTTGACTTCGTCTTCAAGGTATCCCCGCTTCCCGAGCTCGGATTGGGTTTGCGTCACCATGGCGATCAAGCGTCGGTAGAACGCAAGGTTAGGCTCGACATAACCCTTGAGCTTGTTTTCTGGCCGTTCGTCTCCCATTTCCGCGCCCGACTCTTCACCGTAAAGAATCGTGTCGTGGCGAAGTTCGGTCCAGGATGCGAGTGACGAGTACAGGGACTTGTCCGCCCAAGCCTCGGTCTTCATGAAGCTGGGATAGTTCGGTTGTGGCTTGGCGATCATCGTGCGCAGAGAATCGAGCCAAGACCAGTAAAGGTTTGAACTCCAGGTCGCCTTTGGATACGCAGCAAACTCGGAGGTCAGGCTGTCTCGCTTTGGCTTGTAGTCTGACCACCCAGAGCCGTTGTACTGACTTGGATTGGCGTCTAGGATTCGCGTGGCCGAATCACTGCCGAGGACCGACATCACGTCCAGGGGGCTCGGGAAAATTCGGTCATCACAGCTCAGTGTTTGAAGGATGTAGCTGTCGGGGATGGATCGCTGCCCAAAGAACCTTAGTTGAACCGAGTCTGGGTTGTTTCCGGTCGTTCGGCCGGAGGTGAACACGGGAGGTCGGGCCTTCTGGATAGCCTCGACGAACTTGGAAAGGTTCTGAGGGTTGGTGAAGTCGGCTGACGACGGGTGCGGCCCAAAGACTTTGTTCGAAGTGGCTTCCCATTCGATCGGGGTGAGGTGATTTGAGGTTCCGGCGAAAAGCGATGTGATGTCGTACATTCGCCTCCATCGAGCCAGCTCGGGAGAGTTGATAAGGTCATGGGAAACGAAAAGCGATTGGATGAGTGCCGTGCTGGGTTCGCCTGATTTGGGTAAGGCAAAAGGCACCAGTCCGTACCACATCATGGCTTGGAAGTAGCGACCCAGCGACGGCTTGCGAGTGTAGTGACCGCGGACCGTGAACTGGGAGAAGTCGGTTTCGTATCCGAATATCGGGTTGGCGGCAAAGCCAGCGTGACTCTTGATCAGGGCGAGGGTCTTGGTTACCAATGGCATCGCTTCGGGCGGGATGGTCGCCTTGTCGCCAATGAGACGGTCGGCTACCCCGAAGAAAGCGACGTTTCGCAAAGTGGCTGGGTAAGCGTCGGTTCCTTTGGACGTCTGAAGCCTCTTCTCGGCTGACGCTAACATGGCGGCCGAGAGCTTGCGGGTTCCGGATGTCAGCTTCTGGTCTTCGATCCTTCGGAGGATGGAATCGTAAAAGCTGTGATAGATCTCAAGGACGTTGTCGGTTGTGACGAAGGACGGCAGGTTTTCGTAGTCGTTCTCTCCGTAGATGACGTAGAGCGCGGTTGAGTTTGAAGGGGAAGTAAAGAATCCAGTCCTGCGCAAGGCGGCTAAGTGGTCCGGCTTCAGGTTCAGTTTCGACTTGAAGGACTTGAGATTTGCGATCTCGTGAAGGTCGGCGGATAGCGGTGGCGTCTGGCCGGCAAAGGCGGAGGCGACTCCCGCACCAAGCACAAGGGACGAGAGGGTGAACTTAAAAGTGTTCTTTACTTCCATGTCTTTGGATCGATGGCAACGGTCCGTCCAGCGACCTCGAATACGATCTTGCCACGTTGCGAATGCAGTTTGGAGGCAGTAGGCCATTTGGACTCTTCTGAGTCCATTTTGAACCCAAATCCGGACCAACGATAGCGATTCAACGCGACTTTTCCGTAGGGAGCGCGCTGAAGCGTGACGAGCGGTTGCCAGCCATCGGTTCCGGCTGGTCCGAGGCAAAAGTCGAGCAACGGGCGGCCCATCGTAGAGCCCAGCCACTTCTTCTCAATCGATTTGCCGTTAAAGGTGTACACGAAGAGAGTGGTGTGCCTTTGAGGAAGGTAGCGGGTCGATTTTACGATTCCGATCAGGAGATCGGGATAGCCGTCACCATCCACGTCGCCGACAAGCAGTTTCCATGGCGCCCACTCGGTCTTCGTGGGCGATGGGAATCGGTGTGACCCCTTTTGGACGTAAAGCGGGGGGGCTCGATGAGGATCGAGGACCGCCTCGTAGGTGATCGACCGGAACCGAAAGGGGACGTGCAAGGGATGTCGAGGCGGAGGAGGGAAGTGCGGCACGGGAGTGTCTGCGTTCTACCGCATTCGACCGGACGCATGAATCGACGAATATGGAAGGCGCTACACTCATTTTGATGGCGACGGGAGATCACCAATGAGCGAATTCGACGAGACTACTGGTCTTGGGGCTCTGATTCGTGGGGTTGAAGAGTTCCAAGCGGAAGGATTTCACGATCGGAAGGAACTGTTCGAGACGTTAAAGGATGGCCAGAACCCAGAGGCGCTGTTCATCACCTGCTCCGACTCCAGGGTCAATCCGAATCTTCTAACCCAAACGGAGCCGGGCCAACTCTTCATCCTGCGCAACGCGGGGAACATTATTCCCCCTCACGGAGCGGCCAATGGCGGAGAAGCAGCGACCGTGGAATATGCGGTCGTTGCGCTAGGCGTGAAGCACATCATCGTCTGCGGCCACTCGCACTGCGGCGCGATGAATGGTCTCTTGAGGGCGGAACAGCTCACAGACATGAGAGCGGTTGCTCAGTGGTTACACCACGCCGATGCGACGCGACTGATCGTGCGAGACAAGTATCCGCATCTCTCGGGTGAGGAGTTACAGACCCAAGCCGCGCGAGAGAACGTTTTGATGCAGGTTCGGAACCTGCAGACCCACCCGGGGGTAGCCCTGCGATTGGCTCAGGGGCTACTCCAGTTGCATGGTTGGATGTATCACTTTGAGACGGGGCAGGTTCAGGCCTACGACCCGTCTCAGAGGGAGTTCGTTGCGTTTACGGATCGGTTGGGCTACCCGATTCCGTTCAATACGCTTGAGGGGTATTGAAGGGAATCGGGAATATCCTAACGAACAACCTTTCTAGCCCTACGGTTACCCTGCGTGAAATTGCCCTCACCTTAGCCAAAGGAGGCTATTGCTTAAGCTTCTTCTCCAACTCGTCAAATGAGACACAACTGCCAGGCGACAGCATGAGGCTGTGAATGCCCGCAGTTTCAAGTGCGCGCCGGTAACGCTGCAGCCCTGCTAGCGACATGTTTGAAGTGAGGTTCGGATTCGCATGTCCATCGTCGTCGAAAAGCGACGCAGTTGCGAGCATCGAATAGACTACATCCGACTTGGCTCCTTCGGCGGAAGCGTTGGCGATCATGCTGAGCGTCCATGGATCCCCCTCGTTCGTGACGTATCGGAATTGCCCTACGGCCTGAGTCTGGTTTGATTCCAGCTTGATGGGATCCTCTCCGGCTAACTTGGACCTCTTAAGGTTAGGCTCTATGAGGATTTCCCAGATCCGATGGAGCTTGGCTGGACTCAGATCCGAGCATTTCTGTTCGTCCTGAAGGGATGCGTCGAAAAGCGCGTTGCCGTCGCCGTCCCGAAGCGATATGACCATACCGCGTGCTTCCCCGATGAGCGGATTGGGTCGCAGAAACCAGTAAGTAGAGAGGGAGACGGTGCACAAAAAGAATACCGTTCCTGACCAGATAGCAAGCTTTGGTTGCTTAAGCAAGTGATCTTCCTGCAAGGTTATTTGACCTTCTGGCTCAGAGCGCGAATGGATCCTGGCTTGCAGTCAAGCAAATGTTCCCCGTCACTCCCGACTCTGCAGCACAGGGTCCCGCGCATATTTGTTGATCGGTATTCCATGCTTTGCCACTCGGACTACTAGTCTTCAGCGTACTAGCGTTTGACGTGCCGGTTGTATTGCATAGCATTTTTTAATACAATCAATTTCAAGAAGAAGTGAATTGCATCTGTAATTCTGATTTATCTGCTTCATAGATTCCATTCGCGAAACATCCAGTCGGGCAACTAACGTTTGCGCAGTTATCTTGGTCAAAGCCCCATGTACAGGCAGCCGCAGATCCGCCTACCCCCATAACTACCGAAAAGCTCAATGCTATTGCCAGTTTACAAATTGATTTTTGAAACATGATTTTCTTCCAGATTCGTGGCTATTGCCACCACCACAACGTGTGTGGATATCCTCTGTGGGTCTTCTGCTCAACAGAAGTGTCGAGTCTTACCCCAAGTACAGACCACATGCCCCATTGTTCCGAGCGAGGACCTGCCGAGGGTTGATGATTGGGATCGAAAATTAGGACCGTGGAAGTTCCATAGCGACTCACAAATTTCGACCAGAATTTTTCAGTCGAATCGCTCGTGCCAGGATCGGGCCAAGTGAAATGGTAGCCGGGTGCACTGGCATTTTCAGTGGTGCCTTGGCAACGTAAGTGTCCCTCAACTAGGCTGGAGACCAGAGCGTAGGGAGGCAGCCCCATTTGAGCTGGAGTACCAGAATCGCTACCCTCACATTGAATTCGGTATATGCCAATCGCTAAACCTTGTTGATGGAGGTTCGCAATGCAAGTCGATTTGTGACTAGATCGTCTTATCTGCACAAATACAGGATAGGTTATCGCCGCTAAAGTTGTAGCGACCGCGATAACGCAAAGAACCTCGACCAAACTGAATGCTCGTTTCAATCAGATTTCTCCCCAGTCCAATCAATTGGCGTTGACCGCACAGAGCGATTACGGAGCGTTGGGAGACAGCAGACTCCAATAGCCAGAACGCAAATGCCGCCTACCCAGGGCAATAGTACAGACGCAAGCTTACTCAGTGCCTACTCCAAGTGTGGGTAAAGTAACCTAATATGACGTTACAATGCACCCTGAAGGTATCCAGGGTGTGTAGTGTATCATGAAAAGCATTTAAATTGTAATTATTGTGAGATATTTTCTCTAAAATGGTTGTGATTTAGATTTACGCGCTGAACTCCCCAGGAAAGAACCGCACTGGGCAGCCCAATTCTGGGCTCGTGTCTTAGGATTTATTCGGAATAGCCCCGGAATTTAGCGGCAGAAGGAAGGTGAATACGGCGATGAACTCGATGCTTGACACGAAAACTTGGGTGGGGCCTTTCGCCGTTTCTGCCTACCCGTGGAGACCGAGGAGAATGCTTTGACACGAGGTTGGACGTCGGGAGGTTACTTGAGCAAGATCGGGGGATATGAAGGGCACACCGACGATACCCCGTCTCCACGCTAGATCAGGTGTCTCCCAGTCTTGGTAGGGGTGTACTATCGATATTGAGGGCTTGTGTAGCCTGCCAGGTGCCGACGGTCCATGAGGGCTTTAAAACGTGTTGCGCTTAGCTTCTTGCGGCTCAAGAGACCCCACGGAGGCACGAATCATCCTCCGCCTACCCACGACGTCTTACGATCCCACGCTTCACTTGGGGGCTGCTTCGCACGCGAATGAACTTAACTTGACATTTGCACCCGTGGCGTTCCTACGAACGAATCCTTATTAGGACCCGATCATAGGAACTCCACGGATTGAACTTACACGGTTACTTGCCGGCGAGGGCGGCGGCTTCGAAGGCGGCGACGTCGTCGTGGAGTTTCTTGCGGGAAGACTTCTCGATGTACATCATGTGGCCGGCTGGGTAGTACTGGTAGGAGACGTGGGACAAGGACGCGGAGTCTAGGCCCATGTGGTTGACGGTGTAGATCGTCGCGTTCAATGGGCAGGCGAGGTCGTAGTAGCCGCAGCAGTAGAGCACTCGGAAGTGCTGGTTTCGTGCGAGCACGTTGCGGAGGTCGGAGGCGGTTTCCGCGTAGCTGCCCTCGGGCTCCTGCCAGGGTCGAACGCTGCCGGAGTTCAGGTAGGGGATTTCCGATTTGATGGCGAGGTCATCTTCGAGGTAGGCGTTGATCGACGTGGTGAACGGCGCAGTGGTGGCGTCATCGCTGGGGTCTCCGGAGACGCGCTCACCGGTCAGGAGTTCTTCGCGACCGGTGAGTCGGCCGTCGTATCGTCCGATGGCCAATCCCTCGTCTCGCAGCAGTTCGCGAAAGAAGGCTCGCTCGGTGATTCTCAGGTTTGCTCCAAGGCAATACTTCTTGGAGATTCCTAGGTACTCGCTGAGTTTCTCCGCGATGTGCTCTTTTTCTTTCGGGCTGAGGCTATCTCCTCGCTCGAGGGCGGCAGCGTACTCCTTATCGATCCACTCTTGGACTTCCTTCACGAGACCGGCAGTGTCCTTAAACTTGGGCCCAAGTTTGTGGTGGTAGAGGGCGCATGCGGCCATCGAAGGCAGGAAGCCGATGTAGGTGGTGTCGTTTCCACGCATGCCGTCGAGGGTCATGAAGTTGCTGGTTCCGGAGATGCTGACGAATCCGCTAAGGGCGATTCCAGCTCGGAAAAGGCTGTTGCTAAGCCCCGAACCGCGGATGCCGCCGTAGCTTTCTCCGGCCACGAACAGAGGCGAACTCCACCGGTGATGAATGGTGAGCCAGTTCTTCACGAAGTTCGTAAAGGCGGCGATGTCTTGCTGGACTCCGAAGTATTTGGTGGCTAGGTCAGGCTTGGCGATCCGGCTGAAGCCGGTTCCAGGTGCGTCGATGACCACGACGTCGGTGAAGTCAAGCCAGGTGTCGGCGTTATCGATCGGCGAGTAGGGCGGAGCGGGGAGCGATCCATCGTCGTTCATCGGCGCACGCTTGGGACCGAGGGCTCCCATATGAAGCCAAAGGGTGGCGCTCCCAGGCCCGCCGTTGAAGGCGAAGGTCACGGGGCGCGTGTTCTTATCGGCGTCGTCCTTAGTGTAAGTCACCGAGAACATGCGGCACTCGACTTCGCCGCTGTCGCTCTTCAGCGGGATCTGGGCCGCGGTTGCGGTGTAGGCGAGGGGCGATCCGCCAAGGGTGATCGAGTGGTGCGTGGTGGATGCGGGGATCTCGATCATCGGAGTGGAGGCAGCCTCGGCCTCAGCCGCGCCGGGTGCTCGCGGTGTTCGGGCTCCTTGCTGGGCTCGTTGACCGCCGGGGGTTTGTCCGGGCGCTTGACCGGGAGCCTGTCCCGGAGCCTGGGCCTGAGGAGTAAGGTTGGCGAGTAGAAAGATGGCTGACGCAATGGGCAACGGCATAGGCGGGACTATACCGGAAGCCGCTTTATAGCGCTACTCCTCGGTTCAAGCTTGGACCAAACTGTGGTTTAAACACCGCGGTCAAGTAGAGAATTGCGTGAGCCACATTGAAAAATCGCATTGACCCCGAACCGTATGGAGAACAGCGTCGAGCCGCAGCACTCCATATAGCCTCGGCGGCCATCGTGATTCGATGCTACTCACTCCTGGACCACTCAATCCACTTCGTCAGCGTTGGTCTGAACTCCACACTCAGCAGGCGAGGGAGCCCATGGGGTCCCAGGGGACTAGGCCGACGGGTTCGCGGGTGAGGAGTTGGACATAGGACTCGGGCAGATACTTCTTGTGGACAACGACTTCATAGTTGTACTCATCGAACCAAGAGTCGGTCATGCCGAAGAATCCCTTCTCGCCATGCTTGTCACCCCACGAGTTTTCGACTCGCCATGCTCGTGGCTTGCCGTCATCCGCTAGGTCGACACCGGTAAAGACCATGGCGTGGGTCATGAGCGATTCGCCGTAGTCGAGCCGCTGGGCTTTGGTGAGGCTAGGCACGGATCCGTACACCAGTTCGAAATTGAATCGCTGATCGTCCATCCATCCCGACTCGCGGTCGAGATACTTTCCGACATCGCAACCGAACCAAACCGATTCGCCGTTCTGAAGTTGCTTGGTCGCCGCTATTTTCATGACGTCGAGGGTTACGTTGAGATACTTGATGGGTTCGCCGCCGACCACGTTGCCGAGGAAGTTGATCGTGTAGACCTCATCGAACTTTTTCGTCGCTTGGGGGCAATGGATCAGGCAGACCATGTCGGACAGATCGACGTCGATATGCTGCCGATAGAACTCGGTTGGCGAGATGACTCCATCACGGTGGAAGGCTTTGTCTTTGTCTCGCCACTGCCACTCAAACTCGATAGGAGGCTCTCCGAGGTGGATGCAGAGCATGCGATAGATGATGCTCAACATCTCGGGCTTGAGGGCCCTCAAATCGTCTTGTGATTTGCCAGCGGCGTATCCTTCCCGAATCTGACATCCGAACTCCTTCAATCGGAGCGTGATGTGCCAGTTCATTTGGCCGGTACTGCTACTGCTCTCGGTTTCCGGCATGATGGTCTTGGGGACCAGGCCGTACTTCTTCACGAGATTGATGAACATGTTCCACTGGCCGCCGTCCTGGATCGGAGCACTAAACAGGTGGGAGATGAGCCGACTGTCGGTCGTTTCGTCCAAGGTGCTGAGCACCGATTCTAAGAAATAGTTGGCTTTCTCGAACTTGTCCCAGAACATGGTGTGGTTTTGGGACAACTCGAAGGAGTCATCCAGGTTCATGTTCTTCATCGCCACCCCGCGCAAGGTATTCAGGGCGGCGAACATCCAGCAGCGGCCTGAGCCGTTCTGGTGGGTGATTTTGTTTTCTGGCAGGTGGACGCTGAACGTGTTAAGGACCTGGGGAACCCGCCTTCGGTTAAGCGCGACCTTGTTGACCGGCGTCGTGCACACGGCGTTCATGGCTTGCCGGAAGCGAGGGTCGGCTTCGAACGCGGTCTGAAACTGGGCGATCTGATCGGAAGAGATCTCTCCCATTTCCGATTGAAGGGCACGCACCGATGTGGACATAGCGTGCATTCTAACCCCAAGTCGCCTATCCAGCAACTTCGGTCTGTGCGAGATGGGCAGGGATTAGCGTCTTAGCTCGATGGTTGAAATGCTTAAAGGAGGCGCTGAGTAGTTGATCATGGTGTAATTCGTGCTTACTGGGCTCGTTGCCGGTGAATCATAGACCCCGTCCTTGACCACAAAAGCTCGGGCGGATCGGACATGGAATGCCAGGCTGTTGATATGGAATGGCTTGGATGAAGCCGTCTTGTTGATCACGACGAGAGTCAGGCGGCCACGGTCTTTTGAGTCGAGCGCGGCGTATACCGAATCTTCGACAGGGGATTCTCCGACCACTGGCAGTTCCAGGTCACCGAAGCGGCTACCTTGGCGGTCGAAATCGGTGAACGACCGGAAAGCGGCGTAGGCGGCTTTTTCACCGGAGTTGAGCCCCCAGTGGCAGGCGGCAAAGAGCCCATATCTGCCGAAAACCCCCAGAGCGTCGGCTTGAGCGAGGGCTCCGCTGATGACGTCCCGACCGCCGAATTCATACTCGGTGATCGAGAGCTTCGTGCCAGGATAGTGGGCGGCGATTCTGGACTGAAGATCGGGGAGAAGCGCTATCGGCTTGTTGCCCAGCGATTTCGTGATCCAGCTCTGCTCAACGTAGGTGGGGTCCCACAGGGACCGCGGAGCTTGGATGCGGGCCTCGCGAGTCTCTGGCTTATCGGGAGCTTGGTTGTAGATGATCCGAACTCCGCCTCCAATGGCCTCGGGATACCAGTGGATGTCGTAAACGTCGAGCAATCGCTTTTTTGCCGTGGCGCTGGCAGCGCGCATGGCGTCCAGATAGGCGTCGAAAAAGATCCGGTTATTGGCGTCGGGCGCGCCTTGAAAGGCTCTAAATCCGTACCAGCCATAGTTGCTGGGACCGAAAACCAATGTTTGCGGCGCCACCTGCTTAATTGCGGTCGCGTATTCGACGTTGTTCGCGATGATATCCGCGTAGGTTGGCGCCTTTGGCGCGATCCGCAGGTGCGTGGAGTGCCAGAGGTCAGGCTCGTTGTCGAGCGAGAACCAGACGGGCGAATTGGGACTCTTCACCTTTTCGACCCAATTGACGAACTCGTCTTGGTAGACGGCGTTGTCGGTGGTGTCGGGTGGGTAGACGAGCTTGCCACCGGGTTTCGTCGCGTAAGACCGGATGAACCGCGTGTTGAGATAGTTCGGTGTTAGGTTGACGTCTCGGTGCTTGTCGGTATTGGGGCCCTTGTCGGCGGCCACGTAACCGAGTGTTGGCACAGTAAGGAGGACGGCGGCGCCGGTCGCTTGGACGGTGGAAAGAAACTTGTGGACGGTTTGCCCAGGCTCGTTGCTCACTCCGAGGTAATCGTCGTTCTCGAAAAAGTAATCGGCGCCCGCGTTACTGGCATTGGTTTCCCAGTTGTAGGCCGTGAAACGGTTGCCGCCTTCTCGGGCGAAGGTGAAGCCGGTGTGAAATGCGGGCCACGCCTTTAGCCAGTCGTCGATCCACGTGTCGGGATAGTTCACGCCGTAGATGTAGGGCGAGATGGGCGTTTGCTTCCTCACGTCGACGATGATTTCGGCGGCCCGGAGGGGTGTCGTGAACTTCGACAGGGCGGTCAGAGAAATGAGAAGGGTCAGCATCGACGGTTTCGTTCATTTAAGCATAAATTGGTTTCATTTCAGGCTCGGGGTGGTTCGATGAACTAGGGTTGCAGGAGAACCGGATGCTGTATCGCGGTGAGGAGTCACAATATGCGCATGGCATCCGAACCGACTGCGATTGAATTTACGATTCGAGGTGAGTACATCACCCTGGGGCAGCTTTTGAAGGCGGCCGATATCGTCGGATCGGGAGGCGAGGTCAAAGACTTCCTGCTAGAGAGTGGCACGACCGTCAATGGGGAGACCGAAGAGCGACGAGGCAAGAAGCTGAGACCGGGCGACGTCGTGGTATTCCCGGGGAACCGAACCATCACGATCCGCTAATCGGTGTCCTTCATTCCATGCGGGTCTAGTCGCAGACCCCGTTTCTTGAGCCCTAAACCGTGAGGGCCGGCGTACCTTTCCGGATAGGGGACGGCGCCCCTCGCGGCGGACCAGAGATTCCGATTCATCACGTCGTCGTTGGCCACGTCGGGTTTGTCGACTCTCACAAGCAGCGCGCGTTCGTTCGCCGGCGTCATCTCGGCCAGCGGGACCTCGTTCGCAAGGGCCGAGAACGGAGTGAGGTCTGGCTGTTTTTGAAAACAGTCGGTCATGAGGGGTGATGACGCGTCGAACCGATTCATCGCCGGTAGCCCCAGCATGTGCTCGATGGTTCGCAGCACGGATGTCTGATTGAAGAATTCAGACACGACCGTCTTTCGTCGGGTGTAGGGCGAGACCACAAGGCAGAAGCTTCGGTGTCCATCGACGTGGTCGAATCCCGCTTGGGGGTCGTCTTCGTTCACGAATATGGCGGTGTGAGGCCAGAAGGAGCTCTTGGAGATGGCCTCGACCACTTGGCCCACCGCGAGATCATTGTCGGCGACTTGAGCGCGGGGAGTCGCTGAGTTGGGATTTCCACCGGTCGTGTGATCCTGGGGAAGGTAGATGATCGTGAGATCGGGCATCGATTTTTCCCGCTCCATGCGGCCCAAATCCTTGATGAAAAGGCTTGCCCGGACCACGTCCGGGATTCCGAGGTTCCAGCCTGGATATCCCGGCTGGGAAACGGCGCGAAGGCGTGCCACCCCGATGTTCTGCTTGTAGCCGATTTTGTGCTGGCCAGACTGGAAGTCGTCCAGAATCTGCCGGTAACTGGCCGAGGGAGCGGGGGTCGCGTAGTCGAACTCACCGAAATTGCGGACGGTCTTACCGTGGTCCAGAGCGTTGTCCCAAATGAACCCGGATCGAGTTACGGAAAGGGGATCGTCGCCGTACGGATAGCTCCTTGTCCAGCCGCCGAACGAGCGTTGGAAGTAGCTGGTCGCGTTTCCCTCCATGGCCCAGGCGTGACCGTCGGCGGAGAGAACGCCATTGCAATAGTAGTTGTCCAGGAGGACAAACTCGTTGGCCAGTGCGTGTTGATTGGGGGTAACGGTCCGGCCGAATACGGTGAGACTGGGGTCGCTGTCTCCCTTGCCGATGTCTCCGAGTACCTGGTCGTAGGTCCGATTCTCTTTCAGGATGTAGACGACGTGTTGGATCGCGGAGGGCTCGCCCGAAATCTCGGGGACGGGCACGGGGGACTTTCCTGCTTTTGCCGGCGGCTTCTCGACCACGTCTTTGGTGAGCGCGGACCACTTCGTGCTGGCATCAAGGATGGAGAGCGAGCCCTGGAAGTCGTATGAGTTCCATCCGTTGTGATTGGAGGATTTGGTTCTCATGCCCTGGCCTTCGTTTGCGGCGAGGATGATTCGGTTGCCGTTGCCTCGGACCGCGATGGGATACCAGGGGGTGCGGGTTTCCTGGATTTGGCCGGTCTTCAAGTTCTTGCGGAGGAGGCTGTTTCGGCCGCCACAGGCTGCGTAGAGATTGTCGCCGGATCGGGCGATGGAACTGGGAGCGCTTCCAGCGAGCATTTGGCCAAGTGGTGTTTGGGGCGTTGCTTTCCAGGTTGCGAGGTCAACGTCGAACACTTGGTCGGAGTTGCTCGCGGAGACGTAAGCGTGTTCGCGGTCAACGACAATTTCGGTGGGCTGGAGTCCCATGGGCATTTTTCGCGAGACGATGCCATTCGCGGGGTCGATTTCGAGAAGCGTGCCTCCGGTTCCGATGCCGCGGGCATCGACCTCGACCGGTGTCCCCGAACTTTCTGCCGTGGGGACCCCATTGACTACAGTTGCTGCCCAGGAGGTCACGAGCAGACGTCCGGTCTCTGTGAGGGCCAGGCCGTAGGGAGCGGTATCGACCGGGTAGTTGGCGGTCTGGGACTTGGTGGTTAGGTCGAACACTCCGACCGAGTTTGACCGGCTGAGGGCGGCGTACAGTTGATGCCCGTCTCGACTGAAGGCAAGGCCGCAGGGATAGGGTGAGCCTCCGACTTTTGCGGCGGGGACCTTGAGGGTGGTTTGTAGGTGCACGTCGCCGTGGTCGACTTGGAATAGCTCGATTCCGCTACCCGCATCGGAGTAGGCGAGAGTCTGACCATCCGGAGTGAGAGCAATCCCGCATAGGGACGCGCCGTCTTTGACTGGGGTCTGACTCACGATCTTGAGCGCCTCCGTGTCGAAAACGGTGAGTCCGGCGGTGTCCTTTACGTAAGCGTATCGACCGTCTGGGGAGAGCACCATGTCCACTGGCCGAGCCCCATAAGTGATGGTTTGGGTCGGGTTGATCACTTCTTGCCCGGTGGCTACGAGGGTTTCCGCGCCGACGGTTTCTCCGACCTTCTGGAGCCGGTGATCCTTCGCAGGCGTTCTGGTTTCGGCTACCAGAAAGATGGTGGCAAGACTTGTGGCGACGATGCCGATCGCAAACGGGGAACGCATACCGGCATGAGCTTACTAAGTTCGACGAACGAAGGTAGCGCTCGTGCCAGTTAAGAAAAGCGTTGTTTAGAAGGGATTTAGACTAGCTTCCGAGGTCCAGGCCAGCCTTCTTGAGAGAGTTGGCAATCTCGGCCGGTTCATGGAGTCCAACGAGGTAGTCGACCAGGTTGCCATTGGAGTCGATGACGAGCTGAGTGGGGATCCCCTGGATGTGGTAGGCGACGTTGGCATTGCCTTCCGGATCGTTGAACATCGGTACGGTGTAGGTCTGTGCGGCAGCGAACTTGGCGATCGTAGGAAGATCTTCCTGGCTTACGGCAAGTACCTTGAGGCCCTTCTTTTCGCCCAGTTTGGCGAAGGCGGCGGTATCCGGCAGGCCTTTGCGACAGGGACCGCACCACGTGGCCCAGAAGTCGACGAGCACCACGTGACCCTTGAGAGAGGAGAGCTTAAACGTCTTGCCGTGTTGGTCTTTGACGGTGAAATCGGGCGCTGGCGAGCCGAGGGCTACTGGGGGTTGGCCGTCGGGCGCGGGCGGGGCCACCTTGGCTCCTGCAGGCAGAGTGACATCAAAGGCTTTGGCGGTAGGGTTTGCTTGGAACTGAGGATGGTCGTAGGTCTCTACGGTTTGAATCGTGAATGCAGACGGGCCTTGCTCGACCAGTTTGGCGAGCGCGTCGTGCTGGGGGCCGGCCTTAAGGGTTGGGAGGGCGGTCTTGATGTGGTCCAGCTCTGCCTCGGGTGTCTGTCCTCTCAACATCTGGAGAACGAGTGGCGCGGAATCGAACTTGATCTGATAGACGAGGCCGGTGGTGACCCCGATGGTGACTTCCGTGTGTCCGAACTCACCGACTCCCATAAACTTGACTGTCTTAGTGTCTTCTCCAGACGCCGACTTGCCGTCGGGGCCCCAAGTGATGGGGTCGGATGCCGCCTTCACGAGACGCGGCAGATTTTCCGCTCCTCCGAAGAACTGGTAGAGGAGGGATCCGCCCATCTGGGGACTGGTCAGAGGTGTCGAGCCCGATTCCCAAATGTGGGCGGGAGACTTATCGGACGCAGCGGCCGAGTTCGCCACGCTAGAAAAGTCGACTTCTTTGGTACCGTCGGAGGCGGTGGTGAGGCTTGCGCCCTTGGGAACGTTGGTCACGACGCGGTAGAGGTTCGGAGTGCCGTAGTCGATATGCCGGTTCGCGGTTTGGTGAGCGTTCAGGAACGACGCATCGATTTTGATGGCCGCGTCTGAATTGAACGCCTTGGCATCGTGGTACTGGTTCATGGACCACTTCAGGAACATCTCGGGCGTGCTCGCGTTGGGGTTGCTCCCCTTGCCACATCCAGACAGGATGACGGGAACGAGAAGGGAGAAGGCGAGAGCCGGGCGAATGATAGACATGGGAACAGTCCGTGCGATGATCTTTGTTATGATGGCTCATCAACTGTATGGATGTCGCCTGGCGGGTGTGGCAGATGTGGGGTCGACGCGAATTGATGGGATAGTCCGGTGGTCGACTAGAGGTCGACGCACCGGCTAATTTATGCGATCCCTTTGGGATCGGTCCGAGGCAGCCCGGCTTGGTCTAGTGAGCGGCGGCGGCTCCGCCTCCGCCTTTGGCTCGTTTCATCAGTAGGAGGATCGGGAACGAGGCGGCGAAGAGGATGGCAGTGAGGATGTATACGTTGTTCGTGGCCATCGTGTAGGCCTGGATGGTGATTTGACCGTCGATGGCTTTTAGGGCGGCGGCTTGGGCGTGGGAGGAGTCCATTCCTTTTGACATGAACGCTCCGGCGTACATGTTCACGCGGTCCATGAGCGCGGGGGCGCCCTGTGCGGCGTTGGCAGCGAGGTGAGTTCGGTGGAACACCGTCATCTGAGTCAATTCGGTTGAGGCGATGGCGATGCCGACGGAGCCGCCGAACTGGCGAGCCAGGCCCAGCAGAGCGGCGCCCTCGCCGATAGCCCGGCCACGGAGATTCACGATTCCAGCGACCGTGATCGGAAGCATGAGGAAGGCCAATCCCAATCCTCGGAAGTCCAGCGCGAACTGGGCATCGGACTGGTTGCTGAAAGGCGTACTATGTCCGAGAAGCCACATGGCGATGATGCAGAACACGACCCCTGCCATCGCTACGTCTCGGGCGGGGATGCCCTTCTCGATCATGATGTTGCCACCCATCATTCCGACTCCAAGCACGACTCCGGGGACGAGCATGAACACTCCGCTCTTGGTTGGGGTGAACCCCAGTACCACCTGAGAGAAGATAGGGAACATGTAGAGTCCCGAGTAGAGACCGACACCGGCGACAAACATGACCACGGTGGCGGCCGAGAGACCACGATCCTTGAGAACTCGAAGGTTGACGACCGGGGCTTTGTTTCGGCTTGATAGCTGCCATGCGATGAAGAGGCCAGTGGAGACCACTCCTAGCAGTGAGAGACGGCTAATAAGGTCGCTCTCGAACCAGTCCTTACTATTGCCCTCTTCCAATACATATTGAATAGAGGCGAGACCGGCGGTGAGCAGGCCGATTCCGAGATAGTCGATTCGACTGACGCTGGATTTGGCGGTGTCTTTGAACAGTGGCCAGATGAGAGAGGCGGACAGAATGCCGACCGGAACGTTGATGAAGAAGATCCAGGGCCACGCGTAGTTGTCGGCGATCCACCCTCCGAGAGCGGGAGCGACGGAAGGGGCGACGGTGATGCCCATTGCCCAGAGGCCGATGGCGATCTGCTGTTCCTTTGGAGGGAAGACACTCGCGATCGAGGCTTGGGTCATCGAGATGAGGGGGGCTCCCGCGGCGCCTTGGGCGATCCGCCAGACGATCATTTCGTTGAGCGAGTGAGAGAAGCCGCACATGACCGAAGAAGCGACAAAGATGCCGATCGACGAGACCACGTAGTTCCTCATGCCGAACCGCTGGGACAACCAGGCGGTCATGGGGAGGAACACCACGTTCGCGAGGATGTAGGCGGTGCTGACCCACGCTATTTCTTCCGTAGTCGAACCCAGGTTGCCGGCCATCGTGGGCAAGACGGGGTTGATGATCGACGTGTCGAGAACCTCGAGGATGGCCGCCAGGGAGAACCCAAGGAGAAGAATCCATCGGGCGCTGCCGTAACCGGTGGAGGTTACGGCGCTTGGTTTCAAGGCTGCAGCGGCGGCCACGAGTTAGTCGCTCCCTTTGCTGGCGGTGTCGATGGTCGCGGCGACCGACATTCCTTGTCGGAGCTGATCTGCGTCGGCCTTGTTTTCGGCCTCGATGGCGATCTTCACGGGGACCCGCTGAACGATCTTGGTGAAGTTTCCGGTGGAGTTATCCGGAGGAAGGAGCGTCGTCGCGGAGCCGGTGGCTCGCAGGACGGTGAGGACCTTGCCCTTGAACTCGCGGCCCGGGAACGCGTCGACTTCCATGCTGACGCTCTGGCCAGAATTCACGCCCTTGAGCTGAGTTTCCTTGAAGTTGGCCATGACCCAGACGTCCGCTCCGCGAGTCATTGTCACGATGGTCTGTCCTGGGTTCAGGGCCGAGCCGACGTTGACGGTGTGCTTGACGACGTAACCATCGCATGGCGCCAAGAGTTGGCAATCCCGAAG
The DNA here is from genome assembly GCA_903904815.1 of uncultured Armatimonadota bacterium. Classification (GTDB taxonomy): domain Bacteria; phylum Armatimonadota; class Fimbriimonadia; order Fimbriimonadales; family Fimbriimonadaceae; genus Fimbriimonas. The sequence goes on from CAIVDU010000020.1 coordinate 24,022, forward strand.
GTGGATCTGAGCGCGTTCCACGGCGGCACGAGCTTGAAGAACCTGGGCCTGGGCGGCTCCAATTTGCGTCTGGCGAATGGTGACTTGCTGGAGACTGGCTTGAGCGGTCGAGAGGTCGGCGTCGGCTTGCCCGACTTGACCTTCCGAGTTGCGGACGTTGGTATCTTGGATTCCGACGCTCGTTCGGCTAGCATGAGCGAGGCCAACTCCGGCCTGAGCAACCTGAATCTGCTTCGATGCGGCTTCCGCCTGCTTCTCCGCGACACGCAGCTGAGCGATGGCCTGCTGGACGCCATCTCTTGCCTGATCGGCTTCGGAGGATGAGGCCTCTGCCCTCTGCTGGGCGCTCACCAGGTTGGCGTTTGCGGCGGCGGCGGTTGCCTTCGCGGTGTCGTACTGTTGCCTCGAGATTGCGTCCGACTCGACCAGCTGGCGGTATCGATCAAGGTCTTTCGACGCGCGGTCTGCATCTGCTTGGGCCGCCACGACGGCGGCTTTTGCCGCCTCAGCTGATCGATCGGCAGTCTTTACCGCCTGTTGCGCGCTCGTGACACTGGCTCTGGCGGAGTCGACAAAGGCGATGGCCTGCGCTGCCTGAGCCCGGGTCGCGGAAAGCTGGCTTTCTGCCTGGTTAATCTGGTTTCGCACGGTGTCGCGGGTCAGATCGACCTGGAGACGAGAACCGTCGATCTTTGCCGACTGCGATGTGACGGCCGCCACTGACTTTTTGATAGAGGCGTCGGTCGAGAGCTTGGCGAAAGTGAGTTCCGCCTGGGCTTGGGGAACTTGAGTTTCGGCAGCGGTCAAGTTAGCTTTGGCTTGTGCGAGCTCCGCTTCAGGTCCGCTGGTGTCGATGACGGCGATGACCTGACCCTTCTTGACGAAGTCCCCATCTTGCACCTTGAGCTCGACGAGGTTTCCGCCCACGCTGGGGCTGATCCCGACGAGGTCGCCGGTTACATAGGCATCGTCGGTGGAGACGTGAGTGAGGCCAAAGCTGTAGGTACCGTAGCCCTTGTAGACGGCGGCCAAGGCAAGAATCGCAACGACGGACAGGACGACTGGGTTGGGCCTCTTCTTTTGCTGTGCGGTAGGAACATCTATGACGCCTGGCTCTTCGATTTTCTGGATTTCCTCTTCGATGTTCATGATTTCCTCGCGCCGCTAATGGGCTGAATGTCTTTCTTGGTTGTGGTTGATTCGGTCGAGTCCAACGCGCCAGAGGCTCTTGCGAGTTTTGCCTGGGCGGTAAGAAGGTCGTAGTGGGCGTCGACTTTGGCGGCCTGAGCGGCGGTGAGCGCCGCTTGTGCGTCGGTGACCTCCAGGTACTGGGCCACTTGGGCGGCGTACCGCTGTTGGGCGAGTTTTCGGGCTTCTTCGGCGGCCTTTAGCGACTCTTCGGCGGCGTCAAACCGCTTCTTCGCGGTTTCGACATCGAGCGAAGCGTTTTGCACCTGAAGGGCGATGGTCCGTTTGGTTTGGTCCTCTTGGGCCTTGGCGGAGTCGACAATTGCGCGTGCCTCGTCCGTTCGATTCCGGGCCAGACCGCCGTCGAGGATCGGGAAGCTGACACTGACCATCAGTCCGGCGATCGAGTGGCGGGGATTCGAGAACGAAGTCGTCGGATAGTAGTTGCCGGAGAGGCCGAGGCTCACCAGGGGCTCGGCATCGGCTCGGGCAATTTTGATTCCCTTTTGCGCGGCAGCGACGTTCATCTCAGAACTGAGAATCTCGGATCGTCGCTCCAAGGCCTGCACAATGAGTTGAGCCCTTGGCGTCGTGGAGACTTCGTCGACTCCGCGAGGGAGTTCCTCGGCTAACTGAATATCAGTGTCGAGCGCTCTCCCGATCTGATCATTAAGGGCGCTTCGAACGGAGTTGAGATCGTTCTGGCGGCGAAGGAGTTCTCGCTCGGCGTCGGCGACTTGGCTGCTTGCCCGGTAGACGTCGATGCGTTGGCCAACTCCCTCTTTCCAAAGGAGCGTGGTCGTTCTCAACTGCTCTTGGTACGCCTCCAGGGCGGCTTGAGCAACTTTGACCGCTTCAGCGGCTCTCAACACCATGTAGTAGGTGGTAGTGGTCGCCAGTATCTGGTCTGACGTCCGAGCGCGAAGGTTGAATTCCGCGGCATAGGCTCCCAGTCTCGCTTGGGAGACGGAGGTGGCTACCTGTCCGGTCACGTCGATGAGCTGGGACAGTTGCGCGGTGAGCGTCTCTTGGTGGATCGGTACTACTTCGAAGGAGCTTCCGCCGAGGGAAAGCATCGTTTTGTTGTCGTATCGAGTCGCGCTTCCGGAGACTCCGCCGAGAAGATTGCCGCGCGAAGCTTGTTCGCCGACCCTGGCTTTGGCAGTGCGCACATCGTTCTTAGCGATTCGAATGTCTGTACTGTGGGCGATCGCAAGTTGGATCGCTTCGTTCAATGAAAGGGTGGGGCTGTTCGCGGAAGAGGGGAAGCCGATAGCAGCCCCCAGGAGCCATAGCGCCGCACTCACTGGTTTCCATTTCCTTGTGTCTGGGTTCGTTTATTCATGGGTCGTCTTCTTTATTGATCGTTGTTTGATCAGCCGTTGAATAAATCATACGGCATAGACGTCATAAATATTTACTGAGAGTAAAGAAAAATCTCAAGAAATGAGGATAATTACCTGATCATTAGAAAAGGCAAGTAGAAAACCATGAGAATAGGTCAATATGATTGCGTGCAGACGCGGCCAAGCATGAAAGAACGGGTTCGAGCGCTTCGTGAGGAAGCGATCGTGGATGCTGCCCAAGATCTGATCATTTCCAAGGGCTATTCGACACTGACGCTGGACGATATTACGGAGGCGGTCGGCATTTCGAAGCCGACTCTGTATCTTCACTTCAAGTCAAAGGAAGATATCGTCGAGCGGATCTCGGTTCGCTGCATCCAGAAGGCGGTGGATTACCTCTCCTCGCTGGACGTCTCGCGGACGGCGACCGACCGGATCCAAGACTTTATCTCCTGGGCGGTCGGAACTCGCTTTGGGGACGAATCCCTGCTGTTTCAGGACCTTTCGCGCCACATCCTGCCCAACATGGATGGCGATTCGGACCATGGAGCCAAGGAAAAATGGATCATTCGATCCGTCACCAGTTTGTTCGAGTCGGCCCAGGCGGAGGGTGGCATACGAGATGATGTTCCGGCGGTCATGCTTTCCGCGATGCTTCTTGGTTTCATCAAGAACTACCGGATTGATGAAATGATGAGCGAGAGCAACCTCGACCAGAAGGCGATCGCAACCAGTTGGATGAACCTTCTTCGCAAGGTCTGAGACCGCCTTCCTAGCGGGAGGCGGCCACTTGGGCAGTGAATGTCGTGTGGTATTTCGACTCTGCTAAGTCATTGCCCACAGCGACCAGCCTGAACTGGTGGATTCCTGGCTTGAGCCCATCGGTGTTGTACGTGAGGGGCGAGGTTGGCTTCGCCGTGAGAACCCAACGCCCGTCCACAAATAGTTGGTACTCAGAAATGCCTTTGGGAGACGAAACGGAGGGCTTGAGCGTAAGGTTTCCGCGCACAGGATGTCCATAAGGGAGCAGTCGGACTTTGACGGGCACCTCTTTGGCCCATGGCCGGCAGAGCGGGTCGCCAATGATAAGAAGTTGGTATGGGCCGGAGAGCGATTGGTAGAAAGATTCGGCGAGAGTGAATCCCTTCGCGTATTGAACATGGATGAAGGGGCTGGGGAACTTCTCTTGCAGAGCGTATGGTTCGGTCACCGCCCCCGATGTTCCGGCTGCTCCGTTCCGAATGAACTCAGAGCATGGGGTCTGAGGCGCACCCTTTTGGAGCATTCCGCCGCAACTCGTTAGGTGCTCGCAAATTGCTCCCGGCAAGATCGTGCTGCGGCTTGCAGGCCAATCGAAGTCGGCAGTTCCGATCATAGCTCCGGCGACGTTCGTTCGATCCTTTGGAAGTTGGCCCGACTCGACCACCGCGTCGACTCCGAGTCGGCGAAGCTCGGCGGCAGCCGGCTCGAATCCCCATTGCCGGGTGGTGGAGCGAACGTCTCCGTTCTTCTCAAAGTAGATCGTTCCCTTGGGTGAAGTGAAGTCAGCGTGGGCGGCCCGTCGCAAAGAGTTCAGGACTTCGTCGAGACTGTTTCCGCGGCCGGTGGTCACGCCGAGAACCGTTGAGAGAAGATAGTGCGCCCCTTGCGGATCGGGTTCCCCCACCAGATTCCAGCCGGTCACATGGTGAAAAGGGGCCCCAAGCTGCACCTCGATGTGAGCGCCCTTAATCAGCTTGAGGATTTGTTGGAAGCCTTCAAGGTTTTTGAGGGGAAGGAGGTCAGGATCGGATGAGGTTTGGCCGTAGTTGCGCCAACCGGCATTCACTGCCTTCCGGAGGGCGGCCACGGCTTCCTCGAGTCGACCGGAAAGGGCGAGCGAACAGGCGAGGTTATAGGCAATGTTCGGGTCGGATCTTGGCGTCTCAAGAAGTTCGGTCAACCCTTTGATCGCGGTGGAATAGTCCTTGTGATCGTAGGCGGTCACCGCGTTCGCGTACAGCACCTGCTCGGCTGGAGTGAGTTCCTTGCCGTTGGCGAGGGGAAGCAGTTTTCGCGCGTACCGGTTGATATCCAGCCGGAGGTAATCGATGTCGCCCTTCATGACCCAGTCGCTCAAATACGTCAGGCCGTTGATGGAGGCGGTGCGGGTGATGACCTGCGGAAGTTGGCGACCCTTGACGTCGGCATCGACGTTGATCGAGTAGGGAATGTCAACGCTGTAAGTGACGCAATCGATGTGATTTGTGATTCCCCGATCGTTGATCGCCTCAAGAACGGGCCGCAGAATCTCGTTTCGAAAGTGATTGACATCGGTGGACTCTGGGTTGCTCAGATGGTGAAGGACGATGATGTTGTAGGCGGGAATGTCTCGTAGGCGAGCGTACTCGTTGGCGACGGTAACGGAGGCCGGACTATCGCCATTGACGACGACAACCACATTTTCGGGGCCGATTCCCGCGCGGGCTCGGGAGGCAGATAGGACCGCAATTCCCAACGCGATCACGACGCGATTCCAGGAGATCATTTCACGGCGAGCCTACCCGTTGCGTTGGAAATGACCCTTAATGAGGCGGTAACACTTTATAGGTATTCCACTGGGCGATGTGCTCGACTCGGCGACGTTTGGGGGTGCTTCTTCGTGAGCAGCGGGAAGCGCTTGGACTGAGTCAACGTCAGGCGGCAAGGATTGCTTCGATTGCGTCTTCGACGCTTTCGCGGTGGGAATCAGGGACCTGCGATCCGCGCGTTCCAGAGCTGCAGAGCCTACTCTCTGCTCTGGGAGTGGATGGCCAAGGAAGTCTGCGGATTCTTGCTAGCCAAGACACGCCGAGGGCAGCCCGGGCGGTGAGGCACGAAAGGGCGGCGCCCTCTGGAGGAGAGCTTCTTCGAGTTCTTCGGGTTCGGGCCGGCCTATCACTCGTCGAGGTTGCTAGCCAGTTCGGAGTGGCCACGAGTACGGTCAGTCGCTGGGAGTCGTCGCTTTCTCGGCCTTCTCGGACCACGCTCTCGAGCCTTCTCTTATTCCTGGGAGCTAGCCCGGAGGAGAGGCTTTGTGTCGAGTCAAGTGGCCTGGCGAAGGTCCGATCCGCGTCGAACGAACTCAGCTTCTCCGACTTCGAAACGGAATTGTCCCGCCTTGAGCAGAGCTTTGGCGTGGGCGACTTTTCGGTTGGCGAAATTCGAATTCTCCAACTCAAATCCCTGCTTTGGTGGCAGGCGACCGATCCGGAGTACGCCCGTTTACTTACGCGGGTCCAGGTGATCCACGATCGGTTTACGGAGAGGCGTGGTCGCGCTCGCCTCGGGTCGGCGATCGCGGAATCGTCCATGGCCCGTTGCTGATTCTTCGTCCCCCAGAAGAACTGAATTCCCGATTTAGTGGGAATTCTTGTACCTAGCGGAAGCGCCGCGGGCTTCCATCACCTCTGGATAGGCACGGGTCGGGTCGGCGTAGACGTTCCCGGCATGGTCTTGACCTTTCGCCAGATAGACCTGGTGAGCCCCGGCGAAGCGTTCGGTGTTGAACTTTGACTTGGTTGAAGTGAACCGGAGAGTCCATCCGCACCGGCGGATGTTCGAGGTGTTCGGGTCACTGCCGTGCATGACACGGGCATCGTGGAGCGAGCACTCGTTCGGCTTGAGTTCGATGAGGACCCGCTTGGCCTCATCTCGCAATACTGGCTTGATCTCGTTGCTGAAAACATTCTTGGCGGTGTCGACATCCTCGTATTCGGAGAAGCCCTTGTATCCTGAAGTGTGAGTTCTGGGGATGACCATCATGCATCCGTTCTCGCGAGTCGAAGGATCTAGAGCAAGCCATACCGTACACACTTCCATGGGCTCGATAAGTCCCTTCCAGTAAGCCGAGTCCTCGTGCCATGGCACTCGTTTTCCGTTGCCCTTTGGCTTGCAGATGAAGTGGGTGGAGAAGAGGGCGATATCCGGTCCGAGAATCGGCTCGACGAGGGCAAGGACGCTCGGGTCGAACGCCCATTCGAACAGTTCGGGATGCATGAAGTGGGGGACATCCATCGCTTCTGGGCGCTCGTCCCGGTCCAGATTCGACAGGATCTCCTCGAAGCAGTGCTGGAGCCCGGCAAACTTGGCGCTATCCAAAACGGGGCGGTTGTGAATGAAATAGCCTTCTTCCTGATAGAAGGCCACTTCTTCGGTAGTCAGGCGCGAGGACGCAACGCTCATCATTCCACTATATCGGCATTTGTGGCGTAAGCCTATGTGCAATTCCGGGATATGCTTGTTCTGTGGCGGCATTTGTCAAAGAGCGCACCTTATTGATTCGCCAATTTGTGACGGCGCCGTGCAGCTATCACCTCTCTCGCCTCACCCTCACGGGCAAAACCCCGGAAGGCATTCACGATAGCGACTTTCACGAGCTGTTTTGGGTCGACTCAGGGAGCGGCGTTCACTGGGTCAATGGGGCGATCCGTCCGTTGGAAATCGGCGACCTTGTGTTCGTCCGGCCAGACGACCTTCACTCGGTGTACGCTTCCCCGGATGCGCCGGTCGGGTTTGTAAACGTGGCGTTTCCGACCGCCAAGCTTGAAGAGCTTTGCGCCAATATCCGCACGCCGGTTCGTGAACTATTTGACGGTCCGCCCGAAGCTCGGCACTATCGGCTCGAAGGCTTCGACTTGCATCGACTTGCTGGAATCACTCCCATTTTTGAACTGCCCCAGAAAGGCGATGCGGAACTGCAAATGCTCCTGCTGTTGGTCGGGCGCATGATTGAGCGGAGTCGGCAGTCTCCGCACCATGACCGGATTCCCGGTTGGTTAGCGGATGCTTTGGCCAAACTACGGCAGCCGGAAGCTTTGCGGTTGGGTGTTCCTGAACTCGTCCGGTTTGCGGGACGCGGGGCGGACCATGTCGCGCGCGTCTGTCGGACCTATTTGGGCAAGACGCCAACCGAATTGGTCAACGAGTTTCGCCTTGAGCTCGCGGCTCAACGACTTGCTCAGACGGCGCTTCCTATCGAGTCCATCGCGGAAGAGTGCGGAATGCCGAATCTGTCGCACTTCTACAAGAGATTCGCGTTGCATCATGGGATGACGCCAGGTGAATATCGTAAGAGCGCGCTTAGGATCGCGGGGTAGGGGAATCGACCCGGAACTGGCATCTTTTTCCTCCCTTAACAATTCTAGGCAAACCTGTCGCATTCCATGCGGACACGTGCGTTCAGTTATTTGCTTTTAGCCCTCGGTGGACTTGCTTTCGCCGGAGTTGGAACTCTTGGCGTCCTTCATGTTGGCAAGCAGCCGGATGGCTCCTTTGTCTTGAGTACCGGTCAGCGGATTGCGGCACCAGCCATCCGGTTTAAAGGGCGACCCAGCGACATTGCTGAACATCCGAACGGCGGGCTCTTTGCGGTGCTGAACCACACTTCGGTGTTTCTTTGTCGGCCCGACGGCGTGGTCGAGGGTTCTGGCGTCGACCTCGGCGCCGAGGCAGGATTTCGAGGAGTGGTCTGGACGCCAGACGGTCAACACCTTCTGGCGAGCACGGCAAGCGGATGGATCGCTTTGTTTGACTTCGACGGGAAGAAACTGACTCCTGGCCCCAAGATCGAGATCGGAGACGGCAAACGGAATCCGGTTCCGGGTGGCATGGCTATTTCCCGGGACGGTACCCGCCTATACGTCACCGCGGCCGACCTGAAAGAGGCCATCGAAGTTGACCTAGGTAGCCACAAGGTGCTACGCCGATTCCCGGTTGAGAACATCGCGTTTGGATGCCGATTGAGCGACGATGGGAAAACCCTGATCGTTTCGAATTGGGGTGGTCGCCTGGCTAAGCCGGGAGATCGCACTTCGAAGAGCGAAGATGCAGATATCGTTGTCGACTCACGGGGCGTGCCGAATACGGGCACGGTGAGCTTGATCGACCTCTCGTCGGGAACGACGACTCAAGTTCCCGTTGGAGTGCATCCTTCGGACATCGTCGTTGTGGGGACCCATGCGTTTGTGGCCAACACGATGTCGGACACCATCTCCGAAATCGATGTGCCTGCTAAGCGAGTTAGGCGGACGATTGAGCTCCGGTGGGGAAAGCTTCGAGTATTGGGCGCGATGCCGACTGCCCTCGCGGTCGACGGCGACACGCTCTACGCGTGTGATGGCGGCGACAATGCGCTAGCCGCCATTGATCTCAAAAGTGGAAAGGTGCTTGGATTCCGTCCGGCTGGGTTCTATCCGATCTCCTTGTTCCTCGAAGGATCTCGGGCGATCGTCTTGAACTCGAAGGGAACCGGTTCGGTGGCCAACACGGCTTACGGGCGGCCGGGGAACGTTCACGACTTCGAGGGTTCAGTTTCGATCATCGACTTGAAGGCGGACCTCGCGGCGGACACGGCTAAGGTGGCGGTGGCGAATCGATGGGGGGATAGCTTCCCTCGACCGAAGCTTGCGGTCTACAACGGTGCGATCAAGCACGTGGTCTACATCATCAAGGAGAATCGCACCTACGACGAGATCTTTGGGGATATGCCGGAAGGGAATGGCGACCCGAAACTTTGCGATATTGGTGAGCGCATCATGCCTAACCACCATGCGCTGGCGCGGGAATTCGGTCTCTTCGACAACGCCTACGTGACGGGCACGAACTCCAATGATGGCCACGCTTGGAGCACCCAGGCGCTTGCCAACGACTATCAAGAGCACTTCTACGTCGGCTACTCCCGCACCTACAACGACGACGGCAACTGCTCGATGTCGCTCTCGACTGGCGGCGGGCTTTGGGATGCGGCCACGAAGAAGAAGGTGTCGTTCCGAGATTACGGTGAGTTCGTGGTGGCCGACGACGCTGAATACCAGCCCTACCGCCCCAAAGACTGGTTTGAGGCATGGGCCGATTATAAGAGCGGCGCTGGCAAGTTCAAGTACATCCCCCACTGCCGAGTGGCCGGGCTCCAGCCGTACGTGCACCCGACGGTTCACTACTGGCCGCTGATCCAGAGCGATCAGTCGCGAGCGGACGAGTTCATCAAGGACTACCAGGCTCGGAATGCTAATGGGACGGTACCTACCTTAACGATCATGAGTCTGTGTTGCGATCACACGGAAGGCGCGGATCCGAACTACCCGAAGCCGGAGTCGATGATGGCGGACAACGACTTGGCGCTTGGCCGAGTGGTCGAGGCGATCTCCAAGAGTCCTTTGTGGAAGGACACCTGCATTTTCGTGATCGAGGACGACGCTCAATCCGGACCGGACCACGTCGATGGACACCGAACGAGCGCGTTGGTGATCAGCCCCTACAATCGGCGGCATGAGACGAACCATGAGTTCATCACGACGACGAGCATGGTTCGTTCGATCGAGTTGATGGTGGGTCTGGATCCGATGAACCGTTTTGACGCGCTGTCGGACCCGATCACGAGTTGCTTCTCGAACTCTTTGGACCCCACGCCATTCCGTCATGCGCCCGCCCGCGTGGCACTCGATCAACCAAACCCGGGGCACGTCGGTCGCATGAACTCGTCTCAGAAGTTCTGGGCGGAGAAGACGCGTCAGCTCGACTGGAGCCATCCAGACGGGCCGGATAGCTACTGGCTGAATCGAGTGATTTGGGCCAGCTTGCACTCAGACAAGGTTCCGTATCCGGTCCGGAGCAACGATCGACCGGCGAGCGGAGCGAGGGATACGGATTGAGCGTAGGGTCGGACAAGACGGTGGAAGGCGACGTCAACCTCAGCGACCGCCGCGTGGAGTGGCAGCATGCACACCTGAGTGGCCAAACCTCTGAGTTGCTTCGCAGAGACGAAGAGGTTTATCTTCGTCAGGCCCTTTCGACCCCTTGTCTGAACGCGCTTTCGAGCGCGCATGGCAGTTGGATTGTCGATGTCGAGGGACGGCGGTATCTCGACTTTCACGGGAATTCTGCCCATCAGGTGGGCTACGGCCATCCGGCCGTCATTGGCGCAGTCAAAGACTGTCTCGATACGTTGCCATTTTGCCCTCGGCGATACACGAATGAGCCAGCGGTAGCGCTTGCCGAGAAGCTCTCGAACTTGGGGCCGATCGCGGGGGGAAAGGTGTTGTTAGCGCCGGGCGGGGCAGAGGCGGTAGGTATGGCCATGAAGCTGGCTCGAGTCGCGACTGGCCGATTCAAAACGGTTTCGATGTGGGACTCATTCCACGGCGCTTCGCTGGACGCAATCTCGGTCGGCGGTGAGTCGTTTTTTCGGCGAAACGTGGGGCCCCTGCTGCCGGGGACGGAGCATGTCTCCCCGCCGGACCCCCGAAGGTGTCCGTTGGGATGTGGCACGACCTGTTCTCTGGCCTGCGCTTCGTATTTGGAATACGTCCTGGAAAAGGAAGGTGACGTGGGGGCCGTCATCGCGGAACCCATTCGGTGTACTACGGTCGTCGCGCCGCCCCCCGAATATTGGAGACGAATCCGAGCGGCTTGCGATCGGACGGGGGCTCTCCTGATCTTCGACGAGATTCCCGTTTGCCTCGGCCGAACGGGTGCGTTGTTCGCCACCGAACTCAGCGGAGTGGAGCCCGACATGGTTGTCCTTGGTAAGGGACTCGGCGGTGGGGTGATGCCTTTGGCCGCGTTGCTTGCCCGGCCGGAACTGGATGTGGCGAGTGAGTCGGCTTTGGGCCACTACACGCACGAAAAGAGCCCGCTCTCGGCGGCGGCGGCCTTGGCGACGCTGGACGTGATCGTTGAGGAGAGGCTGGTCGAGCGCAGCCGAGATCTTGGGGCACGCATGATTGGGGAGCTTCGGTCGATGGCCGAGCGGCATGCTGCGATCGTCGACGTTCGGGGGCTCGGACTGCTGATGGCGGTCGAGATGGCAGAACCAAGCGCGGCCGAAGCGGTGATGTACGCCTGCCTTTCTCGGGGGCTGAGCTTCAAGGTGTCCTCGGGCACGGTTCTGACTTTGACTCCCCCTTTGACTCTTTCAGATGACGAATCCCAATTCGCCCTGTCTGCTCTTGAATCTGCACTTGCCTGTTTGTAAACTCATGGAAGCTACTGCCCCCACTCGTGTCCGTCCTTGGCCTGCCATCACTGTCGCGACAATGATCGTCGGGTACGCGGGTTATTATCTGTGCCGAAGCGATCTAAGCGTCGCCCGCCCTTTGATTCTTGATCAGTACGCCAGTATCGGGGTGACCAAGGAGACGATCGGCAACCTGACCGGCCTTGCCACGGCCCTTTACGCCTTGGGCAAATTCATCTTTGGCAGTACGGCGGACCTCCTGGGAGGGCGCCGGATGTTTCTGCTGGGGATGGCGGGGGCGGTGCTCTGTACGATCTTGTTTGGCGCCGGTGGTCCCCCGCTCTTTCTCATGGCTTGGTGCGGCAACCGGTTCATTCAGGCTTCCGGTTGGGTCGGCATGGTGAAGATCACATCGCGCTGGTTCCGCCACAGCGTGTATGGGTCGGTGATGGGTTTGATCAGTCTGAGCTTCTTGTTTGGAGACTTTCTTTCCCGACTGTTCCTGAGTGAGCTCATCACTCTGAAATTCAGTTGGCAGTCGATTTTCTTCGTGTCGGCGGCCGTCTTGGCGGTGATCTTCTTCGCGGCGATTCCGCTGCTTCGGGAGACGCCCGGTGAGCGTGGACTACCGGAGCCCGAGACCAACCCGGAGGCGCTGGTTTCTGAAGAGGCGCCGAAGGGCCTGGGAGATATTCTTCGGCCGTTGCTGACCAGCCCGACTTTCTGGACGGTCTGCGCACTGTCGTTTGGGTTCACGTTCATGCGAGAGACGTTCAACGATTGGACGCCGACCTATTTGCACGAGGCGGTCGGCATGAGCTCGGACGCGGCCGGCCGAGCAAGTTCGCTGTTCCCCTTGTTTGGCGGGTTCTCGGTGCTGGCGGTTGGGTTCCTGAGCGACAAGTTTGGTCGAACCGGACGTGCGCTTTTGATTGCTGGGGGACTGGCAGTCGGAACCGTGGGGTTGGTGGCCCTGGCCCACGCCTCTCTCGGCCAGGGCGCGACGGTGGCGATTGTGGCCGGCACGGGATTTGTTTTAATCGGCCCATATTCATTGCTGGCTGGCGCGATCTCGCTTGGATTTGGTGGTCGTCACGCAAGCGCGACCGCCGCTGGCTGGATCGACGGAGTCGGCTACATCGGCGGAATTTTGAGTGGCAAGCTGATCGGGGAAGTGGCAACCCGTCAAGGCTGGGGTCCGGCATTCAACATCCTCGCGATCACGGCCGCCCTGTCTTGCGTGATGGCGGTGGTGTACTGGGCGCGGGAGCGGAAGCGCCCGGTCTTGGCTAGCGGTTCGTAGTGGCCATCCCAATCGTGAGTCGCTAGTCGTTAACGAATTGGGAAAGTGAAAAAACTTGCAACCCGCATGCTGATCCACTCGTTTCAAAAAAATAGTCCTCGAGTGATAGATCCGCGGATGGATGTGCGTTCTTCTTAGAAGCACCCAACCTTTTTCGTCCATGAAAATTGCAGATGGGGTATTCACAACGAGTTAAAGTACTCATAAATAGAGAAAATTTGTAAAAACTACTTGGCATTGGGTAGGTAGACAAAGTTATACTATTGTCCACTGTCGGAACCCTCGCCATGAACCAGATCCTCAAATCGGTGTCACGCGGCGCTTTAGCGCTGCTCCTTTTACTGCTCACGGTTGTCAGCTTCGCTGGGGCCAAGCGCCAGTCGGGCCCTTCAGTGCCCCAGGGTGGTACTGGCGTCTTTGATGCCACCGGAATGACACCCCCGGCGACCGGCTTGACCTGGGATATCCTCAATGTTTCGGGGGCTACCGTTGGCTCAAGCAATGCCCCGAACGGCTGGGGGGCAAGCCTCAATTACGGCGTCTATATATTGAGCACGGTGACCGTTACGGCGCCGTCGTCGGCTCCGCTAGGGTTCTATACCGTCCGCATCAACTTTGGGACACTGGCCCATCGCAGTCAGATGTTCCAGGTGATTACGAAGCCGAATATTCTTCCCCCTGCGGTTCCGACCGGGCTTGCCGCGACCCCGGGAGACACCACGGTTTCGCTCAATTGGAATGCGAGCGCCAGAGCAAGCTACTACCAGGTCTGGAGGTCGCCAAGCTCGGGCGACGGGTACGTGCACATATTCGATACCGGTGACACTTCCACTTTAGACACCAACTTAGTCGACGGCACGCCCTACTTCTATGTGGTCGCCGCCGTGAACTCCTCTGGCAGCAGCGTCTTTTCAAACGAGGCCACCGCCACACCGTTTCATTCGAACACTAAACCGACGGCTCCCAACGATATTTTTGCAACTCCCGGCGACACCCAGGTCAATCTGTGGTGGACCCCTTCCTGGGGTGCGAGCAGTTACACCCTGTCGAGGGCTACCGCTGGTATGGGGCCGTACACGGTCATTCCAACTCCTGCAGGCGCCACGAGTTTTGTCGATACCGGCTTAACAAACGGCGTCCAGTACTTCTACGAGGTCAGCGCCTCGAATGCCTACGGCACGAGCGCGAACTCCAACGTGGCGAACGCAACTCCGTCCGCAGTCTACGGTGCTCCCAAGAATTTGCATGCCTACCCAGGCAATGGGCAGGCAACTTTGGTTTGGCAGGCAGTGCCAAGTTCGGCTGGTTACAACGTCAAGGTCTCGACGACTTCGGGTGGACCCTACACTCAAGTAAAGACTCTCACCGGAACAAGCTGGGTCGACACGGGACTCACAAATGGCCAGGTCTACTACTTTGTGGTCACCAACATGGGGCCGAATGGTGAAAGTGCTAATTCAAATGAGGCAAGCGCGACGCCGACCACCCTACGGGCACCCATCACCATCGTCCCCAATCCCCCCACTGGATATCTGCCTGACGCTCTCGGTCTGGTTGGTTGGCAAGAACACACCATTCCCGTCGATACTTCGGACGCTCCTGGGGGTGGTCCTTCTTCTATCCTTGGCATCAGTCTGCCCTTTGGTGTCGTCGAGTCGAGTTCGGGAGCGGACATCGTGCTGGACGATCCCATCGTGGGACCGATTGGATTCAGTCGGCGGTACCGCTCAGCGCTTGCCGCTGGAAACATCTCTTCACCTGGGCTTCCCGCCGGTTGGACCCACAACTTCGACTACCGGATGGTGCCTCAGCAGCCCAACGTATGGGGACCGATTCAACTCGTATATCCCAACGGAAGTTCGGAGACCATCACGCCGGTGGTTTCCGGCTCACCGACGGGCGACTTTTCGGTTCCAACCTATGCTCCCTATAAGGTCTCCGGGGTTCCTGGTTCGACCACCGGTCAGTGGACCAGCATCACCGTATACCAGAACGGCCTTGAGCAGCAGGTCTTCACAATGGACCCGGGTGACAGTGTCTATCGTCTTCACACTCTCGTGAACGCAGTGGGGTCTCAGACAAACCTCACGTACGTCGGAGGAGCCCTCACTTCGATTTCAAGTTCGTCGCTTTACTCCGACTATACGGGGACGAAGCAAAAGAGCATGAATCTGACGTATTCGTCGGGGCTTCTCTACACGGTCGGTGTCAGTGACATCGGCTCAGTGAGCTATGGCTACTCCAATGGAGAACTCGCCTCGGTCACTAGTGTGGACGACGGCCATATTCTTTGGAGTTACGGCTATACGGTCATCAACGGAGTTCCTTATCTGTCGTCGACCGGCACCGAAGGTTCGGGGGCGACAGCGAATATCACCTTCGACCCGGTGACCGCCCGCGCCAACAGCCTCACGGATGGCAACAACTACTCCCACTTCTATACGTACGGAGCCAACAGCTCGACTTCGGTGATGGTGGGGGCCAATGTCGACAATTCGCAGAAGGTCTACGACGCCAACGGAAAGCTCTCCAAGTCCATCGACGCAGCAGGCAACGTGACGAGCGTGGTTTGGCAAGGTGGAGACCTGATGAGCGTCAATGGTGCTCAAAACCAACTGGAGGTCTATGTCACCCGAGATGCGGCCGGAAACCCGACTAAGGTTCTCTACCCTCACAACAACTACACGCAATACACGTGGGCCTACCCGGCGGGATTTCCCCAGGGCCAGCTCACTAAGGAACAGGAATTCGGTGCAGATGGCACGTCGATGGCGCCCACCACGTACCAGTATTTCACCAGCACGAACTTCTCTCTGGGGCAAGTAACTGGGAACTTGAGCAGCGTCACTTACCCGAGTGGTCAGGTGTTGTCATATGCGTACACCCCTTTGGGGCAGATCCAAACCGTGACCACCAAGGCCGTCGATGGAGCGACGACGGTGTCTACTCAAGTGGGTTACACGGCGACGAACCAAAGCGAAAGACTCGGAAGACCGACGAGCATCACTGACCCTAATGGCAATCAAACGAAGCTCTACATTGGGGACACCGGTGGTGGCTGGACCGATCCGGTGGGGACCTATTCTTCGTACTCGACCAACAAGTTTGGCCAGTTAACTGGCTTAGGCAACGTCGGCGGGATGTCGTACAACTTCGACTACGCCGCTCCAAGCAAGGCGCTGAAGGACGTCACGGCTTTTCCCGGACAACTCGGGGGAGTCGGCGAACTCTTTGCCTTCGGGCTTGATGCGGAATTTTCGACCTGGAACCAAGAGGACCCAAACCAGCACATTACACTGAACCGTGACGCCCAGTACAACCTGCAAAACGTCAAAAACGGAAACGGCGTCCAAATGCACACCTACACCTGGGACCCTTTCCATCTCAACGGATCCTACACAATTGGGTGGGCTGGAACATCGGACTCCGCCGTCTACACGTCGCAGCTCGATGTAAATGGGAATCTCTCGACGTTCACCGGGCCGAACTACACCGGTAGCATCAATCGATCCGCCGACGGCCTCGTAAATGCCATCGACCTGATTTCGAGCAGCGGTCAAACCTATTCTCAAGGGTACTTGTACGACGGTTTTGGCCGCGTCAAACATTCTTACAGTCCGGAAGCAGTTTGGCACGACTACATTTACGATTCTGCCGGCCGGGTGACTCAAGACACATTTGGCGACAACAGTGTCTCCTATACCTATGCAGCTAACGGTGCCCGACTATCGATGAACCTTGTCATGCCAGGCATCTCCTACCAATACTTCTATTCGTACGATAAGAACAATCGGGTCACTGAAATAGATGTTAGCTTCAACGGTTATCCGGTGGCGAGTGTCAAGTATGCCTACGATGCGAACGGAAGGGTCATTGAGGTTGACACGCCCCAGATCGGCACATTCTACAAATACGACGGTGGTGGCAGGGTAACTCAGCTCCAAAACCTGACACCGGCTGGAGTTGTCGATGATTCAAATGTCCAACCGGTAGTTGGTCCAGACAAGCTCCAACACAGCGTTCTCTCGACCTTCGGTGTCATCGGTGACTCGATGTCTTACGACGGCAACAATAACCTTTTGGGGTTCAACTATCAGGTTCGGCAGTCGGTCGGAAGCTACTACACTGGAAGCGTCGACTACCAGTTCGCGTCAGGTCATAACATCGGTGCCGCGATTGTTGGCGAAAAATGGCTCGGTTTCTTCCCAGCGAGCCTGGCGTACGGAACGGATGGTTGCGACAACGTCACCGAACTCAGGGGCGAGACGTTCCACGTCGACAACCATTCCGACCAATTCACCGGTTCGACCACGATCTACAAGAACGGTATCCAGTACGACCCTCAAGGGAACATGACCCAGTTCCGCAATGTGAGTGCGGTCTGGAACCTGAATGGAACTCTAAATCAGATCAAGTATGTGACTACAAGTGACGTCGTGAAGTCATGCCGTTACGATGCTGACGGACGCTTGATGGTCGAAAACGTACAGATTGCAGGCGTTGGTTCCTATGGCGAGCTGTTCTCTTACGACGGAGATGCCCTGATCGCTCACAACGGAACCGCATACGTGTGGGGGCCTACAGGACCCGTTCTTGAAGTTTATGGTGATCAAAGCGCGACCTTCACTTACGATCCCAATGGATCCCTCGTCAACAAGATCCACTCTGTGGGGTTGCCTGAAGAGCCACCAGAGCTCTTAGATGCGTATGGATGCCCAATTACGCCCCTTGGCACTGTTGGAACACAAGAGTACTGTCCTTTTCTCTATAAAGGTCAGGCGGGTTATGTAACTGACTTCTGCTACGGGTACATTTCCGACTGTCCGCTCGTCTACTGCCACCACCGCTGGTACGACCCCAAATCCGGCCGCTGGATCTCCCGCGACCCCGCCGGTCTAGAAGGCGGTGAAAACCTCTACGAGTTCTGCAACGGTAACCCCCTGACTTTAGCTGATCCAAGCGGATTAGACAGCGATCCGTGGTGGCTCGCCTGCCTAAAGTTTGGCCAAAAATATCTCGACTACGAATCCTCCTTTCACGCTGGTGTCCTGAGCGGTCTGACGCTGGGGCATAGCGATGATGCGTTGAATGCTGTGGGTGCCAAGTACCTGTCTTCAGGTTGGGCACACGAAAGCGGCAGCTTTGCTTCATGGTTCGTGCCAATTGGTGAAGTCGCGGACGTGGTGAAGGGTGCTAAATGGTGCCAAAGGCTATCCGTGCTCGGCAAAGACGCGAGCGCAGCGCTGACCAAAGGGTGTTTTGTAGCAGGCACGCAAATTCTTCTAGCTGACGGATCCTCCAAACCCATTGACAGCATACGTCCCGGCGACCGAGTTCTTACACGCAACGAGAGTGGCACGGAATCCGCACAGAATGAATCCAGGTGCGTTCTAAGTGTAAATCAGCATGACCAAGCTGGAACCGTCGTTCTCTCGCTATCTACTGGTGGCACGGTCGAATGTACTCCGGATCATCCTTTTTATGTCATTAACCAAGGCTTCACACCTGCAGGTCACCTTAAGAGTGGAGACAAGCTCGCAGGCGCAGCTAGCTCTAAAACCACTCAGGTTATCCGAGTCGACTATTCTTCCGCTGCCAAAACAGTCTACAACTTTGAGGTTGAAGGGGATCATACGTATTTTGTTCGATCAACGAGCGGTAGCTGGTTATGGGTGCACAATCAGTGTTACACCGTATACATTTCGGTCGAGAAGGGTGCGGTTGAATATGTCGGCTTTACAAAGCGATTCCTTGCTCGTCAGTTAGAACACTTGGCTATAGGACGAAACGTGGATAAGATCGTTGGCTTGACAAACTTGACCTATGACCAGGCACGAGGTGTAGAGCAGGCCTTAATCGATTTTCATGGTTTGGCGAAAAATGGAGGAACACTTAGCAATCTCATAAACAGCATTCATTATCTGAACCCAAAATATGAGGAAAGGCTCTTGCAGGGATTTGAACTTTTAAGAAAAGTTGGTTATATGGGGTTCTAGAGTCAGGAAAGTCAATGGCAAAACTGGAAATCGGTACGATCGTGGAATTTTGTACATCGAAGGGTCTTGCGTATGCTCAAGTCTCTCACAATCACCAGGAGTATTCGAACCTGCTGCGGGTTTACGACGGGTTTTATGATCACCGTCCCTACCATTTTGAACCGATCGTGAATCAGCCGGTTCGCTTCTCGGCTTTCATTCGTTTGAACTCCGCGGTGAAGCGTGGCAATGTCGAGATTGCAGGTCGGGTGGCTGTTCCGCAGAATCTTCAGGAATTCCCCCTTTTCCGTGCTGGTTCGTACGATTTGGCTACAGACACAAACGGGGCTTGGTGGCTTTGGGATGGTCAAAGGGAATGGATGGTTGGCGACTTGTCGGCGGATGAGTGGAAATATCCGCTCCGAGGCGTCTGGAACACGGCGCTCTTCGTTGAGCGGCTTGAGAGCGGTTGGGTTCAGGAAGGGGCTCGTTGGTAGGCGCACACTCACAACGGGCCAGAAACTAAATCTTCATCCGAAAGCTAGGAGTTCGACGGCAACACCGGCTCAGCAGCTTTGGAGCCTTGTAAGTACTCACTTATCCATTCCTGAGCGATGCATCGAGCGATCGACTCATTCTGAGTTGATCTGTCCGAGAACTGGAGTCTGACCAGCCCACGGATTTTCGCATATCCATCGGTTCTTGTGTACGATCGAACTTCCAGGTAGAAGCGAAGGCACCCATTCCAACCAACTACGTCCGCCCCTCTCCAAGGGAATCCGACCAAGTTTTCTCGAATCTTGCGTTTGGATTTACCCAGCTGTTGGGCGTTGCCCCATGGGTTCTGCCTCTCGCCTTCTGCTCGATTTCACGGGAATACGCTGGCATCTCCTTTGGGCGCCATGAACGATTCAATAGCCGTGATTGATGCCGGTCCGCGGCACCCGGTAAGTTCGACAATGGACTCTGCGATCGGCGTCTGGACCCGAAGACGCCTTGGTCAAAAAATGCCGGGTCGTCATTCGATAATTGGCTGCCTCCCGCCTGTGTGGGGGCCGAGGATCAGAATGGCAATTGCGCGTTCCGAAGGAATCCGGCCACTGATTCCAATTTAATTCGGCCACCAATTCCGAAACAATTCGGCCACCCCCTCGGGCAGTTGTTGCGGCTTGTTTTGTAGGTTTCTCGTCCGGTCTTTGGCCGCCTCTTTGGCCAA
>CAIVDU010000021.1 GCA_903904815.1 uncultured Armatimonadota bacterium
GATGCCAAACGCGGGAAACTCGTACCTCTCAGAAGGTTCGAAGAGTAGTTCGCGAATATGGGTCTCCAGTTCTGCGGGAAGGCTCTTCATTTGGGCGAAGCCAGCCATGATCGACGGGCCATTGAATGTCACCAGCCCGTGTATGTTGAGATAAGCGAGCATCGTCGTCGTGTCCGAAAAGCCAATGAAGACCTTCGGATTCGCCGTAATGGTGGGAATGTCCAGGAAAGGCAGGATCCGGATCGAGTCGTCACCTCCAATGCTTGCGAAGATCCCCTTCACCTCCGGGTCAGCAAACGCTTGGTTGAGGTCCTCGGCGCGAATTTTTGGGTTGCGGTAGAGGATGTCGTTCGCCATTCGCGCGGTCGGATATTCCTTGACCTTGAGCCCAAATCGTTCGGTCAAGTTCTTGAGTCCCAAGTCGAAGACGTGGGGATATAAGCTGGGTCCACCCCAGGACGGGGAGACGACCGCAATGGTGTCGCCGGGCTGGAGTCGTGAAGGACGCGCGAATGGTTTCATCGGTTTGGAGGTTCAATCTAACAGATGCGGTTCTACCCAGGCTACGTGTTTGACCTCGACGGGACCTTATACCGAGGTGCAGAGCCGATTCCGGGGGCAGTCGAGGTCGTTTCCGAGCTGAAGGCGAGAGGCGCCCAAGTCTGTTATTTGACCAATAACTCCAGTCAGACTCGATCGTTCTTCACGGAAAAGCTGGCCGAGATGGGCTTCCCGGTCACCCAAGATGAGATCAGTTCTTCGGGACTGGGGACGGCGGCGCTGTTGAGCGAGTGGGGAGTTCGCTCGGCCTACGTGGTGGGCGAGCCTGGCCTAGTTCAGACAATTCGTGAGGAAGGAATTGAAGTGGTCAATGCGGACGAGGACGGCCTCGTTCATTCTGGGATCGTCCCTGCGCAGGCGGTGGTGGTTGGCATCCACCGTTCGTTCAACTACCCCATCATGAACGGATCGATGCAGTGTCTCCTCAATGGCGCTCGGTTTGTGGCGACGAACCGAGATTCGACGTTTCCACTGGAAGGAGGGAGAATTACCCCGGGAGCGGGAAGTATCGTGGCGGGAATCGCGACCTGTTCCGGTCAGGAGCCCTACGTCGTCGGGAAGCCGAACCCATTTCTGATCGAGTTGGCGCTTCGGCAAATGGGGCTTCAAGCTTCCGAACTCTTGGTGGTTGGGGATCGAGACGACACCGACTTGGAAAGTGGTCGTCGTGCCGGATGCGATACCCATCTGGTGCTAACCGGGATCGAAAAGTCAGCCGCCCCGTGGCAGTCATTCAGTCCCGATTTGTACGGCCTTCTCTAGGACCGTTGGACTTGTTCACCCCGATTGTGATATCTATCAGTCATGTCGGTCGAAGTCCCGGATGAACTAAGAGACGAAGTTCTGCGCATGGGAGAGTCGTCATTGAGCGGCTTGAAATACGACACCTGGTCGGTCATGAGCGGAGGCGCGGATACGGATGCGGTCGAGGCGTCTGTTGTCGCGGCGGGCTGGACGGACTATTTTGCCGCTTGGTACGTGCGGCAGCTTTATCGAGATGGCATCGAGTTGGACGTTTACGTCCCAGAACTGAGCATCTATGAGCGCGACAAGGCGGAGTACGAACTTGAACTTGCGGAGAGAATGCGTCAGATCCGCAAGGCCCGAAAGCTGGTCGTCTGGGGATGGGTCGGCATGCTGGCCGCAGTTGGGATCATGTTTGCCAACGTTTACGCGGGGTTGGTCATGCTTTTTGCCATGTTTTGTGTCGCCTCGACGGGAAACAGTTCGCTTCACAGACCCACTCGAGGCATGGAGCCAGGTGAAGTGGCCATTGAGCAATCGGCGCTGATGGACATCATCTACTTCATCTTCCCGTTCATGGGAACCCGTCCACAACCTACATTGCCCCAAAGTTCTCTGCGACAATCCAAGAAGGAAGAGGACTACTCCAACAGTGCTTCGAATGGATAGTCGTGGTTTTCAAAACGAATGTCGATGATGAGAAACGTCTGCTCGGGTTCACCCTTAACTTCCGTATTCAGTTCAAACGAAGGGTCCTTGACCTCGAAACCATCGACGGCTACAGACAGATGACCTTCTCGATCACCGGAAAGGTGGAGGACTCGGGCTTTCCCCTTTTCCGTCCAAGACCACGATTCGAATACCACCCCTAGGACGTCGTCCACGACCAAGTCATGAGACATGAGGGCTCTGCCTAAAGGTAGTTCATCGACGGTGACACTCCAGCGGGCTGACTTCAGTTCAATGAAGTTATTGCCGAGCATCGCTTTGAGGATCGAAAACAGCGTTCGGCCTCGCATGTGCGAGACGATCGTGGTGATGGCCGCAGTATCCATTAATCGCTTTGACGCTTCACAGACCAAAAGTTCTGCGGCTAAAGACGATATTTGAGGCTGTCGTCGAGTTCAGTTTCGGCATCATTGAGCGCGCGAAGCTCGGTGAGGCAGGATCTGAGAGTTGCCTCGGCGCTAGTTGAATTGGGCACGTCAGTGATAGCCCGAATGGAAGCCTGTTCGACTTCGTTGGCTAGACAGCGGAGACCTTCGGCGAGGTTGCGTACGGGTTCGACATCGCCCGGGAATACGTAGCCCCTGTCTGGAGATTTGAATCCCAAATTTTCGGCAACTTCATCGACCACGTCCTTCCAATGCTGAGGCTTAACGTTCTCGGTAAGCCGGGGGCGGAGCAGTACGACCGTTTCGTTCATGGCACGGTCCGAGGCGAGCCGCGCTTTCTCGCGCAGGGCCGCGTAGGGCGGTGGGAGTTCGGGGGTTCTCCAGAAGTTGGTCGAGAGCGTGGACTGAATCCGCAGGTATTGACGAGAGGTCTCCTCCAGCAGCGAGATCACCGTTTCTGGTCCAGCCCGATGAAGTCTGCGCTCGTTCAGGTGCTTTTTGAGGAGCTTATTCACTTCCCACGCTTCGAGCTCAAGTGGAGTCGGCTTCGCCCGTTTCGGAACTAGCTTTTGAGCTGCGACCACGCCCGCAGCGGATAAACAGGCAAGTGTGAATGGTGGTCCGATGTTCCTCAAGAGTTCAACCCAACCCATGTGTCCAAGTCCCGCAAAAAAGAGACCCAAGGACAATAGGATTGAGAAAGACCCGATGGCGGCGAGAATCCCCTGGAACACGATGCCCGCGTTGAGCGAGGGACGCTTCGTGGCTAAATCCAGATAACCAGAAAGGTTCGGATACTGTTTTGGACCGCCTTTCGCCATGCCATCTCTATTACGCCACAGGATTCACTCTCAGGTGCGTTCCTGTGGCCAAAAGACACCGGGATTTTTGGATAAATCCGGTATCAGGACTCTTCTTCCGCCTCGGTCAGATTCTGCAACGATTTAGGCACCTTGAGCCCCAGGTGCTTGTAGGCGAGTTCGGTGACCACGCGTCCGCGCTGGGTTCGGTGGAGCATTCCCATCTGGATCAGGTACGGCTCGTACACGTCTTCGATGGTTGTGGCGTCTTCGCCGGTGCTGGCGGCGATCGTATCGAGACCTACCGGGCCGCCTCGATAGCGCTCAATCATAAGCCGCAGGATGGTGCGATCGATTCGGTCCAATCCGGACTGGTCGACTTCGAGGGCAAGGCATGCCTTGTCCGCGATCTGCTTATCGATCGACTCGCGTCCTTCTACCTGGGCGAAGTCTCGGACCCGTCGCAGGAGCCGGTTGGCGATTCGAGGCGTTCCGCGGCTCCTGCGCGCTATCTCCTCAGCTCCATCGGATGAGATGGGGTAGCCGAGAATGCCAGCCGAACGCGTGATAATCTCGAACAACGCCGCTTTGTCGTAATACTGAAAGTGGGCAATGATCCCGAATCGGTCGCGAAGCGGTCCGGTCAGGAGTCCTTGTCGGGTGGTCGCGCCGATGACGGTGAACCGCGGAGTGTCCATACGAACCGATGTCGCGGCGGGTCCCTTACCGATGAGGATATCGATCTTGAAGTCCTCCATCGCGGGGTACAGATACTCCTCAACCGTCCGACTTAAGCGGTGGATTTCGTCGATAAAGAGCACGGCGCCGGGTTCCAGGTTCGTGAGGACGCCCACCAGATCGCCGGGCCGTTCGATGGCCGGGCCAGAAGTGATGTGGACTTTCGCGTCCATCTCATTGGCGATGATATGGGCAAGAGTCGTCTTTCCGAGGCCAGGAGGGCCATAGAGCAAGACGTGGTCGATAGGTTCCTTTCGCTGCTGGGCGGCTTGGAGGAAGATCGAGAGGTTCGCTTTTAATCCCTCTTGCCCGATGAACTCGGCCAAGCGTTTAGGTCGAAGTGACAGTTCGAAGCCATCGGTGGGAAGCGGTGTTGGTTCCAGGTCGTTTTCGCGGACCTTCTTGGGAGGCAGGTTAAAGTCTTTCTGCATTCAGTCCGCCTATTTTCGCAGGTAATCGAGGGCAAATTTGAGCTGGTCGGCGAGCCCCTCGACTGCATCGCGGGCGGCCTCGGCGGCGCCTTCGGCTTCGATGCGACGATAGCCCAGTCCCATGAGTGCGTCCACGAGCTCGTCGGTGACCACCGGCGCTTTCTTGGGCGCAGTGGCGGCAAATAGCTTGCGATGCAAGGTCTCTTCCTGCATCTTGTCCTTAAGTTCCAGAATAATGCGCTCGGCCAGACGGGCTCCGACACCGGTCGCTCGGGCAAGGACGCGGGCATCTTGACTCAAGATCGCGCTGGCAACCGTGTCTTCACCTAATTGACCGATAAGCGCGAGCCCTACCTTGGGACCACAGCCCTTGACGCTGAGTAGGAGGTCGAACAAGCGGCGCTGGAACGACTCGAGAAATCCGTAGAGGGAGACTCCGTCTTCACGGAAGATCTGTCTGATAATGAGGTCGACACGTTCTCCTGGAGATCCGAGTTTCACCAGGACTGCCTCTGGGACAGTCACCTCATATCCCACCCCTCCGGCGTCGACGACCACCATGGTCCCTTCGACTTCGAGCAACTCCCCGCGCAGCCTACCGATCATCGGAGGAATGTTACACTATGTCTACTATTTTGTGTGGCTGCCGGCTTGGAATCGGACTAATTGAAAATCTGAGATACGCCGACGTCTTGCGCCAGACATCTTCGGAGTTCGTCCGGGTCGCTCACCCGGGGAAGCTTTCTTCGCTCACCCGAGGTGAGATAGAGGTAGACCTTTCGTCTCAGGTTGCTGTCGTAGTTGAACTCTTTGAAACACGCGATCTGGTGCTTAGACATGACCTGAGGCGGGGCCATCGCGGCAAGTTCCACGTACTCGCGATAAAGGCGAAGCCGATATCCGTATCGCACTCCCTGCAGGGCCTTGTAGCAGCAGAAACCCAGGCCACTCCAGAGAACGACGGCAGTGACGAACCGCTTTAGGTTCATGTCTCCGGCAAGAAGAACCCACAAGACGCATAGGCACGCAAGCAGACAGATCAGAAGGCCCGCGAAATACATCTCGGGCTCGACCACATGCTCGTAGGTAGGCTCCAAGGCAGGAACTGGACCGCGCCCCGAGTTCTCGGACGAGATCTCGGGAAGTTCAAATTCCTCTTTCCTAAGAAATGCTTTGAAGTTCATGAGGGACAAAAAGTGCGAAGCAGAATCTAAGGCCTCTGATCATCAAGTTTCGGCAACTTTGCGGGGTTTCGAGATCCCGTCTCATTCTTCAAACGAGCGGTCGATCTAGAACATTCGACGTTCTAGGAATACCAAGAGTTACCTGAAGTCGCGAAACACTCCGACATCCTTGTTGGAGGTGGAGGCGTTTGTCCTAGCGCGTGTGAGCCCGCATCTATTTGTCAGCCACAGTGACCGGTTGCGTCACTAACTTGAAATCCATACGAACCTCGTAGGCGCGCGGCCAGGGGAGAAAGATCTTGATGTCCGAGATGTCCGTGAACTGATACTCAGTTGAGCCGGCAAAGAAGTGCTTTCCGAGTAGTTGATCCTTGAAGGTCGAGGAAAGGTAGTTGCCGAGGTCGGCCTCGACAAGCGTGTTCACGGCATCGAAGGCATGACCGTACGCCTCTTCCTTACTGGCTCCCATCGACTTCAAGAGGGCGTAAGCCCGGGGGCGAGTGAAGCGGTGATAGTCGAAGTCGTTCACGAACCGATGAAGTAGGAATTCGCGTTGGGCGACTTCGCGTACAAGCGGATCTACTTGAAGTCTCCGCGCCAGCAAATACACGTTCGCAGCTGGGATCGTCGTGCCGATGCTGTTGCCCGCGGTGTTCCAGCCAGCGAACGAAAGCAGCTTCATCCCCCTGGCGTTCTCCATGAGACCGGCCACAAGCTGAGGGTCTGCGGATGCATCCCCCAGGTTGATATCGGCGACGGCCACCGGGAACCCCTGATCGACTTCACTCTTGAGGTTGGTCATGAACTCTTCGAATCGCTCGGGGCTCGGATTCGGAACGTTCAAGTAGAGGGTGTAGTCGTACTCGCCTTCGGGTTCGGCAGGAAGAGCGCCACTCGCAAGCAACTGTTCCCGTAGGCTCTTCTCAATCGTGATGGCCTCAAAGGCGGCGATCTTGGTTTTGGCGGCGTCGTCACTGTAGACCACGCGAACCTTGGGAACCCAGCCGGTTTCTCGGACGAGGGCGCGGCTCATGAGGACGTTTGCATCTTGGTCGACGCCTTCGCAAAAGTACACCCGGTCGTTCACACGAAAGAGGTCGGCCATGCGACGAAGGCGAGTTGTCTCTACGACATGGGGGCCGAACGCTCGGGCGTCGTCTTGTCCGATGACGAGATATTCAACGTCTCCCGCTCGGGCGGTCATCCGAATCAAGCTTTCCTGGACGTCGTGGTCCCGACGCCGGGCGCGTTCGTATTCCTGTAGGGCTTTAGCGGGAACCTTGGGAAGCAGTCGGTTGACAGTGGCGCGGGCCTCCAAGTCGTTGAACCGCGTCGCCTTGTCTTTAGCCTCCTCGTACTTGGCCAAAGTCATGCGCCAACTCTCCGTTTCTCGCGTTGATGTCGGAGCGAGTCGCATGGTGGAGGAGAAAAGGTACAGCTTTGTTTTCGCAGAGCGTCGCTTGATCTCCAGAAGTTTGCGAAGTCGGATGATCGCGTCGTCTTCGGCCGTGTCGTTAGTTCGGGAGGCGATCAGCCCTCCGTAGGCGATCATGTCGGTACTCGCCACGATCGCGCGAACGTCTGAGAGGTCCTGCTGATTCAACCATTCCAGGATCTTGATTGGATCTCCTGGACTCGTGAATCGCCCCAACGTTTCGTAAGGAGGCATTCTCACGTCAAGGCCAGCGATCCTGCCAATCATCTGGGCGAATTGGCCGGCCGCCGGACGGCTGTCCAGGGGGATCAGAAGAACTCGATCTGCTCGAGAAATGCCGGCGGCGAGCACGAGCGCAAGCGCCGCGACGAGTCTCATGAGAGATGAATTCTACCTTTGGCAATCAGCATGCTTTCTAACGGGCTGAAATTGCGGGGTGTGCCGCACGCCAGTGCCGAAACGACTCGGCCATTTCGTGGTTGATCTTGTCAATCAGCTTCTTGGTCATCACGGAGCCGTGGTCACCGGGCCAGATTTCAATCTCTGCATCGGAACCAAGAATGGCCATGTCGGTCTTCAAGAGTCGAACGGCGCCTTCCAGATAGAACGTATCCACGTCGCCGGTAAACACATGAAGTTTGCCCGCGAGTTTAGGACCAGTGGTCTTCCATTCCGAGCGAAGCTTCAGGTCGATGTCGAATTTCTCCCAAGTATGGGCGACCTTCATGTCCACCGCACCGGTGTCTCGATTCCATAGCTTTACCGGCTCTCCGTCTTTTCCTTTCGGGCTGAAAACCGCTTCGAACGATCCTAACTGCTCGCCTCGGATCGGCCGCTCCATGTCGCTGAACGCCTTATAGAAGAGTGCTGCCTTTCCGCCGATGCGTGCCAAAGGACGCGCTTCTCCTTTTTCGTCGGTAAACATATTGACGCCGGGCTGATAGAGGTCGATCTTCTGGAAATCGCGGAAGTCCACCGGGTCAGGAGACGTGCTCCAAACTCCGCCGAAGATCTCTGGATAGGCGACTTGAAGCCAGAGGCTGGACCATCCACCGCTGGAGTGGCCGGTCAGGAACCGCGTTTCGGGAACGCCGAACGTGCGGTACTTCTGTTCCAGTGCCGGGATGAGTTCGGTGGTGAGTGCTTGGCCCCAAGGGCCGTTATTGGCGCTGTCCGCGAAGACGGAGTGGCCGGTGGGACAGTTCGGATCAAGGATGACCTCGATGAACTCCTCGCCATCTTTTTCGGTTCCGGAGAGGGCGCGATCGCTGACGTGGATTGCATCCCCCCCGAATCCGGGGATCACGTATAGCACCGGATATTTCCGGCTTGCGTCTGAGCCGTAAGACTCGGGCAGGATCACCGCCGATTTGATAAAGGTGGGGCGCTTGTACCACGCGCTAAGGAGGTTGGACTGAACCCGTAGCTCTTTGATCCGATCAGCTTCTTGAAGCCGTTGTTCTTCAACGACCTTGTCGCAGGTGAGGGTGACTATGCCGCTAGAAGAGGGGTCCAGCTTCATGGAGACGGGAACAGAGTAGTAGTTTCCGGGGCTGCTACCGATGGCCCGGCCGCCAAGATTCAGATCCAACACTGCCTGGACCGTGTACTCGCCAGGTTTCAGATTCTTGAGCTTCCCGGGGAAGCCGATCGCATTGCCGTTCTCGACAACAATCCCCTTGTTGGCGTCGCCATTCTTGACGTCCGTGCTGTAACACGGCTTAGGCGAAAACCAGTCCGGACCGAAGCGAGGTTCCTCGCCACCCGTGCCCAAATAGATGACGGCCTTGCCGGAAAAAGTCTTCAATCCCGACGCTTGAACGACAAATTTAAGCGGTCCTGATTGAGCGTAGGATCGCGCGGCGACGGAAGCTAAAACGACAAGACTGAGCACATGGGGTGTTTACCTCCATTCCAGCTTCGTGCGTCTTGGTTTCTCTCTCGTGACCATTCTTGTCTTCAAAGGGTTGTAATCTGGCCGACCCAAGTTCTTAGACTCCGTTATGTTGTGCTTCTCCTGGCCCCCCTGAAGGGAAATGTCTCTGGATCTCGAGCGCCAAGCGCGAACGAAGTCGCGAAGAGGAGCGAAACGGGGCGAAACACCCCTCCTGTTGTCGGAGCTTCCAGATGCGACTCCGAGAGGCTGAAATCGAGGAAGGGGGTCCTTTGTTGCTCTCGGGATGACCGAGGTGTTCATAGGTGAGGTCAGATAATCTACAAGTCCACTCTATGTCATGGTTCTCGTACGGATATGAAATCCGGGGCCGCAGACAAGAGGGACATTTGAAAGTCGCATTCGTAGGAAATGAAAATGAGATTGCCCGGGTGTTTGGTCACGGGCGGCGGAAGGCCATTGAGCAAAGGGCAGACGTCCTCGAGGGCGTGGTCAATCCCGACGATCCGCGGATGCACGCTGTTGAGGCAATCTTCTCTACCTGGGGAATGCCCTTGCTCACGGAAAAGCAATTGGAGTCGATGCCCAAACTCCGGGCCGTGTTTTACGCGGCGGGCGCGGTGGGTTATTTTTCCGCGCCACTTTTGGCGAGAAACATCCACATATCCAGCGCATGGAGAGCGAACGCGGTTCCGGTAGCCGAGTTCACGTTGGCTCAGGTGATCTTGTCGCTCAAGGGTTACTCCTCCAACCTCCGTGACCCTTCAAGGCAACAGACACCTCCCGCACCCGGCATTTTTGGCGAGACGGTGGCGTTGCTTGGGGCGGGGGCTACGGGGGCCAAGCTGATCGAGCTACTTCGCCCATTCCGGATCGAGGTGATAGTTTTCGACCCGTTCATGACTGCAGATCGAGCCGAATCGCTCGGGGTGAGTAAGGTCTCGATTGAGCAGGCTTTCAGCGATGCCCTGGTGGTTTCAAATCATCTATTGGACGTCCCCGAGACGGTTGGTCTGGTCCATTACGAACTGCTCAGCTCTCTGCGGCGCGGAGCGACAGTGATCAACACGGGGCGGGGAAGAACCTTTCGCACGACAGACCTCGTGCAGATCCTACAGGAGCGTCCAGATGTCACCGCGCTTCTTGACGTTACTGACCCAGAACCGCTTCCGAGTGACCATCCACTGAGGGAACTCCCCAACGCGGTTGTGTCGACCCACATCGCGGGCTCCATCGGGGACGAGGTTCTGCGAATGGCTGACAGTGCGATTGAGGAATTCGATCGGTTCCTTGGTGGCGAGACGATGCATCATCTCGTCTTTGGATAGCGCGACTCGACGCCCATCCAACGAGCCTCTTGGCGGAGAGCCTTGAAAAACCCTTTGGCGAGCATAAGGATTGGCGAGCAGTCTCCGAATGCCGAAGCGATGGCATACAGAGTTCGAATTGAGAATTGGCGTTCCTTGGATATCGCATAGATGGGTTCCCACCCATCGGGCAAAAATTTAGTCTTAAAGGAGTCCAGCCCGTCAAAGTTGTAGAACCGGCGACCATGGGCTCGGACCCATGGTAGAAGCAGACGCATCCACTTCGGGTTGGTACCGGTGGCGAGGTCGCCGTGTGGAGAAAGAGGAACGATCCCCATGGTCACATACTCGGACCCCTCTTGGAGCGCCTTGGAGATCGCGGTGAAGAGGCCTAGTTCCACGGTTCCGTTCGGCGCTTCATGCCCCCTTACGAACTGTTCCGTCAGGTAGCCGGCTCTCTCGGGGACCGGTGAGAGCACCGTGAATCCCACCGGTTTATCCCCGCGCTTTGCGACAAATAATCGTCTTCCCTCGAGAGCGCCCAAAGTTTCCGGCTCCACGAGAAAGTGCATGGGCGGCAACCCACGCGACTGAATCCAGTCGTCCAGACAGGCCCTAAGGTGCGGGTCTCGTTCAGCAGAAGCTGGCTCCCATTCTTCGACGGTGACCCCCTTGTTTCGGGCTCTGCTCAATTGGGCGCGAAGAGATGCGTTTTCGGCAAAGGCATCGACGAAGCTGCGGGCAGACCAAAACGGCTGCGCCCCCAGGGCGACGGTGCTGTAGCTCGGTCTCGAACTGGTGAAATCGCGCATTCGAGCCTCAGCTCCGAAGTAGCAGACTCCAAGACCATGCGCTTGGGCGTCCTTCTCGAACTCGGCAATGATCTCGGGCAAGCGTTCCAGGCTGCAAACGGGGGCTCCGGCGACCACGCGAATGAGGTGCTGGGTGACATAACCCACAACCGCGTCGCCCTGGCTTGAAAACCATCGGTCAATGCCTGGATTTAAGATTTGGAAGCAGGTAGTGTTCCACCCAAAAGCGCAAAGTAGCTCTTTCGTTTTGGCGCGATCTTCAGGGCTCTGCCCGACTGTTCCCGAGGGACAGTGGTTCGTCGTCACGCTGATTGAAACCTCCGAATCGTAATCACTGTCATGAGCGAATTTAAATATCTTTACGAACCGGGAGACCCCACTCTCGTTCTCCTGCACGGAACGGGAGGGGCCGAAGCAGACATGTTCGATCTTGGGCCAAGGCTGCTTCCAAGAGCAGGTTACTTGGCTCCCCTCGGGAAGGAGCCGGAAAATGGCCTTAATCGATGGTTCCGACGCCTTGAGGAGGGCGTTTTCGACGAGCCGAATCTGATCGAGCGCACTCACGAGTTGGCTGATTTCGTATCCTCCACCTTGGGAGACACACGCAAGATCGCGCTGGGCTTCAGCAATGGAGCGAACATCGCGGCTGCGAGCCTTCTTTTGCGCCCGGAAGTGTTCGATGCGGCAGCCTTATTGGCTCCCATGGTGCCGATCATTCCTGACACACTCCCATCGCTAGAGGGGCGTCCTGTGTTGATGGTCTGCGGCGAGAGGGATCCCATCGTGCCTCGAACGAACGCACTCGCGTTAGCCAGCATGTTGGAGACTGCCGGGGCAGATCTGACGCTGCATTGGCACTCGGGCGGTCACCATCTCTCGGCGATCGAATGGAATGTCACCGCGGCCTGGTTGGCTCGGCACCGATCTTGAATCGGACCCAGCGAACCTAGGAAACCCCTTCGCGTGCCAGAATAGTGATTGTTATGGCTGGCCACTCGAAATGGAAGAACATCCGCATCCGAAAGGGTAAGCAGGATGCGATCCGGGGAAAGATCTTCACCAAGATCAGCCGAGAGATCATCGTTGCTGCACGGATGGGTGGAGGCGACCCAGCGATGAACGCGCGATTGAGAGTTGCGATCGAAAAGGCCCGAGAGAACTCGGTGCCGGTCGACAACATCAAGCGCAGCGTTGCACGCGGAACCGGCGAAATCGAAGGAGTGGCTTTCGAAGAGATCGTGTACGAAGGCAAGGGACCCGGCGGCGCCGCCCTGATGCTTCAGTGCTACACCGAAAACCGAAATCGCACCGTTGCCGAAATTCGAAACGCCTTCAACAAGAACGGGGGTCAGTTGGTAGACAACGGATCCGTTTCCTGGCAGTTCAAGTTTGTGGGCCAGATTAATGTGGACCGCGGAACTCTGGATGAGGACGAGTTCACCCTCGCTGCCCTCGAGGCAGAAGCCGAAGATGTCGCCGTAGACGAAGACACCTTTACGGTCTACACGGCAATGGAAGATCTTCACCGCGTGAACATGGCCCTCGAAGCGGCGAAGCATAAGACAAAAGACGTCTCGCTGATCTACTTCCCGACGAACAAGGCAGATCTCACCGAGGCCGACCAGGTGAAGCTCCTTCGGCTGATGGACGCCCTGGAAGAGCTAGATGATGTGCAGGAAATCTACGTAAACGTCGACATATCTGAGGAAGCACTTCAGGAGGCTTGAAACAACGCGCCCGTCCACCGGTCGTAACTCTGATCCTGATTGCCGCCAATCTTGGTGCGGCGTTCGCGGTTCTGGGATTCCCAGACCTCATTGCGAATTTCGGGTTCCGATCTGACGCGCCAAGTTTTCAGGCTGCCCTCGTCTCGATGTTCCTCCACGCGAACGTGGTGCATCTGCTGGGAAACATGGTGTTCCTCGCGGCGGTCGGCGCGGCGGTCGAGATGGCTTCGGGCTCTCTGCGGTTTGCATCCGTGTACTTTCTGAGCGGACTGATCGGAACGCTTGCTCACTTTCTGGTCACGAAGAACTCGCCGAATCCACAGGTCTACATTGGAGCGAGTGGGTGCATTGCCGGCTGCGTCGGCTACTACTCTTTTCGCTATGTCGGTTTGAAAGCTCCGATCTTCCCTGGCAAGGAAGTTTCGGTGTTGTCAGTCACTGTCTTGTGGCTGATCTTGCAGATCGTCGGCGCGTTCGTCCGGCTCGGCGATAACGCGGGCACCGCTTACTGGGCCCACATCGGTGGGTTTGCCACCGGAGTATTGCTAAGCCTCCTTTTCCGGGCTCCGGATCTGGGACAAGCCAGGATGGGGCACGCGCTCATCGACAGCATGAGCGAGAGAGGACCGGCAGCAGTGGCGGCGACGGCTCGGCATCACCTGCGCACGCATCCGAAAGACCCCAAAGCCCTTGAGCATTTGGCCAACGCCTACGGCGATCTGGACGAGTTGACCCGAGAAACTGAGGCCCTGATTAGTTTGTTCGACGTGGCGACGGAGGAGCAGCAGCCGAATATCCTGACGCGCATCCTCGAAGTCGGGAAGGCCGATCGCATCTCAACCCTCCGACGCACGATGTTGGCCGAGCGCTTTAAGGATCACTACCCGATCTTGTGCGTACAACTCCTGGAGACGGTAGTTGCCGAGCAGGACGACGCTCAGCGGCCGGAAGCGATGTTGGCACTGGCCGCGTTGGTGCGGGAGTCGCAGCCGGAAAGAGCCCAGGAACTCCTCGTCGAACTCAAGCACAAGTATCCCATTCACCCCGCCATGGATGTGGCAAGGACACGCGGATGGGTGAGCTGATCAAGGCGCGTTGGCGTCTCATTCGGCCGGAGCTTGTCAGTGGCCTTTTGTTTGCGATCCTCCGAATCGTCGGCAGCACCATGAGGGTGACGACTGAGAACTTTCCGAAGGATGACGCTAAGAGCATCATTTGCGGGTGGCACGGTCGATCGTTCGTGTTCGGAAACTTCTACCGAAAGCGCGGTTATTGGGTCGTGATCAGCCAGTCTCGCGACGGCGACATCCAGAATCACATCTTTTCAAAGCTGGGATACAAAACAATTCGCGGGAGCACGGGTCGCGGGGGAGTTCGTGCAGCAATCGAGGCAATCCGCGCGTTAAGAGAAGGGGGAACCATGGCGATGACGCCAGATGGACCTCGCGGGCCCTCTCACGTAGTCCAAGGCGGGGTCATGCTCATGGCCCTCAAATCAGGAGCCGCGCTGATTCCGGTGGGGATCTCGGCACGCCCTCGACTGCTGATCAAATCTTGGGATAGGTTTATGGTGCCCGTGCCCTTCGCACGCGGCATCATGATCTTTGGGGAACCGATGTCGATTCCTCAAGGCGCTGACGAAGAGGCGGTTGAGGCCGTTCGTCTGCAACTCGAATCGGAAATGAATCGGCTGGAAATTGAAGCTGAACAACGTCTTGGTCATAAAACAGATGAGCTTAGCTCCCTCTGAATTCTTGACCTAGGACACCACACGAGGACCTGGAAGGGTCTCCAGCAAACGGAAACGATTGATGCAAAGAGGCATTCATGAAAAAGAAATACGCTGTACTCGGTGCAGGCATGCAGGGAACTGCCGCCGCCTATGATCTAGCCCGTTTTGCCGATCCCGGCAAAATCGTTCTTGCCGACGCGCGAATCGAACA
>CAIVDU010000022.1 GCA_903904815.1 uncultured Armatimonadota bacterium
CCATGTCGGGCAGCGACCGTCTTGTTCTTTCCTTCGTGACACAGCCCATTTAGGAAGGTGCCCGTTGTGAGGACGACGGAGGATGTTTCAAGTTGCACTTGAACTCCGTTTAGTATCAACTCCACGCCCGTAACTTTCCCTGCACGGTAGAGAACGCGCTCGACCACCGCCTCAACAACGGTGAGATTGGGAGCTGTCTCAAAGGTCCGACGCATCAGTTGTGGATAGAGGTCCTTGCACACATGCGCGCGTACCGTCTGAACAGCGGGACCCTTGCCAGTACCTACTCGCCGAATGTGGGTCAAGGCGAAGTCAGTGGTGACGCCCATCTGTCCACCCAAAGCATCCACTTCGCGGGCGATGTGCCCTTTTGCCGGCCCACCGATGGAGCAATTGCAAGGCAAGTGGCCAATTCGATCCAAGCGCATGGTGACGCAAGCCGTTTTGCGGCCCATTCGCGCGCAGGCAAGCGCGGCCTCAATGCCCGCATGCCCGGCGCCAACCACCACGACGTCGAATCTTTCCACCCCTACATTGTGACGTACGAGGCGCTAGCCACCACTTACGGGTGGGATAAGTGCGAGTTCTTGGCCTTCTCGAAGAGCATCGCCGGGACGCACAAACTCATCGTCGGCCGCGAGGCGACTTGAATGCACTCGGATTCCCTGCTCCTCCAAGGCCAACAGGACTTCGTTCACAGTTGGGCCGGCGATTACTTCTACGGAATCGCCAAAGCCCTCCCTCAGGTGCGCAAACAGGAGTACCCGCCACTTCATAGGATTCATTCCGTCCATTTGTCAGCAAGGATTTTCGAGATCGACTCTAGAAGTTTCTCGTCGGATTGGTCGAACGCCCCGACCTGGTGACCATCGATATCGATTTGGCCGAGAATTCTCGAGTCGTCCTTGATAAGCACGACGATTTCCGAGCGCGTTTGGATCGAGCAAGCCAGGTAGTTCTCCAGCTCTCGCACGTCCTCAATCACTTGATTCTGGTTTTCGGCTACCGCAGTCCCACACACCCCTCGCCCTACGGGAATTCGCGTGTGATCGGTGGCGGCGCCGACATATTCATCCAGGACCAGTTCATCTTCTTCAAGCCGGTAGATTCCGCTCCAGTTGTAGGTGTCGAGTTCGTCAAGTAGCTCCATTGCCCGTCGGCGCAAGGCCGCGCCCTTCAAAGGAGTCGCATTGAGTCGCTCGAGGATGGAATGAGCGGTTTCCACTGTGATCATATTTCGATTGTGTCCGATGGGCTGAGGTTGAGAGCGCGGGGAGACCCAATTCCGCTAGAAACGGACAGAATGGGACATGGTGGTTAGAGTCGCCCTTTCTCCCGAGCCGATCGACGTCGCCGCGCTGCAAGAATTGGTGAGAGAGACAAAGTACGGCGGAGTCGTCACTTTTACGGGCGATGTCCGATCGGTGACCGGAGATCGGTTTACAAATCGACTGTTCTATGAAGCTCACGAGTCGATGGCCTTAGTACAGATGCGAAAGATTGCGGAAGAGGAGTCGGCAAGCTTTTCCGGAAACGTCGTCATCGTTCATCGAATTGGCGAACTTCAGCCAGGGGAAACGGCGGTGGTCTGTATTGCCGCGTGCGCGCACCGCGCCGCCGCATTTGACTGCTGTCGCAACCTCATCGACCGCATTAAAGCAGACGTTCCCATTTGGAAGAAGGAGTTCGGACCGTCTGGTGAGGAATGGATTTCATAGTGCCATCCTGGCAATGGGACTATGATCGTTTTGCGATCGAACCGTATATGCGAATGGTTGCGGGCTTAGCCTCACTCTAGGCTGGATTAAGAGGGCAGCGGAAACCCCCGGAGGTAAAATCGGTTCTATTGCGCCCAGTGTCGTGCGTTAACGAGGATATTGAAAGGCATGAACCTGGTAGATGTGACCGTCATTGGCGGCGGACCCTGTGGACTCTTTGCGAGCTTTTACGCTGGCTTGCGCGGCATGTCCGTACGTATCGTTGATTCCCTCCCGGAACTCGGAGGGCAACTTACCGCGCTCTATCCGGAGAAGTACGTCTACGACATGCCGGGTTTCCCGAAGGTTCTCGCGAAGGACCTCGCTCGAGATTTGATCGCCCAGGGTGTGCAGTTCGGACCCGAACTCGCGCTCGAGGAGACGGCACAAGTGCTTGAGAAGACCGAGGATGGGTACCTCATCACGACGACAAAGGGGACTCAGCTTCCGACTCGAACGATTATCATCGCAGCCGGAGCCGGCGCATTTCAGCCCACCAAGATCGGCGTGCCTCGCGAAGAAGAGTTTCACGGTTCGGGAATCCATTACGGAGTCCGAGACAAGTCCGTGTTTCAGAACAAGAGAGTCGCGATTGTTGGCGGAGGAGATAGCGCTTTCGACTGGGCGCTGAACCTTCTCGACGTAGCTGGAGACATGAGCCTGATTCACCGAAGAGACGTATTCAAGGCACACGAAGACAGTATTGAAAAGGTGAAGGATAGTCGGGTCGACATGAAGATTTGGTATGCGATCAAGGAGCTTCATGGCGATGGCAAGCTGACGGGCGTGACCTTGGAGCACACACAGACCAAAGAGACTCTCCATCACGAATGCGATGAGGTTATCGTCAACATCGGATTCAAGTCGTCGATCGGCCCTATCAAAGAGTGGGGGCTGGAAATCGAGAAAAACCAGATCAAGGTCGACCAGTTCTTCGAGACCAACTTGCCAGGGATTTTCGCCGTCGGAGATGTCTGCGCATTCCCTGGAAAGCTGAAGCTAATTGCGACTGGAGTTGGCGAAGCCGCCACCGCAGTTTGTATCGCAAAGACCCGAATTGACCCAAGCGCTAAGTTGTTCCCTGGTCACAGTTCGGATATGGAAACGCCTCCAGCCCCAGCCGCTGTATAGGCTTGCCCACCGCAAAGACCCTGCTTTTCGGCAGGGCCTTTTCGTTTTTGGCCCCGACATGAAATGTTCCAAAAACTGCCGTCGTCGAGAAATGACGGCGGGAAATGTCATTTTGAGTTGTCCGGGTCAGCTTTCGCGCTCCTGGCGCGATGTCGAAAGACGCCATCTGGGGGCTCTTTGAGTGAGATTCGTGAACTCCGTGCCGATCGGAAGCCCCATTTCAAGTCAATTTGTGACGGAAGAGTGCGATCAGTTGCCTAATCGCACTCTGAATTTCGAGAAACTACCTTTTCAGCACGACGCCCAAATGGAGTCTCTGAAGACGAAGGCTAACCTCCGCCAGGTTTTTTCTTCATCCCAGGCGCGTCACTTGGCGGCGCAAGTGATCCTGGTTTCACTACTGGAGGAGCGTCGGGATCGGGCTTATCCCCGCATCCGGACCCGACAAGAACAGCTCCCACAGCCATAATGAGCATCAAGCAAGGTACTAGTCTCAGCATACGCGTTAGAAGTCCGGAGTCCACCATGGGTAGACCCATAGTTTATTGTCGCCGTTAACTCCAATCACGAACGGCTGGGAACCACCATCAACGCACTGCTCAGCCTGAGAGTGCTTCATGGAATGGGCGTGGCCATCGCAAAACGCGAATACCGCCTGACCTCTCTCAAACGGG
The DNA here is from genome assembly GCA_903904815.1 of uncultured Armatimonadota bacterium. Taxonomy (GTDB): domain Bacteria; phylum Armatimonadota; class Fimbriimonadia; order Fimbriimonadales; family Fimbriimonadaceae; genus Fimbriimonas. Next base: position 3,563 of record CAIVDU010000022.1, read on the forward strand.
TTATAGGCTTCCTGATTGTATGGAGCATAACCGGTCGGAGTTCCCCGTTGCCCCTTGTGCGGGTACTCGGTGAAACCTTCTTGCCAGTAGGAGTTGCAGTTGGTGTTGTAGTTCGAAGGCCACGTAAGACCGTTACCGAGTCCTGCCGAAGCAGAAGCTCCCCAGTCCCAAGCGCTCTCTGCGATGAATTGAATGACCTGTGCGGGCCGGGCAATCGCTCCGAGTCTTCCCTTAGGCGCCGTTGGTCGGTTATTCACGTCCCATCTTCCCCAGCCAGCCGAAACGGGAAGTCCCCAGTCGATGATGTACTCGTTCAAAGCCATCTGGGAAAGAGTATGCGTGTAGTAGGATTCATCCGCCTTCTTATATCCGCCGGCCGGCGCAGTAATTCCGTAGGTGCCCGGGCTGCTAATTACAGACGACCAATTTGTAGGGCCGATCGCGGGACATACGGCAATTCCATCGTTCTTGACGTAAGGGTAAACAACGCCAAAATACATCACGTCTCTGGGACCGCCTTTTGACGGGAAACTGAAGTCTCCCCAGTCCGGGGTGTCGCAATCGGCTTCTCCGTAAGCGCAAGAGCCGTTGTTGTCGTGCCGGGGGAGCACGTCATCAAAGTCACCGGCGTACATGATGCCGGCGAGGGCAAGTTGTTTCGTGTTGCTCACGCAGACGGACTGCTTTGCCGCGTCTTTGGCCTGAGCAAACACTGGGAAGAGTATTGCAGCAAGAATCGCGATGATGGCAATCACCACGAGTAGCTCGATGAGAGTAAATCCAGTGCGAAGTGATTTCATAGCTACCTCCAATTGATAAGTAGTAGCACCAAGGAAAGTGCCCGGGTGCCACCAGCATTCTATGACAGTTCTACAGAGATGACCAAAATCTTTTTATTCCAATCCGATGATTGTTTCGTTCATTTCAGATCAAGAAATACTGTCTTTAATGGCATGTACACTATTAATCGGTCATATTGTGATCAACGAGATTGGATTTCGATTGCCTATTAAATGCCTACATGCCCCCTAGAACACTTATATTGGGTGGATATAAGTCATGACAACCCTGAATTTATACTCAGACATCTGCCTCGAAATGGATAGTGTGCCCGATAACATTGCCTTAACAGGGTCCAGCCTTTGTTTGTCGTCGATATTTCTTCATCCAAACCACTCAAAAAATGAGTGGAGGGCAGCTTCAACTCCGTACAATCCGATGCCGAGAGACTCGTCGGCCAGGAGCTGAAACTAACTCCTCGACAACGAAATTGAGGAGATTTATCATCGATCGCAATCAACGATGTAGAATCGACCCAGCGGATCTCGCTGGGATAAATAAGAGTTGGCAAGCGCATACACACCGGGCCTTACAGTTAGCGGAGACATCGTCGTTCGACGTGTCCGACGATTACCAATCAAGGGTGAGGTCTTGGTAAAAGTCGGCGAGGCGGTAGTACCAGATCAGATCGTGGCCCGCGCGATGCTGCCCGGCCCGCTTCAGACACTTAAGCTTGCGGAAAGGCTCGGAGTCGAAGCTAAGGATGCCCCTGCCATTTTTCAGTTAAAGGTAGGTGACCCCATCGAAAAGGGTCAACTGGTAGCCGAGACCAAGGGACTCTTTGGTAGATTATTCAAACAGTCGGTCACCTCGGATCACACGGGGACGGTTGAGTCGATATCGGAGGTCACCGGAAACGTCTTGATCCGCGAACCGTCGATCCCGGTCGATATCCGTGCGTACATCCCCGGTCGCATTTCTGAGGTACTGGAAAATGAGGGCGCGGTCGTGGAGACTCGTGGCGCAATGGTCCAAGGCATCTTTGGAGTGGGTGGAGAGCGAGTCGGGACGATTCGAATCGCGGTCTCCGACGCGAGCCAACCATTGCTCCCCGCCGACATCAAGGACACCGACCAGGGCGTAATCCTCGTTGGAGGAAGCGGTATCAGTTACGAAGCAATTGAGCGAGCGGTTGCGGTTGGAGCAAGCGGGATAGTCGCCGGTGGTATCAGGGACAGCGATCTCATACGATTTCTTGGGTACGACATTGGCGTTGCGATCACCGGTCAAGAACAGATCGGTCTCACGATCATCGTCACTGAGGGGTTTGGGTTCTTATCGATTGCGGATCGGACGTTCAATCTTCTTAAGTCGTTGGAAGGCATGGAAGCGAGCGTGAACGGCGCTACCCAAATCCGTGCTGGTGTCATTAGGCCCGAACTGGTGGTGGCCAAGCCCAGTACGAACACGAGTTTGGAGTCGGATCCGGAGGCATTTGAATTAAAGACGGGAAGCCCGATTCGCATTATTCGCGAGCCTTACTTCGGTAAGCTAGGAGTTGTAACGGATCTTCCCGCGACACTAAAAGTGCTTGAATCAGGTACCGAGGTCAGGGTTTTAAGCGCTCGTTTGACCGATGGTGAAGAGGTCATGGTGCCGCGTGCGAACGTCGAGATCATTGCTTCACGTTAGTCCTTGACACTCTCTTAACGTAAACTCCGTAAAACAGGAGGGGATGGAGCAAGCACTAGTAGATCTGCGTCTTCCACAAAGCATGGAAACTCCTAATCGAGGCGGGGGAACGAAGCTCCTCATTGTCGACGACGAACCGGTCATCGTCGAAACGGTTGAAGCCAAATTCCGAAAGGAAGGGTTCACGACGTTCACCGCTGACTCAGCGGAAGAGGCGATGCGCCTGTTCAAGCGGATCAAGCCCGACCTAGTGATTCTGGACATCATGCTGCCGCAACGCTCGGGCTTGGACTTCTGCCGGGCGGTCCGTCGCGATAGTGCTACGCCGATTATTTTCGTGTCAGCGAGAGCTGACGAGGCAGATCGGATTCGGGGTCTCGAAATGGGCGCTGATGATTACGTCGTCAAACCATTCAACCTGTCTGAACTCGTGGCTCGGGTAAGAGCGATTCTTCGACGAGCGACTGGGGAACCGCCCCAGGAAGTCGTCGAGCGAGGCAACTTGAGGATCGATCCTCGTCGACACGAGGCGTTGATGGATTCGAAGGTGCTCAACCTTTCCCCTAAAGAGTTTGCTCTGCTTTACTTCTTTGTGCGAAACGTTGGCCAAGTCTTCTCTCGAGAAACTTTGCTCGACCGAGTTTGGGGCAAGGACGCATACGTCAATGCTCGCACAGTAGACGTCCACGTCCGCTGGCTCCGGGCTAGGATTGAGCCGGACCCTGAGAACCATACGCGACTACTTACAGTTCGCGGTGTCGGTTACAAGTTCACGGGCTAGTTCACGAAAGGGTTGTATTGGCGACTGCCGATACAACCGGCCCTGTGTTGGTCATTGTCCCGGATTGGACAGCTTTGCCCGCCATGAAGTGCGAACGTTCATGGTATAGATGTGCCTATGCCCATAGAAGTAGATTCATTGCTTGACGTGATCGCGCGACGCCGAAGCCTAGGCTTGGCTCGCCTAAAACCAGACGCGATCGACCGAGAGATTATCGAGAAGATGCTAGAAGCGGCAAACTGGGCGCCGAGCAACGGCGACACCGAACCGTGGCGATTTACGGTCTACACCGGAGATAGCCGCGTTAAGTTGGGGGATGCCTTTGCGGAGGCATATCGTCAGGATGCTGGCGACGACTTCAAACAGATCAGCTTCGATTCCTATCGCGACCGTGGCACCAGCGCACCGCTGTGGATTTCGATTGGAATGACCCCGAAGGTGAACGACGACGGCAGCCTCTATATGTCAGAGGATGAAGAGATCATGGCGGTCGCCTGCGCCGTCCAGAACCTTCACCTCATTGCCACTGCGGCTGGCATGGTGGGTATGTGGCATTCGAAGGGGGTCTCCTGTCATCCCCACGTTGCCGATTTCGTCGGTCTGCAGGCCCCTTCCCGACTCCTCGGGTTTTTCTGGGCGGGTTACCCCACAGTTGCTTGGCCGGATGGCGAACGAGGGCCGGTATCCGAAAAAGTTATTTGGGCTGAGTAGTTGCAGGAAAAAAACCAGGGGCTGCCATGACTCTCAGGCCCCTGGGAACTGTGCTGAACACGAGTGGAGTCGTTTGTGCGATTTGACCATCGACGGTCACCGGAATCTGGGGACGGGTCGTGAGCGTGCCACCCAAGCAGTGCTCGGAGTGAACTTCATTCAACTGGACATGCCTACCGCCAGACATGAACAGGGCAAATTTAAGCAGTTCGCTTTTGGTTCGGCTCTCAATTGCATACAAGCTAAGTTTGCCCTCGAGAATGCTTGCGTCGGGCAGAACAGGAAAAGGCCCAGCGTGAAACCGACCATTTCCGATGACAATCTGAATCGACTCGAACTCCTGAGTTCCGTTCTCTGTTTTGAGAATGGTGTGAAACGGACGTATCTCTCGATAGGCTCGAACCAGCGCGATTGCGTAAACAAGCCGCCCGAATCTCCGCTTCATGGGATCAGTTAGGTTTTCTGCGATTTTTGTGGTGAGTCCGACCGTGGCGACGTTGACGAAGTAGCCATCGCCGGCCCGCCCAATATCAACGTTTGTAGGTGCGCCCGCTATGGCGATTTCACATGCTGAGGCGATTTTCGTGGCGATTCCGAGATCGCGGGCAAAGGCGTTTCCGGTTCCCATGGGCAGCACTCCCATCGTTGACTTGGACCCCACAAAGAGGCCAGCAACCGCGTTCATGGTTCCGTCTCCCCCTCCAACGATGATGAGCGGCTGCCTTTGGGCAATCGCGGCCTCCGCCTCCTTGATCAGCTTTGAAACGTGCCGCGTGTGCAAGGCGGATCGGATACGCACTCCTTGGCCAATCAGATGCAGCCGCGCTTCCTCAAACTCTTCCTTCCCGCGGCGAGATCGTGAATTAACCAAAAGAATCGCTTCGTCGAACGGGGTCCCGATGCGACTCGATTGAGAATCAGGAATCATTGTTGACATCCGACATGTTTGACTCCGTTCGTTGGATTTAGGAGTCGCCTGATGAGACTAATAGCTAAATACGGCCGAGTTCGCAAGGAACTCGGCCGTATTCTTGGCTCACGCGGCTTGGGATCGCTTAGTGACCGACGGTCTTATTCGTCTCGTCCGTGTACCACTGAGTTGAGATCGAGGAGTCATTTGGCTTGGGCTTGGGCGGTTTCATATTCGCCTTGATCTGGGCCATATCCGGGGGCACCTGCATTCCGTGAGGTCCGCCGGGGCCATGAGGTCCGCCCGCGCCGGGTGGATCCATCTTGGGCATGACGGGAGCTGTGGTCGGCGTCTTCGGTTCCGACGATCCCACATTGACAGCTCCCTGCAGGTCCTTCACGGACGGCGCAGGACGAGAATTCCCTACGGCGGCCGGATCTTGTGGTGGCTGAGCGGAGGACTTAGCGTCCGTCTGCGAGTCTGGGGTGCTCCTGAAGTTCATGTAGCCAATCAAGCTGAAGACTAAACCAACTACGATGAGGAGAGGGATGGGATTAGAACGCTTCTTCATTCGACGAGTTCCTGAGGCGGGATAATGGATGTCGTTATTGTGATCCAATTCAGCTACCTCTGGGGAGAGCTTCATTGACCGGTTGCACCGTTGCAATCGACGCTCGACTCGTTTCGGGTACGAGCACGGGTGATAGCACTTACTGGACCGAACTCCTATCGGCATTCGCAAGAACGCAGACGGAAGATCGTTTCCTACTTTTTTCCAACACAGATCGACCGGAAACAATTCCCGACAACCCACGATTTCACTGGATTCGCCTGACGGCGAGATCTTCACGGTGGTGGAGTCTCGTCAGTTTCCCACTCGCCGCACGCAAACTCGGCGCAGATGTGATCCACACTCAATACAACTTGAGCCCGCTCGCGGGGCGGCACGGGGTCACGACCGTTCACGACGTCTCATTCCTCATTGGACCGGAGTGGTTCAAGGCGAAAGATCGCCTACTGCTCAGCGCCGCGGTTCCCGCTTCCTGTCGTCGTGCGGCCAGAGTAATTACGGTTTCTGAAACCTCGAAAGCAGAAGTCGAACGCTTGATCCCCGCCTCCCGTGGGAAGACGCGTGCCATCTACAACGCCTGCCCAAGTTGGATTCGGCCGATGGATCCCCAGATCGCCAAGGCGATCGTGCAGGAAAGATTTGATGTTCAAGGGCCGTACCTGTTAACGGTTGGAACGCGATGGCCACGCAAAAACATGCAACTTGCCGTCCAAGCGGCAGAGTTGCTGCCAAGTGATCTCCCTCATCGACTGGTCGTGACGGGCAAATCGGGCTGGGGAGACATTGGACAAGGAGAGCGGCTTCGGGCGGTCGGCTACGTTGACGCAGAAAGCCTTTCTGCCCTTTACTCAGCCGCAGACTTGTATCTCGCCCCGAGCCGACACGAGGGATTTGGGATACCTCTTCTTGAGGCTTTCCGATGCCGATGTCCTGTTCTTTGCAGCAGCGGCGGAGCGCTCCCCGAGATCGCAGCAGACGCGGCTCGCGTGGAGTCCAGTTGGGCCCCCCATGACTGGTCGAAAACGATCGAGTCTCTTGTTTCCGATCCGAGTAAGCTAGAGCAGCTTCGGATCCGAGGTGTGGAACGCGAGCGCCAATTCTCTTGGGAAGAAACGGCGAGCAGGACCATCGACGTATACCGCGAGGCCATGAGATGATCGATCCGAAACTACTTGAGATCCTCGCCTGCCCTCTCCACCCGGAGAGGCCACCTCTCCGTGAAGAAGGGGACTACCTCGTTTGCACCCTTGAAGGTCATGGTTTTCCGGTCATAGACGGAATCCCTCACCTTCTCCCCGAAAGCGTTATCCCGAAAGAGAAGATGGAGGAACTCCTGCGTGAACGGTAGCTTAATGAGGATCTTGGTCTTGCACGGACCAAACCTAAACCTGACTGGATTTCGAGAACCGGACATCTACGGCAAGAAGCCGCTGGATGAGATCGACGCCGACATCAAGTCGCAATCGGCAACCTTGGGCGTCGAAGTTCGAATTCTGCAATCGAACTCTGAGGGAATTCTGATCGACACGATCCAGGAGCATCGCCGATGGGCAGAAGGGATCGTGATCAATCCGGGCGGCCTGACGCACTATTCGATCGCGTTGCGAGATGCTCTTGCGAGCGTGCGGCTCCCGGTGGTCGAAGTGCATCTGAGCAATATCCATTCGCGAGAAGAGTTCAGACGCCATTCCGTGATCTCGCCGGTTACAATCGGCCAAGTCGTGGGATTCGGTGGTTACGGCTATATCCTAGCGATCACCGCGCTGCTCAACCTCGAAAAGGAGGTCGTGTAAGTGAACACGCTCGAGCGACTGAGAGGCGCGATGTCCACGGCCGGAGTCCAAGCGTTGCTCGTCAGCGACCTGACGAATGTCGGTTGGTTGACGGGATTTACCGGCACTTATGGCAGAGCGATCGTCACGTCGGACGCGGCACTCTTCATCACGGACGGCAGATACACGATCCAGTCCGCTGAAGAAGTGACCTCAATGCCCTCAGTTTCTTTCTCTTCGCCGATTGACGGCGAGGACTTCTTGGCTCAAAAGCTTACTGAGTTGGGCATCACTCAGCTAGCCTTCGATGGTGCGACCACGGTTTTCGCAACCTGGAGCAAGTGGAAAGAAAAACTGGCCAATGTGGAGTTGACTCCCTCCCCCGATCTGTTTACTTCTCTTCGACTCGTCAAATCGGAAGCGGAGATCGACTTGATTCGCCGCAGTTGTGCGTTGGCTGATGCTTGCTTTGAGCACGTGAAGCGCCTGATCCAACCCGGGGTCAGTGAATTCGATATCGCCCTCGCGATCGAGTTTTACTTCCGCAAGCAGGGAGCCGAAGTTGCGTTCCCAAGCATCGTGGTCAGTGGAGAGCGTTCAGCACGGCCCCATGGCAAACCGAGCGAAAAACTGCTTGAGGTTGGGGATTTTGTGACTATGGATTTTGGAGCGAAACTCGATGGTTACTGCTCCGATATCACGAGAACGGTTGTGGTTGGAGAAGCCTCTGCGCGTCATCGTGAGGTCTACGAGCTTGTTCTTGAGGCTCAACTTGAAGCCCTTCACAAGATTCGGGCTGGCGTGGCCGCTAAGGACGTTGACCGAGCAGCCAGAGAAATACTTTCCACGGGCAATCTTGACCAGTACTTCACCCACGGACTTGGACACGGGCTCGGACGCGTGGTTCACGACACGGGAAGGCTCAGCGCGACCAGCACCGACGTGGTCGCGCCCGGCCAAGTTTGGACGATCGAACCGGGCGTGTACATTCCTGGCTTTGGTGGCGTGCGGATCGAGGATGACATCGTGGTCACCGAAAATGGCATCGAGATCCTTACCCATTCGCCGAAAGAACTGCTGGTTCTTCCAGCCGCAGAATGATCGAGGTTCTCGCCCTTGAGCACTTAGGGCTCGTAGCCGACGGGCCGACCCTGACCCTTACCATCGGTAAAGGACAAGCAATTTGCGTGGCTGGCCCGGCTGCTGCGGGCAAGACAAGGATGATTCGGGTGCTTTCGGGGGCCGAGCGTCCTCTGCAGGGTTCGGTCCGTCGGCACGGTACGTGCGCGAGCACGCTGGACGTGGCCATTTCCCGTAGACAACGGGTGCAGGCGCTGGCCAAGAAAGGGGGAGCGATCGCGGGGAACGCTTCGAAAGCGGCAGAGATTCTCCTAGCCACGCAGTTGTGGGATGTTCGGCACTCACTGATAGCAGACTTAACGCCGGGCCAATCGGCCGCTTGTGACTTGATAGAGCCGCTCTCGAGCGCAACCGACCTAGTTTTCATCGATGGTCAGTTGGACCGACTCGATCCATGGGCATTAAAGTCCACGCTCCAACACATTTCTCAAATGCGCGCTGCAGGAGTGGCATTCGTCATCACAACGAATCGGCCAGACTTGATAGCGGCCTTCGACGCCCTCATCGTGCTCAAGAATAACCACGTGAGGTTCGCAGGTACGGTAGATGACTTGCTCCGAATGGGCCCCCCTCATACGCTCAGTGTGGCGACTGAAAATCGGCCTGGCGTACAGGCGCTGGTCGCTCCTTTTGAGGTCACCGTACAAGAATCTGCGGAAGGAGTTCGATTGAGCGCCGCCGAGGGACAGGCCCTTGCTGCTCGGCTGCTGCTCGAAGGGTACGGGGACGTAAAGTTCGTCGTGCTTCGGCCGCCGACGGTTGAAGAGGCCCTGCTCAGCCTCTTCTCCTAGAACGCCTGAGAGTCCGAGTCTGGGCGCGGGAAGAAGTGAGTCAACAAGGCAACTGCATACTTGCGGGTCGTGCCCATCGCATCTCTCACGTACGACGCGCTGAGTTCATGGTTCTCGGCGAGAGCACGAAGCTGAACCTCCAACAAGGCCATTTGCTCGCTGGTGTAGAACACTCCGTCACCGATCAGCTCAATCTCACCTGCGTCAACGCCAAGACGCAGAATCTCGTCGATCGCGATTGCTGGAATATGGAGGAGATGGGAGATCTGGTGCGGCGTCGGAGTATTCACCGGCTCGGCGCTTAGGACCACTTTCACCTTGTCAAGGAAGTCACGATGGCGATCAGGCAACGTTGGCCGAAAGTCGCGGATTCGGACTCCAGTTTCGCCCCTATAGATTTGCCCTTCCGCCTCCAGCCGCCGCGCCATTCGGTCGAGCGGCTTTCCAGAAACTGGCCAGCCGATGCCTTTGGCAATCTGCTCCGGATTAACAAGTATGACGGAAGGGTTGGCTTGATGGAATTGAGAGAGCGCCTCTAGAAATCCGTTCGCGAACTCGTGAAAAGCATCTGGGCTAAGCCAGAGTCCAGCGAAGCCCAAGATTTTGCCTTCCTCAATGAGCAATTCGAATACATCGCCAAGGTCCTGAGGCGTACGTCCAACTCGAGCGCAAATCGACTTGGTGGCAATTCCGTGACGTTCATCCTCGACCAGTTCGACAATGAGTCGACGTGTGTTTTCGCTCAAAGCGTCAACGCCGTGTGCTCATGCACTGAGATATTGCCGTCTTGGCATGCCCAAAGGTGGAAGGTGCCGTCGGTGGTCGCCGCGCCGAACTGGCCATCCTTGCCCAATGCAAGCACGACACAAGCCATGTCGGCGGCATGCTTCTGCCTTCTCAACATATGGCGAATCGTGTCCTCGCAAGCCTCTTGGGGCGATAGGCCGCGCCGCATGGCCTCAACGGTTCGGAACGACGCGCAGGCCTTCCAAAGCTCTTCTCCAAGGCCAGTGGCTCCCGCACAGCCAACTTCGTCGTCGGCATAGATGCCAGCACCGACGATGGGCGAGTCCCCGACTCTTCCCGGAAGCTTCCAAGCCAGTCCGCTGGTGGCGCTTGCGGCGACGGTATGCGGGCCGCTGGGAGTCGATTCCAGTCCCAGCATGGTCACCGTATCGGCATGCTGCAGTTCGGCGGTCGAATGGATGTACTCGTCAGGCACGACCCCAGCTCTCCACTCCTCGTAGCGCCGCGCAATCTCCTCGGTGATAAGATTTCTCGGTTTATGGCCTTGGGTAATGGCGAACCTACGCGCTTGGTCGCCAGCAAGCATCACGTGGGGCGTTTTCTCCATGACCTGTCTCGCTACGGTGATCGCAGGAACGATCCCACGCATCGCGCAAACAGCTCCAGCCGAAAGGTCTGCCCCATCCATCATGGCGGCGTCGAGTTCCAGTTCGCCGTCGGCGTTCGGAAGTGATCCGAGTCCTATGGCGAGGAAGCGAGGGTCCAACTCGCACGCGGAGAGCCCGTGCTCAATACATGTTCGAAGATCTGATCCCGCTTTGCGCGCATTCCAAGCTGTTTCGACCGCCGTCTCTCCCGGCTCTCTCCAGGTTGCGAGAAATGTTGTCATAGATAGCAGGATACCGACACCGGCGGGAAGGCACCCAAGACGCAGGCACCTCTAAATGCTCGGTTAAGTCTAGGGGAACAGCAATCGATTGCGATCTTCTTCGAGCGAAACACGTACTTTGTCCAGCATTCGTTCGGCATCGGAAAGGAAGTGATAGCTTCCGGTCACCTCGCCCTGCCATATCTGCTCAATCACCCACTCCGGAACTGGCATATAGACGATTCGCTCTGGAGTAGCGATTTCAACTGCTAACAACCCAGCCGCTCCGCGTGAATCTGGATAGATGAACTCAAAGGTCAAGCGGTCTGAGGAGAACCGAGTCGTTCCCATTTGCGGCTTCCCTTTTGACTTGGCTTCCTTGAGAGCATCCTCGGAATAGGCTCCTTGCGAAGGCGGACGACCAGCCTCCAAGTCCTCAAATAGACGCCGCCGCAAGTCCGCCGCGAAAGAATTCAGATTCACGTTTATCAGTTTACTGGTTGAAATACTGTGCTCTTTACGTGTGATGGCAGGAATACAGCATGTGTACTAGGAATGGCCGATACCGGCAACTCCATCAGGGACGTATCTCGCAGTGGATACCCAGGATGTGAAGAGACGGATGGGTCAGGACGACCCGATTTGGGAGCGCTTCGGCGCAACTAGATGAAGTCACTGCCGGCCAAAGGGCCGAAATCACGGAGGATCAATGTCATTCACAATTAACACAAACATCGCGGCTATGGGCGCGTTGAGCAACGTCACCAAGACGGCTGATAGTCTGAACAACTCAATCACTCGATTGAGCACCGGTCTGAAGATCAACTCTTCGGCAGACGATCCTGCTGGCCTTATCATTTCACAGCGATTCCAGGCTCAGATTGGCGGTCTCAACCAGGCCATTACCAACTCCCAGGCTGCAGTTAACTACGCTAAGACTGCCGACGGCGGTCTCAGTCAGATCAGCAGCCTTCTGAATACGGCACGATCGCTTGCCGTTTCGGCAGCGAACAACGCTACGCTGACCTCCTCGGCCCTGACAGCCGACCAGTCGCAGCTCTCGTCGATCGCCACATCGATCACGCGAATTTCGACCACGACCCAATACGGCACCAAGAACCTCCTCGACGGCACCGCGGGTACGTCCTCGGCCATTACCGACGGACAAGATGTTAACGGCATCAACATCGGCGGACAGTTCGGTGGAGCGGCCCTCGCCGCTGGCGGCACAATCACTCTTTCGACCCTGACTTCAGCCACCCAAGCTACCGTTTCGAGCGCTACATTCGCGTTCGCCACGAGCACGGTCGCTGCGGCAGGTAGCTTCGCCATCAACGGCACCACGTTCACGACCAGCGCAAGCACTACTGCTTCCGACCTCGTGAACATCGTCAACGCAGCTTCGCAGCAGACTGGCGTCACCGCCACCTACACGAGCGGCGGACAGATTGCTTTCAACAGCAACAACTACGGATCGGGCGCTTCCGTCTCATTGAGCGACGCGTCTGGAACCGTACTTGCCGCTGCTGGAACGTCATCTTCGACGGGAACCGATGCCGCAGCGACGGTAACGATCGGCTCGACGACTGTAAACTTCACGGGCGGAAGCCACGGTAGCGACGGACTTTCTCTGTCGGATGCCGATGGCAACACGATCAGCCTTACCCAGCTCGGAAACTCAACCACCCTTCCTTCCGCAATCGCGATTGGTCAGGTAACGGTTGGTTCTTCCCAGTTCCAGATCGGTGCGAACGCTGGCCAAACGGCTCAGCTCTCGCTCGGCAACTTCGCAGCCAGCCAGCTTGGCGGTGGAGCGGTCTCCGGTCTCAACATGTCGAACCTCGACCTCACGACTGCGTCTGGCGCAGGAAATGCGATCAAGGTTATCGACGCGGCTATCGACCAGGTGTCGTCTGCTCGCGGTCAGATTGGTAACTTCCAGTCGAACGTTCTGCAGGTGAACATCAATCAGCTCGGAACTCAGAGCCAGAACCTCAGCGCTTCTGAATCGAGCATCACAGACGTGAACGTCGCTCAAGAAATGACGAAGTACACGCAGTCGCAGATCCTCGAGCAGGCAGGTATCTCAGTGTTGGGTCAGGCCAACAGTGCTCCACAGCAGATCCTGAGCCTTATCCGATAATCCTTCCGGATGGTAGGCCTTGGCCGGAATACTCGGTCAAAGAACAAGCGCGGGCGCTGGAGAAATCCGGCGTCCGTTTCTTGTTTAAGCCTTGGTGGGGAGCGTCGCCGACTCGAAGAAGCCCTTCACTTCATCGGACTGCATCAGCGATGCGGGGACGATGGCCAAAAGGGAGTAGGTGTGGTTGTTGCGAATATAGGTCTCGAGATGCCCCACTAGCGCGTGGCCCAGCTCGAAATCCGCAGTCCAGTCTTTTCCAAGGCTTGTGTCCTTTGAATCGGTCTTGGTAACGGTTTGACCAAAGAGACTCGCAATGGATGCGTTGACGGCTTGGGCCGGCTTTCCAGTCGTGTCGTTGTCCAAATCTTTCGACGCATTTGCCGGCGGGTCTATCACGACGCCCATATAAACTCGATTGAGATAAGCAGTGGCAAACCGATGCATCTCAACCGCAGTCGGCCCGTCACCGATCTTGATGGGTCCGGACCTCACCCCCTTGGGAACTTTTGCCGAGAATCCACTGCCATCTAGGTCAAACTTGGCGAGTTCGGGCCCCGGTTGCGTGAGGGCGCCCTTTTCTACGTCGCTCGGCAGCTTAACGGAACTGAAAAATCTTGTCGCTGAGTCGGGCTCAGCCGAACCGAGAGGGTGCGTCACCACGAGGTTCACGATATGATTTTTCACGACAAAGGCTTGAAGTCGTCCTTCAAGGTTCGCGGCCTGGCGATAACGGATCTCAACCCCCGGCCAGCCATCGAATAGGATGTCTCGTTCACCCGTAATGAGGCCCTTTCCGGAGGAGAGGATGCCAGCGACGCATTGGGCTAGAAGGGCGTCGGGAGCCGCCTTTGCATCCTCTGCTTTCACTTCCGTGAGAGAGAATACGTAGGGGCTTGTGCCATCGGTGGCCGACCATGCCCGATAACCAGCCGGGATATTGGGCCCGGTTTGCAGGTCCGGTTGGCTTGGAAGGGCGACGCTGAATCCACCCAGTGCGTAGAGCGACCATTTCGATTGGTCGACGGCCGCAGGCCCGAATGTTGGCACAAACGCCATGAGAGCCAAGGAACAAAATTGAAGGCGTCGCACACCAATACGACGATCCAAGCGCTGGATCGCGTTTTGCTTTTCGCGGAAAACCATGTTTGATTGCGATTTTGACGTACTTCTGCGCCGAAGTTCTTTAACACAGCGTAAGCAACAGGGGTCAACGAAGTGCCCAAAAGGTATCCTCATGTCTATGCCCTCTCCAATCCGTAACGTCGGAATCATCGCTCACGTCGATCACGGCAAGACCACATTGGTCGATGCCATCTTCAAACAGGCTGGTACCTTCCGTGAAAACCAGCACATGGCAGAGCGCGTGATGGACAGCAATGACCTCGAGCGGGAGAAGGGCATCACGATTCTCTCGAAGGTTGCTTCGATCCGCTACAAAGAGTACAAGATCAACATCGTCGATACGCCGGGTCACGCCGACTTCGGTGGAGAAGTTGAACGAGTGCTCAGCATGGTCGACGGAGTCCTCCTCATCGTCGACGCAAACGAGGGGCCCATGCCTCAGACCCGGTTCGTTCTTAAGAAGGCGTTTGAGAACGGTTTGAAACCGATCGTTTGCATCAATAAGGTCGATCGGGAAAATGCTCGACCGATGTACGCTTACGACAAGACGATCGACCTATTCATCGACCTTGGCGCGAACGAGGACGATCTATTTTTCCCTCACCTCTTCACGAGCGGCGCCGGTGGATTCGCTCGCGTATCCGCCGACGGTAGTGAGAAGGACATGCGTGCCCTGCTCGAAATGATCGTCAATGCGATCCCCCCTCCCAATGTCGAACCAGAAGGTCACTTCCTGCTTCAGGTGAATAACCTGGATTACAGCGACTACCTGGGCCGAATGTTTGGTGGAAAGGTTCTTCGCGGCACCCTAAAAGTTGGCGACCGAGTCGAGAAGCTTCGCGAAGGCGTCGACAAGAAAATCGGGTTCAACATCACCAAGCTTTGGACGTACGAAGGCATTGAGCTGAAGGAAGTCCAGGAAGTCCAGTCCGGAGAGATCGCCATGATGGCCGGTCTCGGTGACGTGCTGATCTCCGACACCATCGCCCACGTCGATACGACGGAACCTCTTGCTTCGATCAAGGTCGAGCCGTCGACCCTTTCGATGAACTTTTACGCCAATAACTCGCCGCTGGCCGGTAAAGACGGTGGAAAGTTCCTCACGATCCACAAGATCCGAGAGCGAGTTGAGAAGGAAGAGGCGGTCTCCGTTTCGGTTAAGATCGATCCAGACAGCCCCAATGACTCAGTCAAGGTCAAGGCGCGAGGTGAACTTCAGCTCGCAATTCTGGTTGAGACCATGCGCCGAGAGGGATACGAGATGCAAATCTCTCGTCCTCAGGTTATTTTCCGCCGCAATGAGCAGGGTGGCATCGAAGAGCCCTATGAGTTGGCAACGCTGGAGTTGCCTGAAGAATCGGTCGGATTCGTCATGGAAGAGCTGTCTCGTCGTCGCGGCGAGCTGGTCGACATGCGTAAGAACGATACCGGTTCGACGACTCTTGAGTATTCGATTCCGACTCGGGGACTGATCGGCTTCCGTTCGAACTACCTCACGCTCACTCGGGGCCTTGGAATCATGGGATCTCTATTCCAGGGTTATAAGGCATACAAGGGTGAAGTAGAGTCACGAACCCAGGGATCTTTGATTTCGAAAGATCCGGGCAAGCTCACTCGGTATGCGTACGAAGACGTCCAGGAGCGAGGAACGTTGTTCTATCCGGTTGGAACGCCAGTGTACGGTGGCATGATCGTCGGAGCATGCGCTCGGGACGAAGACATGATCGTCAACGCGACCAAAGAGAAGGCTGCGACCAACATCCGTTCCGCGAATGCGGAACAGACGGCGGTCTTGGATTCGCACAAGGAGTTCTCGCTTGAGCAGGCACTGGCTTGGCTTCGAGACGACGAACTGCTTGAAGTGACGCCAAAGCAGCTTCGATTCCGCAAAAAGATTTTGGATCACAGCGAGCGGCGTGTTGCCGAGCGCCGAAACGAGATCCTCGTCTAAAGCTAGCTGGCGCAAGTCATGGCTGGTCGCTCACTTAAGGGAGTCATTCAGGTTTGCGCCGCTAAGCGGCGCTTTCCTACTCTCGAAGAGGTAAACCTCGCCGCTACTCCAGGTCTACGAGGGTATCAATGCGTTGCGTGCGGAGGCTATCACCTCACGAGTCAGTCTGGACCAGCGCCAATTGAGCAGCCCGCCGAGGACCGCAAACCGACGTTCGAGACTTCTGTCCTTGGACGGGCCAAGCTTGTACGTTCTTCCCGAGCCGAATATGAGAGAAGGATCGTTTGGGGTGAGTGCGTCTCAAAAGCAAAATCAAACGGCATAGTGCGAGTCCGAATTGAGGGTGCTGAGTTCGAGACTACGATTCCAGTGCAACCCGCCAATGTTCGCGGACTGCTTAAGGCAGGAATGAAGCTCAAAGTCGAGTTTTGCCCAAAACCACTGCATGTGCGGGTTCTGCCAGACCAGCGTTTTGGTTGAACTCTGCAGGTTGACTTTCCCAGGCAACCTACAACGATCTTCAAAACACTGCAAATCGATTCCCGATCCGTGGAATTAGATCCAGAACAAATTCACCAGCACTCTTCCGAGCGGTCAGTCGTGCCAATAGGAATCGATTCTGGATCAAGCTGCGCGATTCTTGGTCCGATGGGATTGGAAGTCTTGCATGAAGTCGACCAGGTTCTCGACCGCTTGGATCTGCATGCCATTGTAGAGTGAAGCTCGGATACCGCCGACGCTACGGTGTCCGTCAAGGCCCGAGAAGCCGCCCGCCCTAGCAGCGCTCAAAAAATCTCGTTCGAGTTCAACCGAGGAGAGTCGGAAGGACACGTTCATCTTTGAGCGATTGCATGACGAAACTGTCGCTCGGTAGAACTCAGGATTCCGATCGATTTCGCGGTACAGGAGGTCGGCTTTGGCGGTGTTGATGCAATCCATGGCTTCCAGCCCTCCGATCTCGTCGCGCAGCCAGCGGCTTACGAGCAGCACGGAATAGATCGCGAATACGGGCGGGGTGTTATAGATTGAATTCGCCTCGATCTGGGTGCGGTAGTTGAGAAATCCGGGCATGTCTGTGGGAGCCTCATGCAGGATTTCGTCTTTTACCAGAACGACCGTGACCCCCGAGGGACCAATGTTCTTTTGGGCATGCGCGTAGATGACCGAGAATCGGTCGAAGTCGAAGGGGCGCGAGAGGAAGTCCGAGGACATGTCACAAACGCGCGGGACGCCGTCTAGACCCATCACCTGGTGAAATTGAAGACCTTCTACGGTCTCATTCGAGATGTAGTGTAGGTAAGGTGCGTCCTCGGAGAGTTCCAGGTCGTGTTCATCCGGCAAGCGGCGAAAGCCATCGGATTCGCCGCTCCAGGCGACCCGAATCGGGCCTTCGCGTCGGGCCTCAGGCAGGGATTTACCGCTCCAGTAGCCGGTATGCAAGTAATCGGCAGGCTGGGTTTTCCCGGCCAGGAGGGACATCGGGACCATTGAAAACTGCTGCGTCGCTCCTCCCTGCAAAAACAAGACATGGTATTCATCCGACAAGCCCATCAGGCGGCGGATGTTGTCCTTAAGCTCGTTCACGACGGAGGCAAACCAATCAGAGCGATGGCTGATCCCCAAAATCGACAACCCGACCTCTGGAACGGCAATGATCGATTCTTGGAGTTGTCGGAGAACAACTTCAGGCAGCACTCCAGGGCCGCCGGAGAAGTTAAGCTGATTTGGATGAAGCGCAGAAAGTGTTTTCATGTCGGAAATCATCAAGCGGCTTGGAGTTGTTTAGCCTTCAGTTCCCGAAGGTATTGGACGAATGCGTCCCGGACCTTGTGCATATGAACTTGCTTATAGGGGAAGAGGTCAACGGGATCCATTCCGTGAATCACCATTGCGTGATCCACCTCAAATATGAGGAGTTGGCCGTCGCGGGTTTCTGCACAGTCGACGCATAGATAGTCGAGCCCAATCCGGCTGAACATGCCTTGTAGGGCCACGTGGTGGCGCGTCGAGAATTCATCGAAATGATCCATGAAAGCTGCTTCTTCGTCTGCCTTTGACCGGTCGACGTACATCCCGGCATTCACGTAGTGGATCATCCAATGGGAGGAGATCGCCATGTGACCGACGAACGGTTGACCGTCTATCATGGCTACGCGGATCTTGCGAAATTGGCCGTCCTCTCCGCTGTAGTCTATGAAGGGCGAGATGTAGAACTGGGACTCAGTTTGGGCTTCCAGATAATTCTTGAGACTTGCCAGATCGTCGATTTTTTGAAGACCCCTACCCGCGTGCGAGCCGCGCGGTCGGAGGATGATGGGGAAGGCGCAATCGTCATGGATTGATTGCAACAGAACCGATCCGGCCGAGACGGATTCGAGCGCTATCCGATCTATCTCGTGTGTGAGCGGCATGTACAACCCAGGAACACCTTGGAGGATTCGACTCGCCGCCATGCGCTCGACATTGGGAATGAATTTCGGTAGGTTCACGATCGGTCTCTCCCAACCTGCGAGTAGATGTTGTAGTTGTTCCAAGGTCGGGCGGGTGTCGGCCGTGTCAGACATACCTACGATCAGAACATCGTGTTCCGGCAGATTGTCCGGGAGCGGAGCGTCGGGAGTGCAGAAGGCCAAATTCAGCTCAATCGGTGCACCCTCGAGGAGGCAGTCGAGGGGGATGTTCTCGGCCAAGTCTCCCGGAGCGACGAGCATGAGTACGCGACATTCGACTCGACCCTGGGAGGAGGGCAAATGAAATTGGCGTCGGCCAGACAGCCCCTGCCCTTGCATCGCCAACCCGAGGGGTCGATCGGGAAGCGAAAAGAAAGCGGTCGCCATGTTCATCCAAAGGAACGAATTGTCCCGATCCAGGTTTGCCCTAGCCAACAGTTCTTGGGCTAAGTGGCGGAGGTCGCCCCCCTCGATGCTCAACCTTAGGAACGGAGCCAGGCCGAGGAATTCACCGGTGGATCGCGCGATCAGTTCGCGGCAGAGTGCAGCCGTGGCGACGTGCTGAGCGCGTCGAGGAAATGTGGTCGCAGGTCGAGCGAAGTAATCCTCGAAAAATGCCGACTTTGATTCACCATTTTGGGTGTTCCAGAAGTTTGCGTAAAACACTTCTTCATCCCCATGGCGAACTCGAACCTCGTAGGGCTTTCCTAGGAGCACCGAATGAGCGTACGTTGCGTACGACTCAGCAAAGTCTTCGTGCATATTCGTCGACGAACCGATTGTCGGGAAATTTGTTTTACTCAGAGAATCGTAGACCTCGAGACAGACGTCTGCGGGCAAGCCTTCCGCCGAATAGAGGGCGAGCGAGGATCTGAGGGGGAAATCTTGACCTTGGGCGGGCACGACACCGGACGGATTAACGGTCCAACTCAGTAATGGGAACGACTTGAGATCTGTTAGTTCTGAAATGTCGCTGTTGGACCAGCAGTCCGGCATCTCGTTGCTAAATGCGGCCATGACGTGTCCAAATTCGTGAAGCAGAATGAATTGCAGCGCTTCGCTTCGGCAATCGCACTGAGATGACGCGATTCGGACATCGATTTTGAAATCTTCGGACGGTTGAAACGCGGTGTTTTCTCTCCAAGTCGCCCACTTGTTGGCGGACAGGTCAGCGAAGACGTCGACGTTGATGAGCACGACCGCCCCCAATACTTCGCCATTCGCATAGGTCACAAAGTCGGTCGCAGCGAAGCAGTCGAGACCGGCCATGAAGAAAACGCCAAGCAGTCTAGAGGCGAGTTGATCCTTTATAACCTGTGGAAGTCCCCCGAGAGCCTCGCGCAGGTCTGCAACGAGGTCAGCCGACACATCTGCAGAGCGAGGGGAAGCTTCGTAACCACTTGCGCGATAAAAGTGAGCGGCGGTCTGTATGAGTTCTTCGGGTGCAAGTCCAATGCGCTCCGCGATTGGAATCTCATACATCTGCTCCCACTGGGTCGGTGTGCTTGTCAAAGTCATGGTGTATCAACTGGAGGATCGGATAGCGCCGCGAGGTACCAGGCAGCTCACCCGCAAAAATACGGAGTTGAGTTGCTTTTCAGTTTGAATAGTTGGCCGAAGTGCCAGTTTCTTTAGACCAAGGGGAGGCAGCGAGCGGCGTTCAAGAGTGAGTCCACGGCAAGTCCACGAGTTCTAGGCCGTCGCGAGTGTCTTGGCGAAGCAATACACGGGCAACAGTGCTGGCCGGTTGGCATCCCTCGCGTTATGCGAGGGTCATAGATTGACCTTAAGATCGATGAATGTCGATGACGCACGGATCAACCGTAATCTCTGGGTTTTGGTCGAATAATTCCAGCACTCTTTGCAGCACGAATTCGGCCTGCACGGCATTCGCCGACACGTAGGCCACGCCAATCGTGGCGTTCCCCCACAGATCGTGGTCGTCTACTTCGGCAATCGACATGCCGAAGTCTCTTCGCAGCTTCTCGATCAATCCGCGAATGAGGTGGCGCTTATCCTTCAAGGATCTCACGCCGTTCAGGCGTAACGCCAATTCCAAAGTTCCAACCACCATTCTTATTGCGATCAAGCCACCTATTCAGCGGCCAAAGAATCGACGATTACTGGCCATTTGTTTACAAGCGCGGTGAAGGCTTCAACCACCACAGGATCGAAGTGCGAACCCGACTGTTTTTGAAGATGAGCCATCGCGTATTCGGCAGGAAGAGCTGGACGATAGGGTCTTTCGGTCGTCATCGCATCGAACACGTCGACCACAGCGAAGATGCGTGCTGAGAGTGGAATCTCTGAGCCCTGGAGTCCGCGTGGGTATCCCGTTCCGTCGTAGCGCTCGTGATGACAGAAGGGCACATCCAGGGCGTGCGAAAGCAGCGGAAGGGGCGAGAGGATATCGTAGGCGTATTGAGGGTGCTTTCGCATGACCTCCCACTCCGCCGCACTAAGAGGACCCGGTTTATGAAGGATTGCGTCTGGGATTCCGATCTTTCCAACGTCGTGCAGCAATGCTCCGTGCTCCAGGTTTCTCAGTTCCGTGTCCCGAAGGCCCAAGGCCTCACCCAGTTGGAGGCTGATTCGCGTTACCCGTTGAGTGTGCCCCTCGGTCTCATGGTCGCGAAGCTCAAGAGCGGCCACCATGGCTCTGAGAATGGCCTCATGTGCGGAATCTCTTGAAGCCTTGACCGTCTCAATCTCTTGAGTGATCACAATGTTTTGGAGGCTAACCGCAAGGCTCCGAGTAAGGCTTTCAAGGGTATCAATTTGCTCAGGATCTAACACGCACTCGTGGCGCGAGAACAGTAGGACGTGCCCAATAGCTCCACTAGAACCGACCAAGGGCGTGCAGGACATCAAGTGCAACCGGGTGAGAGCACGCAACAACGGAGGATTGAATTCACCACTTCCTAGCAGATCCAGCACCATGGGAGCCGTTTCAGGTGGCACTCCGAAGAATTCGATGAACTGCTCTCCATCGACTTGGAACGCCACGGCCGCCGCTTGGGCCGCCATCTGCTCAGCGATTCTCGGAAGCGCTCCTCTCGTAAGTTCAATCGGACTCGTGGCTTCCGAAGCCTTTAAGACATCTCTAAGCGCGCGAAGATGTTTCGAATTCTTATTGTCGGACTTGTCGATTGCCGCTCGATGGGATTCATCGCGGGCGAATCCGACGAACCGCCGCGAGTCCTCCGTATTGACTTCTTCCACATGCAGGGTGAGGGGAAATTCCAGTCCATTAGAACGAAGCCCCACGACACCCCGAGCGGGTGCATCTGGATGACTCTCGGGATAGGAAGTAAGTTGTCCCGCATGAAGCTCTCGGAAGCGGTCTGGCATTAGGCCGGTCATGAGTTCGCCCACAATCGCTTCCTCTTCAACACCGAACATTTGGGCCGCTGCTCGGTTAATCTTCTCGATGCGGCCGTTGCCGTCGATCAAGAAAACGCCTTCGTTCGATCTTCTCATCAGCGCTTCGGTGACGGCAACCGAAGAAGTGGCGACCGGAACTTCGATTCCTAGGCAAGACAAACCTGAGGGCATACCAGAATCGTCAAACTCCGGACTAAGAGACCAGCGAATCCTCCTGGATTGACCGTCGGCGCGAAAGATGCTTCGATCAACGACGGACGCTCTCGAAACATCCAAAGCGCCAAACAGTCCCTGATGGTGTCGGCCTAAGATAGAAGCCATCGGAAGACCTAATGTATCTACAACACTTTCGTTGCAGCGAACGACGGTACCATCTGGACCGAGAGTCATAACTAGGACCCCTAGAGGGTCGAGTGCATCGGGCAACGCATCTGACTCCACGGTCATAGTTTTCCGCAAGTTTGGGTGACCCGGCTTCGTCGCAAGATCAATTGCCAATCCATGATGCAATGTAAGCGATTAAGCTCACCGAAAGAGCACCAATGATGGCTTTTTTCGCTTAAAACCGCTCTTTTAGGGAGCATAGTCGTATTTAAGGCCGCTGATGGAATTCATCAGCGGCCGTAAATGTGCCAGGTACGGGGTAACCCGGACTAGTCGTTCAGGGCTTTCGCCTGCTCAACATCCAGGTTTGCCGGGATCCGGAATAAGAAGGTACTTCCTACTCCAACTTCCGATTCGGCCCAGATCTTGCCCATGTGAACCTGTTCGACAAGATGCAAGACGAGATAGAGGCCCAGACCAGTACCATAGATCTTGCGGTTGTCTTCGTTATTCACGCGGTGGAACTTCTCGAACACCTTCGTGAGGTGGTCCTTCGGGATACCGAGACCCTGATCTTGGACTCCGAATAGGAGCGTGTCTCCCTCCTGCTTCGCATGGACGGTCACATCACCGCCGTTGGGTGAATATTTGATCGCGTTATTGAGCAAGTTGGTAAAGATCTGATCGAGCTTGTCCTCGTCGGCGAAGATGGTTTTAGGCAGTTCACCGTGGACCTTCAACTGAACGTTGTGCTTAGTGGACGCCTGCCTCTGAATCGTAACGACCTTCTCGAGGAGTGGTTGGAGTTCGACTGTCGTGTAGTTGGGCTTGAGGGACTCGCCCGACTCGATACGTGCCGTGTTCAGCAGATCGTCGATCAGCCGTCGAAGTCGATCGCACTCCGTATCGATGATCGTGTGGAACTCGTGTCGCTCCTCTGCTCCGAAATACTCTTCGCCATCTAGGAGCGTTCGCACGAATCCTTTGATAGCGGTAAGCGGTGTCCTAAGTTCATGAGAAGCCATCGCGACGAAGCTCGACTTCATGCGGTCGATGTTCTTCATCTCGGTAACGTCGTTCAGAATCGCAACCACGCCAAGTTCTTTGGCCTCTTCGTTCCTTACAGCTGCCGCCTGAACTTCGTATATTCGATCGTTGCCGTGGAGAGTGACGGTGATCTCGCGCTTGGTGCCTTCCCCGCCCTGTTGAGCATCGGTCAACGTTTCGTAGAGTTCGTCATTTTTCAGGGAGTCACGGGCATTCTTCCCGATAGCGTCTTGACCGAGATTGAAGAGCGCCCTAGCAGTCGCATTGATTTGGCTAAGCCTTCCCTCTGGGCTGACAAGGATGAGTCCCGCGCTCAGAGACTCAAAGGTTTGCAGTAGCTCTTCTCGCTCTTCGATCACTTCTTTGTAGAGCTGAAGGTTGGCGATAATAGAGCCGACGTTCTTCGCCATTCGCTCAAGCAGGCGGACGTCCTCATCGATAAAGTCTTCACCATGGCGTTTATTGAACGCATGGAGAACGCCGATGGTGTTGCGGTCGACGACGCGGTTCTCCTCGTCTCGCTTCTCAATCACCAAGGGAACTGAGACGCCGTTCAAAACATGAAGCAGGCCAAAGGGATCTTGTTGGGTGCGAGGGTCGTGGGTCGCATCGTGGAAGATGATCGGTTCCGAGTTACGGAAAACCTCTCCACTGACACCCTGGGTTGCCCTTACACGGAAAATCTTGAGGTGTTCGTCATCAACCCCGAATGCAGGAGGAATGCCAATGAGCTCTCCCTTCTCTCGGTCGTAGAACATGATCACGATCTTCTCCGCTTGGAGAATCATGGCGATCCGCTGCACCAGCCTGCGCAACGTGACGTCTGCCTCGCTGATCGGCGTGACGTCCAGTGTCGCCTCTGCACTGGTCCGGACAACCTGGGCAGGGATATTCCTATCCGCCTCCAGTTCCTTGATTCGTTGAAGAGCAGCTGCAAGCTGTCGCTTCAGTTCTTCGAGATCATCTCCCATTACGCTTGAAACACCCAATGACACAGAGTAAATGTACCTCTCTTCCCCGCCTTCTGGAGGGAAAGCCCGCTCTAAAGCCGAATCCTAACCGTTTCCGACGGCAATTGAATGCCGATACGTTCGGATATTGTGGTTAAGATGGACCTATAATGATGATCGGATGGCCAAACAGCTAGAAGAACTGCCGTTGTTCCCGCTGAACACCGTGTTGTTCCCATTTGCACAGGTGCGGCTTCATGTGTTTGAAGACCGATATCGGGAAATGGTTCGCCTGTGCCTGCAAGACGATCGCCCATTCGGGATCGTTTTGATCCGTTCTGGGAACGAGGTCGGCATGGCCGATCCTTACCTCGTCGGCACTGTCGTGCGAATCGTGCAGGTGGACACTTACGAGGACGGTCGGATGGACATCCAAGTTCAAGGCGAGAGAAGGTTTCGCATTCGAGAGTTGGATGAAAGTCATCCCTATCTTGTTGGGCGCGTCGAACCGGTTGTGGAACATGTCCTTGAGGACAGCATGCGGGCCGAGGAACTCCTCACGCGGGCAAGAGAGGAGTTTGAGGTTCTGATCCAAAAGCTGTTCGCACGCCAAGAGTTTGAAGTGCAGGTCGTCTTCCCGACAGATCCGGTGGCGCTAAGCTTCACTATCGCGAACCTGTTGCCGATGGAGAATCTCGACAAGCAGCGGTTGCTCGAAACAACTGATACCCTAGAGCGCGTCGAGGACCTACTGCCAATCTTGGAACAGCAGTCAAAGGACGTCCGCCAAACCAATCTTTACCGGATTGGATCGGATGACCTTCGGGAATGGATCACCCCGAACTAGCGGGTTCAGGGTGCGTCGACTAGGCGGCGACTTCTTTTGCCGCCACTTCCCAAAGGCGCAGAAGTTTGTCCTGGCCGCCGGCAGCCAGTCGCGTACCATCCGGCGAGAACGCGACACAAGAAATCGGTCGAGAGCTACACTCGACTCGTACGTTTCCGATGCCTTTGGCGGCGTTCCAGAGGCCTACGGTGCCATCTCTCGAACCGCTTGCAAAGAGCCAACCGTTTGGATGGAAGGCGAGTGATTCGACGACCTTCGTGTGACCAAACATCATCTTGACGAGTTGGCCATCTGAAAGCCTGAAGACGCGAATACTCAAGTCGACTCCGGCGGCGGCCAGGAACTGCCCGTCGGGCGAGAATGCCAGGGCGGTTACGGTCCCACGCACCTGCTTCAAAGTCTGGAGGACCTCACCGTTATCGGTTCGCCAAAGCTTTACGGAAGCATCCGCAGAACCGGAGGCAACCATGCGTCCATCGGCAGAGAATGCGACTGCGGTTACCGCGTCCACGTGCTCTTTTCGACGAACGGTGACGGTTCCGTCGTGAAGATTGGTAAGGGTCAAAGCGGCATGCATCGAACCACTGGCAACCAAGCTGCCATCGGGCGAAATAGCCAGTGACCCGACCCACTCCTCGTTACTGGTGCGCCAGGCCTCTACTTTGTCTTCTTCCAGGCGACAGAAACTGATCTGGCTTTCGGCACTTCCAGCAGCGACAAGCCTGTCGAGCGTGAACGCCCGCAATACACTGATGACACCGGATTCCACTTTGGCCTTCCGGCTCGGCTTTGCGCCTTGCTCGTCCCACCAAAGGATTTCGTTATCAAATGCGCTGCTCACGAGTTGCCCGGTATCTGGGGCAAAGGAGCAGGCGTATACCGGCGTTTTGTGCCCCTGTAGTCGACTGACCAAGCGCACCACGACGGGCTTTTGGGGGACCTTAGGGGTTGTCGTGTCGACGTAACCACCACCGGCCAGCAAAGCATCGTATTCGTTCCTTTTTCCAGGATCGATCAGCGTCTCGAAGGCCTCGTTCAGCCGGGCCATGTTCTCATGAGCAAGCGGATCGGTACTTACATCGGGGTGATGCTTGCGGGCAAGACGGCGATATGCCTTGCGCAAGGTTTCAGGCTCAGCGTTTGGACCAACGCCGAGTACTTCGTAGAAGCTGGTCTGGGTCTTCAACTCTAGGATTGGGTTACTGCACAAGTGCGCAGCCTCCGGGCTTGTAAGTTATAGCTTTCCAGTGGGTATCCAGCGCGCCTGTCAACCACCAATTCGCAGGAAAAATGAGAAAAATCCCGCGCTTTTCGACCACTAGGGGGCAAAACGATCACACGAGAACGTGATCAGGGCAATTGACGTAAGGGATCTCTGAGACCCTCGCACTGAGTCAGGGGCTCTATCGAATGAAGTTTTCGTTCAGGACTTGGGCCTGCTTCTTTACCGCAGTGTGACTATCTGCGTAGACAACAGGAGCATTTCCAGGACTAGTGACAATCTTGATGGCCGGATCTGGCGACCGATTCCCCATATGTCGGAAATCGATGTCGGGGTTTCCGAACCAGAAGCCTGGGGCGTCGATGAAGCCATAGTCGTAGGTCGCGCCATCTCCGTGCGGTACCCAGGGAGAGTAGAAGTAGGAACTGGTGGCCAGCACAATCGTCTTGGAAGGATTGTTGAGCTCAGTCAGCTTCGCCGGGTTCTGGCAGTTCGGAAATGAAAGGAAGTTTCCGGTAATCCCGTAATCGCTTCCCAGGAATGCCCAGTTGTATCCGAACCCGCTCATATCGCCCAGATACTCTTTGGCATGAAAGGTCGGATCTACGAGCCGTTTTCGTCCACAGTATTGCCTAAGCAGGCTGTACTCGCTATGAATAGCAAGCTGGGGATCGCGCATGCCAAACCAAAACTGAATGTCGGGCCCAGAAGCATAGAAGGCGGGCATGAAGGTTTCATCGCTATCGGCGGCGTAGAGCCCAGAGGCGGTTCCCAGTTGGCCCAGCGCTTGGGTTGCTGAGTACTGGTGGGCCATTGCCCTTGCGCTGACGGCGGCCGGCATCAAAATGCCGCTAAGGATGGCGATGATCGCCATGACCGTCAGCAATTCGATCAATGTAAAAGCCCGTGAAGTTGCCATCGCCATAAAAATGGTCGGCAAATTCACGGTCGCGTTTCAGATCTATCTTCGAATCATCTCAAGAAGTTCGTCACGCTTTTCGACCATGAGGGCATGGTCGCCACGGGTTTCAACGTTCAGACGAATGAGAGGCTCCGTGTTCGATCCGCGGAGATTGAATCGCCAGTTCTCAAACTCCACGCTCAATCCATCGATTTTGTCGATACCCTTCGCTCCGGCCGAGAAGTGCTCTTCGACGGCCTTTAGGACGGCGGGAACGTCGGATACTTGCGAGTTGATTTCTCCGCTGCAAGGATAGTTCTGGATCATCTCCCCCACAAGGTCACCAAGGGAACGACCGGTGTGGCTCACGAGGCGGCTCACAAGCAAGAATGGAATCAGACCGCTGTCGCAATACCAATGAGATTTGAAGTAGTGGTGGGCGCTCATCTCTCCGCCATAAATGGCATCGACAGCTCTCATCTTTTCCTTGATAAAAGCGTGTCCGCTCTTGCAGATGACTGCATTCCCCCCCAGCTTTTGTACGATATCCAGCGTGTTCCACGTCAATCTGGGGTCATAGACGATGGTGTTCTTCGGGTCGATCTGGAGGATTGCTTGAGCCAACAGGCCAACGATGTAGTAGCCCTCGATGAACTCTCCATGCTCGTCGAAGAAGAAGCAACGGTCGTAATCGCCGTCCCAGGCAACGCCAAAGTCGAAGGAACCGGCACGCAAGGTCTCCATGGTTCCCGCACGTGCCTCTTCGAGAATCGGGTTGGGGACGCCGTTCGGAAAGGTCCCGTCAGGCTGAAAGTTTCTTCGCGTCGCCTCAATTTTGTAATGGGGGAGCAGTTTTTCGAGGGCAATACCGGCCGCGCCGTTGCCAACGTCGAGGAGAAGATTGAGCGGCTTCACCGCGCTGGGGTCCACGATGTTCAACAAGTGCTTTACGAAATCTTCATAAACGTCCTTGTTAACTTTTGAACCAGTTCCGGATCTCTCCCACTTTTGATCATAAGCACGCTTCTCAATCTCGTTCAGGCCGGTGTCTCCGCTCACGGGGCGACTCTCCGATCGGACCATTTTAAGCCCGTTATAGTCGGCCGGATTGTGGCTGGCGGTTATCATAACGCCGCCGTCATAACCGTAAAAGGCGGTAGCGAAGTACACCATTTCGGTGCCCACCATCCCGAGATCGACGGCATCGACTCCCGCGTCGTTCAGCCCTTTGGCGAAGGCTTCCGCGAGTC
The DNA here is from genome assembly GCA_903904815.1 of uncultured Armatimonadota bacterium. GTDB lineage: Bacteria > Armatimonadota > Fimbriimonadia > Fimbriimonadales > Fimbriimonadaceae > Fimbriimonas. The sequence goes on from CAIVDU010000022.1 coordinate 31,917, forward strand.
CAGGCCCGCTCAGTCGAATGTCGTATCCGATGCAGACTGTTTTGGGTCCCAACTCGTCGGCGAAGGCCCTTGCCACGTTGTACGCAAGTTCCGGGTTGAGCTCGGACGGCACTTTGCCGCGCACGTCATACGCCTTGAAGGCTGGGAAGTACTTACCCATACGCACCTGTTCTACCCGACCGAAACCCTTGCAGACTTGCCGAGACCAGGTCAGCTCCTGGTTTTTTAGGGCCTGGTAACCTGACCGGGATGGGAGCAACCTTGTTAGGAGCACACATGCCGACTGGGGGTGGTCTCGGGTCTGCGGTTAGGGCTGGGGCAGCGATCGGCTGCACGGCGATCCAAGTTTTTACTTCGAGCCCAAGGATGTGGAAGTCCTCACCCGCTTCGGCAGAGAAGAAGACAGATCTCGACGCCGCGCGCAAGGAGACGGGGATTTCCTCGATCGTCAGTCACGACACTTACCTCGTGAATCTCTGTCATGCAGAGGCAGAGATGGCGCAGAAGAGCCTGGTGACGCTCCGCGACGAACTTATCCGTTGCGCAACCTACGAAATCCCGTTCGTCGTCTCCCACATGGGTTCGTTTGGCGCCCAGGACCATGAAGTCGCTCTGAAGAAAATCGCGCAGGCCGCGCTTCAACTACTAGACGAGACGCCCTCTCACGTCACTCTCTGCATGGAGACCACCGCGGGACAGGGCTCATCCGTCAATAGTCGGTTTGAGGAACTGGCAACGATTCTTGATCATTGCAAGAACCCAGAGCGGCTTGCCGTCTGCCTCGACACTTGCCATATTTTCGCGGCAGGTTACGATATTCGGACAGAGGCCACGTACGAAGCCACCTTCTCTGAGTTCGACCGTGTGATTGGCATCAAAAAGCTCAAAGTGATCCACTGCAATGACAGTAAGAAGCCGCTGGGTTCGCGCGTTGACCGTCACGAAGACATCGGAAAGGGCCAGATTGGCCTGGAGGCGTTTCGGTGTTTGGTGAACGACCCGAGGTTCGTAACCACCCCGATTCTGATTGAAACCCCGGAAGCGGAAGAAGGACACGCCAAAAACATTGCGGTCCTTAAATCTCTTATTCGGTAGCTGCCAAAAACCAGAGTGCCGTGCCGCAAAACATTGCGGCACGGCACCCTGGCAGAGGAGGATCTGAATCTTTTTTGTTTAGGCGTTTGCGCGTCGTCGTCGCAGTAGTCCGAGAAGACCGCCGCCGAGGGCGAGCATCGAAGCCGGCTCTGGAACAGGTGCGTTGCAGCCGCGATCCTTCATTCGAACGTTGTCGATGATGCCGCCGTACGAATCGCTCTGGCCAGTGGCGAGGAAGCTCAGCTTCCCTTCTTCCTTACCACCTTTGAAAGTGAAGGAGTAGTCTTTGAGTTTCGTGCTCGCCGGGTCGATCGTGGCGATGACCTTGTCGTCCCAAAGGACTTCGAACGCATTGGTCGCGACGGAAGTGCCAGCTCTCTGCGCAGCCGCGAATGTTACCGTATAGTAGTCTGACTTTTTGATGTCATCGATGTTTTGGCTGACCTTCGAATTCTTGTTCGAGTCAAGTTCCAGAACATTTTTTCCAGATTGGCCGGTAACGCCATAGACCTGGGCCTGTCCGACTTCAATGAAGGCGAGATCGCTCTTCTTTTCGCCTTTGTAGGTCGTGTCGGAGTACCAGCCAGAGATGCTGCCGACGAAGTAGTCCCACTTTCCACCGTTGGCAGACTGCGTGAGCGCATGAGGAGTTTTTTCGAAGCTGCCGTTCTGAATGAGGTCGGCGCTTGAAAGGGTGGTGGTCGCGATTGCGCTAAGGATAAGAAGATTCTTGTAGTTCATTGACATTCCATGTCGGGTCGACCGTCTTTGGGCAATCCCTATGCAATGGATAGTAGAACTTAAAACGAGAATCCAAATGTCACTTCAACGCTTTACGACAAACACACTAGGCAGATAATATACGGTAAAAGCCAGTAGTATTCTTTGCTTTTATAGGAACTCTAACGATCATTTAGATCGCCTATAATTATACAAAAACAAAGTCCAGTAATTTAGTCAGGGAGGCATCTTTAGTCGAATACGTCGTGTTACTAGAAATATTAGTAGGCAGGCTTGCTTAGATCGAGAGCGTCTGCTTCCGAACAGAGAAACCGCCTCTAGGTCAAGTATCTTCTAGACCTTCGCAAACCGGCTAGAGATGACAAATGCCAGATAGGAGATCGGTACAAACACCTCATATACGACCATCGGGGCGTGAACGACTAAGCAAGCCCGAACACGACGAGAACGGGGACCAGATATTTGAGGACGTAAACGAACCTTGGCGGGATCGCGAACCGAATATATTGCGAGCGCTCCCTGCGGCAATCCCAGCGAAAACTGCGACTGTGCCTTATTATCTGAAGGGAATGGGGCGGATGATGGGAATTGAACCCACGACCTCCTGAGCCACAGTCAGGCGTTCTAACCACTGAGCTACATCCGCCGCGCGAGTGAACAAGTGTACCAGATGACTTCTCAATTCATCCTGACGATTTGCGAATAGTCCCACCGAGTTTGCGGGTTTACTGCTTGAGTGTCTCGCGTCGTGATCGCGTTAGGTTCAAATATCGGGGATCGGCTTCTCAATCTTCAAAAAGCGGTGGACCTGTTGCGCGTGGAAATTCAGTTAGCGAGACCGAGCAGTGTGTACGAAACGGCGCCGATGTACCTGGAGGATCAGCCCGAGTTCCTGAACGCGGCAATCGAAGGATTCACTGAACTTGGACCGGTCCCTTTGCTTCGTATCCTAAAGCGTATCGAAGCGGACATCGGTCGCCAGTCCCGGCGCGTGAATGGGCCCCGAGAGGTCGATCTCGACCTAATCTTGTACGCGGGCCTCAAATATCGATACGAAGAAGGCGGAAGAGTCGTCCTTCAGATCCCTCACCCTAAGCTTTCGGAACGTCGTTTTGTGTTGGCCCCAATGGCGGACGTGGGAGAAAACGTGAATATTCCTGGCATTGGACGCGTTCTTGATCTACTTGCGAAAACCAACGAGCAGGCGGAGAGCGTCGTAAGGATTACGGATGCGGTTCTTCACATATAACGCGACGGACGCAAAGGGCCGTCCAGCCAAGGGGACGATTCAAGCCGCAACCCTCGATGAAGCTCGTCTTGCGTTGGTCCGCGCGGGTTGGACCGTTTACGATGTCCAGCCGGCCGGTTCTCAAGCGAGTGTTCCTTCATCTCCGGCGAACCCTCAAGGCGTCAGTTCAATTCAGCCATCGGTTCGGCCACAAGTACAAGCAAGTCCGAATCAGATTGTGCTGAATACGCCAACATCCTCGACGCCGAACCTTCAAGCATCGCAACCTGCGACGCGGTCTGCTCCGGCATCACGACCCTTGGCAAACCCAACTCCCGCCCAAGGAAATCAAAATCCGGCTGCACCGAGAAGCGGCCAAGCCCCCGTGCTGAACACTCAGACCGGGGGATCTTCGCCCAGATTCAAGACCAAGCGGGGCACAGACCAAGAGCGGTTCTTCCTGTTTTCTCAATTGGCGGCGGCTTTTCGATCTGGCCTAAATCCGGTAACGACGTTCTCGGAGGTTGCCAGCAGATCCCGCGGGCACTTCCATGATTCACTCGAAGCGCTTGCGGTGACGGCAACCGAAGGGGGGTCGCTTGCCCGAACGATGGCAAGGTATCCGGACTTGTACCCGGAGCACGTGATCGGCCTGACAGAGGCGGGACAACAGGGAGGATTTCTTCCCGATGCCTTCGAACAGATTTCGCTCCAGGCCCAGTCGGCTCATAAGTTCAAAAAGTGGTTCTTCTGGATTTGGCTCGTGTTCATGAACACGCTCCTGCTGCTGCCGGGTATGTGGTGGACAACCCGCTCACTTCTTAAAGCTTGGGAGGTCGCCGATGCGCAAGCGGGGGGGGCGGGGGGAATGAACGTCGCGGTGAGCGGATTTTGGCAGACACTCGTATGGCCGATCGGTCCTGCCTTCCTTCTGTTGTGCTTCTTCTGTTGGGCGACCTATACGTATTTTGGGTCCCGGGTTGCGAAAAGGTTCCGACACCGCGTCGGGCTCCGAGCTCCCGTGTATGGCAAGCGCGCGCGTCACGAGAACCTCTCGATTTTTTCTTGGGCTCTGGCCCGATTGTCCCACTCAGGACTTCCCCCTTCCCGGGCCTACCGCCTTGCCGCAGAGACGGCTCCGAACCTGGAGATGCGCGACGAGTTGCTCGACTTGGCAAACCGGCTAAGCGGTGCAGAGAAAATGTCCCAAATCATTGGGGGGTCTCGATTGTTTCCGGACGAATACGTACCGGTGATCGCAACCGCAGAATACACTGGAGATCTCCCCGGAGCACTACAGCAACTGTCTGAAATGAGCCGAGATGAATTTCAGACGGCGGAAACTTACGCGAAGATGAGGAGCGGTTGCTGGGGGATGCTCGCATTCGGCGTCGTTGGAGGACTAGCTATGGCGATGTTGATGTACACGTGGTACCACGAGTTACCGGAGAAAATTCTGAAGGGGTTCGAATGGCTTCATCGTTGACGGTGGTCAGTTATTTGGTCGCAGGGGCAATGACAATCTCCTGCGTTAGGAACATCAAAGAAGGATATGTAAAGGAAGACTTCAAGGTCTTTCACGCAGTCGAGAAAAACGAGTGGCTCCGCCTGTCCGTGGTTTGCCCGCTCCTTATTGGCGCACTCTTTGCCGCCCTGTACGGAATGTACGACTATGTGGGCGGAGCAGCGGCGAAGGTTCTTCAGTTCTCATGGCTGACCCTCTTGTCAACGCCGGAGGAAAAGGTCCATGGCACAAACTTGATCGTTGCGGCTGGCTCTTCAATTCCGTATTTTGGGGTGATTTTCCTCGGCCTCCTCTTCCTAAATCTTCCTGGAATGGCACGTGCCGAGGAGGAAATGTTCCGTGAGGGAACCAAGAGCTGGAAAGATGGAGTCCCCCGCAGCTTGGCGTTTGGACTGATGCACTGTATCGTCGGTGTTCCTGTTGCGGCGGGCCTCGCGCTCATGATTCCGGGGCTATGGTTCACGCGAGAGTATTTTCAAGGTGGGGTTGACCGCTCAACTCGGGTGCATGCGTTCTACAACATGATCATGATCCCGATCCTCGCCTACTTTATCATTTCCACGACCCTCCATAAATAGACGCAATACGATGCCGACCTTTGATTACCAAGCGCAAACCCCTTCCGGAGAAATTGTTAGCGGCGTTGTGTTCGGCACAAGTCTTGATCATGCCGCACGGGACCTGGCCGCTCAAGGGATGCAGGTCACCCGAATCGGTCTGTCCGTAAATCCAAACGATCCCCTTTCGGGGGTACCAGCTGGCCGACCACTGAGTGGCGCCCAAGTAGCACAACCCCGGATTCAGCCGTCTGCTCCGGCAATGCCGGGACAGTCGCTGGGAGTAGAAAATCGTTCGTCAGAGAATGTGCCGCCTCAATCTTCTGCGAGCCGCGTCGCAGGGCCCTCGACGGAAGAGCGATCGTACGCCGAGACGGCAGTTTGGGGACCGCTGGTGGGGCAGGTTCCCCTGGCGAAGCTGTTCTTCTTTTTCAAACAGCTCGCCACCCTTTTGAAATCGGGCGTGCCGATCGTGCAGTCTCTGGACACGCTCGCGGGGCAAGCGAGACATCCTAAGCTAGAGTCAATTATTCGGGAACTCAAGGGCCATGTTGAGGCGGGCAGGCCCATGACGGCAGGGATGCAAAGGTATCCAGAAGTCTTCACCCCGATCATGGTAAGCCTCACGCGGGCTGGTGAAGAAGGAGGCTTTCTCGATAATTCTCTTTCCCAGATTGCGGTCTACCTCGAGAAAGAAATTGCCCTTCGGAATCTGTACAAGCGTCTCACCATTTGGCCAAAGATCGAAGTCGGCGTTTCAGTGGTCGTCGTCATCGGGGCGAACCTGATCATCGATCAGATTAAGCCGGATGCCCGTCACCTCAGCTCACCTCTTACGACTGCATCCACGTGGATCTGGCTTGGGCCGCTGATCGTAGCCCTATTCCTATTCTTCAAAGTTGGTCTGGCGAATCCTCGGATCAAGTACAACTGGGACACGATTGGCGCGAATCTGCCCGGTATCGGCAAGATGCTGCGCGAGTTATCGACGGCGAAATTCGGACGGGCGTTTGGCGCCTTGTACAAAGGTGGCGTGCCACTTCAGAAGGCGATGCAGATGTCTGCCGACGCGTGCGGAAACGAGTTTCTGCGAGCGAAGATCTACCCGGCGGCTCGCAAGCTGGAGGACGGAGCGGGCATCGCGGCAACCTTCACAGAAACCGGCGCCTTTTCCCCGATCGTCCTCGACATGGTGTCCACCGGCGAGCGAACCGGAAACATGGAGGAGATGCTCGAGAAGATGGCTGACTTCTATGAAGATGAGGCCACCACCAAGTCAACTCAGGTTGCAACCTGGATCGGAGTGATTTTAGCGCTGTGCGTCTGTATCTATGTCGGCTATATTGTGGTCACGTTTTACACTGGGATCGGGCAAGACACCCAGCATATGATCAACGACGCAGGTTAGACACGATTGTCGAAGACGCACTACGAAGTCTTGGGAGTGCTCCAGAGCGCAAACGCGGATGAGATTCGATCCGCGTACCGAAAGCTCGTGCTTCAGCACCACCCCGACCGGTCAAGCGATCCCGCTTCGAAGTCGATCTTCCTCTCGGTTACCGAGTCTTATGAGATTCTCTCGGACCCAGAAGAGCGGAAGCGCTACGATCTGAAACTGAGCCAGCAATCGACCCGACCGAGTGCGACCCGCCCAGCGGCTCCTCGTGCTCAGGCGGAACCGCGTCCGCCGCAGGCAACGAGGAACTCTCCTCCCAACAGCAGCGCGCGTCAGCAGACGCAAACGACGGGAAGAGGAGGAGGCGATCCGGGCAAAGTATCGCGTCCGAGTCCCACGGAGCCCTCCATCGCCGAAGAGATCCAGCGCCTTACCAAGCTGTATCAGAGTGGACGTCAAGCGGAGGCAGAGTTAAAGGCGCGGACGATTCTCAAACGAGACGCAAGACAGCCAATGCCTTACGCGGTTCTCGGCGATATTGCGCGAGGTCGGGGCAATGTCAACGAGGCGGCAAAGATGTATGCCTATGCGATGCAGATGGACCCCCGGAACTCGCTTTATGAGCGACGATACAACGAGGTTCTGACTCGCTCCCAGGTCGTTTCGGATCACAAGCGGACTCGGTTGGAGCCGGACGACAAGAAGGTCCTGTTCCCCATGATCGGTGGCGCAATTGTGATTGTGACCGCCATCTACTTGGGACTGAGCACTGAGCCTTCCATCTTTGGCTGGTTACCTCCCATTTCGAGCTGGACCGTCAGCACCTTGGTCAGCATGTTTGTTGGGGGAGTGACGGTGGGGGTCTCGTTAGCTCTTGGGAATCTGGTAGATCGCTATGGCGAAGTCTCTACCACCTCTACCGGGAGATTTTCTCCGGCAGTGGCTTTGGGATGCGTCTCGGGGGTGCAGTTCTGGTTTGCGGCCGTGCTGTATGCCGCCATGGGACTCGCTCAGAAGACGTGGAACTTCTCCACTTCACGGCTTGTGGTCGGCGTTGCGACGGCAACGACGGCCATGGCAATCGCGGCGTGCCTCAACGTGAGTGTCAATCCGGTCCAGGTTTTCTTCTGGGGCGGAAACATTGTTTACTGCGGCGCGATATGCGGTTGGATCGTTGCCGACGCCTTCCGGTGACGTAGAGGCCTCAAATCAGCCACTATAAAGAAATGTCAGACACTGCTCCGGTTGGCGGCGAAGAAGTCGCTATTCTCCATACGAATCTTGGCGATATCGTGGTCGGATTCTTCCCAGACAAGGCTCCGAAGCACGTTGCGGCGTTCAAGAAGTTGGTTACCGAAGGGTTTTACGACGGAACGAAGTTTCATCGTGTCATTCCTGGCTTCATGATCCAAGGCGGCGACCCGAATTCGAAGTCGGACGACCGAAGTCTTCACGGCACGGGTGGCCCTTCTTACCGTTTGCCTGCAGAATTCAACGACATTCCCCACGAGCGCGGAATTTTGAGTGCGGCACGAACAAGCGACCCAAATTCCGCGGGATCGCAGTTTTTCCTAATGGTGAAAAAGTCTCCGCACCTTGATCGTCAGTACTCCGTATTCGGACAGGTGCTTGATGGAATGGACGTTGTCGACAAGATCGTGGCGTTGCCGCGAGACTCTCGAGACAATCCTCTGAAGGAGAACCCTGCGATCATTGAGAGCGCAACGCTCGAAACGCGAGTCATTGAATCATGAGAAAATCACACAAAGTTCTGATCACGCTTTTGCTTGGCACAGTGGCCTTGGCGGCTGCGCTCGGTTGCGGCGATTCCAAAGATCCATCGGCTGCGGCAAACACCACGCCAGTATCATCCACCGTTACCAGTTCGACGGTAACTGAAACGCCTAAGGCAGACGGCGCAAATGCCTCGGCGACGGATGCGAGCGCAAAAACTGGAACTGCCTCGGCTGCTCCTGAAGCAGCTCCTCCCGCTCCATCTGAAAAAGTGGACCCGCAGGATCTACCGAAAGACGGTGAAAAGGTCGCAGTGATCGACACCAATCTCGGACAGATAGTCTTCAAGTTCCTGTCGAAAAAGGCCCCCAACACGGTCGATAACTTCAAGAAGCTGGCTGGAAAGAAGTTTTACGACGGAACAAAGTTCCATCGGGTCATTCCTGGTTTCATGATTCAGGGTGGAGACCCGAACACCAAGCCGGGTGGCGAAGCCAACGGCCCGGCAGGAACCGGCGGTCCGGGCTACAGCATCAAGGCGGAGTTTAACGACACCCATCACGGTCCTGGAATCGTCAGCATGGCTCGATCGCAAGATCCAGACAGCGCAGGAAGCCAGTTCTTCATCTGCGTCGGAGACGCCGGCTTCCTGGACAACCAGTACACAGCGTTTGGAAAGGTTGTGAAGGGAATGGACGTCGTCAACAAGATCGTTCAGCTCCCTCGTGGCGAGTCCCAGCAGGATATGCCCAACGCGGGTCACGAAGCGATCATGAAGTCAGTTCGAATCGAAACCTGGCCGCTCAAGTAAGCCTAATCGGGAATCTTTGGGTCGTGGGGACGCTGTTCCCACGACCCTTTTCTATGCCTCGATATGCATTTCGTCGAAAGGGGCAACCTTCTGGAGAGCCTCGGTAAGAACATCGGTCGAGTCGATAAGATCATCAATGTCGGCGATAACCTGCTCTGGTGAGCGCGCTCGGATTTCGTCGTTAATCAAGCCAAACGTATCCTCAATGAGGCGCACCTGGTGGCTGAGGTTCGTCATGATATCGCCGATCCTGACCACATAAACTTTTCGCCTGAGGAGGATATCTTTCCGCTTTCGAAGAACCGTCTGGTTGTGGAGGTTCTCGTCCTCCAACATCATTTTGTCGATGGCCTCGGTTTCCCCATCGTAAGCGAGTTGGATCGTGCTCACAGCAGACCGTGTCCAGCCGTCTGACTCGATTTCACGGCGCGATTCGGCCCTTCGAACCGGCTTTGGCGACGTTCCTGACGATCCGCTGTTTAGTGCGTCGGCTTCCTGGCGAACGGAGATCAAGTAGTTGCGAAATTCGACGTCCTTGCTCGCGAACAACAAAAACTTTTCCATCAGATAGTCGAGTTTCCGAAGGATGGCTCGATACCACCGCGATTGATCGCCTGGTTGGACTCGAATCTGGCCCCTGGCCGCTTCGAGTCTTCCGAATCGAGAGCGGACGTCGTCGCTCAGTTGCGGGAACAGCGAGCCTTTCATCTTCTCGCGCTTGGCCGCAGCGACTACTTCGTAGCGAGCGTCCAGACGGTCGCCGTACCAAGTCGACTTAGGAATCACCAAAAGATAGCCACACTCGAGAACAACACCGCCCAGAGCGATGTAGGGGTTAAGGGCGGCCAAGGATAGCGCAAAGACACTCGATAGACCGATCAGGTTAAAGTCTTCGAGAGCGGCTTGCTTGATTCTTCTCGGCGACCGTTCTGGACTTTTCGGTGTCTTCGGTTCTGGATCGGGAACTGGCTCACTCATCAATCTAGAAACGTTTTACTCCGTTTAGGACAATCCAGACGCTGATAGACCGGTGATCCTGGGTCCCATCGCGATATTGAGGGATGTTCTCGAGCTTGTTACAGGGCAACCTGGATACTCGGTCGGAAGCCATTGACCGCAGACGGTAAACTATATTCAGGTCTCCCCTCTACATGAATCAGGCGCACATCCGTAACTTCTGCATCATTGCCCACATCGATCACGGCAAGAGCACCCTTGCGGACAGGCTGATCGAGCGCTGTGGCGCGATCCGAGGCACTGCCCAAGAGCAGATGCTCGACTCGATGGACATCGAGCGAGAGCGTGGCATTACGATTAAAATGGCGGCCGTCCGGCTGCTATACACGGCAAAGAATGGCGAGACCTACCAACTAAATCTCATCGACACGCCGGGGCATGTCGATTTCACCTATGAGGTTTCGCGGGCATTGTTCGCCTGCGAAGGCGCTTTGCTGGTCGTGGACGCTAGTCAAGGGGTCGAGGCCCAGACCATTGCCAACGCCGGTTTGGCGATGAATCAAAATCTAGAGATCGTTCCGGTAATCAACAAGATCGACCTGCCTCACGCCGACGTCGAAAGAGCGCGGGAAGAGATCGAAAGCGCGGTTGCGATCGACGCCAGCGACGCCATCCCCTGCTCAGCCAAGGCGGGAATTGGCATCGATGAAATTCTCGAAGCCATCGTCCATCGGATCCCGGCTCCTGGGGGAGACAAGGACGCCCCTCTGCGCGCGCTGATCTACGACTCGCACTTCGATGCCTACCAGGGCGCGGTGGCCTACATTCGAGTCAAAGACGGCAGCCTCAAGAAAGGCGACCGCATCATGATGATGGCCACGGGATCGGTTTTTGTGGTGGACTCGACTGGACACTTTGGCCCCGGACTCACGGTCAATCAAGGACTCCAGACAGGAGAGGTTGGCTTCGTGACCGCGGCAATGAAGTCGATCGGAGACGCAAGTGTCGGCGACACGGTTACCAGCGCGCTAAATTCGGCGACTCAGGCTCTTCCCGGTTACCGAAAAGCTTTAAGCATGGTCTTCTGCGGCCTCTACCCCTCCGACGGGGACCAGTACGAAGACCTTCGCGACGCCATTGACAAGCTGAAGCTGAACGATGCATCACTCGATTTCGAGCCGGACACCTCGGCTGCGCTGGGGTTTGGCTTCCGATGCGGATTCCTTGGCCTCCTTCACATGGAAATTGCGAGAGAACGGCTTGAGCGAGAGTTCGGACTAGACCTCATCCTCACTGCGCCCTCGGTGGACTATCGGGTCACGATGAAGAACGAGGAGATCGTTCATATCAAAAACCCGGCGGACTTCCCGGATCCCAACATGATCCTGGGGGTCGAGGAACCCATCGTGAAGGCAACGATCATGGTCCCCAACGAATACGTTGGCGCGGTCATGACCTTATGTCAGGAGCGAAGAGGTATCTACGAGAAGACCGAATATCCGACGCCTCAGCGCGTAATCTTGTATTACACGCTGCCACTCGGAGAAATCCTGCTCGACTTTTTTGACAAGCTCAAGTCCTCGACTAGAGGGTACGCCAGCTTCGATTACGACCTTGCCGGCTATCAACCTTCTACCTTGGTAAAAGTCGACATTCTGCTGAATGGTGACCCCGTTGACGCTCTCAGCTTCATCGTCCACAAGGAATTTAGCTACAACCGAGGCAAGGCGATTGTTGAGCGCTTGAAAGAGGTCGTCCCTCGTCAGCAGTACGAGGTTCGAGTGCAGGCAGCGATTGGCGCGAAGGTAATCGCGGCCGACACCATCAAGCCATTCCGGAAGAACGTCATTGCCAAATGCTATGGCGGCGACATTTCGCGAAAACGAAAGCTCCTTGAGAAACAGAAGGAAGGCAAGAAGCGGATGAAGCAGATTGGTTCGATCGAACTTCCGCAGGAAGCATTCCTGAGCGTTCTCAAGGTTGCGGAGTAACCCTCACACGCTCGTGGCGTCCTGGAGTCGATCCCGCCAATTCTCGAGGAAGTTCGAAACTTCGGTGTAGTGACATCGTACTTCGACCACGCGGTCATTTGAGCCGAACCGCATCATTTCTGCGGCGAGCAAGCCGCTTACACTCTTGTACACCAGAACGATGCTGTTGACGCCGGGCGCCGTCGTAATGGGAGTGAACTTGAGATCGGGATAACGAACCAGAGCTCGGGCGAAATAATGCCTCAGCTCTGCTCTCCCACGCATCTCGCCGTCGGGCTCGCCAACAAGGTGCTTGACGAATGGCGATATGAACACGACGTCTTCAGCATAGTGCTCAAGAATCGCATCCAAGTTGTGGCTGTTCCAAGCCGCGTACCATGCTTCAGCGAAAAGCTGAAGTCTCTCGTCAGTCATGCTCAATGAGTGAGTATAGGGCAGACGTTAACACTGAAACAATGCGGTTGGGCACCTAAAAAGGGTAGTTACTGCAAATACATATCACATCAATGATTTTGCTAGCGGTTCGTGCTACCAGATGTATTTGCCCCAGGAATCGTAAACGTAGCCGTAATACCAAGAGTAGGTGTTGTTCACGCCATTGCGCCGGTCCACGAAGATGTTTTTAAAGTAAAGAATAGACCCCTTCTTCAACGCCTTTGCGTGGCCGTCCACAAACGCCCCAACGGTCATGTCCGAGTACCGATATCGGGGGTGGGCAGCGCACTCCCAGGCGCCATCGGTTTGAGAGGTGCAATCGGTGTCCACCACTTGGCCTCTCTTGAGTCCACCAGGTCCGGCCGCATTGTAGGCCGCGGATCCAGGTGTGTAGACGTCGGTTCCGTCGCGGAAAAGCGTTGTCAAGTCGTCGGGCTTTCTCAGCGACTTCGACTGCCAATAGGTTTGCCAACTCTCAAACCAGGGGTAGCTGTAGGTGTCGGTAAAGTTGGCTCCCTTTTCCAGGATGACGATCTTGTCTGCAGGAGCGTCGATCTGGGTCGTTGAGAACGAGCTGTTCGGTTTTGACTGGTCCGCCCCGGCGTCGTAATAGTCCTTTGCGGCCAAGTCGTCGCTAATGCCGTACGATTGCCCCCCACTCTCCTCGAATGCGGCGCCATTTAGGGTGTTCTTGGGAAACATGGGGCTCCGAAAAATCCCGTCCTGTCCATAACTCTGATCGACTCCGCGAGTCTTCACTTCGCGACCGCTCCTCACGTAAGGGTAAACGGCGGCATACCACTGAATAAGTGGCCCCCCATCGGGGCCATTGTTGCCGTACTCTGCGAGACAAATCGTGTCGTCGTAGTCGTTGGCGTACATCAGAATCGCCAGACCTTGCTCCTTCACATTGGAAAGAGAGACTGTCTTCTTCGCGGAAACCTTCGCCTCGGCAAATACAGGGAACAGGATGGCGGCAAGAATGGCAATGATCGCGATCACGACCAGCAGTTCGATGAGCGTGAAGGCCCGTCGAGAATGGCTCATACGAGAGGTATTTGCAGCCCAGTTGGAGTTCACGACCTCACGAATCTTCGGGTCGGCAGTTCGGATTCGTTTTTCCATGGAGAGTTAATGCGCCACTGGATCAGCGGGAGTGATCGGCGTCGCCTCCGCATCAGACTTTAATCTGGCTTTCACGTCCGCCGGTACCGGCATCTCTTCAATTTGAGCGAGCCTGCGCGACTGCCGTACTTGAGCTTCCTCATCGGAAATTCGCCCAACGGAATCAGGTGCACAGTCGGCCAAGATCATGCCTTGGACGATCAGAACGCCGAACATGAAGGTTTTTCTTAGCATGGGTGCAACCGACCAGCCGCTCTCCTGTGCCCTAGCCGATGTGCATATGATAACGGATCAAATCCGCAATAAGGTCGAAATGCCTCGACACGTTGGTGTGACGCCAACCTGATTTGAACCTAACTCGACGCTACTTGTCGGTAAAAAACCGATACTCGGTCGTCTGACGATAGGTTTCGCCGGGCCTTAACACCATGGTTGGAAAGTGGGGGTGATTTACCGAGTCAGGAAAATGCTGGGTTTCTAAGCAGAGCGCGTGGTATTGGGAGTACGTCGCGTTCTTCTTGCCTAGGAGCGAACCGTCGAGGAAGTTGCCGGAATAGACCTGAATTCCAGGCTCGGTCGTCCATGCCTCCATGCTTCGCCCAGTCGTCGGCTCATACACGTTGGCGGCTAAGGCTAACGAACCGTCGGAACTCCGCAGTACGAAGTTGTGATCGTAACCCAAAGGATCGTTCCCCATGAGAGCGATGTCTTGGCCAATCGGTTTTGCCGCTCGGAAGTCGAGTGGAGTTCCCCCGACAGAGGAAATATGCCCGGTCGGGATCAGGACGTCGTCTACGGGAGTGTAAGAGTCTGCATTCACCTGAAGAACATGCTCCAAAACGTCCGATTCGCCCCCATCCTTTAGGTTCCAATACGTGTGATTGGTGAGGTTAATGGGGGTTGCCTGGTCGGTTGTTGCCCGGTAATCCAGTCGAAGGACATTGTCGTTAGTGATTGTGTAGGTGACCCAAGCCTGAACTGTTCCGGGATAACCCTCTTCGCCGTCGGGGTCAAGCAGGAAGAGACGAACCGAAGCCCCGCCCTGCGTGGACGTTTCCTCGACGGTCCAGAATCGCCGGTCATACCCCTTCAGGCCCCCGTGGAGGTGGTTCGATCCGTTGTTCTGAGCCATTTGGAAGACCCGTCCGTCAAGTTCAAAACGCCCGCCGGCGATTCGATTTCCCACCCGGCCGATCGTGCTCCCAAAGTGTGGGCTCTTCGTTTCGTAGGGCTCAATCGTGTCAAAACCCAACACGATGTCATCCAGACGGCCATCACGGTCAGGCACCCAGAATTCGGTTAGGATGGCGCCGTAAGTGGTGACCTTCGCGATCGCGCCTTGATCGTTGGTAAGAGTGTACAGTTCGGCGGCTTGGCCGTCGCTGGTCGATCCGAACGGGGTCTTTTGAATGGTCGGCATGAGCGTGAGATCGTATTAACGAGAGCTTGAGAACGATCACTTCAGAACGTACCCTTTCCAGGCATTGGAGATTGAGGGGTCTTTCGGTGGCGAGATACCGTACAGCACGTTAATATAGCGGTGTTGTCGGAATGGGTGTCTCCCGCCGGCAGCCACGGGGATCCATGCATTTTAGATTAAAGCCTCCGCTCTTGCTTCTCGCATTCCTGTCACTGCCGGCGTTGATTCTCGCCGACGATGTCGCCATTACCGGCGCACGAATTGAAATCGGAAATGGTTCGGTCATCGCGGCTGGAACGGTCGTGATTCATGACGGACTTTTCGTAGCGGTAGGAGAAAACGTTGCTCCGCCCCCAGGCGCCCAAATCATCGATGGCAAGGGGCTTGTGGTTTACCCGGGCTTCATCGACGCCTACACAACCAGTGGCTTGAAGCTGCCCAGCGCCCCGACCTCTGAACGAGCTCCTGATTCGCGGAATACCGCTCCGGCCACTATGTGGCATGGAAATCGGAAGGGGATTCGCTCCGACATTCTCTGCGCGAAGGCGCTCGATTTGAAGTCGCTGGTGCAGAGCAACTACAAGGCAGGCGTTACTACGGCGCTTCTCAGCCCGGGATCGGGCCCAGTTGCGGGGATCTCGACGATTGTTGACTACACCGAAACGGGAACGGTTGTGACGCCCCAAGCGGCGGCTGAACTTTCGTTTCGGAACGGCGGAAGTGGAGCAGGCTATCCAGGCACACTTTTTGGTGTCATCGCGCTCCTGAGACAGACCCTGGCGGACGCTCAGTACTACGCTGCCCAGGAAGCCCCCAAGAAGGACGACGCACTTGAGAACCTGCGCCCCTTGATAACCGGAAAGCTTCCGGCCCTTTTCAGCGCTGATTCTGCTCGGGAAATCGTCAGGGCAACTCGAGTTGCCGACGAGTTTTCGCTTCGGCTCTTGATCCTGGGCGGCCGAGAGGCATACCGAGACCTGGATCTCTTAAAGTCGAAGAATCTGCCCGTGTTGGTCACGCTCGACATCGGAGACGATCCGACCAAACCAACCTCTACACCACCGACTCCCAACCCGGATGGTCCACCCAAAGCCGTCCTCGATGAGCGACATGACACCTGGCTCGACCACTCACTCAACATCAAGAAGCTTTCCGACGCAGGCGTTCCGTTTGCCTTCACGAGCGTTGGTCTGAGCGCAGGAATCGACGGCTATTTAAAGGCAATTCGAACCATCATTGGCACCGGAGTACCCAGAGATGTCGCGCTGAAGGCGGTCACATCAGAGTCGGCCTTGCTGCTTGGCATTTCCGAAAAAGTAGGCACGATCGAACCCGGGAAGATCGCGAATCTCGCCGTCTTCAACGGCGACTTTGCCGACGCAAAGAGTGAAGTCCAGTTCGTCCTCGTCGAAGGCAAGAAGGTTGATATCAAAAAGGCAGGTTCGAAATGAGCATCTCCATGTTAGGTTTGATCGCCCTCTCCCAGGCCGCAGCAGCTCCCCAGACACCGACCGCGCCCGCCGTCAAGCCGGTGCCCCCGGCGGAGGCAGCCGCCCCCAAACCATCTGAGAATATTCTGGGTCCGGAATCGTTCCCCTACGAGACGATCGCTCTCCGAAAGCCTCGGTTGCAGACCAACGGCAACGTCTTCATTGCGAACGCTCGCATCCTTACGGCGACTCATGGAGTGATCGAGAAGGGCAGCATCCTAGTGCGAGATGGAAAGATCGCAGCCATCGGGCATATCTCTCCGCCACCGGGTGTGACCGTGATCGATGCCTCGGGGAAAGTCATAGCTCCGGGAATCGTCGATGCTCACGTGCATCGTGGCATTGACTCCACCAACGAGGGAACTGATGCGATTGTCGGCGAAGTCCGAGTTCAAGACGTTCTTAATCCAGACAGTAAGACCCTTTGGGCATCGCTGGCGAGTGGCGAGACCTCTGGGTTGATTCTGCATGGCAGCGCCAATCCGGTTGGTGGACAGAGTCTCGTCGTGAAGTTCAAATATGGACGACCGGTCGACGAGCTTCCGATCAAAGATGCTCCGAGAATGATCAAGTTCGCGCTGGGTGAGAACGTGACCCGGTCTGGCAACGCGACTTCCGCTCGATTTCCCCACACCAGAATGGGAGTAGAGGCGGTCTACCGTCGTGCGTTTACCCAAGCTCGAGAGTATGCCAAGAATTGGGATGCATACGAGACTGCGAAGCAGTCTGACCCCAAGGCCAAGGCGCCCCAAAGAGATCTTCGACTCGAAACACTCGCGGACATCCTCAAACGCAAGATTTGGGTTCAGTGTCACTCCTATCGCGCCGACGAGATCCTCATGATGGTGCGCCTGAGTCAGGAGTTCGGGTTCAAGATCGGGGCCATGCAGCACGCCCTAGAGTCCTACAAGATCGCTCCTGAGTTGGCGAAAGCCGGTGTAGGCGTTTCTATTTTTGTCGACGAGTGGGCGGTCAAGCTGGAGCTGTTTGACAGCATTCCCTACGCGGCTTCGATCCTCACCAAGGCGGGTGTCAATGTGTCGGTGAACACCGATGGCGTCTCGGGTACGACCGCTATCAACATCGACGCGGCCAAGACGATGCGCCACGGAGGACTTACTGAAGAACAGGCGCTGGATCTGATCACCATCAACCCAGCTCGAGAACTTGGGATTGATAAACGAACCGGAAGCATCGACGTCGGCAAAGATGCGGACCTCGTGATCTGGGATGGCAATCCGCTCAGCATCTATTCGCGAGTCAATACTACGCTGGTCGACGGAGAGGTCTTCTTCCAGCGACGAGATGCGTTCAACGTGGACAAGGACTCGACGATCAAATCAAAGCTTGAGCCGTTCATATACCATGCCACCGAACCGACACCCGTACTCTCCAAAATCTACGCGATTGTCGGGGGAACGATTCACCCCGTATCTGGACCGATCATTCCGGTTGGCACTGTCGTGATCGTTGACGGCAAGGTCCAAGCCGTCGGAGCCAAAGTTGCCGTACCGAAAAAGGCGGTTCGCATCGACGCCCGTGGGTTGCAGGTGTATCCAGGGTTCATTGATGCTGGCACCTCGCTCGGCCTCAATGAGTTTGGAGAAGTCGGACAGGCTACCGACCAGCAAGAACTGGGCACTTACCAGGCAGACCTCGTGGCCTTGACCTCGGTGAACGCCCAGAGCGAACACTTCCCCACGACCCGTTTCGAGGGGATCACGTCCGCACTGACTGCTCCTTCGGGGGGAACGATACCGGGACAAGCATCGGTCCTGAACTTGGCCGGATGGACGAATGAGCTGATGGGATTAAAGCCCAAAGCGGCCTTGGTGGTGAACTGGCCCATCGGTGGTGGCGGATTCTCCGATTTCGGGATCAACGACATCAAGGACGACGATGAACTCACAGACGACCTGCTCGCCGGAGGAACCATCCAGCGAGCAGGGCCACGGTCTTCCGACACGACAACCCCGTCGGAGTTGAGTACCTACTTTGACAAGGCGGTGACTTACAAGACGATGCATGAATCGGTCGACTTGGGGCTCGAAGCGATGCAACCGTATCTTCGCGGCGAACTGCCGGTTCTCATTCGGGTCCGCAATCGCGCGGGGATTCGAGGGGCAGTCGACTTTGCGAAGAAATACAAGCTTAAGGTCGTTCTCGTCGGAGCAGCGGACGCCTGGAAAGAGGCAGCTCTGTTGGCGAAAAATCACATCCCGGTAATTCTGAATCCCGCAGGTAAATCGACGCTGAGCGCGAACTCGCCAAGCAACGACTGGGATCCATACGACACCCCTTACGCCACTCCGGCCCTGCTTAAGCGGGCTGGGGTGCAGTTCGCATTCCAATCCGATGACTATGCGGGAGTCAAAAACCTTCCGCAGCGCGTGGCGGAGTCTTGCGCCTATGGACTTTCGAAAGAGGACGCATTAGCCGCCGTCACCCTTTCGGCCGCCCAAATCCTGGGGGTTTCCGACAAGGTCGGCAGCATCTCGCCAGGAAAGCTAGGCAACATCGTCATCAGCGACGGAGACGCCTTCGAGTTGAACTCGAATATACGCTACGTGTTCATTAACGGTCGACCGGTCGAACTGAAGAGTAAATTCACTCGACTCCGCGATCAGTATTTGCAGCGCGTTCAGTAAGGTCAAAGCATCCTTGCGCCTGGCATAACAATTAACGGTCTATTCGGTTTGCCGGGTAGGCCGTTTTTGGAGGCACCTGAGAGCGGTTAACCCTACCTACATAACGCTAGGGCATTCTCTGAGGTCAGAGCCTACTTGAGCCCGTTCCCACTCGAAGCGCGTACGATGATCTCCGTAGGGAGAAGGATCTCTTCCGGGCTGGCCTCGGGGTTCTCGATCCTCTTGAACAACTGCTCGACAGCGCGTCTGCCCATTTCATACGCGGGCTGGGCTACGACGGTCAAGAATGGGAACGTGACCAGAGCGGCGGGAAGGTCGTCGAAACCGACGAGGGCAATGTCCTCGGGAACCGAAATCCCCTGCTGCCGAAACTCTTGAAGCGCACCAATTGAAATGAAGTTGTTTGCGGCGAAGACAGCAGTGGGGCGAGGTTCGGCATTGAGGATTTTTTTGGCGTTTTCGTGTCCACTACGCACTGAAAAGTCCCCGTAGTGCACTTCAATCGAGTTGCTCGGATTCGACTGTTTCACGGCGGTGACGAAAGCTTCTACTCGGTCGTCAGTGGTGGATACGCCATGGTGACCGGCGAGAACGGCGAAATGCTGATGACCTTTGATTAGCAGGAGGTCGGCAAGCCTAGTGGCTCCATCTCTAGAGTCGCACCGGACCACATCGACTTCCTGTCCGGACACGGCCCGGTCGACAACCACAACCGGAACTCCGTGAGTTTTCGCCAGCTCCAACGACTGCTGTCCGGCCTGGGCGGGGACAAGTAAGACTCCATCCACGCGCTTCTCGATGAGCAGCCGCATGTAACGCTGTTCCTCCGCTTCGTTCTCATCGGTGTTGCAAAAGAGGACCAGATTCGATGTGTCGCTTGCAGCGTCTTCGACACCGCGGGCCATTGTGGTGAAAAAGGGATTCGTGATGTCGGTCACAACCAGAGCGATGGTGCCGGTTCTCTTCGACCGAAGCCCTCGCGCCAATTGGTTGGGGACATAGCCCAGCTCCGCCACGGCGCTTTCTACCCGCGACCGAGCATCCTCGGAAACGTAGCCGGATCGGTTCAACACTCTCGAAACTGTCATTGCGGCAACGCCCGCCTTTTTGGCAACTTCCTTTATCGTGATCTTCGCGGACATGAATGAACACCTAGTTTGACGGGAACCTATAAGTCTTGGGTGGCCCATTGCGAAATCGAGATCGAGATGTCAACATGTTAACGTGAACACACGCAGGGATAGCCCTTCATTTTCGGCAGTTAAGTCCGGCATGTTCACCGAACTTTGTCTACTAGACCTTCAAGGAATGCATTTGCGCACCCAGAATGAGAATAGGCTGCAGTTTCGACATCGGGACAGTGAGTTCGGATATCGATCTTGGCATAGCAGGGTGAACTCAAAATGACAAATGCATTTCTCGCTACAGAGTCGTGGCAACAGGCGGTGGCACACACGCTTCCGATCTTCGGCCACCGAAATTGGATCGTCATCGCGGACTCGGCATACCCGATGCAGGCTCGGCCCGGGATCCGAACGATCGTGGCCGATACCGATCAGGCGCATGCCGTTCAAACAGTTCTCACTTCCATCGAAGAGTCTTGGCATGTTCGCCCGAACGTGCTCCTTGACATGGAGTTGGACTATCTCGACGAAGCCGAAGCGGCTGGGATTGAAAATTATCGAACCTGGCTGGCTGAGCGACTGAAGTCGCACCCGGTTTCCAAACTCCCCCATGAGCAAATCATTGGGAAACTCGATGAGGCGGCGTCACTGTTCGGAGTCCTGGTGGTGAAATCCCACATGGCACTTCCTTACACTTCAGTCTTCATCGAACTCGACTGTGGCTATTGGAATCCCGAAGCTGAGGCTCGGCTTCGGGCAAAGATCGCAAACAAAACCTGAACTGGACCCAAACTATGAAATCATCGATGATCGGCGCCGTTTTGCCGGGAAATAGTACGACAGAGATTCGTGAGTTCCCGATTCCCTCCCCCGGTTACGGCGAAGTCCTGATCAAGATGAAGTCATCCACAATTTGTGGAAGCGACATTCGCTGCATTTACCGAGAGCATTTGGGCAAGGGCCCGGAGGGCTACCAGGCGGGAATGATCGCGGGTCATGAGCCATGCGGCCAAATCGTCTCGGCCGGGCCTGGTCTCCGACGATTTAAAGAAGGTGACAGGGTGATCGTCTATCACATCTCAGGATGCGGTGTCTGTAACGACTGCCGACGGGGATATATGATCTCGTGCACCAGCGATTACCGCCGAGCCTACGGATGGCAGCGCGACGGTGGAATGGCCGAGTACATCCTTGCTGAAGAAAAGGACCTCGTTCTGCTTCCGAATGAGCTGACCTATACCGATGGCGCTCAGGTCGCTTGTGGATTCGGGACCGTCTATGAGGCGATCCAAAAGATCGGGGTTTCGGGTGATGACGCGGTCTTGGTAACCGGCCTCGGTCCAGTAGGTCTTGCCGCACTGATGCTCGCCCGCGCCAAAGGCGCAAATCTGCTTATCGGGACCGACGCGGTTCCCGAACGATTAGAGTTGGCCCAAGCCCTGGGTTTGGTCGATAAGGCGATCCCAGCCGGACAGGACGCGGCCGAGCAGATTCGAGAACTTACGGGCGGTCATGGCGTTGAAAAAGCAATTGACTGTTCCGCCAACGATAAGGGACGGCTCACGGCGGTTCAAGCAACTCGCAAGTGGGGAGATATCGCGTTCGTAGGCGAGGGAGGATCCTGTTGTTTCCAACCTTCGCCGGACATCATCCACGATCAAAAGAAGATTCATGGCTCTTGGGTTACGAGCATATGGCTCATGGAGGAACTTGTCGAGCGACTTGTTCGGTGGCGTCTCCACCCAGCCGATTTGGTAACTCATCGATTTGCCCTCACGGAAGTCGAATCCGCCTATTCCCTCATGGCAGAAGGCAGAAGTGGCAAGATCGCAGTCGTGTTTGACGAAGAGTTGGAGCAGGTTTCGAGATGAGCTTAGGTCTTCCCATTCCTAAAATCGGGCTCGGAACATTTGGTTCGGACAAATACAGCGGGGAACAGGTTGCCGAAGCGGTTCTCGGCGCCGCCGAAGTCGGCTATCGGCACTTCGATTGCGCGGCCGTGTACGGCAACGAACCCCTCATCGGAAAATCGCTTGAGACGATTATTCGCGGGGGAATCCCAAGGAGCGAGCTCTGGATCACGGGGAAGTTGTGGAACGACAAACACGCTGAAGACGACGTGATTCCCGCCTTCGAAAAGTCCTTGAGCGATCTTAGGCTGGACTATCTGGACCTCTACCTGATCCATTGGCCTTTTCCCAATTTTCATGCCCCTGGCGTGGATGTGTCGTCCCGCGACCCGCACGCCCGACCGTATATTCACGAAGACTATATGAAGACGTGGCGGCAGTTGGAGGAGCTTGTAAGACGCGGTTTAGTCAAACACATTGGGACCTCAAACATGACGATCCCCAAGCTGGATCTCCTTCTACGCGATGCTAAAATCCGACCATCCGTTAACGAAATGGAGTTGCATCCTCATTTTCAGCAACCCGAACTATTTGAATATGTGGTTCGCAACGGCATTCAACCAGTCGGTTACAGCCCTCTCGGATCACCCAGCCGGCCTGAGCGCGATCGGACTCCGGAGGATACGTCCGACATGGAGGATCCGGTGATTCTCACGATCGCGGAGAATCACGGACTCACGCCAGCAGCCGTAAGCATCAAATGGGCCATTCAACGTGGTCAGATCCCGATACCCTTTACGGTCAAGCGGCATCAGTACGAGCCCTTGTTCCAGGCGCTTTCGGCGCCACCACTGTCGGGTTCCGAGATGCAGCAGATTTCCCAGATCGACCGTAGATGTCGCCTCATCAAGGGTCAAGTGTTCCTTTGGCAAGGCGCGGAGTCCTGGGAGGCCCTTTGGGACTTGGACGGAACCATCTCGTCTTGACCCTCAAACAAATTTTCTGAGTCGAAGAGAGTTTAGGACCACCGAGATGGATGAGAATGCCATCGCACCGGCAGCGATCATCGGGTTCAGCCTTCCCGATACGGCGATGGGTATTGCGATCAGGTTATATCCAAACGCCCACATGAGGTTGCCTCGGATGATCGCGATTGACTTGCGGGCTAAGCGTATCGCTTGGGGCACTAATTCCAAGTCGCTTCTGAGCAGCGTGATCCCCGCTGCCTCTTTGGCGATATCCGACCCGGCGCCCATCGCAATGCCAACATCGGCTAGGGCGAGGGCAGGGGCGTCATTCACACCGTCTCCGACCATCGCGACCGGGCCGAGCGACCGAACACGAGCAACCGCCTCCGACTTGCCCTCCGGGAGGACGTCTGCTTCAAAGTGCTCGATTCCTACTTGCTTCGCCACCAATTGAGCGGCAGAGTGATGATCACCGGTCAGCATCACCGGATTTAGTCCCAGTCCCTTTAAGTCTTTGACCGCTTGCAAGCTCGTCAATCGAATGGGATCGCTGATCGCGATTAAGCCAATGACGGTCCCCGCCAGTCGAACTCTCACAACCGTCCTGCCCTCTCCTTCCCACGTCTGAGATTGGAGCAGAAGTTTTGGCGTTAGGTCGCCCCCGTATTTCTCGTTGCCCACTTCTACTCGAGAACCCTCGACCACGGCGGATGCGCCCAAACCGGGAAACGACTTAAAGTCTTCGGCGGTTGCCAGCACGAGCTTTCGGTCTCGACTGGCATCGACCACCGCCTTCGCAATCGGGTGCTCAGAGAGAGATTCGACGCTTCCCGCGAATTGCAGAAGGGACTCCTCGGTCACCTTGTCTTCGGCAGCCATGCCGGTCACGGTCGGCTTGCCTTCGGTCAGGGTTCCCGTCTTGTCGACAAGGACGGTCTTGATTCCCTGAATCCGTTCCAGGACGGATCCATCGCGAATCAAAATACCAAGCTGAGCTCCACGACCGGTCGCGGCGATGATCGCTGTCGGCGTGGAGAGTCCAAGAGCACAGGGGCAGGCCACGACGAGTACGGCGATTGCTGGAATCAACGACTGCAACGAAGTTTGATGAAGGCCAATTAAGCGAACGAGAAACGTCAGCACAGCGATGCCAATCACGATGGGAACGAATACCGAAGACGCTCGATCGGCTAACTGTTGGACATCAGCCTTCGATCCTTGGGCTGTCTCAACGAGTCTGGCAATTTGAGCCAGTCTGGTCTCGCCTTGAACATGGGAGGCTCGGAAGGTAAAGCTCCCCGAACCGTTCAGCGAGCCACCGACAACCGCATCCTCAGGCCCCTTACTGACCGGAAGGGACTCGCCGGTCAAGAGCGACTCATCTACGTGGGAGTGGCCTTCAACCACGACGCCATCGACCGGTAGCTTTTCCCCCGGCTTGACGCGAAGAACGTCTCCGACGCGCAAGGACTCGACAGGAACCGGGATTTCAACTCCTTCGGGGGTGACAAGATGGGCCATTTTGGGAGCGAGGTCCAACAACTTGCCAATTGCGTCGGTCATCGTGTGCTTGGCCCGAGATTCTAGGTACCGCCCGAGCAAAATGAGAGTCACGATGGTCGCACCCGTCTCGAAGTACACAAATTCAGACTGCATCGGACCGTGAACCGCAATCAGCCCGTAGACGCTGGAGATCCACGCAGCCCCAGATCCAAGCGCGACCAGCGTATCCATGGTCGCAGATCCATGTTTTGCCGAATTCCAAGAGGCACGAAAGAAGGGAAATCCGCACCAGAAGATAACCGGAGTTGCAAGCCCGAACAGGGTCCAATTTGCCCACTCAGGCCGCATCGGCCATAGCATCGACAAAAACACGGCTGGAATCGAAAGGGCAAACGACACGGCAAGTCGGCGTAATTCGCCCGTAGCTGGCGCCAATTCAGTTTCTTTCTTGGCGGATAGGTGGTAGGTGCTGGCGTGATACCCGGCTCGCTCGACCGCTTCGATCAAGACTTTGTCTTCGACGCTCGGTGAGTGGATGACTCGCGCTCGTTCGGTCGCGAAATTGACACTCGCATCTGATACACCGGTGACTTTAGCAAGGGCGCGTTCGACTCGCCTCACGCAGGATGCGCAGGTCATGCCCTCGATCGAGAGCTCACTCAGAGTTGGATTTTGAGACGCTGGCGCCTGCGGCATACCCTTCCTCTTCGATTGCGCTGATCAAGCTTTCGAGTCTTACGGTTCCGTCATGCTCAACATGCGCATGATTGTTCGCCAGGCTGACGTCGGCGTGAACCACCCCTGAAACGCCCAAGAGGGCCTGAGTTACGGCGGTCACGCAATGTCCGCAGGTCATTCCATTTACGTCTAATTCGATAGATTGCATTCCTCAATACCCCCTGGTGTATACGTTACTTTACAAGTTTGGAGAGCACGGTTCGAAGCTCGTCCAACAATTCGTTTTCGGTCATTTTTCGAGCCTTTTCATGCTCGGTATTACTGCCGTGGCCAACAATGCAGGTTCGAACGTGGCTCGTTGCCAGAGCAGCACCGACTTGCTCCAGAGCCGACCGAGTGGCGGTCAATTGGGTCAGAATATCGCAACAGTAATCGCCCTTTTCAAGCATTCGCCGAAGACCTCGTATCTGGCCTTCGATACGGGCAAGGCGTCGATCTATCGACTTAGAAGTCTCCTGGTCCACTTTTCAAACATACCCCACAGGGTATCAGTCAGTCGATTTCTTGATCACCTTTGTGGGGGTGCTAAGGCCAAACTCCTTTCCATCAGGGGTTTTATAGATGGCCTCCAGAAAGAAGGCAGCGCTGGTTGTGTCGGCAACGGCAAACGAGATCGCATTCGGGCGATTCTCCAAGAGCGATGGCACTTCGTACTTGACCTTTCGAAAGTCGGTCTTGTTCGCCAGCGCAACATAGGGGTGAATTCGGACCGCGCCGCTTGGAGATTTGAACCTATACGTGACGATGCGCTGACTCCCCTCGTGGCGAATCGTCAGCTTGGGACTCAGGGATGGCATGGACATTTCACCGGCGATCGATCGTGCGAAAGCGCCAATCGTCTGCGAGGCGAGGAAGCCTCCGTTCAGAGCATGTCCGGCATTGGGCACGGTGAACATCCAGTGAGCCGGCCTGAGATTGTTAAAGTACAGATCGGCGGCATCGGCGGCCCAATACGGATCATTGGAGCCTTTCACGACTAGAATCGGCACTCGAAAATTTGCCCGGTAGGAGTAAGGGTCGACCATCGCTCCGAGCTTCTTGCCTCGACCGCCGTTAAGTTCGGACTGGAGGCCCAATTTCGTGTAAGCCTCGATCATCTCACTGTAGGCGCCCCAACTGTCGATCTGGTGAGGCATTTGGGCTGGAATATTAAGGTTGTCGTAAACCATTGGCGCGACGCCTTTGACGCGAGGGTCCCCGATGGCAGCGGTCATCCATGTTGTCCAACCCCGTTTGCTCGCGCCGGTCACGACGAAAGAAGTGATCGGATTACTCGAGTTCTTGGTGGCATCTTGGATGGTGTCCATTGCCCGAACTGCCGAGCGCGTCATCGGAAAGAGGAGTGGCCAAGACGTATCCCCGGTGTCAAGGTAGTTCTTGAATGTGTAGGCGATGAGGTCGTCTTCCCGCAGCCCCCAAAGAGGCTGGTTGGGCTCATCGAACAACATGGCGATTGGCATGCCGGTCGAGTGAGACATCAGTGCGATATCTGAATAGTCTCCCGGTCGGGGGCCGTCTCCCGTAACGTAAAGGATCGCGACTCCCTTCTTCCCTGCCCCCTCGGGAAGGCTGTACAGGATCTGGTGCTTCCATTCCACGCCGTGCCATGTTTGGCTGGTCATCCGGATGGTTGTGGTTGCCCCCTGGGTCTTTTCCACGCTGTAGGCGTAAGACGTGTCAGGTTTCTTAAGAAACTCTAACAAATCCGATGGAGTGGAAATTAACCCGGTCAAGAGCGGAAAAATCAGAGACAACATCATGGTTTGAACTAGCCCGTGTGAAAAACTACCGCACTCAGCCGTTTTGACGAACGGTTTTCTGTTGCGAGTCCGTCAATCGGACGAAGGAGTACACGCTTGACTTTGCAGAAGCAGCGTGCGAGAATAGGGAGCCTGAAGGGGAGCGTGGACTCTCGGGGCCAGCTTGAGGATATTGCCGATGACGAAGAAAACGATGCGCAGAATGTGCGTGGCTGCTGGATTGCTTGTGGGATCAGTTACTGCCCAGGCGTTCACCTACGACGCGCAGATCATGATCGACCGGGCTCTGAACAGCCCCACTTTGACCGTTAAATACAAAGGCGCTCACGCTGCGCTGGTGGAACTTAGAGTCAATGGCGAGAGCCTGGGCACTCGTTCCGTAACCGCGAGCAAGGACGCCGGCGAGACCAACTTTACGCTTAATCTGACGGATCTGAAGGATGGCGAGAATGACGTCGAGGTTCGACTGTTTGACCGAACGGGCAAGCTCGTCGGTTCCGATCATTCCAACATTTCGACCGAGCAGACCCTGAACGCTCCGGTTTATCTGACGACTCCCAAGGTTGGTCAGACCGTACGCGGTTCCGTGGACATCAAGCTTGGCTTCGGCGATAGCTTGAAGGATGTCTACGTGAGCTTTTTCGTCGACAACAATTTCAAGGCGATGACCAACTTCCCTCCGTTCCAATATGCTTGGGACTCGACGGGAGAGACGAACGGTTGGCACGAGCTTGAAGCTTGGGCAATCGACGGCAATAGCACGACATTCAAGAGCCGAAAGGTGAAAGTTTTCGTAAACAATCCGGGCGGTCGCACCTACCGAGTCGGTTCGACGGACGATCAGGGCGCACCTTCGGTGAACCCTTCTCGCGTCGGACTTCAAGACACGACGGAGCGCTCGGACATTCGGTTTAGCCAGAACGAAGGTCAGGCAGCTACCCTCGGCGGTTCGACGGGAGTCGCGCCAACCCTGCACGGAGGTTCCACTTCGCGCAACATGGTTCACGCGGAGATTGTCGACACCACCACTGGTGAGAAGCCGTTGGCGCCCACCCGCGGAATTTCAACGAGTGTCCGCCAGCTCCTTCCAACGGGAAGCCGAGTGGCGGCAACGGTATCGACGCCAATTCTGAGCGGCCCAATCCACGTGAGATCCTTCACGACGATCAAGTCGTCCAGTGTTGCCGCAAGCAAGGCTCACCCGAAGAACAATGCGGATCTCGGAGAGATCGTGATCGTTCCTCACCATGACCTGCCACTTGGAGCTTATGCCCAGAAAGTGAGCACCATCCCAACTGCTTCCGTTCTCGGAAACGTCGAGGCAGTATCGAGCTTGATTCAAATTACCCGCGGACAGCGAATCCCGAACCTGGGTTCGTTCGCCGTGGTGTTGAACTCGCAGTTCGTGAATTTCGATGTACCGACCCGGGTTGACGATGGCGTGCCAATGGCTCCTTTCCGACACTTGATTGAGAAGTCTGGTGGATCTGTCGATTGGCAGAATTCCACGAAGACGGTCAATGCCCAAGCAGACGGTCACAGCATCCTGCTCCAAATTGGAGACAAGAATGCTCGGATCAACAATTCGATCGTCCCGCTCGACTTGGCTCCTTACATCGATCGCGGACGTACGATTGTCCCGATTAGCTTCATGCGAAGCGCTCTCAACGTCAACGTCGAATATGACAAGACCACCGGCCACGTTCTCATCACCAGCAACAAAAAGTGATCTGATCCAGCCTCTCGAAGCGGAGTGCCTTAGGGCGCTCCGCTTTTTTGCTTGTAAGCGGCCAAAACCCGCAATTTCTGAGCGCTGAAGGGGAAGGAAAGCCCCGCAGATCGCCGATATTGAATCTATTGAGCAGTGTTGTCGCCGCTCAGAAACCGAGGGGAATGTGGACGGAACGCCGAAATTCGATACCGATAAGAGACGCTATATTCGCTACGAGCTGTTGGACTATGCCCAGCTCGAGCCAATTGGATCAGGCCCTACTCTGAACACCATTATTGTGGACATCGGATTGGGCGGTCTTCAGCTTCGATCACGCGAGTCCGTTGTCGTGGGTACCAAGTGCCACATTACGGTGGGCCGAATGGAGGGCACACTCCTGACCTTCCGAGCTGAGATTCGCCACTGCGCTCAGGTCGAAGGCGCCGACCTGTTTGGGTTGGGTGTTCGATTCCTTCCGGAGTCTCACGACGAGCGGATGGGCATTGCAGAATTCGTCCACGCAGTCTTTCAGCGACAGTGCGACCTTCTGGCCAACTAATCGGCCGGAAGGAACTTCCCTAGCAGTTCCCAGAGTGCTTCCCCATCCGACTCAGGCAGAGTGAAAAGCGGCAAACGCCCAGCCGCACTCTCGATCACTCCCTGCTTCTGGAGTAGCCACTTGTTGGCAACTGGCTGTGGCGAGGCCTTCAGGGCCTCCAGAGCCGGTTTGATGTAGGCAAATTTCGTTTCCGCGGAGGTCCTTGCCTCCTCCCATTCTGAGACAATGGGCGCGAGCCAGCCCGCAAGGATATTTGCGGCTCCGCTGATCGTTCCCGACCATCCGGCCGCGAGCGCATCCAAGAGCAGCCTTTCATCGCCTACATAGCGATATTTGCCAGCAGCTGCTTGTGAAAAACTGACAAGGTTTTCGGCGTTTCCGCTCGAGTCCTTGATGCCGGCGATTCCGTCATGCTGGCAAAGACGATGAACAAGGTCGGGACTGAAAGTAAATCCAGTCCGCTGAGGAATGTTGTATAAGAGAACGGGGAGCGTGGTCTCCCGAAGCAACTGCTCAAACCAGCAAGCAATTCCGTCCTCTGACGCTTCTCGAAAATAGGTCGGGGGCATCACGAGCGCAGCCGACGCACCGGCCTTTCTTGCCGATTCGCACGACCAAGCAGCCTCGTTAAGACTCGAAGTGGCGACGCCGAGGACGACCGGGAGCCCCTGGGCGAGCGGCGCCGCAACCTTGATGAGGTCTCGCTTCTCGATGGCGCTTAATGAGGGCCCCTCTCCATTAGTGCCGGCAAGGACGATTCCCGCACAACCTTGGGCTCTAAACCAAGAGATAAGGTGGGCGACCCCCACGTGATCGACGACGCCTGAGTCGAGAAACGGTGTCACAGAAGCCGGTAGGACTCCAGTTGGAAGCATATTCATGCTCGCACCTGTCCTCGTAGCTCCCCAAACCCAATTCGGTAGCCGATGCCTTGGGCGTAGCCTGTAAAGATCACCTCATCACCGTCCTCCAGGAAAGTTCTCTTCTCGCCAGTCTCTGAGAGCACGACGGGTCTGGAGCCTCTCCAGGACGCTTCAAGTAGCGACCCAAAGGATCCCGGGTCTGGCCCACTGATGGTGCCGCTCCCATAGAGTTCGCCTGGCTCAACACGCGTGCCGTTCGAAGTCTGATGCGCCAGTTGCTGAGCAAAGCTCCAGTACAGGAATTTGACGTTGGATCGGGCAATGGTTTCGGGCTGAGACATCCGCGGAGTTTTGAGGGCGACCTCTAGTTCAATATCGAAGTTGCTCGGACGACGCCCGGCGAGGTGAGGAAGTGGCGGGGGCTCTTGGACCCCCGCCACTCGAAAAGGCTCCAGTGCATCCAGCGAAACCACCCAAGGACTCGCGGAAGTAGCGAAACTCTTGGCGAGAAAGGGTCCTAGCGGCTGGTATTCCCATCTTTGGAAATCTCGAGCCGACCAGTCGTTCACGAGTACAAGCCCTTGCATGTGGGATTCCGCATCGTTGACGGAAATCGGTTTCCCCGCCCCGTTGCCCTCGGCGAGGAAGAAGCCGACCTCCAGTTCATAGTCAAGTTCTTGGGTCGGGCCAAACACCGGAACATCAGAATCAGCGCGTTTGAACTGACCGGATGGGCGGTTGATTTGAGAACCTGAGACGACCACTGTCGAAGCCCGGCCGTTGTAGCCGACCGGCAGGTACCGGTAGTTTGGAAGGAGAGGCGGCATATCGGGTCGGAACATTCGCCCTACGTTGCTCGCATGGTGGATCCCGCTGTAAAAGTCGACGAAGGCAGGTATCCGACATGGAAGTTGCATTTCCACCCGGTCTACCGAGCAGACGAAGGTGCTGAGATCAGGCAATCTGTTGAGTTCGGAGTTCTCGGTATCCAGCAGTTCAGAAAGGCGGTGTCGAAGTTCTCGCGCCTCCTGCCGGTTCACGCTGGTCAAGTCAACGAGCGGACGCACGAACGCTTCTCCCAACAACCCGAGTTCTCTGAGCGACTCGCAATCGAGAACCTGGTCACCGATGCGAGTGACCAATCTTGGCGACCCTGCATCGATTCTTCCGACGCCGAGAGGCAGGTTCTGAATCGGAAAGTGAGACTCGGGTGAGACCTCGACCCAACTCCGTTGCATCGAGCTTAATCTTCTCCCGCAGTCGGCAATCCTAGCGTCGAAAGTTCTTCCAGAGGAAACTCCACCGAACTACACTGCGCATCAAGGATGATCTCTCTTGCCTGGTCGATGGCAGTGAGGTCGGCTTCCCATCCGCGATAGGCAATTTTGTCGGCATCGAATCGCCAGTGCGTCCACTCGGAGTCGATCAGGGCTGCCTCGATCTCGCGCTTTGACAGATCCTCCGCCATTCCGATGGCAACGGCGCCGAACAGGTTGATCAGGCCAATTTCCGAACTGTTCGTAATGATGCTTCCCTTGCCCTGGACGATTTTGAACGGTAGTTCTAGGGCCAACGACTCATGGACCAACTTCGCCACTGCGAAACTATCTGGTCTCTTCGCGCCGGATAAATCCAGTTTCACCATCGCCCAGTCGCTTTCCGCGATGGCAACCAGCAAGCTTTCCCATGCTCCTCGCAGCGGTGCTTCGATAAACACGTCAACTTCTGAGAATCCCTTGAGGTCTCGAAGAATCGCCATGTCGGGCACGGAGGAAGGTGGGCAAATTTCAAAGGCAGCGACTTCGACGAGGTCCGGCGTCGCCGAGTCGAACTCGTTCATTGCTTCCGCGCAGTAAGCAAGTTCGTCTTCCCATTCGGCGGCGGTAGAGGTCGTTCGCCCCAGCACGGCCACCGGAAATGGAACTTGAAGCGAGATGTCGGCCAAGTTCTCCGACAATTCATGAAGCATTTTAGCGGGACACACAAAACGGGACAGCACCCAGCCCTCAAACCCAGACTGGTACCGAAGGTAGCGATCCACCGTCTCTTCAACTGTGTATTCTTGCAGGCCGGTTAGTCCTGAGTAGTCGATGCATTCGCCTAACAGACGCCCTATTGACGGAACCATATCCCAGTCTAGCCCTGATACTCGCAGTTTTTCGTAACAGGTAGATCTTTCAGGATCTGGAAACAATCTGTAGAATGTAGGGAATACGTGCGGCCTTGGTCTACCTGGCAGCGCGGGTATGATGTTGGTTCTAGCGCAGGAAGCCACAGTGTCGTGCGAGGCGAAAATAATTACACCATGTCCAAGTTGAGGGTTTTAATTGCGGACGACGATCCGATTATCCGGCTGGACCTCAAACAGATGCTTGAGAATCTGGGTTATGAGGTTGTAGCTGAAGCTGGCGACGGTCAACAGGCTGTTGACTTGGCGCGCGACACCAAGCCAGAAATTTGTATTCTCGACGTCAAGATGCCGGTTATGGATGGTATCGAGGCGACTGGAATTATCACCGAAGAGAATATCGCTCCGACGATTCTTCTTACGGCCTATTCAGACAAGGAGCTTGTCGACCGTGCCAAGAGCGCGGGAGTGTTCGCTTACCTCGTAAAGCCGTTCAAGCCGAGCGACCTTCCCCCTTCCATTGAAGTAGCCAGAAGCCGGTTCGAGCAGAACGTTCAACTCAACAAGGAAGTAAGCAACCTTAGCGAGAAGTTGGAAGCTCGGAAGCTCGTTGATCGAGCTAAGGGAATCCTCATGGACGAGCACAAGCTGAGCGAGTCCGAGGCCTATCGTCGCATTCAGGTTCAGTCGATGAATCTTCGAAAGACGATGCGAGAAGTTGCGGAAGCAATTATTCTTGCGAAGTCGATCTAATCCGATCCGGGTAAAGACGCCCAAGGCATGACCTTGCCTCTAAGCAAGGTCAGGCCTTTTGAGTTTTTGATATAGGCCTATGTTGTGGAGTCGGCCGGTGAGTTCACCCTCTGGCGCACGTCTACGGTGAAACCACTGCCGGTTTCGGTGTATCCAGCGGTTGAGTAGAGTGCCGTCGCACCTGCTGTTGACGTCACCAATCCCGCGGTCCCTCCTCCACAACCTATCAGGAGAATAATGAGAAGAAGTGCGAACAAAGACAGGATCGTAGTGGACTTTTTGCGCATTGGACTCCGTGAACCAATTCTACAGACCCTGGTCTGAAGATGTCATGAGGATTCGACGACTGGCGCCCCACGAAGTTCGGTGGTAATGCGGAGACGTTGGATAAGATAGAGTCGCAATGCCAGAGATCCTTTGGGCGCCATGGCGTCTGACTTACATTGAGCGCCCAGTTTCCGCTGGGCCAAGTTCGGGCGACATCTTCGTCGATCTCCCTGCTCAGGACTCTGATCGCGAAAACCTGATCCTGTATCGCGGCGTGGTCGCGTTCGTCATCATGAACGCCTACCCTTACACGAACGGCCACCTTTTAGTGTCCCCGTACCGGCAGGTGGCAGACATCGCGGCGATGACGGATGAGGAGTTGCTTGAGGTCAATCAGCTACTCGCTCATTGCGTTCGGTGGATTCGCAAGGCTTATAACCCGGACGGCTTCAACATCGGAGTCAACCTCGGCCAAGCAGCGGGAGCAGGTATCCCCCAACACATCCATTGGCATGTGCTCCCACGTTGGAACGGCGATACGAATTTCATGACCACCATCGGTGACATTCGCGTCATCCCCCAAAGCCTGCCAGATTCGTACGATCGGCTACTGGCG
Organism: uncultured Armatimonadota bacterium; assembly: GCA_903904815.1. Lineage (GTDB taxonomy): Bacteria > Armatimonadota > Fimbriimonadia > Fimbriimonadales > Fimbriimonadaceae > Fimbriimonas. Next base: position 65,910 of record CAIVDU010000022.1, read on the forward strand.
GTGATCAAGGAACAATGACGTTTGATGAGTTGAAGGCAACTGCGGAACGCTGCACGTCTTGCTCCCTCTCCCAGCGCCGTACCCATGTTGTGTTTGGTGAGGGCAACATCCACTCGCCTCTCGTGTTGGTCGGTGAGGGCCCGGGAGACAACGAGGACAAGCTTGGTCGTCCCTTTGTCGGGCGGGCAGGCAAGCTACTAGACCAAGCCATCGAAGAGGCTGGACTCACCCGCGCGCAGATCTACATTACTAACACCGTGAAGTGTCGAGCAGCCGATTGGTCCTCGGGAAAGCCGGTGAACCGGCCTCCGACTGACGAAGAAACGCTGGCCTGTCGCCAATGGCTCGTGCCTCAATTAGGACTGATCCAACCGAAAGTGATTCTGTGCATTGGGGCTCCTAGCGCGAAGAACCTTATTCGGAAAAATTTCAAAATCACCCAGGAACGTGGGAAGTACTTTCCGTGTGAATACGCTAAGACCGCCATCGCGACGCTGCACCCTTCGTACATTCTACGGGCGATGAACATGGGTGGCGACGGTGGCTACTCGCTGCTGGTGCAAGACATCGCGAAAGCTCACGAAGCGGCCGTTAGATTGTCGACTCCCAAAGTAGGCGCCACCGGTCAAGAACTCGCTGGCGCCCCCGATTTACCCGTCTGTTAACGTTCACCGATGCCTGAGTCTCGGGTAAAACCCGGCCATCTATGGCCGACGTTGCGTCTCTTAAGACCCTTCCGCCCACCAATCGCCTTCGCGGCGATCTTCCCAAATTAGGCATTCGCCCGACGATCGATGGTCGTTATGGCGGAGTCCGTGAATCGCTTGAAGATGTCACGATGGGGATGGCCAAATCGGTAGCCGACCTGATCCAATCTCGGGTGCGGCACGCCTGTGGACTTCCAGTAGAAGTCGTGATTGCCGACACTTGCATTGGGGGCTTTGCCGAAGCGGCGGAGTGTGAGGCCAAGTTCCAACGTGAAGGTGTTGGCGTCTCCCTTACCGTAACTCCGTGCTGGTGTTACGGTACGGAGACGGTCGACACCGACCCTCATCGACCGAAGGCAATCTGGGGATTTAATGGCACGGACCGGCCGGGCGCCGTGTACCTAGCGGCTGCGCTGGCAGGCCAGACTCAGAAGGGCCTGCCCACGTTTGGGATTTACGGCAAGGATGTCCAGGATCTCGGTGATACCGAGATTCCCGCCGACGTCGAAGCAAAAATCCTAAGGTTCGTCCGAGCTGGCATCGCAGTGGCCGAAATGAGAGGCAAGAGCTACTTGGCGATGGGTGGCGTGAGTATGGGCATCGCGGGGTCCATCGTCGACCAAGAGTTCTTTGCCAAGTTTCTCGGTTTGCGCGTCGAATCGATCGACATGTCGGAGTTCATCGGTCGGATCAACAAGGGAATTTTTGATCCAGAGGAGTATGCGCTAGCGCTCAGTTGGGTCAAGGCGAACTGTCCAGAAGGACCCGATATCAATCCGGCCGACAAACAGCGATCGCGAGCGCAAAAGGACGAAGACTGGGAAACCTGCGTCAAGATGGCGCTCATTGCGCGCGACATTATGGTCGGAAACCCTCGGCTTGCCGAGCTTGGCTTCTTCGAGCAGGCCCAAGGACGCAATGCGATCGCCGGCGGATTTCAAGGACAGCGACAGTGGACCGATCATTTCCCCAACGGAGACTTCCTTGAGGCGATTCTCACGACTAGTTTCGACTGGAACGGGATTCGCCAGCCATACATCGTTGCCACCGAGAACGACTCGCTCAATGGGGCTTCGATGCTTATCGGACATCTGTTGACGGGCGCCGCTCAGCTCTTCAGCGACGTCCGGACGTATTGGTCACCGGAGGCGGTGAAGCGAGTGACCGGACACACCCTCACGGGACGTGCGGCAGGTGGCATCCTGCACCTCATCAACTCTGGCCCGTCGGCACTCGACTTTACCGGTGAGCAGAAAGCGGCAGATGGATCGCATGCGGTCAAACCGTGGTGGGAAGTCACTCCTGAGGAAGCCGCGAAATGCCTCGATGCCACTCAATGGCGAGCGAGCGATCTTGGCTACTTCCCGGCCGGAGGCTGGTCCACCGACTTCACATCGCAGGGCGACATGCCGGTGACGATGTTCCGTATTAATCTTGCCGCCGGTCTTGGACCAGTGCTTCAAATTGCTGAGGGCTATACGGTCTCGCTGCCGGATAGCGTGCACGATGCGCTGGACGCCCGAACGAGCCCCACCTGGCCCACGACGTGGTTTGTTCCTCGCCTGACCGGCCGCGGGGCATTCTCCGACGTCTACAACGTCATGGCGCACTGGGGGGCAAACCATGGATCCATCTCCTATGGCCACATCGGAGCCGACCTGGTGACCATCGCGTCGATTCTGCGAATCCCAGTTGAAATGCACAACCTGAGCGATGAGGATCTCTTCCGCCCGAGTTCCTGGCATCGGTTTGGGGCTGGTTCGGATCCGGTCGGAGCCGACTACCGAGCTTGCTCCGCGTACGGTCCTCTGTACTAAGCAAAAAAGGGAGATTGGACGAGTCCAGTCTCCCTTACAACCGTGAACAAGAACGCCTCTACGCTACTGGCACTGGATTCGCTAACTTGGCGATCGTGTCCGGATAGGCGCGGAGGACTGACTCAATTGTTGCACGAACGCTCGGCTTGTGACCGTGATCGTCGTGGTGAGCATGCTGGACACGAGCCTTGAAGTCTGCAGAGTTGGTGAGGACCGACTGTAAGAACGTTGCTCCGCTGAGGTCCTCAAGTTCGAACGAAAATCCATTGATCTCGAGGAACGCGATCACACCAATCAGCCCGGTGAGTTCATTCAACTCCGCCAGCGGTTTGAGGCTGACAAAGCCCCTCAGAAATCGCTCGGCTTGGGCGGGGACGTCCTTCGATTCTCCGTAGGCGTACTGATAGTAGGTCGCTTCTTCCAGCTTTGCATAGTTAAACCCGTTGACCTTTTTCCCAACTTGGAGGTTGATCCAGAGGATATCTTGGACAGTCAAATAGTTAAGCAGACCCATGTTTAAACTCGGCGGCCAAAGGCGACTCAGTTTACTTGCCTTGAGAACGATGCCGCCAGATCATTGAACCCTCGAAGTCCCAATCGGCACAGAGTAACGAGGTGAATGAATGCATCGCGGGTTAACTTGGATCGGATCGTTGGGCTTGTTGGCAATTGGCTGGAATATTTCCGGGTGTGCCAAGGCGTCGGCTCAGTCGTCTGAGGGGGCACAGGTAGGGGATAGGTCACTGGATCTGACAGTCTACAAATCCGACTTCGCGGAAGTGAGAGATACACGAAATGTGACCCTCAGCGGCGGCTCGACCCACGTGGAACTCCGGGATGTGAGCAAGGCACTGGATCCCAAGTCGGTCATCTTTGAGTGGCCTGGCCAGGAGGGCCGCGAAGTGACGTCCAACACCTATGACTTGGGGGTTGGAAGCGGTGATGGCCTGCTCAAGCGGTTCGTCGGGCATGAAGTCGAACTGGTGTGGCGATCGAACAATGGCTCGGAGGGTCAACGCCTTAAGGGCACTCTCGAACTCGCCGACAACGGCATCGTCCTAAAGGTGGGAGACAAGTTCTATGTGAACCCCGACGGAACGATTATTGCTCCGAGTGGTGAAAATCTGGTCACGTCACCCACGCTCTCGGCCGACGTCCAAAGTGGGGCTCCCGGCGAGGCCAAGCTTCGAACCACCTATTTGAGTCACGGGATGAGTTGGAGCGCCGATTACGTGGGGACACTTTCCCCCGATAGTGACTTCATGCGACTTGACTGTTGGGCATCCGTCACGAATCGCACTGGAACTGACTTTCCCCACGCCCATATCACCCTCGTCACCGGAAGCCCGAACGTGGTCATGGAACCCCAAGTCGAATTGATGGCTGCGGCTCCGAAGGCGATGGCCGGGGACATCGGAGGATTTCCGGGCGGGCGCAGCAACGCCTACGTCAAAGCGCCTCGGTCGGTTGGCGAAATGTATTCCTATGAAGTAAAGCTACCAGCAACCATTCAGCAAGATCAGATGACCCGAGTGAGCATGCTCTCGGCGAATCGAGTGCCGATCAAACGGGACTACAGCATCGCGCTTGCGCCGGGGACAGGTGACGCGAATCGGCAAACCGCCCAGATGGCAATCTCGTTCGTGAACCGCACCGATTCAGGGCTTGGCAAGGCGCTGCCGCAGGGCGGAATCCGCGTCTACGAACCTTCTGGGGACCGAGAGGTCTATATCGGTGGAAGCAGCCTGGGAGACGTTCCGAAGGATGACAAGGTTGACCTAACCCTTACTGACGCAATCGATGTCTACTCCCGTTCGAAGGTGGTCAAGACTCAAAGGATCGACAAGCACCGCTACGTACGGAGTTATCATGCCGACCTGTACAACGAGAAAAAGAAAGACATTTCTTTGAGGGTGGTTTACCAAACCGACGAGGTGGACAAGATCGTCTCCCAATCGATCAAGGGTCTTCGAAAGGACGCCACGACCCTCGAATGGAAAATCGTGGTTCCCGCAGGACAACATCTGCCCCTGGATTTCAGCATTCAGAGCCGCTACTAAACAAGAAGAGCCCCGGCGTAGCCGTGGCTCTTCTTGTTTCCTACGTTGTAAGCGAAGTCACTTAGTTTGTTAGGCTGCGTTCGCTTGCCAAGCTCGATCATGAGCTTCGTCGTTAAGGGACACACTGAGCCTGAGCTCTTGAGCATGCGTCAAGCCACCATGCCGATGTTGCTTTAGTGCGGCAACTGGCTTTTTGATAGCCTTGTCTTTGAATTGGTGAGTGATCCACTCTTGCGTGTTCTTGAGCTTGCTCAAAAAGACTCTTGCCTTGCGGCGTCGCCAAGCTCGGTTGCGTTCAGTCATAACACTAATCCTCTTGGTTGTCTCCCGTTTTTTGTTACTCGTAAGGAAGCGGTGACGTTCCACAACCGGCGGCATTGCGGGGTAAAAACCGGGACCGTCCCAAGCAACTTTGGCAGGAATCTGGGTTTCATTAAAGACAAGGCATGTGCAAGATACCGGCTTGGAGCATCTGGGTTGTTCGAATTTGCCTTGCTGCCCTATGGGCCTTTGAAGGGGTTTGGACGAAGGTGATCGTTCAAGACCCTCATGAACTAGGCATCGTAACGACCGCCGCATCAAAATTAGGCCTCCCGGGCCGCCCCACCATGATTGCAATTGGGCTTGCGGAAGGCATACTGGCGGTTGTCATCTTAGTTGGTTGGAAAAATCGCTTGGTTGCCTGTGTCCAGGCTGGCGCACTGCTTACAATGAACGTGCTGGGAATCGTGATGGGGGGTGGAGAGATCAAAGATCCGGTGAGCCTCTTGGTGCACAACCTTCCTACGTTTGCCTGCATTGCCCTCTTAGCGGCCTTAGGAGGCGTCGATCGAGCAAGCCGAGAGATCTAACCTCTGGGAACAGGGGAGCCGACTCAAGTCGGGTGACACGCATCAGATCCTTTTTGGGCACGTCCAAGAGGACACTTCCCTTGAGGCAAGCCTCGCTGTTGGCGCCCGAGCACTCTGTATTGCGTCGGGTGGGGAGACTGCGTTCGACTTACTCCTTGGCGGCGCCAAGGACGTTATCGCAATCGACATCAACCCGGCCCAGGTGCTGTTGGTTCATCTCAAGGCCACGATCTTCCGAACTTTGCCGGATTCCGAAATCAATTACGCATTTCTTAAAGATGGTAGGCCAGCATTTGAACAGCTAAAGGGCAGACTTCCGAGAGAGGTATGCGATTACTTCGATTCCCACCAAGCCAGCCTCGAACGCGGTCTAATTGACTCGGGAAAAATAGATCGGGACCTAAGAAGGGCGATGAATCTATTTCAACAATTCGTCCATTCACGAAAGAAGATTCAGACGCTTATCGAGCAACCTACGATTGAAGCTCAAGCGCGGTATTTTTCCAACCAATGGAATACTCCACATTTCCGACTAGGCCTCAAGCTCGCGTTCAACCCACTCGTTCTCAAGAGAGTCTTCGGCCGACAATTTGGATCCCTAGCCCCGAAGCAGTTTGGGGACCAAGTACGGCAGGACCTTGAGAAAGTGCTCACCACCGTCCCGCTCGAAGACAATCCTTATGTATGGCAGACCTTTTTTGGGTCCTACCCCGAAGACGCCCTACCCGATTGGCTGACCCCGTTCGGACATCGTCGAATGGCCCAAGTGATTTCCCGATTAGGCTTAGAGGTCGGAGACGTGGCGGACTGGATGTCAGTCCAACCGGAGCCCCTCTTGACTCTTGTATGTCTTTCAAACGTCCTCGACTCGGGCGGAGAACCTGAGCGGAAGAGATTGATTGAAGGACTGCATAAGACCATGTTGCCTGGAGGACATGTCGTTGCCAGAAGCCTGTTCAACCACCCGATCGGGCTTGATCATCTGAGTCAGAGTCGCTTGGTTCGAGTGGATGTCTCGGGTTGGGTCGACCGGTCGCTCATGTGCCGAAACGTAGAGGTGTATCGATGGTCCACAAGCTAAAACGACATCCCATCGCGGTCAAGGCTTTCTTCCGCCACTCGCTGGTTCTGACTTACGCTGTCCCCAAGGACGTCGTAACACCCCTTCTGCCTCCTGGTTTGACCGCCGATTGCCATGGTGACTGGGCTTTCTTGGCCGTCGCGATGGTGCAGACAGAACGCCTTCGACCCGTTGGGATACCCAACTGGCTCGGACAGTCATTTTTCCTCACGGGGTACCGCCTCTTCACGCGATTTCATGCCGCCAACGGAAAGACGCTTCGGGGTCTCAAGGTCATTCGCAGCGACACCGACCGGCGCTCCATGCAAATCCTAGGAAACGCTTTCACGCACTATGGCTATCGTCTCGTCGACATCGAGGTCGAGTCCACGCCAGACGAACTCTCCATTCAGGTGTCCAGCGCCGACGGCACTTCTGATCTGTCGGTCGTGGCTCACTTGAATCAGGAAGGCCTTCCGCCGGGAAGCGTCTTCCAGAACGGCAAGGAGGCGAGAAGGTTCGCGGGCCCGATGCCCTTCACCTTCGACTACGAGCCCGAAACGGGTTCGATGGTGGTGGTCGAGGGAGTCCGGAAGGAGTGGAATCCGAAGATGATCCAAGCTGATGTCGCTGAGCTTGCCTTTCTCAAGCAAGCCCCGTTCGACCGCGTCCAGCCAATCCTTTCGAGCGCGTTTTACATTCACGATGTGCACTATCGCTGGCGCCCCGGGGACGTCATGGGCATCTCTGATGAGGCTTCGAGCCTACATCCCCGAGAGCCGTGAGTAAGCTTCAGGGAACTATCGTGAGAGTTTGTCCCTCTCTCCTTTAGGAGTAACCATGAGCCAAGACCCCTATCGCGGTTTGAAAGATGTAGTTCGGTACAACCGCCACCAATACGGCGCAGCGGCGGCGGTCATTGCCCTCAGTGCGGCGGTGGCAGGATCCAAGCGAGTTCCCTCGCTGCTGCGGCTTGCGGCAGGACTGGTAGGAGCGGGGACGGCGGCGCTTTCGGTCAGCTCACTCGTCGCAACTCATTGGATCTACGATCGAAGCAAACTGCGCCATTGGTTCTGGCTCGATAGCCTCACCGGCGGGACCCCGAAACACTGGACAAACATCCACTGCGGGCTCGATGACTCGACCCAGATCCTGACTTCGAGGTGGGGACCGCCGGACACGGTGCTGGACATTTTTGATAAGGGCTCGATGACCGAGCCCTCCATTCGAAGAGCCCGCCAGTTGTCGACGCCGGGCGTCCCGTCGGTGATCGCAAACTTTAGGAAGCTTCCGCCGGACGACGACTCGCAAGATCTCGTTGTGGCGATCTTTTGTTTGCACGAGTTCCGAAAGCGAGAGGATCGCGAGGCGATCTTCACCGAAATCGCTCGTATTCTGCATCGCGATGGCCGGCTGGTGATCGTAGAGCACCTAAGGGACGAGGCTAATTTTGCGGCCTTTGGACCGGGGGCGATGCACTTCTGGTCAAGAGAGGAGTGGCTGTCCTTGGCCGAGCACAGCGGCATGATGCTCGTCGCCGAGACCTCGGTGACTCCGTTTGTGAGGGGGTTCGCGTTCGCTCGATTGACCTAACGTTGATGTGGAATCTTCGAGTGGCCGGAGTTCTCCTCATCCTACTGGCCCTGCTCCACCTGTCCTTTCCCAAGAGGTTCAATTGGCGCGAGGAATTTCGGTCCGTCAGCCTGCTTTCACGCCAGATGTTCTACGTCCACACCGGCTTTATCGGGCTGGTTGTCTTTCTGAACGGGTTGCTGTTTTTGTTCCTAGCGCCCGAGCTTTTGACTCGCACATCCCTCAGTTCGGGGATCCTCGGGGGAGTCACCGTGTTTTGGGCCACCCGGTTCGTGATCCAATTCTGGGGATACAGTGCAGATCTGTGGAGAGGCAAACGATTTGAAACGACGATCCACGTCGTCGCCACCCTGGTTTGGACGTACCTCACCTTGAGTTCTGGACTCGCCCTGATCGCCAGCTTGAGTTGACCAGAATCCCAAATTCAAAGCTCATCCCGTGGACATTTCACGAATTTGTTAATTCTCGTTCGTCCCCTTGACCTGGAGTGCGCTCCAGGTTTGTAGAGTATCAAATATGGATGAGGGTCTTACGATTCAAGAGGCAGCAGAGCGAGTCGGACTAAGTATCGACACCCTCCGTTACTATGAGCGGGCGGGATTGCTCTCCCACGTGGTTCGGACTATGGGTGGTCAGCGGCGATATGACGCGGACAACCTTAACGGGATCCATTTCATTACGAAGATGCGCGCCACCGGAATGCCAATCCGGAGAATTCGGGAATACATGGAAACGCCAATCGGGCCAGACGGAAGCTCGCCTCACCGAAGGACGATCCTCGTCGAACACCGAGAATCGATGATTTCCAAGCTTCAGGAGATCAATGACGCTTTGGCTCTGATCGAACGGAAGATCGAGCTGTACGACACACGTGGTCCAACATTCACTTCTGTCACTTCTGATCAAGGGGCGACTCGAGAGACCGCGACGCGACAAGCATAAAGGGGAAAACAATGAACAACACAGGATCCAAAAAAACGATCGCCTTGGTAACCGGCGCGAATAAGGGGATTGGTCTTCAGATCGCGAGAGAGCTTGGCCGAGCAGGAATCACGGTCTATGTCGGAGCACGGGACCGCGGCCGAGGAGAAGCGGCGGCCGCGGAGCTTCAACTTGAGGGACTGGAAGCGCATTGGATTGAGCTGGACCTTGCTAACGAGGCCACGCTGGACGCGGCGGCCAAAAGGATTGAAGGGGAACAAGGACGACTCGACGTGCTGGTCAATAATGCAGGAGTCGTTGCGGAGGGGGATGGAACGCCCGGCCAAGCGGATTTGGCCGCCATTCGAACTGTCTTTGAAACAAACTTTTTCGCCACGATCTTGGTGACTCAGAAGTTGCTTCCATTGATTCGAAAGTCAAAGTCGGGGCGAATTGTGAATATCTCCAGTGGACTGGGATCGTTGACTCTCACGTCGGACCCGAGCAACCTCTTCTCGGGCTACCAGATCCTTGGTTACAGTGCTTCCAAGGCTGCCCTTAACATGTTCACGGTCATGTTGGCGAGGGAACTTCAAGACGCGGGCATCCTCGTAAATTCAGCCGACCCAGGATACACGGCAACGGACCTCAACGGTCACAGTGGACCTCAGACCCTAGAAGAGGGGGCCAGTGAAGCGACCCGATTGGCGACCCTCCCGGACGATGGCCCGACCGGTGGATATTTCAGCCGGCACGGCGCTCAGCCGTGGTGAGCCCAACCAGCGGATAAGGAGAGAAACATATGAAACAAAGAAAGATTGGAGAGAAACTCGTTGGAGAAATTGGCCTGGGATGCATGGGCATGTCCTTTGCTTACAGTGGAGGCTCGGAGGCCGAATCCGTCCAGGTTCTGCACCGGGCGCTGGAACTGGGTTCCAACTTCTGGGATACCGCCGACATGTACGGAGCGGGCAAAAACGAAACGCTTCTGTCGCAAGTCTTGAAGGATCGACGAAGCGAAGTCTTCCTGGCATCCAAATTTGCTAATGTCTATGACCGAACGCTGACCTCCCATCAGGACCTCGTGGAGCAGGGAGTTCCTTACATCGTCGATGGCACCCCGGCGTATATCCGAAAGTGCATCGACCTTAGCCTTCAGCGGTTGGGGGTCGAGCAGATCGACCTGTACTACCAGCACCGCGTCGACCCGCGCACGCCAATTGAGGAGACGGTCGGCGCAATGGCCGAGTTGGTGAAAGAAGGCAAGGTGAAGTATCTGGGCCTCTCTGAAGCGAGCGAAGCCACCGTTCGAAGGGCGCATGCAATCCATCCGATCACGGCGGTCCAAAGCGAGTTTTCCCTTTGGACAAGGGACTACGAAGCCACCGTGATCCCTGCCTGCAAGGAACTTGGAATCGCATTTGTGCCTTACAGCCCCCTTGGCCGAGGATTTCTTACCGGCGAGATCAAGAAGTTTGAAGATTTGGCGGCGGACGACTGGCGAAGAAACAACCCCCGGTTCATCGGCGAAAACTTTGACCTCAATTTGAAGATCGTCGAGATCGTCAAGTCGGTGTCCGACCGACACGAGGTCAATCCAGGCCAGGTCGCCCTCGCCTGGGTGCTCGCGCAGGGTGACCACCTTGTTCCGATCCCTGGCACAAAGAGAGTGAAGTACCTCGAAGAGAATGTCGCGGCAAGCGACCTCGTGTTGTCGGAGAAGGATTTGGAGGAGCTCTCCGCGATCCAACCACCGCAAGGCGACCGGTACCCGGCGGCGGCCATGGCGGTTTTGGAGGGTTAGCGGTTTTAGTCGAAGGTTGGCGGATCTGGATTTGAACGACGCCAAGTCGCACCTGTCCAAGGCGGAGAATGATCATTCTCCGCCTTGGCGTGTTCACTAAGACAAATGGACGCTGACGGACAGTCTGTGTGTCATATCGGGCGTACCAGTTTCACGGTGATTAATCCTCGAGTTCTGGGGCTGTTGGGGTCGCCGACTAGGATGAAGATGTCCGTCCCGCGGCGCACCCGGCGGCTGTAGGAGAGGTACACATCCAAGTCGCCATTTTGCTGGACGATTCTCCCGCCGATCGCCTCTTGGGAATTCAGGCGATAAGTGCCTGTCAAGATTGTCTGCGTGTTTTGCTGACCGTTGAACTGTTCGACTCCGAAGCTAGCGTTCAATGAAAACAGCTTCGACACCGAGATTCCTTGGGCGATCGAAATGTATTGATAGGGCAGGTCTTGCCGATGCCCCAGAGTCCAAGAGATGCCTCCCTGCTGAAAAAGCGTCTTCTGGCCCCAGTTAAGCGATGACGTGAGAGTGTCGTCTTTGTAGGGGTAGTACTTGCTCAGATCGGCATACATGGAGTAGCCCCACCCCGAGCGAAGACTCCAAGACCCGTTGGCGGACAGGTCATCGTGAAAGAACCCGCCGGTCTCGTGTCGGTAGGTGCTGGTGGAGATGTTGTAGGAGTCGTACTCGAGCGCCCCTTTATCGTGGCTCGTAAACTGCCCTACATTGAAGCCTTCTCCAACGAGGTCGACCTCCTGAACCAAGCCGAGTTGGTTCACGAAGTTGGGTCCGGTCGAGGTGTAGAAGGCCTGAGCATAGGGCTTTCCGTTCCCGGCATTGGTGGAAAGTTGCAGCCATTGGTTGCGATCTTGGGATCCACCGGCGACCCACGATTCCGTATCGTTGGCGCTGAGGGCTACTTGCCTTCCCTTTTGGCTGTAACCGTACTGGCCAGAGACCCGTTCGACCCGATTAGCCGGTTGACCGAGAGAGTTGTTACTCAAGGCAGCGAACCCGACTTGACTATAGAGCCCCAGATCCTGGGTCACGTTCGCAAACATGGCAGATTGCCCACCGCCATTCTCACGCGCGTTCGTGGCGAGAGCGGCAATCGTGGTGGGGCCCTGTTTGCCGATCACCTTGACGCCTTCATCCACCATCGGAATGCGTTGAGAATAGAAGAGGAACGAATCGGGCAAGAAGTTGTTTCCTTCCACGAAGAAGGGTCGCCGGTCGGGAAGATACTTCTCAGTGTAAGAAAAGCTCAAATCCTGAACTGACTGCTCCACGGTTTGGAAGTCGGGGAAGAGACTGGCGACGCCAGTAAGCGTCGTGGAGAGCGGATATTTCACGTCGATGCCCGCTTTGAGGCTGTTCGTGGCGCCTGCGGTTCCTAAGACGTACGGAAGGGCGACCAGTCTCGGCGGGAAATAGGGCGGATGCATTCCTTGGCAGTCGCACAGGAACGGCATCGGATTGTTGTTCCCTTCAGGAGGAATGTAAGGCCAGATTTCTAGGTTCGTTTCGCGGGCTAGCTGGCGGAACACTGCGATCCCGAACGACTTGGTCCCCTTGGGGTACCGGAGGATCGAGAAGGGAATCGAGACTTCGGCCGTCCAACCATCTGCGCACCGATGCGTTGCCGCCGTCCAGTCTCCCGCCCATGTAAGGTTGTCGGCGGTGCCACCTTCCAGCTGAGTCTGTTGGGTGCCCCTGGCCGAAATGTTGAACTGACTCACGTTTCGGCGATTGGCCTGACTGTCGATCACGATGCCAACGATGTCGTCGTGACTCACGTCGCCCTCGCGCTGGGTCTCGTTCGCCTTGATCAATTCAGGGTGACTATCCAGGCAGTGGAACGCAAAGTAGATGTGGGTCTCGTCGCAGCACATCCATGCCTCCGTCTGCTCCTTGACCGGATCATTCGTATGAAACCGATAGAAGCCCTGATAGTGGCAAGCGGACTTCCAGCACGGATCGTCGAGGATCCCGTCAATCTTGGGCGGAGTGGCGGTGTTGGCCATCTGACAGATCGGGGGCTTCACCGGAGTCGGCGGCAGAGGCGGGTTGGCGATGGATGTGGATTGAATCGATTGAGCCGAAGCCAAACCCATGACCGAGGCGCATGCGCACGCCAGCCACACTCGACCACGGCGTCCAAAGCTGAGGACGTCTTGCATATGGGAATCTCCTTTCCGATTTAGGTGCTCGAGTTGTGGTGAGCGGGATTGTTACGGTTTAATCGTCTTCGCGATCGTCGCGGGTCTTTTTCGCCTCGTCGATCGCCTTGCGGGCGGCCTTCATCGACTCACGGACGGCGGCCCGGGCAGACCTAAGCGCCTCCTGGACGCTCTTGCGGATCGATTGATCGAAATGGTCGTGCTTGATGCCTTCTCGGTCCAGTTCTCGTGCCGCTTCGTCGAGGGATCGCTCCGCTTCTTTCATGGCTCGATCGATCTCAGGGCCTGCCTCCTGCAGAGCGCGTCGCCGTTCCTTTTGAGCCTTTGCCATTTCCTGCCGAGCCTCTTTCATGGCTCGCTCAATCTCGGGGCCCACGTTAGCCAGATCTCGGTCCATCTCAGGCTTGGCATCCTTGAGCGCGCGCTGGATCTCCGGTCCGATGTCGGCAAGGGCCTTGTCGATTTCGGGTTGAGCTTCCCTAAGCGCGCGATCGACTTCGGGACCGACCTGAGCCATCGCCTTATCGATTTGCGGTTGGGTTTCCTTCATGGCACGATCGATCTCTGGCTGAACCTGTGCCAGAGCTGCCTCGATCTGGGGACCGAGTTCATCTAACGAGTCGCCCTTGATCGGATCGGATGAAATGGACGCATCGACGTCGCCCGACCAGAGATGCTCCTCTCGGGAACCCTTCTCGGTGTCGGAAAAGCGGTCAGCAGTTGTCATTGCAGTTACCGAGGAGGCGGAGTTGATCGTAATGGATCCGGCGCCGACGTGAACGGACAGGCTCGTACCTCCCGCACCGACCTTAACAGAACGACGATCCCCGAGATGGATGCCCTCGGTTTTCTTTGAGCTGCCGGGAATACCGCTAATCTCACCGACGCCGGTCGCGGTCGTCAAATCGAGGTTGGTTCCGCTGGGAAGATCAAGCTTCACTTCGCCTGCGCCGACATTGACCGACGAAGGGGTTCCCCCAGAAAGATCGAACTTGCCCGTCATCTGGCCTGCGCCAACCGAAAGGTTGACCGAGTTGTAGTTTCCGCTGGTAAGGGCATTGCCGACTCCCAGTTCAAGCTTGACTTTGAGACCACGTGGGGCAGTGATGTGGAGGTCGAGTCCACCATTGAAGTTGCCTTTGAGGTTCTTCATCGAGTGATCGCCATCGACGGTGTCCTCCACAACAAGCAGATCGTGGTCGTGGCTTACCTTGGTGACGCCACTCATCCACTTCTTTCCTGCTTCAGAAGAAGGATCTTTGGTCCAACGGACGCCGTGAACACTGAGTCGACCAGTATTGGATGTCTCCAACGTAAGCGAGGCGATGGGCGCTTGGATCTTGAGAGTGGTGGCGCCCTCCGTGGTGACGGAATTATCCGACGCCAATTCGAAACGTCCATCGTGAGGATGTGAGAGTTGTCGGCCAGCAAATAGGGTGGCTCCTAGTGCGGCAGTTCCAAAGACGAGAGTTGCAATTTTGAGCATAGGATTCTCCAGAATTGGGCCTCCTTGGAGGCGCAGAGGGGCGGGACCGGCGAATCGGGTTCGCCGGACGATAAAAGGAAAGGGGTGAACTGAGGCGGAGCGGGTTAGTGCTTCTTGTTCTTAGTCTCAGAAGGAGGCAGGGACTTGAGGCCCTTGCTGACTTCTTCTAGAGTCTTTGCGGCAATCGTCTTCGCCGTTGCCCGGCTAAGCTTGGCCTGTTGGAGACCGACGTTGGCAGATTGAATGGCGCCACTAATGAGGCCGGAGATGTCCATGTGGATTCCCTCTTTAGCCATCTCGGCGTTCGCCTCGATTACCGCCTTTTTGATATCGGCGTTGGCTTCTTTTAGCTCGCGATTGATGTCCTTCGCCTCGGCTGCGAGGTCAGGATCGTTTGAATCGGGCTGCAACCTGCCCAGGGTGGGAATTTTATGGACCGACTCTGCGGAAACCAGGGCATTGACCGCGAGTTCGGTCCCGATTCCGCTCGTCACAGAGGCCGAGTGGTGACCATCTCGACTGCTGATCACCGAGCTCGAGCCTCGAGCCGGCGTAGGCTTTGCAAGCGGGGCAGGACGACTGAGCGAACTGGTTGGAGGGGTCACGGCTGGATGCACCGAAGGATCCGCCCAGTTCACCGAGTTCATAGAGTCACTGGATGACCTGGCTGCCTCCATGAGATCAGACGCCTCTGCAGGATTCGAACTTGAACCCTGTTCCTCGGTGACATTTGTGTTGGTCGCGTTAAAGACGGCGTGGGATACCTTGTCGGTTTCGTGAACGATGGTTGGGCCAGCCGCCCCGACGATAACTACGACCCCAGAGACCAGGGCAACCAAGCCGATCGTTGCGCCGCCGTGCACGGTTCTTCGGCTTCGCCGGTCTTCCAAAATCGCCTTAACTCGGCTATCGAGCCGACCGGGACGAGCCATGGCCACGGCGGCATCGGCGGCCTTCGGAAATCGATTGAGGTCGCGCAGTAGCTCGACGAGATGCGTCGCGTACTGAGTTTTGGGCACACCCATCGACAACACCCGGTCGTCTGCGGCGGACTCGCTTTCGAGTTCCAGGCGCTTTCGGATGACCCAGGCCAAGGGGTTGAACCAGAACAAGGCGCAAACGATCTCGCTGGCGAGGCTGACGATCCAGTCTCCTCGCTCCACGTGAGCAAGTTCATGCAGGAGAACCGATCGCAGCCTATCCTCGGACCACTCTTTCGCGGCTGAAGGCAGGAGAAGCACCGGACGCGTGTGTCCCCAGGTCATCGGGGGCTCGTTCGCCTCTCCCTCCAGAAGCAGGAAGTGACGTCGGTGCCGGCGGCAGTACTCGGCAACGATTGCCTGCAGTTCTGGTTGGCTGCTCATCGGCAAGCTTCGTTCGAGGTTTCGCAGTCGGCTCAGCCGAGTCACAACCCGGAGGCCCAACAGCGTGGCGATCGATGCCCAGACAATCAGAACCGCCGACTCACGGTCGATCTGTGCGGGAACGGCCAAAGGCGTTGACGTTGGGACGGGTTGAACATGCGCCTCGGTAGTCGTCGGCTTTGCCTGGGGAGCCGGAGTCCTTACTTTCAGGAACGGAACCTGCCAGGTCGGAAGTAGCGGCGCGACGAATGGGAGGGCGCAGAGACTGAAAAGCGTCAGCGCCAGGGCGAAGTGGCGCGTAGCGGCCGAGGCCTTTCGAAGCGTGGAAAACACGGCGATTCCGACCAGGGCGACGATGACTGATTTAATGGCGAGATCGACGACGTTCATTACAGAGCACCTTCCTGCTTCTTGGCCTCTTCGATGAGTTTGGAGATTCGTGAGAGTTCGTCTTCAGAAACCTGGGATTCCTTACCGGAGAGGAAGGTCCTGACCACGCCTTCGAGGCTGCCCCCGAAGAAGGTTTTGACCACCTGATCGAGAGCCGACTGGGCCGCCACCTGCTTCGGTTCGGCGGGGACATAAACATATCGCTTTCCGTCCAGTTCGTGCACGGCTTGTCCTTTCTCTTCCAAGATCCGGAGCGTCGCCCGCACGGCTGAATAGGTGGGCGCATCAGGGAGGGCCTCGTGAACTTCATTCGCAGTGGCCTTGCCCAGACGGTGGAGGATGTCCACGATTTGGCGCTCCCTCCGACTAAGACCGTTCACTTTCGCCCTCCACGACGCGTGAGCGTTTGGCGGTTGGCAATGCGCTGAGCAACGACATGAATGACGAACATGCTGAAATATTAGCAGGTGAAATCGTCAAAACCAAGGGATGTGCAGTTTTTTTAGCACATAGGCCCGAAAGGCCTATGGAGAAGGTTAGCTGTCAGCGGGTAGCGGTTGGCCGTTCCGGAGCGGAACCCGGACACTCAAATCAAAACCGTAGGGGAGAACGATTCGTGTCTCCGCATTCCATGGCCAACCTGTTAGCCGCAGCTCAAGTCCATTTTCGAGCATACATGTTGATTGCATGGGACACGTCCCGCCCTATCCAGCCACGACATCCCGACCACAAACTACGGATTGATAGAGGGGCTGGATCTAAGGATCCTGCGCCGTTGAACGTATCGAATCGTGGCTGGGCGAAGGATACGGGTCGCTGGCACGGCTGCGATATACACGATTACGAGTGGCACGGCTACGAGTCCGCCGGTTGGGATCCAACTTTCTGGCAAAAGGATAAGAAGGGGTAGTAGCAGGAGAGCGAACAACCTTGGCGTAGCAATTTCAGTGTCACGCCAGACGTCGTGCCGATAGTAGGGATCGAACACGGTGATCGGAAGGTGCTCTTCGGTTTCGTCGGGAGCCTCTGCATTGGTCAGTTGAGCCAAAAAGAAGTTGAAGGCATCTCTTTTGATGTCACCGTATCGCGGATCGCACTCGAACTTGATACGGATTCGCGGGTGACTCTTCTTAAGCCTAAGGGTCCCATACCCTCGGGTGAGTTCGTCACTCCATCGAACCAACGGACTTCGCTCGCCAGCCGGAACCACGTTCTGCGCAACAAGGCACAGCCAGGTTCGGTCCCCCGTGAAGTGAATGGCTCCCTCGGTAAACCAAGCGATGCCTCTTTCTCTCCCACGGACGACTCCATCGACCTCGACGAGCATTTCAACCATGAACTCATCCTTGTCCGGCTGTTCGACGAGCCATGTGTCGTCAGTCGCGGTGGTGACACGGCCACGATCGTGAACCCCTTTGAGAAGACCGGGGAGAAGCAGGAGCCAGATCACGAACACGTTAGGCATCGCTTGGATGAGGGCAATCGGAATGATTCCGGTTCCAACGGCGAATTTAACCATCAGCCATCGGTTCTTAGCTTTGGCCTTCCGTCGGTCCACTACAGCCTGGGGACTAAGTGGTGGCCAAACTTCGGTGTCTGGTTGAGGTCCGTGAACCTCCGATGAAGACTCCATAGCCAAAGCTTACTTGGATTAGGTCGGGGTGACTGGTTGAGCGCAGCTGATACCGCTTCCAGAGAGCAAGCCCTAAGTCTGGGAATGGAAATGACACCGTAGGCGGAGGAGTAATCGTAAAGGTTGGCGGTTAGCGGGGCCGGAAAGGAACTGCAAACTCCTGCGCAGCAGGCTGACAAAGCACAAAGGGCCGCGCAGATTTGCATCTACGCGGCCCCATGAAAGCTGGTTTCACAGTTTTATTGGATCGGAGTTCAAGTAAAGCTCGACCTGGACATGCTGCTTGCTCACATGGAGCTTACAGGTTCGTGTC
>CAIVDU010000023.1 GCA_903904815.1 uncultured Armatimonadota bacterium
AGAACAATAACGCCCTGCATTATACTGACAGCAACGGTCTGCCGACTGAAAAGGGGCTCCCTGGAGTTACGGGGCCGACGCCTCATAACATCTTTTTCCTCCTGTTCAGCTTCAAATACAATTGAACAGGCCGGGTCAATGATCAGTTCAAGAAAAGCGATATGTGCAGGCAAAAGAACCAGCGGAAAGTGAAACAGTACCGGGATAAGCAACATACCCGCAATAGGAATATGAATCGCAAAAATATAGGCAATTGCTTTCCGGATATTATCGAAAATCCTGCGCCCCATCGAAACCGCTGCCACAATCGATGAAAAATCATCATCAAGCAGCACCAGCGAAGCTGACTCTCTTGCCACGTCAGTTCCCCGGCCTCCCATAGCTATTCCAATGTTGGCTGCTTTCAACGCCGGAGCATCATTTACCCCGTCGCCCGTCATGGCAACAATCTCTCCATTAGCCTTCAACGCCTTCACCAGACGCAACTTCTGCTCAGGAACAACCCTTGCAAAAATATTCACTTCATTGATCTTTTCCTTAAGCTCCAGATCCGTCATACTCTCGACTTCCGCACCTGTCAAAACCCTATCAGCACCGTTCAGCCCTATCTGGCGGGCAATATTGCGAGCTGTGCCCGAATAATCCCCCGTAATCATGATCACACGAATCCCTGCACTATAGCATTCGGCAATAGCAGAAGGCACTGCAGGGCGCACCGGATCAGCCAGACCAACAAGACCTATAAACTCAAAAACAAAATCATGCTGCTTATCCGGCAATATCGGTTTTTGGCTCAAGGCCCTTGCCACACCCAGTACCCGTAACCCCTTTTCCGCCATTGCGCCGATATGAGTGGAGAGGCGCGCAATCTCATCAGCTTCACAATGACAAAGGTCAATAATTGCCTCAGGAGCGCCTTTGGCCGCAATGACATACTCTCCGCCATCTGATGATTTCCAGACGCGCGACAGAGAAAGCAGCTCTTTCGATAACGGATACTCATGCACAAGCGTCCAGTCATGATGCAGATGCTCACTCTCTCGGAGGTAGTCACTCCCGGTCTGCTTGATTGCCTGTTCCATGGGATCAAAAGGATCAAGCTGACTGGCAAGAATACTGTATTCGATAAGTTCATGAAAAACTTCAGGCAAAGAGCCTTGCAGATCCGGGCCAATAGCAACAGCTTCACTCCCTGCAAACAGTCTACTGACCCTCATGCGGTTCATCGTCAGCGTACCCGTTTTGTCAACACAGAGAACGGTCGCCGACCCAAGCGTCTCAATCGCCGGCATACGTCGCGCCAGCACCTGTTTTTTTGACATGCGCCATGCCCCAAGGGCAAGAAAAATCATCAGAACAACAGGCAGCTCTTCAGGAAGAATCGCCATTGCAAGAGTAATACCGGCAAGTATGCCCTGCAAGATATCACTGCGTGCAAAGCTATACCATACAATCACCAGCACGCATAACGACAGCCCTGCAAAAGCCAGATGACGCACCCATCCCCTTGTTTCCTGCTGCAGCAACGTCTCTTCATGCTCAACAGACTGCAAAACCTTGCCGATTTTCCCTATTTCACTACTGACCCCTGTGGCAATAACACGGGCAATCCCCTGCCCCTGCACAACAAGGGTACCGGAAAATATAAAGGGCAGATCATCACCGCCCGGATGCACCCCATTTCCTGCAGGCTCATCATCAGACTTTCTGACAGGCACAGATTCACCCGTCAATAACGATTCATCGACCGAAAGATTCAGGCAGGAGAGAAGCACTGCATCAGCAGGAACTCGATCACCCTCATTGACAATGACTATATCACCCTCTACCACATCCCGCCCAGCAATTCGCTTCTCTACGCCATCTCTTACCACAAGGGCTCTGGGACTTGAAAGATCCCTTAACGCTTCAAGCGCATTTTCTGTTTTACGCTCCTGATAGAGGGTAAGCCCCATAACAACAAACACAAAACCAAGAAGCATCAGCGCCTCCTGCACATCGCCAATCACCAGATAGACTGCTCCGCACGCAACCAGGAGAAGCAGCATCGGCTCACGCACCACCTCCCATGCTGTAACAAAAATGCTCCTTCCCCGGGCAGATGGCAATTCATTAAAGCCGTCAAATGCCAAACGTTCATCGGCTTCTCTTTCTGAAAGACCAGCAAATCCAACTGAAGTCAAGGCTTTTTTCATGATCTGAACGTTTAAACAAACCAGACCTGTTATCCCTTAAAAATAAGCCGGCATAGTGAGCTTATCCATCTATTGCAATCTACAATACAGCGTAATCAATCTATAGTTTTTCAATAGTGTCACTAAGCTCAAATAATCGCCATCTGCGGATATAAAGAGTTCTTTTTTATCTGCCGCCTTGTATCCATCCTGTAAGTTGATTATTAATAAGCTATGAAGACAACCGTTAAAAAAGCTGGAGTCATCAAAAAGTTCTGGGGGGTCCTCGGACCGGGCCTGATTACTGGAGCAAGTGATGATGATCCTTCAGGAATAGCAACCTATACCCAGGCTGGTGCTGCCTTTGGTTCTCAGCTGCTCTGGAGCGCCATTGTCACCTACCCCTTAATGGTTTCTATCCAGGAAATGAGTGCCCGTATCGGCTTGGTAACCAATCACGGACTCACCGGAACCATAAAAAAGTATTATCCAAAATTCTTTCTCTATGCCATTCTCTTCATCAGTTTCCCCTCGATAACCCTTAACATAGGAGCCGACATTGCCGGAATGGGTGCTGTAGGAAACCTGTTATTCCCCGCTATTCCCGCATTTTCATTCTCAATACTCTTCACGCTGCTTATTCTTTACAGCGTCATTTTCTGGTCATACCACAAAATAGCCATGATCCTCAAATGGCTCTGCATCAGCCTAATAAGCTACATAATCATACCCTTTCTTATCGGTGTCGACTGGCTTCAAGTCCTCAAAGACACCGTTGTGCCCAGCTTCACACCCAGCAAGGCATACTTCATAACGCTGGTCGGCATTCTCGGCACAACAATTTCGCCTTATCTGTTTTTCTGGCAGGCCTCAATGGAAGTTGAAGAACGTCAAGAAAAGCACCTCTTTGTCGGCAAAAAAATTATTGCCGATATGGAAGCCGATGTCAAAGGAGGAATGCTCTTTACCAATGTTGTTTTCTACTTTATAATCTTAGCCGCCGGAACGGTACTCTTCAATGCCGGTATCCATTCCATCAATACGGTGGAAGAAGCTGCCCGTGCACTGCGGCCGCTTGCAGGAGATCAGGCATATCTCTTATTTGCACTGGGAGTTATCGGTACAGGATTTCTTGCAATTCCGGTTCTTGGAGGAGCATTAAGCTATATGATGGCCGAAACGTTCGGCTGGAAAGAAGGTCTGGACAAAAAGTATAATGAGGCGCCCGGATTTTACATAACAATGGCCCTCTCACTCGTCATCGGCCTACTTATTCACTTCATAGGAATAAGTCCTGTTCAGGCATTGATCTATACTGCAGTGCTTTATGGAGTAACCGCGCCGGTACTGATTGCACTCATTCTGCATATCTGCAACAACAAAAAAATAATGGGGCGCTATACCAATAATTTCTGGTCTAATTTTTTTGGCATAGCCACCTTTCTTCTCATGACGATATCCTCTTTCTTCCTGCTATGGTATAGTCTCGGCAACTGACTCATGCTGAACAAAGGGCCGCATGAAGAAAACGGAAAAAGGCGACCACGGAACTAACCGTAATCGCCTCTGGAGTCGGGGTGGCGGGATTCGAACCCACGACCTCTGCGTCCCGAACGCAGCGCTCTACCAAGCTGAGCCACATCCCGAATATGAGGTTTGATAATACCAGATCCGTTTTTCGTGATCTAAGCCCGCGCTTTCCCGTTTAAGGCACGGCAATTTAAGCGAATCCGCTTACTAGTAAAAAGTCCCTTGTATTTTGATTATCTGTTTCGTAATTTTGTCCGGTATGATGTTTCGCATGAAAGTTAAAACAACTTTACTTAAACTCTTGGCATTCAGTGTGATCTCTGCAGGAGCTAGTTCTGCCATGGCGTTCGAGCAAGACACCCACTTTCAGGTCACGTATATCATCTGCCGAACGGCTGGGTTTACGGCGGCGGAGTCTTTGCTGATTGCAGCGGCCGACCAGGGAATGGACGACTCTAGCGGTACGGTCGCCAACGGCGGGGTGGGCGGAATCATCCCCAATGTCAAAGAAGAGTGGCTATGGCACGCGCTCGACAAGGGCGGCGACATGAGAGCGATTGGGGTCGTCCAACGCAAGGATCGGATATTCACGGCGGCCGAAAACGCGCCAGGAAAACCACTGTATCTGCTGGGCGTATTCTTCCATTACCAGCAAGATACTTGGGCGCACCGCCATCACTACGACGGACAGTTCCACAGCTACGACCGGTATACGACATACAACACGCCGTTTGGGCATGCTCCTGCCGGGCATCAACCTGACCGACCGCCTTTCGATCCGGGTACGGCCATCATGAACATCGAGGATGGCCTCAAGTATGCGAAGCGATACCTCACCGAGGTCCTTCACCGAGCGCCACGTGGCTTCATCGCCAACTACCAGCCAGTCGGTCCAGGCTCGCTTCAGCCTAATTGGGCCCCGGGCGGCCCCTACTACCACCAGGCGAAGGAGGACGGTGGCGCAGGCTCGCCGAGGAGATTCTTCACGGATCTCATCCGAGCCCAAATCAACGCGTACAAGAGCTCAAGCGATCCTCTGTATTATTTCCGCCACACGGCAGATGAAGCAGATCTGAACGCGACATCAAGGAATCTGCAGGGCGTTTGCAACCAGTATGCGAGCTTCATTGGGGACACGATTACGATTCCCACGATTGCCCAAAAGAACAGCCAGGGCTTCCTCAACATGACCACGGCTCAACTGCTGAACGCGGGATTGCCGGACTAAATTCGTAGCCGTTCATGAGCCTGCCCTGCGAACCGGCTTTCCGAATCGCCGCAACCAGGGTAGGCCGAACTACGCCTTTCGGCGATAAGTTTCGGTTTGGGTTTCGACCCTGCGAGTGAGCGTTTTCCGGTCTGGGCTCACCGAGATCGGCGATGGGCTAAACGTGATCGACATGGAAAATCCCGATCCTTGGGGCCCAGTTTCGGGTTTAGGATTATCCGGGAGGATCATGATGGTCTGCCCCTTCAATTTCCAACTGCCTTCCAGAGGAACCGAGAATTGGGCGAAAAATCGGTGATTTGGCTTGAACTGGATCGAATAGGAGGCTAGCAGGTCTTTACGGTCGATTGGGGGGTGATTCTTGTCGGTGCTCGACGAGTCGACGATCTTTATTGCTTCCCAGGTTCCGATCACCTGCTTGTCCGTAAGCTTTTCGGCGGTGTGGGCGACCGAAACAATCATCGCGGAACCGAGGAGCAGGGAGAATCCTTTCACGGCGAATATCATACGATACGAGCGCAGATAAGACGAAGGGGACTAGGACTTATTTGGCGTCACTGGAGTCATGGATGACATCCCTGTGGACGTCCGGGGCCCCATCCGTGCAGTCTCGAATATCGTTTCGATTGCGCCGCTGGCTTAATTCTGGGTTGCTGGTGGCCGAAAGTGCGCTTAAGGACAAACGCTCTCCGGTTGGGATGGCCTGTGAACAGTTGGTCTCGTACACTGATAGCCAATGAGTCACGGTCTTTCTCGCGAGGAGTTGTTGCGGTACAGTCGGCACCTGATCTTGCCGGAGGTCGGGCTGATTGGTCAGCAGAAGCTGAAGGCGGCCAAGGTTTTGTTGGTGGGCGCCGGTGGGTTGGGATCTCCTACGGCGATGTACTTGGCGGCCTGCGGGATCGGCGTCATCGGGATTGTCGACTTTGATCAGGTCGACCTCACGAACCTCCATCGACAGATCATTCACGGCACCTCGGATGTTGGGCGTAGCAAGATCGATTCAGCGGCTGACGCGATTCGCGACATCAACCCCAATGTCGAGGTCGTGAAGCATGAAACCCTTTTGAGTAGCCAGAACGCGTTAGGGATCCTTAGTGACTACGACCTGGTTATCGACGGAACAGACAACTTCCCCACTCGGTACTTGGTCAACGATGCCTGTGTCCTCTCGGGCAAGCTGAACGTGTATGGCTCGATCTTTCGGTTCGAGGGACAAGCGACGGTATTTTGCTCGCCGGAAGGTCCGTGCTATCGATGTTTGTATCCTGAGCCCCCACCCCCGGGGATGGTTCCCAGTTGCGCCGAGGCGGGGGTGCTTGGCGTGCTCCCGGGTGTGATCGGTCTCATTCAGGCTACTGAGGCGGTGAAGCTGATTTTAGGGGCCGGCGAATCGCTGATCGGAAGGTTGATGCTATACGACGCTCTGAGCATGAGATTTCGGGAAGTTCGCATTCGGCGAGATCCAGATTGCCCGATTTGTGGCGAGAATCCGACCATCAAGGAACTGATCGACTACGACCAGTTCTGCGGCTTGCCGGTCAAGGGAGAGCAGCCGACGGAAATTCAGGAAATAGAAGCGAGCGAATTGAAGGCGATGATGGACCGACGCGACCGATTTACGCTCGTGGACGTCCGAGAGCCCGATGAGTTCGCAATCTGTCGCATTCCGGGTTCCATTCTGATCCCTTTGGGTCAACTCGAAGCGAGGCTCGGCGAAGTAGATAACTCTCTGCCCATCGTCGTTCATTGCCAGTCGGGTGGGCGAAGCGCCAAAGCTTGCGCGACGCTAAAATCTCGCGGCTTTCACTATGTGGTGAATCTCAGAGGCGGCATGAACGAATGGTTGAAGCAGGGCGAACCAACCTAGCCACCGGCGATAGCGCCGACCACCATCAGTGGTTCTCGTCCATTCGCAATCGTCTCGGGGAGGGCGATTTCCGGTGGTTCGAGAGAAATATCTTCTCCGGCGGCAAAGAACCTTAGAAAAGGGCGGCGCTTGTGAGTCCCGTGATCGCGAATCGTCCCCTTGAGCACTGGATAAGCGGCCTCGAGAGCGTCGAGAATCGACGCGACGCTCACGGGGGCAACGACTTCCAGCTGGACTTCCTGTCCGACTTGGGCCAGGTTCCGAAGGTGATGAGGAAGGGTGATTCGAACCATGCGGGGGCTTATTTGAGAGTCTGGACTTCGACTGAAAGCACCGATGGGAAGTGCTCACCAATTGCGGTCCAGTGATCTCCTCCATCCGGTGAGACGTAAACTTGCCCTCCGGTCGTTCCGAAATAGACTCCACAATCATCGAGAGTGTCGACGGCCATTGCGTCTCGGAGGACGTTTACGTAGCAGTCTTGCTGGGGGAGGCCATTCGAGAGCGGTTCCCAGTCGTTTCCACCCGACTTGCTGCGATAAACGCGGAGTTTGCCGTCGGGCACGTAGTGCTCCGAATCGCTCTTGATCGGAACCACGTAAACGGTTTCTGGGTCGTGGGCGTGTACATCTATGGGGAATCCGAAGTCACTTGGAAGGTTGTCGCTGACTTCGTACCAGTTATCGCCAGCATCATCGCTTCGCATCACGTCCCAGTGCTTTTGCATGTAGAGCGTGTTCGGGCGGCCAGCATGTTGCGCGATTCGATGGACGCAATGGCCCACTTCCGCTTCCGGGTTCGGCATAAATCCCGAAACGAGGCCCTTGTTAGTCGGCTTCCAGGTGACGCCTCCGTCATCCGACCGAAAGCATCCAGCGGCGGAGATCGCCACCCAAATTCGCTGATGGTTGGTGGGGTCCACGACGATCGTGTGCAGGCACATACCGCCCGCGCCGGGCTGCCAATCTTGCCCAGTCGTGTGCTGTCTCAACCCAGCCAGTTCGGACCAGGTGGCTCCGCCATCTTTGCTTTGAAATAGGGCCGCGTCTTCCACGCCAGCGAGGACGACATTTGGGTCGGATAGCGATGGCTCAAGATGCCAAACTCGCTTGAATTCCCAAGGATGGGGAGTGCCATCGTACCAACGATGGGTGCCAGCGACACCTTCGTAAACGAACTTGTTGCTCTCGCCTTGAGGGAAGCCATGAGGAGATTTCAGTTCCGAAGGGGAACTGCCAGGAGGTGACCAAGTTTTGCCGCCGTCGTCGGATCGTTGAACGATCTGCCCGAACCAACCGCTGGACTGAGAAGCGAAAATCCGATTTGGGTCAACGGTCGAACCCTTGACGTGGTAGATCTCCCAGCCGCCAAAGAACGGGCCCTCAATGTTCCAGTCCTTTCGACTCGCGTCCGCGGTGCATACGAAAGCACCCTTCTTCGTTCCAACCAGCACTCTGACTTGACTCATACGATCATCCTCCGCGACGACACTTTGGCCGGGAATCTTACCTGCATGATCCCGGCAATCTCTTCGATATCGCGTTCATTTTATCAGGGTAACCAGTAGGCTATGAGATAGACATGAGAAAGCTCTCCAGTGGCGGTGGATGGCAGGCGATTCGATACAGCCTGAAGTACGGCAAGGAGTCCGGCTATGTCCAGTTTTGGAAAGCGATTAACTCGAAGAACGCCTGCAAGACGTGTGCTCTCGGAATGGGTGGACAGCAGGGTGGGATGCGGAACGAGGCCGGTCACTTCCCCGAAGTCTGCAAAAAGTCACTTCAGGCCGCCGCGTCCGACATGCGAGGCAAGATTGACGAGCAGTTCTTCAGAGACTATTCGATCGATCAGTTGAGAGCACTTTCCCCTCGAGACCTTGAAATGATGGGCCGCATTTCGGAGCCAATTTATGCGGGGCCAGGGGACACGCACTACCGTACGATCTCATGGGACGAAGCTCTGGAAAAGGTCTCAGCGCGCCTGAAAGGGACGGTGCCTGAGCGGGCCACCTTTTATAGCAGCGGTCGCAGTTCGAACGAGGCGGGCTTCGTCATGCAACTCATGGCGCGCGTGTACGGCACGAATCACGTCCACAACTGCTCGTACTACTGCCATCAAGCCAGCGGGGTTGGCCTCAACGAATCTTTGGGCACAGGCACGGCGACTGTCTCTTTGGACGACTTGGATCACTGCGATATGTTGTTCCTCTTCGGAGGAAATCCAGCCTCGAATCATCCGCGCCTCATGACCTCGATGCTTAAGCTCCGCGAACGCGGTGGAAAGGTCATCGTGATGAACCCGATTCGGGAGCTTGGGCTCGTCAATTTCAAGGTGCCTTCTCGTCCGATGAGCATGCTATTCGGGACGGAAATTGCCTCGACTTATCTGCAGTTGAAGATCGGGGGCGACATCGCGCTCATCGCGGGAATTTGTAAGAGCCTGCTGGAGATGGGAGCGGCTGAGAAGGCGTTTATTGACCAAGCAACGGTTGATTTCGAGACCGTTCAAGAGTATTTGAATTCCCTAACCTGGGACGAGATTGAGGCCGGTTGTGGAATTCCTCGTTCGGAACTTGAAGACGTGGCTCATCAGTACGCACTGGCCAAGAGCGCGGTCTTTGGATGGACGATGGGGATCACCCACCACGAGCATGGCGTCGAGAATGTGCAGTGGATCGTCAACCTAGCCCTGATGCGCGGAATGATCGGCAAACCTCACGCGGGCATGATGCCGATTCGCGGCCACAGTAACATTCAGGGGCTGGGAACCATTGGCGTCAGTCCAACCGTGAGCAAAGCGGCGGTGGCCGGTCTAGAGTCGCTTGGGGTCGCGACGCCGACTTTCAAGGGTTACGATACTTTGGCGGCGCTTGAAGCAGCGGACCGGGGAGAGATCGATTTTGCGTTCTGCCTGGGGGGGAACCTCTTTGGCGCGAGTCCCGATGCCGCTTGGGCGGGACGATCCCTGTCGAAGATCGGGACGGTGGTGTATCTGAGCACGACACTCAACACCGGTCATGCTCACGCTCTCGGCATCGAGACTTTGATCCTTCCGGTTCGTGCCCGCGACGAAGAGTCTCAGAGCACGACTCAGGAGTCGATGTTTAACTTCGTCAGGCTAAGCGACGGTGGTCCAATCCGATTGCAAGGTCCGAGGAGCGAAGTAGCGGTTATCGTTGATATCGCCCAGCGAGTCCTGGGCGGCGATCCGATCGACTGGGTGAAGTTGTGCGATCACGACGAGATTCGAAAGCTCATCGCGAAACTGGTCCCGAACATGGACCAAATCGAGACGATCGGTCACACAAAGCAAGAGTTCAGCATTCCGGGCAGAATTCTCCACACGCCTCAGTTCAACACGCCGACGGGGCGTGCGGCATTCAAGGCCAATCCGGTGCCTCCTCGACCTCATTTGGAGGCGGATGAAATCCTCATCATGACGATTCGATCCGAGGGGCAGTTTAATACGGTGGTTTACGAGGAAGAGGACATCTACCGTCAGCAAGAGCGTCGAGATGTGATTGTCATGAACTTGAAAGACGTCCATCGAATGGGGCTTGCGATCGATCAGTGTGTGGACGTTAGGAATGAAACAGGGTGTGTCTCGAACGTGCTTGTAAGGGCGTTCGATGTGGCCGAAGGGTGCGCATTTATGTACTACCCAGAGGCGAACAGCATCGTTCCTCGGGTTGCGGATCCGAAGTCGAAGACTCCGGCTTACAAATCGGTCGTCGCACGAATCGTTCCGGTTGCTTGAGCCTCAGTTCTTGGCGGTCAGCGTTTGATTAATTGCGGCGAGCAACGACTGTTTGCCCTTGGCGTCTTGGTTTAGGGACCAGATCATGACGCCACCGAGGCCCTGGTCGAGTACGAACTGGGTCTTGGCTTGAATCGTGGGAATCCCGTTGTACCAGATGGTTTTTCCGACCTGATCGAGCAGCTCCGCGCCGGGAAACTTGTCGACGATCTGAGCGTACGTATAGCCGTCCTTTGTGAAGGCGTCTCCGAAACCGTAGCCGTAGAATGGAACGCCGAGTACCAGTTTTGACTTGGCCACGCCTCTTCCAAGCCAATACGTGGTGTTCGCCTTGGCGAGATCCATCGAGGAGTGCTGTCCGGCTTTGTCAGGATTCCAGGGGCCTGTTTCGTCGTAGGCCATGGTGTTGATGAGGTCGAAGAGACTGAGAGTCGCGTCCGGGATCTGACCGCCTCCGTAGCCTACGGAAACGGCAGCAGTCAGAAGCAGTCCCTTTGGTTTAAACGCCGCGGAAAGGTCGTTTACAAAAGCCCCGTAGTCTTTATTGATTGCCGGCCCTTCCAAGTCCACGTCGAGGCCATCCAGGTGGTGGTCCCCGACGTACTTCAGCAGCTTCGCCACGAAGAATGCGCGTTTCGCGTCGCTTATTAAGTCGAAGTATTGGTCCCGTTCGGCCTTGCCCTCAGAGGCGGATCCGCCACCGATGGAGATGAGGACTTTGACTTTCGACTTGTGGGCTCGATCGACAATCTGGTCGAGGTGGGGTGTGATGGCCAAATCACCGTTTGCGTTCGTCGGATTTGAGAAAGCAATATTGACGTGGGTCACTTTTGAGTAGTCGATGAGGTCGGCAACATTGGGCGTGTCGTCTTCATCCTGTACATAGCCCACAACCATCTTTCTTGTCGGTTTAGCCGTTGAGGGCTCTGTACCGTCATTCGGGAATGATGATATGGCGGTGGAACCAAGGATGACGGCGGCTAAGGTCAACATAATGATTGATATAACGATACCATCAAAACCTGGATCCACCAACTTAGCGCAATTTGGGACGGCTGGGGTGAAAAACACATGCTCGCCTACTGATAATTAGCCTAGTGATAGCCAGACTGCATGTCAACGAAGACCTCCGCATGTCGCGCCTGCACTCCCTCAAGGTGCTCGACACTCTTCCAGAGAGCGAGTTTGACGGATTGGTCGCAACCGCAGCCGATCTCCTCGAGGCGCCCATTGTGCTGGTCTCGCTCGTTGATAAACATCGGCAATGGTTCAAGGCGAAGGTTGGCTTGGACATTTGTGAGACCACCAGGGATGCGGCATTTTGCGCTCACGCAATTCTGCAGGACGAGCCCCTGATTGTTCCCGACGCAACCCTTGATGAGAGGTTCAGTGACAATCCATTGGTCACTGGTGAATTTCATTTGCGGTTCTATGCGGGCGCCCCGATTGTGGTGGATGGAATGCCGCTCGGTACTCTGTGTTGCCTAGACCTGGTTCCACGTCAATTTAGCGCACGCCAGATAAGGGGACTTGTAGGTCTTGCAAACCAGGCGGCGGCGCTTCTTAGTGCGCGGTTGCTTGAGAATCGTCTTGTCGAAAGCGAAGAGCGATTCTTTGCGTTTCTAGATCACGCCCCGACGGCCACTTTTCTAAAGGACGCGGAAGGCATTCTTCGTTACGCTAACCCTGCCTTCGAAGTGATGACCGGAAGAAAGGCAGATTCGCTGATCGGATTAAGCGACAAGGATTGGCTTCCCGAGGAAATGGCCAGCGAATTCCGCCGACAAGACTTAGAGATTGTGACTCGCGGATCGACCCTTGAAGTTGACCAGACCGTTCTCTACGAAGATGGTTCAGAAAGGGTTTGGCAAATTCTGAAATTCCCGGTCCCATCGGAACAAGGCGCTTGGGTTGGAGGGATCGCATTAGACATTACGCAAGCACGACTCAGTGATGCCCGCGAACGAGAGCAAGCGATAGAACTGGAGCGCCGGAACCAGCGGCTGATGGAGAGCAGCCAACAACTTCAGGAGGCACTGGAGACCGCTCGTATTGCGGTTGAAACTTCGAAGTACGCAGCTAGTCGATTCCAGCACCTTTTTGGCGGCCTGCCAGTCCCCTGTTATTCATTCGACTCGGAAGGAACCGTTCACGAGTGGAACAAAGCGGCCGAGGAACTGTGGGGGATCCCGGCTCACATGGCGATTCAACAATCGGTGGTGGGAACGGCTGTTTCGCAAGACAATCGAGCCATTTTCGAGAATCTCATTGAACGAGTCTTCTCAGGCGAAACTGTTTCGGGGGTCGAACTCACCGAGACTCTGCGAGATGGCAAGGTATGCAACTTGCTCTCCAGCACGATTCCACTGCGGGATTTTAATGGAACCGTCGTTGGCGCGTTATCCGCCAACGTGGATGTGACTGAGTCTCGAGTTGCGACGGCGCAACTCCTCAACACGAAAAACAGTCTCGCCCAGGCACAGGCAATCGCGAGCGTCGGAAGCTTCGAGTTTGACCTGGATAAAGCCGAAACTCGATGGTCTGACGAGATGTTTCGAATCTTTGGATACAGTCCGGCAGATCCGATTCCTTCCTTCGAGGAAATGCTGGCTCGAACAGACGCCAACGATGTGGACATGGTTCGAAGCCACGTTGAAGAATCTCTTGGTGCGTGGATCGACACGGAGTTCGTTCAGCGGCTCTGTTTACCCAGCGGAGAAGCTCGGGTGGTTCGAGCTTTGATCCATGCGGATATGGAGTCTCGACGAATCGTAGGTACCGTTCAAGACATCACGGAGCGCCGAAAGATGGAAGCCGCCCTCGCAGAGAGCGAGTCGCGGTTCCGAACCGCCATCCAGTCGATGCATGAAGGATTGTCAGTGCAGTCCCGAGACGGAAGGATCATTCTGTTCAACGATCGAGCTTGCGAGATCCTGGGACTTACCAGTGACCAGATGGCTGGTCGCACTTCGATCGATCCTAGATGGAGGGCGGTTCATGAGGATGGATCGCCTTGGCCGGGTGAAACGCACCCGGCGATGATTGCGCTCAAAGAAGGTATTGACCAGAACGGCCAGGTCATGGGAATTCACAAGCCCTCGGGTGAACTCACCTGGCTTTCGGTCAATGCGGTTCCGCTTTTTCAGGAGGGGGATCCGGCGCCCTACCGGGTAGTCGTTACCATTAGCGACATCACCGAGCGAAAGATGTTTGAGAGTCAGATTGCCTCACAGCTCGAACAGATTCAGAAATACGCGGTTGAATTAGAAGAGCAAAAGGGAGCCCTTGAAGCGGCCAATACCAAATTATTAGCCTTGTCTCTTACGGACGGGCTTACGGGTCTCCACAACAAGCGATCACTAGAAGAACGGCTTGTTGCAGAGATATCGCTCGCAGCTCGTAGTGGAACGCCGCTTTCGGTCGCGATGATTGACGTGGACCACTTTAAGGCTTTTAACGACGAATTCGGGCATCCGGCAGGCGATAAGGTGCTTATTGAGGTTGCCAAAATTCTGGGCAAATCCGCGCGAGTCAGTGACATCGTCGCCCGTTATGGAGGAGAAGAGTTTCTGGTGATCATGCCAGGTGTGAATAGGTTGACCTCGATTAAGGTCGCCGAACGGACACGAAAAGCAATTGCCGACCATGGATGGGATGAACGCCCGATCACGGCTAGTTTTGGGGTTGCGACACTCTCGGTCGGGGCCAGTCGAGAGGAGTTCTTGAAGCAGGCCGATGAGGCGCTCTACATGAGCAAGAACAGTGGGCGGAATCAGGTGACTCACTTCTTTTCGCATGCGACTGAGGCCGTCAAAAACGATGAGGTCATCCTAGGCGAGAACATTTGACCCGACCCCGGCTCTCACAAGCTGGCCACGAGCTAACGCCTGCGCCGCTGGCGCGATGTCAATGTCGAAATTTCGATTCAGTTCGTGAATCCCTTTGATGAACGGGGAATAAAGTTGGCTACGCCAGTAATATGCTGGCGAAATGCTGACATCGTGGTTCGCAGTAATGGCCCTTCAATCGACGGATGAATTCAAGTCCCGTGCCGCCGACTGGCGGAACGGAGCAATCGTTTACCAAGTCTTCGTTGACCGCTTTGCGCCATCAAAATCGCTTGATTCCAAGCGAAGATTTTACGCAGCACCCCGGTCGCTCAAGAATTGGGATGAGACTCCAGTTCCAGGTCACCCGATCGAGTCGCTGGGGCTCTGGAGCCATGAACTCGAGTTCTGGGGTGGTGATCTTGAGAGTCTGTCTGGCAAACTCGACTACGTGCAATCGGTCGGCGCCGACGTGTTGTATCTGACACCGATTGCTCAGGCATTCACGAACCACAAGTACGACACCCAGGACTACACAAAGATCTCTCCCGAACTCGGAACTCGTTCCGACGTGGTCGCCCTGGCTCACGACGTGCATGCGCGAAAGATGAAGTTGATGCTTGACGGGGTGTTCAACCACATGGGTCGTACTTCGGCCTTGTTTCAAGAGGCGCTCAAGAACCCCAAGAGTCTGCATCGAGATTGGTTCAGTTTCGGCTCCAAATACCCTAATGGCTATTTGGGATGGGCTGGGGTTTCGAATATGCCAAGGCTTCGACTCGAAACGCCGACATTGCGGGAATACCTTTGGGGCGGCTCCAACTCGGTGGTGAAACAGTATCTCCATGACGGGATCGATGGGTGGCGACTCGACGTTGCGTTTGAAATTGGACCGACCTTTCTGAACGAACTCACGAAGTCGGCTCACTTATCAAAACCGGGCAGCGCCGTTGTGGGTGAGATCTCTGGGTATCCGTCCAACTGGTTTCCGGCAGTTGATGGCGTATTCAACTTCTTCTTGCTCGACGTGATCGAGCGGTCACTTAACGGTGAAATCTCCGGCGGTCGGGTGGGACGTATTTTTCAACACTCTGTCGAAGATGCGGGAATCGAGCACCTGCTCAAATCCTGGCTTCTGGCAGACAACCACGATACTGCAAGACTGGCCAGTGTGGTGCCCGATCTCGCTAAGCGCAAGATGGTGTTGGGGCTTCAATTCACACTTCCCGGGTCGCCAGTGATCTATTACGGCACTGAGCTAGGCATGCAAGGCGCTGGCGACCCTCAGAACCGGGCGCCGATGCGCTGGGATTTGGTTCGTAGCTCCAATCCGGTTTTGTCTTGGACAAAGAAGCTCATTCAGATTCGAAAGAAGTTCCCAGCCTTAAAATATGGAAACTTTACGGCACTGGATACGGAGACGCTGATCGCCTTCGCGCGAACAACCAGTCGTCTCCAGGACAGCGTGATCGTAGTGGCCAACCCAACCGACGGAGTCGTGCATGAAGTGCTCCCCACACGGATTGGAAGGCTCCTGAGCTGGGGTGAATTAAAGGATGCGATTACCGGAATGCGAGTTCGATCAGTGACCGGAAATCTCTCGATAGAATTGAAACCCTTCCAGACGGTGATTCTCACACCCGTGATCGGGCCGCCTTACGAACGAGTTCCTTAGATTCGGCTATTTGACAATCTTGATATCCTTTAAACTCTTGATTTCAACTTCGGGGTGAGTGCCGCGATAGGCGTTGAACTTGCCAGAAATAAGAACGCGCTTGCCCTTGAGCTCGGAGAGGATCGGGAACTTGGAAAAGTTGACCGCCAAAACCTGTCCGCTGATGGAGTTTTTCCAAGGCTCCGAGAAATCGATGTAGACGGCGGCATGGTTTCGCGGGGAATACGTGCTAGAAACGGTGCCGGTAAAGGCGCCGATCTTTCCGGTCAATTTGAGGCCCGCTGCTAGATCCTTCGAATCGATAGCCTTCTTGAGTTCAGGACTCTTTCCGGATATGGTCGCGAAGTGGGACGTCTTGGAGGCGACCGTTTCTTGAGCGGGGGCTGCTTTCGAAAGTGTTAGCGGTGGCTCTGGGACCTGGGCCGCAGCAACGGAAAGTACGAGAGCAGGGAACAGCATTAGAGTTGGTCGGTTTAGGTTCATTTATCTGCGTTCATTATGAATCCGACCAAGCGGTTCGCGGGTTTGTCTAAAAGTGTGTTAAGGGTTAAATGTCGAGATAAATCTGGGCTACTTTGACCGGCCGTCGCCCTTGATTTCGACCGTCACGCGTTCGCCGTGCGACGCACCACTCTTTTCCAACGCCTTGGCAATTCGTCCGTGATAAGCGATTGGAATGTCCACCGCAATCCCGCCAAAGTCGAGATGAGCTTTTGTTGCCCCTTTTACTGCCCCAGGATTCTGCATCAGGTAGTCGTCGGCGACGATGCTCGCTTCACCCCCCCTAAACGTAAAGCCGATGTGATTTTTGACCCAAAGCAGATGCACCATCCCCTTTACAATTTTTCGCGTTTTAGTGGAGTTATCTCCGACCACCGGCAGATCGGCCGACAGATTTCCCGGCGAATAATGTGGATCATCAAGCAACTGGCCGACATAGTGGAACGAGCCGACCTGAATTTCAACTTTGGTGTCAGCCGGTAGCGAATTCGCGACTTGGGTAACCATAGCTATCTCACAATGGAGAGACCAGCTTCCGCTCGAATGGGAAACCGTTTGAGACGAACCTGCGTTTGCAGTCGTTGTCCAATGACGAGTTCTGGTCTCGGTGAAAGACACGGTTGCCCCTGCCGTTCTCTGGAGCGACGCGTGGTTCGCGATCAGCGGAATCGCAGAAACAACAAGGGAGGGGCCGAAAATCAATCGATGATCCTTTTTGGGAAGTCGCGCTCGGGCTCCCATAAACCTAAGTGTAGGGTATTAGGCCTGGATTGAGGGCCTAGAGTTGGATTTTGGGTGGTGATTCGTGGGTCTCTGTTCTGGGCGCGCATCAAATGGCTTTGGTCCGAACGTCTATAACGATGTCCGGTATCTCATGAGAAGGCCGTATGGACGATCCCAAAGAACTCAAAGTCGTATCGACACCGGAAGAGCTGCATAAGCTTGAGCAGAGCGACCTGTGCACTACTCTCTACACTCTCTGGGATCGACTCAAAGAGCGTGGGCAAATTGCCGAAAGGCACCTTTTTTCGTGCCGTAACGATTCTTCGGTGCCAGATAACTCGTTCAACGAGTTTGCGAAGCGCGCCCTGACTGACTGCGATAGCGTTGTCGACCACGGAGAAGTTTTCCTCCTTGCTCCATTGCCGTACGAAGAGCTTAGAGATTCATTGGCTAAGGCGCTTCACACGGCTCTCGAAGCACTCTAAGTCGTTGGCTTCCTGGACCTAGGAGCCAGTTAAGCGCGTCTCGTGGTAATGCATGTGCGCCTCGTTCATCGTCATGAGGTCTGCAGCAGAGAGAGCCCCGAAGGGGAAGTATTTCTGCACCACCGCTCCGGCAGATTCGATTTTTTCGAGGAATCCGTACAGATCGCTTCTCGAACTCTCCCAGGCGCGCGCCGCCTGGTCTAGGTCCACGGTCCCCTGAGGGCTCATTCCCGGCGGAACAGGCATTTTCTTTGCCTTGTTCAACCCAGCCACAACGTACCTATAGAAGAAATTGTGGCTGGGATTCTTGCCCCTGAAGTCATCCGGAGACTTCTTACGCATCCGATCTACGCTCATTTGCTCGACGATCGCCAAATGTTGTATGACCTCGACCGGGGAGAATGATCCAGAACTAGACCTTTGCGACTGTTTTTCAGGCGGCATCGATCTGACTTGCTCTACGAGAGCAATTCTTCTTGCCTCGAGTTGTTGAAATCTCTCTGCAATAATCGGATCCATCTTCGGGAAGTATATCCGCCGAGGTTCGTGCCTCATTTTCGCGTGGATCGCACTGAACTCGCCAGGGTTCAGTAGAATCGATGTCAGGGGTTGCGGGGCGGACCAGGATATGAGAGTGGTGCATTCAAGCGTAAATTGATGAAAACAACGATTCGCAACGTAGCGGAAGCTGCGGGAGTCTCTGCCATGGCGGTGTCTGCGGTGTTACACGGCACTGGACGGAACGTCAAGGTGAGCGAGGCTAAGGCGGAACTCATCCGCAAAGTTGCGCGAGAGCTCAGGTACCAACCCAATCATCTCGCACGTAGCCTCCGGAACCGCAAGACAAACACGATCGGGGTGGTTTTTCAGCATTTTGATCGCTTCAGCGACGAGAACCCTTACTACCCCCAACTCTTGAACGGGATTATTGCTGCTCTCTTTCCGGCGGGATACACGTTGGCGCTTTGCCCACAACTCGTTCAGCGGTCAGGCGAGGGCGCGATATCCGATGGACGATTTGATGGCGTCTTATGGTGTCGGCCCGATTTCACAGAGCAATCGGTGGAGGGACTGAGAAACTCAAGCATTCCAGTCGTCATGATGCACGCCCCGCCGGGATCGGCCCCCGGTGTTCCCACATTCTGCGTTGATAACGACGGAGCGCTTAGACTCCCAGTGCGGCATCTTGTCGAACTGGGTCATAAACGAATCGGATTCGTATTGGACCATTTGAACGAAAAGACGGCGGAGGGCCGGGCCCGATCGGAGGCGTTCATGCTTGCAACCCAGGAAGCGGGTGTTATTGGCGAAGTTCTGGTTTGGGACCCTGACGCCCACGACCTTGAGAACTACCGCCTTGGCATGGGACCCCACACCGCTCTCATCGCCTACAGTGACTTTCTCGCCGGAAGGCTGTTGGCTGCATGCCGGCGATTTGGCCTGAGAGTTCCTCACGAGTTATCGATCATTGGGTTTGACTCTTCTTCGTTTTGCGAAACAACCACTCCAAAGCTGACGTCCATTTACCAGCCGGTCGAGAGGATTGCGCACGAGGCAACCATGCACTTGCTGTCGCTGATTCAGTCGGATCAATCCAACGTTGATGCCGATGCGCTTCCGCTGGCTTCGATCTACGATTGTGGCTTTGACATCAGGGAATCGACAGGACCGCCACCTGCCACGGCGAAAAACTCTTCCTAATCATCTCGTGAAGGGCTGTGAGTGGTTCAATGGGGAAGTGGCTCGCGCCACGACATGTTGCGGAACGCAGACAAAGGAGCTTAAGAATTTCGATCGGTATTTCGTCAAATAGGCCAAGTTTTGGCGAAATCTCCGGAATGGGCATTTCTGGCTAGCTCCAAAAGAAAGTTTCGACCTATAATCGGCCTAGATTTATCCTTAAATTACTCTCTCCCTAGATGCACCAACGACGTCGCAGCTCCAAAGATTTCGCTCGAACTTTCGGGCGAAGCCCATTCGGCTGGTCGGAACGACTCTGTCGAATTCGGCCCTCGGAAGCGTTGCGCCGGGCAACCTCAGCCCCAGGCGGTAGATTCGGTGCAAGGAATTGAACGCTATTTGGCGATTTGTGCCCCAACCATGAGTATTCCGACTTTTTTCAACGCCCACCATTCACCGATTGGCGCCTTCGCGTCCTTCACCTTTGGCAGCAAGGGCGCATCTGGGGGACTCGGTGTCGAGTTGAAGGGACCGGCGAACGAAAACCTGTATGTTGGCGCAGAGGAGATGGACCACCCCGGTCACTACCGCGCACTCCCGTTTTACGATGAGACTTCGTGGTCAGGGGGGCAAGAGTCTGACTTTGATGTTGAAGGACTGAGCGGGTTTAAGCCTGGCCAGGCTATCAGTTCATACGCCGACTCGGATATTCAACGGAAACTTGGAATTGGAGTCGACGAGTGGTCCGCGGGAGATCTGACGTTGAGTGTCTATTCTCCCATGATTCCCGTCCCGGATCCTCAGACGGCCGATATTGAAGCGATGAAAGCCGCGCTAGCACCGGCTGTGATTGTAGAAATTACGCTGGACAACCGACGAGGACGGAGTCCTCGCAAAGTGTTCTTCGGATATGCCGGTTCAGACCGACACAGTGCCATGCGATCCTGGTCGTCTGATTCAGGGTCAGGAGTCGGCCAAGGTCAAGGCACCGCGATCGGGACGGTTGAACCAGACGTGTATGCGGGAGTTGCCTGGCAGCCCGATGTGATCCTTGAGCCAAAGCACTCTTCCAACCTAAATTTCCTCCTCGGAAGTATTGGTTTACTTGTGGGCTCAGTAGCCGCCGGGCAGGTTAGAACCTTTCGGTTCTCAGTGGCCTTCTTTCGCGAAGGAACCGCGACGAACGGGCTGCCCAGCCGCTACCTATATAGACGCTGGTTCGAATCGATCGAGGATGTACTGAGCTATTCGCTTTGCAACGCAGACAGGTCGATCGAAGCGGCTAGGGCCAATGATCTCGCGCTTCCCCACACCCTTAGCGAGGAACGAAGGGTGATGATTGCGCAAGCGATTCGGAGCTACTACGGGTCCACTCAATGCCTCGAGTTGAGAGATGGCCGCCCGTTTTGGGTGGTGAATGAGGGCGAGTACCGCATGATGAACACCTTCGATTTGACGGTCGATCAGGCGTTCTTTGAATTGGCGCTTAATCCCTGGACGGTCCGAAACGAGTTGGACATGTTCGTTCAACGGTATTCCTATGTCGATCGCGTCCGGTTCCCGGGCGAAAGCAAAACTTATCCGGGCGGAATCGCCTTTACTCACGATATGGGCATCGGCAACGCCCTCTCGGACCCCGGATATTCGGGATATGAACAGGCGGGGTTGACTGGCTGTTTTTCCTACATGAGTTGTGAAGAACTGGTCAACTGGGTTCTTTGCGCTTGTGTCTATGCCCACCAGACGGGGGACTTCAGTTGGGTAAGAAGCAATGGGACGGTTTTTGGAGATTGTCTCCGAAGTCTTGAGGCACGAGATCATCCGGAGCCCCACCTACGTAATGGCCTCATGGGGCTAGATAGTGACCGGTGCGATGGCGGCTTCGAGATCACGACCTATGACAGTTTGGATGCGTCCTTGGGACAGGCTCGGAACAACCTCTACCTGGGCGTAAAGACTTGGGCGGCATACGTGCTTTTGGAGCCATTGCTTCGCCGCCTTGGGGACGAAGATTTGGCCGAGCGCGCGTTGGACCAGGCCACAAGGTCTGCGGCCTCGGTGGTAGGCGCGGCCGACGAGCAGGGACTGCTTCCGGCAATTCTCGGAGAGGGGGTCGACGCACGGATTATTCCGGCGATCGAAGGGTTGGTCTATCCGCTCATTGGAGGACGCTCGGATGCCTTAGCCGAAGACGGACCCTATGGCAAATTCCGTTCCGTGCTGGAGACCCATTTTGGCCAGATCCTTAGGCCAGGCATCTGCGTTTTCGAAGATGGAGGCTGGAAGTTGAGTTCAACCAGCAGGAATTCTTGGTTGAGCAAGATTTATCTTTGCCAGTTCGTCTCCGAAGAGATATTCGGTCATGAGCCAGACCATCTGGCAGATCAGGCGCACATGGGATGGTTGATGGACGAGGCGAACTCCTACTATGCATGGAGCGACCAGATGTTGGCGGGAAAAGTGGTGGGAAGTCGGTACTACCCAAGGGGAGTTACGAGCATTTTGTGGCTTGCTAAGGATGGAAAGAATCCGATCGACCAGATCAGAGAGGTCTTGCTGGGGCGAAATCAGACGCTCGAAACGGTGTCCTAAGCGCGCCGGCATGGAGGGCAACTTCGGCTCATGAGGATTGTTGACATCCGATCGACAACGGTAAGCGTTCCGCTAGAAGCACCGTTGCGACACGCGAACGGTTGCCACTGGGGCCGGTTCGTGCGAACTATTGTCGAGGTCGAAGCTGACAACGGTCTCGTTGGACTCGGCGAGATGGGCGGAGGAGGGGAGTCGGCAGAGGCGGTGTTCCGAGCGATGAAGGGCTACCTTGTCGGCCACGACCCCGCTCGTCTTGAGGAGATGCGATTTCGTATCGCCAATCCCACGGCTTCTCTTTACAATAACCGCACTCAGGTCCTCGCCGCCTTGGAGTTCGCGTGTCTCGACCTCTTAGGGCAGGAGTGGGGGGCGCCAGTTTACGACCTATTGGGAGGAAAGCTTCAGGACGAAGTTCCGTTCGCATCCTACTTGTTCTATCGGTACGCGGATCAGGATGGCAATGGCGAAGTGCGCACGGTGGATCAACTTGTGGCACAAGCGGAGACTCTCAAAGCTCGTTTTGGCTTTCGGTCTCACAAGCTCAAGGGAGGAGTGTTCCAGCCAGACTATGAGTTGGAATGCTATCGCTCGGTCGCTGAATCTAACCCCCAAGATCGTGTGCGATTTGATCCAAATGCGGTCTGGTCAACCGAGCAAGCCATTCGTTTTGGGCAGGCAATCGAGCCGCTGAACAACGACTACCTGGAAGATCCAGTTTATGGCCTGAACGCCATGAGACGTACCCGAGAGAAAGTGCGGATGCCATTGGCAACGAACACGGTGGTGGTTAATTTCGAACAACTAGCGACGAACGTGCTTGACACCGCGGTCGATGTTATCCTTCTCGATACGACCTTCTGGGGTGGAATCCGCCCATGCATTAAAGCAGCGGGGATCTGCGAAACCTTTGGACTGGGAGTTGCCGTTCACTCCTCGGGTGAACTCGGAATCCAGCTTGCAACCATGCTCCACCTTGGCGCGGTGATTCCAAATCTGTCGTTCGCAGCCGACGCTCACTACCACCACCTAAAGGATGACGTTATCCTCGGAGGACTTCTTCCCTACCGAGACGGCAAGATCTCTGTCCCGACCGGTCCTGGGTTGGGAGTTCGCCTGGATCGAGACAAGCTTGGCCACTATGCCGAAGAGTATCGGCGACTCGGCCCCTACCCATACGACCAGGACCCTCTAAGACCTGCCTGGAGTCCGACGGTGCCGAACCAGAGATGGGCAGATCCGCAAGACGATCGATCTCCGGTGGTGCCCGCGTGAGATTGGAGAGGCAATCGAACCTCGCGGATCTCGTTTCCAATGCGGTCAACGGCGCCCAAGTGGTTGACCTTCACACCCATCTGTTCGCTCCGCAACTCACGGGAATGAACTTGGCGGGAATCGACGAGCTTTTGACCTACCACTACCTCATCGCCGAAGTTCTTCGGTTCGAGTCAGTCACTCCAGAGTGGCTGCTTTCACAACCTAAGTCGGTACAGGCGGACCTCGTATGGCAGTCGCTCTTCGTCGACCGCACTCCGCTGTCGGAAGCAGCTAGCGGTGTGATCACGGTGCTGAGCGCCTTTGGGTTAGATCCACAGTCGAAGAATCTCCGAGAAGCCCGTGCGTTCTTCTCGGCCCGTGATCCGGTCTCCCATTTGGACGAGGTGCTCCGAATTGCCGGAGTTGACCACGTAACGATGACTAACGATCCTCTGGACCCACTTGAGCGCAAGAGTTGGGATGAGAAGCCTGAGATCGATTCCCGATTCCTGTCGGCACTTCGCATCGATCCGATCCTGAATGATTGGCCCAGCTCGTTCAAAAGTCTCCGCAGCAATGGATACGACGTGAGCGTTGATCTGGACGATCAGGATGTGGCAGAAGTCAGAAGGTTCCTCGATGATTGGATCGGCAAAATGCGGCCAAGGTATTTGGCCGTATCACTTCCTGACAGCTTCAGCTACCCGGAGGATTCCCAAAGAAATTGCCTGATCCGTTCGGCGGTTATGCCCACTTGCCGGGAACATGCATTGCCGTTTGCAATGATGATCGGCGTGAGACGGCAAGTGAATCGACGGCTTGCGGGTGCGGGCGACGGAGTCGGTTTGGCCGACTTAACCGCAATAGAACGGCTTGCAGACGATCACCCTGACAATCGGTTCCTAGTGACGACTCTCGCGCGCGAGAACTTGCACGGGCTTTGCGTCGTGGCAAGGAAATTCGCAAATGTCTTGCCGTTTGGATGTTGGTGGTTCATGAATAATCCTTCCCTGGTCGAAGACACGACGTTGATGCGACTGGAAATGTTGGGGCGAAGCTTTGTTCCCCAGCACTCAGATGCGCGGATCCTCGAACAACTGATTTACAAGTGGTCTCACGCCAGGCGTTCTATCGCGCGTGCCCTAACCACCCGGTACGAAGCTTTAGAGGATTCGGGGAGAGTGATCACGAAGGATGACGTGAAACGGGACGTGACGGCGCTCATGAGTGGAGTTGCAAGCGAATGGTTGGGGCTCACTTGCTGAACCCAGTGCTGGATATATCGGGGCGAGTCGCCGTAGTTGTGGGCGGAACTTCGGGACTCGGTCGTACGATTGCCCTGGGGTTGGCCGATGCGGGGGTCCACACCGTTGCGACAGGTCGCCGCCAAGAGCTTGTGGCGACGGTGAGCCAAGAGATCCTGAGCCGGGGCGTCAGGACAGTCGGCGTCACAAGCGATGTTCAATCCCAGGACTCGCTCGACCTGTTGAATGAGCAAGTCGTCGCAGAATTTGGGGGAGTTGATATCCTGGTTTTTGCGGCCGGACGGACGTTTCGTAAGCCAACCGCCGAAGTCACCGCTGAGGAGTGGAGTTCATTATTTGATACCAATGTGACGGGCGGACTCCGCGCAGCGAAGGCGTTTTATGAGCCGTTGAAAGCGAGTGGGCGAGGGCGGATCGTGAATATCGCTTCTTTGTCTTCGCATGTGGCCTTTCACGAAGTTTCCGCTTATGGCGCATCGAAGGCTGCCTTGCTTGCGCTCACCCAGAGCTTGGGTTGCGAATGGGCAAAGGACGGAATCCGAACGAATGCGATCGTTCCTGGTGTATTTGTGACTGACCTGAACCGGGAATTGCTCAACGGAACTGCGCGCGGTCGGGAGTTGCTTGCGAGGACGCCGCTTGGGCG
Source organism: uncultured Armatimonadota bacterium (assembly GCA_903904815.1). Lineage (GTDB taxonomy): Bacteria > Armatimonadota > Fimbriimonadia > Fimbriimonadales > Fimbriimonadaceae > Fimbriimonas. The sequence continues at coordinate 25,207 of CAIVDU010000023.1, forward strand.
ATTCGGGGACGCGAGTGAGTTGGTTGGAGCCGTACTTTTCTTGGCATCCGATGGGGCAAGCTTTATTACAGGCGCTTCTCTTTCGATCGATGGGGGCTTTTTGGCGTCTGGGGTGAATCAGTGAGTTTAGCGTCACTACCCTTACGAAGCGCGAATGATTGCCGTTGGGACCTCGTGTCACTCGGTGAGGTGATGCTTAGGCTCGATCCTGGCGAGGGGCGAATCTCCACGACGCGGAATTTTCAGGTTTGGGAGGGCGGCGGTGAGTACAACGTAGCTCGGGGCCTAAAGCGCTGCTTTGGTCTTCGGACGGCCATCGTAACGGCACTTGCGGACAACCCGGTCGGTCGATTGGTCGAGGACCTCATGTACCAAGGCGGCGTGGATCAGAGCTATGTCCGTTGGGTTCCATTCGACGGCGTAGGTCGGGAAGTGAGAAATGGGCTCAACTTTACCGAGAGAGGATTCGGAGTTCGTGCCGCAGTGGGATGCTCGGACCGCGGGCATACTGCCGTCTCGCAACTCAAGACCGGGGAAATCGATTGGGACCAGATCTTTGGCGTTGATGGTTGCCAGTGGTTTCATACCGGCGGGATTTTCGCGGCCCTTTCCGAATCCACTCAACTGGTGGCTCTTGAAGCGATGAAAGCAGCCAAGCTACATGGGACGGTGGTCTCTTACGACTTGAATTACCGACCGTCACTTTGGAAATCGATTGGTGGAAAAGCCGAGGCTCAGGAAGTAAACCGAGCGCTGGCTCCGTTCGTTGATGTGATGATTGGCAACGAGGAGGACTTCACGGCTTCACTCGGGATGAAGGTCGACTCGCTCGACGCGGATCATTCGCACTTGGACACGAGTGCCTTCCAAAAGATGATAGAAGTGGCAGTCGAAACCTATCCGAATTTCACCGTGGTAGCGACGACTCTTCGGAAGGCAACGTCAGCATCGAGAAACGACTGGGGCGCAGTCTGTTACGTTGATGGAGTTCTCCACGAGGCCCCCTGGCGGAAAGATCTGGAGATATTCGATCGCGTCGGGGGTGGCGATTCATTTGCCTCCGGACTTATTTATGGTTTCCTTACGGCACGGGGGCCGCAGTGGGCGGTTGAGTGTGGCGCCGCGCACGGCGCTCTGGCCATGTCGACTCCGGGCGACACAACGATGGCGAGTCTCGGCGAAGTTGAAAGGGCCATGAAGCTTGGCACAGCGCGGGTAGACCGATGAGCCGGAGTGACACGCTTGCGTGGATCCAGAAGACGAAAATTGTTCCGGTCATTCGTGCGGGTTCGGCTCAGGAAGCGCTTGATGCAGTTGAGGCGCTTATCGAAGGTGGAATCGACGTCCTCGAGATCACAATGACGGTGCCTGGGGCGATCGAGGTGGTGGGGGAAGTGGCCAAGAAGCATGGTCACCGAGCCCTGGTTGGGGCAGGGACCGTTCTCAATTCAGTCACGGCGGAAAAGTGCATTGAGGCAGGGGCTCGGTTTATCGTGAGTCCGGCTCTCCACACGGGCACGGTGGAGGTTTGCCGTTCCTTAGACGTAGCCATTGCACCGGGCGCATTGACTCCGTCCGAGGTGTTGCAAGCATGGAATCTCGGGGCCGATCTCGTCAAAGTTTTCCCTTGCGACGCCATGGGGGGTGCTTCCTATCTCCGATCACTTAAGGCGCCGTTGCCTCACGTAAAGTTGATGCCGACGGGGGGCGTGACCCTTTCGAACGTGACAGATTTCATAAGGGCAGGGGCGGAAGCGGTGGGCGTGGGCAGTAACCTTGTCGATATCAGCTTGCTTCGTGAGGGTCGCAGAGAAGACCTTGTCGAGAGAGCCAAGGCATTTTGTCAGGCAGTGTCAGAATAGCTATGCTCGACTGGTTGGGGAGCTCATGCTGCTGAAAAATCCTGTCATTCCCGGCTTCTACCCTGACCCCTCGGTCTGCGTGGTTGGAGAAGACTTCTACTCAGTTCATAGTAGCTTCGGCTATTTTCCTGGCATTCCGATCTTCCACAGCCGAGATTTGACGACTTGGAATCAGATCGGGCACGTTCTCACCCGCGAGTCCCAACTTGCCCTTACCGGAGCGTCGATTTCGGGTGACGGGATCTTCGCACCCACTATTCGCCATCACGACGGCACGTTTTACGTGATCACGACAAACGTGCGTCACGGCGGAAACTTTATCGTCCATACCGACGATCCCGCTGGGCCGTGGTCCGACCCAGTATGGATTGATTCGCCCAGCGAGAGCGGAATCGATCCATCGTTATTCTTCGACCAAGACGGCAGCGTCTACTTCACGGGAACGGGCAACGACCGAGTCCAACAGTTTCGCATCGATGTCGCCAGCGGAAGGGCTTTGGAGCCGGCGATCTCGGTTTGGGGTGGAACTGGTGGTCAGTACCCAGAGGCGCCTCACCTCTTCAGGATAGGCAACACCTACTACTTGACGATGGCAGAGGGTGGCACCGAGTACATGCACATGCAGACGATCGCTCGCTCTGCAACTCCCTATGGTCCCTGGGAATCGTGCCCCCACAATCCGATTCTGACGCACCGGAGCCGAAAGTCACCGTTTCACGCGGTTGGGCACAGCGATTTTGTCCGAAGCCACGACGGCAGGTGGTGGCTCGTTTTCCACGCGATTCGCCCGACGAGTTACCCGATGTTTCACGTATGTGGCCGAGAAACGTGTGTCGCACCAGTCGAATGGATCGATGGGTGGCCAGTTGTGAATGGCGGAGAATTGATCACATCGGAGATGCCCGGGACGGGACTTCCTTCAACGATAGCGTTCCAAGAGGCCACAAGTGATGAGTTTGATTCTGGTGTACTTGCCATTTACTGGAATCACCTTCGCAATCCCGTTGTCGACAACTATCGACTCTCAGACCGCCCAGGTTGGTTAGGGCTCGTTCCCGGGGCAGACGACTTATCGGGGCGGGGCTGCCCTACTTTTGTCGGACGTCGGCAGCGACAGCAGGCATGTACTGCGATGGCTAGATTCGATTTCTCAGATCTCCGTCAAGGCGATGAGGCCGGGTTGACCGTATTCCAAAACGAAGACCACCACTACGAAATAGCTGGAGTTCGTTCTGTCGAGGGCTTAGAACTGATCGTCCGTCGTCGAATAGGAGACCTAGAGTCCGTCGTCGCCCGGAGTCTCCGGTTTGGCGAGTCGATTACGCTTAGCATTCAAGCGACGCCGGAGATGTATGTTTTGGGTTTTGTCGACGAAGGAGAACAATTCGTCGAGATTGGCCGTGGGAGGGCACGCTATTTGGGTACGGAAACGGCGGGATACTTCACGGGGTGCTATTTTGGAATGTACGCTGTGAGTTCTGAGCACCGAGCGCGTCCTTGTGCTTGGATCGACTGGATGTCCCTTGACTAGCACTATGGCGATCTTTACTACGTTACTCTTTCTCGCCACCCGTGGCCTTGCCCCGGAGGCCATCTCCGTTCCTAAGCGCCCCTTCCACGCGTGGGCCAAGACGCCCCCGATGGGATGGAACAGCTGGGACTGTTTCGGAACGGGAGTCAATGAGTCGCTCACGCGAGAAAACGCGGAGTATATGGCCAAGAATCTGAAGACTCACGGATGGTCTTTGATCACCGTTGATATTGATTGGTTCGTTCCGGGGGCAAAGGGCTTCAACTACACTCCCGGAGTCGAACTTTCATTGGACTCCTATGGCCGACCGATTCCGGCCGTCGACCGATTTCCCTCGTCGGCAGGTGGGAGAGGGTTCAAGCCGCTTTCCGACTGGGTTCACTCTCAAGGCTTGAAATTCGGAGTTCATCTACTTCGCGGCATCCCTCGGAAAGCGGTTGAGCGGAACCTTCCTATTTTGGGCACCTCCTATCACTCTGCGGATATCGCGAATAGGTCCGATATATGCAAATGGAATCCCGATATGTACGGAATCGACATGTCGAAGCCCGGCGCGCAGGAGTATTACGATTCGCTTGTGGCGATGCTGGCGGGGTGGGGGATCGACTTTTTGAAGGTGGACGACCTTTCGACCCCGTACCACACCAGCGAGATCGAGGCGATTCGTAAGGCGATTGACCGTTCGGGGCGCGCCATGGTCTTGAGCACTTCTCCAGGACCCACGGGACTTGATCACGGTCTCCACATCTCATCCTTCGCGAACATGTGGCGCGTCAGTGACGATTTTTGGGACAACTGGGGAGCGTTAAAGGAGCAATTCGAAAGACTGAATCAATGGACGGCCTTCCGAGGCGAAGGCCATTGGCCGGACGCGGACATGCTGCCGTTAGGGGCTGTTCGCCAGAACGACCCTGCAGGCTGGACCCATTTCACTCAGACCGAGCAATACACGTTGATGTCCCTGTGGGCAATCTGTCGTTCCCCGCTCATATTCGGGGGCCATTTGCCAAAGAACGACCCATTTACCCTTTCACTGCTCACGAACGATGAAGTCATCGGAGTGAATCAAAACAGCCTGAACAACCGACAACTATGGAGAAACGGAGACGTGGTTGCGTGGGTCGCGGATGTTCCCCATTCGCGAGACAAATACCTGGCCGTTTTTAACGCGGCGGACCAGAAGAGTATCGACTTTGCGAGAGCCTCTTACTCAAGCGAAGCGGTTTCTCGAACCACACCAGATCAGTCCATAGACGTCGACATCGATATCTCTGGCGCAAAGAAGCTTTACCTGTACGCAGACGGCGGGGCTGATGGGAATTTTGGCGACCACGTGGTCTGGGCCGAACCTGTGTTGACCGGCCCCCAGGGTTATAGCCGACTCACGGATTTGAAATGGGTCTCAGCCACGCAGGGATTCGGTACGGCCAGCGTCAACAAGTCAGTTCTCGGAAAGGAGCTCATTCTCAATAATCAACCGGTACCGTTTGGGATTGGGACGCATGCGAATTCCATGATCGAGTACACGCTTCCCGCCGACTTTACGCGATTCCGTGTTCGAGCGGGCTTGGAACATGAAGGGGTAATTCTCGATCACGGGGCTACGGTGAAGTTCTACGTCTTCACCCAAGATCCGATGAGCGGTTCGGATGACCTAACCTCGATTGTGCCGGTTAGTTTCGCCGATCTCGGACTGACTGGCACCATTAAGGTCCGCGACCTGTGGAACCGATCGGAAGTCGGCGAGTTTCAGGACAGTTTCACGCCTCCCATCGCTTGGCATGGCGCGGCCTTGTACAGACTCAGTCCGAAATAGGGGGAACCTTCTTAGACCGATTGCCCAAATGGCGTCGATCGGCCTTGCGCCGAGGCCTGTCTAGGCTCGGTTTGGAGTCGTGTACTAAAATGTCCGCCGTTCGGAGTCTGTTTCGAGATGAGAACGGCGGGCAAGATTCCCTGGAGTTCCGTTAGAGTTTGACGCCGAGTTTCTTCAGCGAATCCTCAAGGCGATGGTCACCGTCCTCATAACCCACGATAGCGTCGGCCACGTTACCATCTTTGTCTATCACGTATGTCGTGGGAATGCCACTCACGTGGAAGAGTTTGCCGGCGATCCCGTTTGCGCCTCTGCCGGCCGGATCAAAAGCAAACTGGAAGGTGTATTTAGAGGAGTTCTTGGGAACCCAGTCGGTATAGGCCGCCTTTTCGTCCCAGACACAGACTCCTAACACAGCGACATCCTGCCCCTCGACCTTTTTCTTTACCGATTCGACGTGCGGCATGGAGCGCTGGCATGGCCCACACCAAGTAGCCCAGAAGTCGAGAACAACGACCTTGCCCCGGTAGTCGGACAGTTTGAGATTCCCACCACCCCATTTCTCAGCGACAAAGTCTGGTGAAGGAGTGCCGGATTTGAGCAGCGGAGGGGTCGGCGGCGCCTTTGGACTGAGATCTAAGGCAGGCTTAGTGGTCGGAGCGAGTCGAACCTTTGCACCATCGGGCGAGACTGAGAGTTCAAACGTTGAGTCCCCCACTTTGAAAGGAGCTCGAGCATCGATAGGTCTCTCGTACTTGCCGTTATCCTCGGTATCGATCAGCAGCCAGATTGGACGCGTTTTCTGAGCGTCTTCAATCTTTGTCACTGGTTTATTGAAGACGGCATCGGCGTCATTTTCGACCAGAATCGCTTTGTGTGCCTTTCCGCTCACGGTCACGGTGCCTTCTCGGCTCGATTCTCGGTAGGTCAGCAGAGGCTCAACGCCCTTGATCCGATAAATTCCTAGTCCGTAGGGCGAACTGGATTGCTCCTTAGTCGGTGAACCGTAGGATGCGTTCAGTTCCACGTCCATGGGACCGTAAACCACTCGACCGTTGGAATCGTTCTTCTTGTTCCAAGCGCCGTCACCGTCATCGGTCAGGTCGCCGTTCTGGTTTTTATCGATATAGATCTTCCAGTCACCGGTTTCCGGCTCATCGAGGGCCACCACATAGTTTGCTTTGGGGCCGTTTCCGAGGTGGAGGATGCCGTATTTTGGCTTACCTTCATAGGCGGGCTCCTTCGTGACCTGAGCGGGTTTGGCGTCAAGAAGCTTGATAGGGACGGGAAAGTAACCTAGTCGAGCCGCGTTCGCTCCCTTTGGAACGAGGATGAAATTGCTAGAGGCTTGGTGGACCGTGGCTCCGACCGCGATTCCAGCAAGAATGAGGGCTGAGGAGCAGACGCCGAATGACCGGAGTCCTCGATTGAGCCGAAAGCCGTCATTGGATAAAAAGGGAAGCATGGGGATATTTTAACCTTAGCGGGGGCACATCCCCAATGATTTAGACAGGAACCTCGGTTTGGGCGCCAATCAGAACCTTTTTCCTACGGATACAAAGACCGGCATTGGAGATGCGCCTAAAATCACGCTCGCTTCCACGAACGCCCGGTCTGGAAGGTTGAGCCCAGCCAAAGCTTTCGCTCCAAAGCCGCTCCTATGAGAACCGTTGTCGTCAGTGAAGTAATAGCAAGGACCCACTCCCGCGTATCCCATCAAAAAAGTCTGAAGGCCGATCACAGAAAGTGCGTTTCCGTGTCGGTCATTGTAGTTGGCAGCTTTAGTCCAAGCTTCCGCATCGAATCGAAGTTCGGGAAGTGGAAGGAGAGGGAGCTTGATGGTCACATCAATTCCTCCATCCAGCACGAATTCGTTCCATTGTCCACCGCCGATTCTTACGCCAAGGCTCGGTCCACCAAGGATCGACGATGCCGCTCCAGTAACCGTGCCAGCTTGGAGTCCCGTCAATTTGGAGCTGGCGATCGGAAGACTTGAGGAGTTTTCTGACCTGGCGAGCGCCATCGAAGAGGTCACGGCGATGAGGGAGAGGGCGATCAGGCGAAAAGGTCTCATGTTTGATTCTCTCAAAATTTGGGTTGCTGCTCAACGATTAGACGAGGCAGAAAACAGGTTGGATTCCCCAATTGACAGCGGAATGCAGCCGCGCTTGTGATCTGCTAAATTTGTCGGGTGAAAGCCTTCTTAGTGTCAATCGCGTGCTTGATAGCCGCAACAGGAACCGCAGAGTGGAGAGTGCAGCCGAGCGGAACGACGGCGCAGTTTAGGGGGATTTCGGTGGTTGACGAGAAGGTAGCTTGGCTAGCGGGCTCGATGGGCACTTATGGAAGGATGGTAGACGGCTCGAACTGGTTTTGCGCCCAGATTCCAGGAGCTGAGAAGCTGATGTTCCGTAGCGTTGTCGGATTCGACTCTAATCACGCAGTTCTCCTCGCCATCGGCCCAGGCGAGCAATCCAAGATCTTTGCCACCTCGGACGGTGGGTTGAGTTGGACGATTCGATGGTCCAACGAAGACCCGAAGGCATTCTACGATTCGATCGCCTTCTGGGATCGTGGACACGGGATTGCCTTTAGCGATCCCGTGGATAAGCGAATTCCTCTTGTTGTCACCCAGGACGGTGGCTTAACTTGGCAACGGCTACGAAGTGTCTCGATGCCCGCTGCATTGAAGGACGAAGGAGCGTTTTCAGCGAGTGGTACCTGCATCGCAGTAAGCGGCAAGTCCGACGTATGGATCGCCACGGGAGGAGCGGCGGTGAGCCGAGTCTTTCACTCGCGTGATCGAGCGCTCAACTGGACCGTTTGCGAAACGCCAATCCCGGGCGGGAAACCGACGGCAGGAGTCTTCGGGCTCCGGTTTTCGGGGAACAAGCGCGGGATCGCAGTCGGTGGGGACTATAAGGTCCCGAAAACGGGCGGGAGACAGATCGCAATCACAGATAACGGTGGGCTGAGCTGGCGATTTGTTAGCAAAGTCTTTCCGGTTGGTCTACGTGAGGCGGCGAGCTACGTTGGCAGCCAGATTGTGGTCGTCGGTCCCAGTGGATCGGATTCTTCAGCGGATGGAGGCAAAAGTTGGACGGCTTTGAGCGGAACCCCGGACGGACTTCACACGTGCGATTTTTTCGGCCCATTCGGTTGGGCTGCCGGCGATAGCGGTTTGATCGCGAAGTGGGTTCGGACCGACCACTAATCCGTGTATGTTAGCTCTCGCCTTTCGAGTCTGAAGAGGTCACCGTCAGGTACGAAGGCGTTACACCAATTCATCTCGCCTCCATATACATGAAGCGTCACGGACGGGCGCGCAGGCTCTGCATTCTCGATGGTGTGGTAATCGAATGGTGGAATCAGGGCGCCCGCATCGCCAATTCCTGCGACAACTTCTTGCTCCTTTATAAACCGAAATCGATCGCCGACCTCGTCATCAAGCGAATAGCTTTTGACGAGGATAGAGCCGCGGTACACGCACTCGACGCACCACATTCCAGCGTGATCGTGCAGTGCAGTTCCTTGGCCAATCCCCCAGACCATTACAAGGATCGTATATCGATCTTCCGGATCGCGGTGTAGAAGTCGCCTTGCGTAGCTGTTAGGCGCGGGGCGAAGAAAATCATCTGGAACGAAGTTTTGTCCAGAGTTGACAATGTCCTCAAGCGCCCTCTTGACTGCCTTACAGCACCCAGTCGTTGTTTGTTTCTCGACGGCTTCATCGAGCAGTCGAATCATTTCGGTGAGGCTAGCAGCGGAAGTGATAGAGGACATAGGGATGCGACCAGGTTAAAAGGATCTTACGGCGATGAGGGAGATCGCAGAGATGAACACCCAAAGGACCACTCCCTCCATCATGGGACGGACACCAACTGACTTCAAAGTCTGTTTGCTCAGGCCGGAGCCGATTAGGAATAGCGAAAGGGCAAAACCACAGGTCGCCACCAATCTAATGGACGGCACGAAAGGCGTAAGAGCAGGCACGCTGGAGCTTACGCAACTGGCGATGAGAAAGAATCCTACAAACCAAGGGATGGTCGCGGACTTCTTCCCTCTCGATGCGTAGGCGCAAATCAGCGTCGCTGGCACCAGGAAGATGACGCGAGAAAGCTTCACGGCAGTCGCGGTTGCGAGCGAAGAGACGCCGAATGAGGTAGCCGCTCCAACGACGCTTGACACATCGTGGATCGCGATGCCAGCCCAGGTTCCAAATTGAATTGGGGTAAGTCCGAGAGCATGACCGATGGGAGGAAAGATGACAAGGGCTACCGCATTAAGCAGAAAGATAGTGCCAACCGCGACGGTGACATCTTCTTGAGGAGCATCCACTGCCGATGACATTGCGGCGATGGCGGAGCCACCACAAATCGCGGTGCCTGCCGAAACGAGCAGGCTGGTGACAGGCCGAACCTTAAGAAGTTTGCTGAGACCCAAGCCAAGGCCAAAGACGAGAAGGATCGAGACGCATGAGAATGCCAGCCCACGGGATCCAGCCTGAACGACCTTTCCAATTTCGAGAGAAAATCCGAGGCACACGACAGCGACTTGGAGAAGCAACTTGCTTACCCGCTTCGATTCGCTGGGGAAAGGATTTCCGATGAACAGGGCTAGCAGCATGCCCAAAAGGAGCGCCCCAGGCGCCACGAATGACTCTACGAGCTTGGGCAACGAGAAGAGTGGCGAGAAACACAGCATGGCGGCTCCGACAAAGGCAAGCTTGCGGAAGTCGAATGGGCCGACTGTGTTCAAGACCATGTGAACGATGATACGGGTCGACACGCCATAACAGATAATCGATCTTGCGCTATGAGCCATAATGGAAAGGAATGGCAGATCTGAGACATTTCCAGGCGTTTGTGGCGGTAGCGAGAGAACAATCGATTTCGGCGGCGGCAGATCGGCTTTCTCTCAGTCAGCCGGCATTGTCCAAACAGATTGCGGAGTTAGAGAGGGATCTCGGTGTTCAGCTTTTTGAGCGAAGGGCAAGGGGCGTGTCGCCGACAGAGGCAGCCAAGCAGCTCCTTCCCTATGCAAGAAGGATCACGGTCGCTGTACTTGAGGCGGAGCGAGAAGCTGCCGACATTCAGGGCCTGAAGGTTGGCCGGATCGTGATCGGCGCAAGTACGACGATTGCCGACTATCTCCTACCACCGGCCATCTCGATTTTCTCCCGACGCTACCCGGGAATCACGGTTTCACTTCGGGTTGGTAATACAAAAGAGATTGCTCGTTCCGTTCAAGAGGAGCAATGTGAAATCGGGCTAGTGGAGGGCCCGACAGATGAGCCCAACATTGACACACGCCCTTTCTTTGAGGACGAGCTCGCTTTTGTCGCCCCGCCAGGGCATCCCATATTGACCAGGGATTCGACGACCCTGCAGGAGGCACTGGCCTATGGCTTAGTGCTGCGCGAAAAAGGATCAGGTACGCGAGCGGTATTCGAGGACGCGATTCGCGCAAGGGGCGCGCACTTCTTCGAGGTGGCAACCCTCGGATCTAATGAAGCTCTGAAAAGAGGTGTGCGACTACGAATGGGGATTGGAGTTGTGTCCAAGCTGGCCATCGCGGACGAGGTTGAGGCGGGACTTCTAGAAACGGTGCAAATTGATGGATTTGTAATGCGTCGCAATTTGAGGCGTTTGATTCGCTCGGGTCGTACGGCGAGTCGGACCCTTCGTGCGCTGGTCACAGCGCTAGACGATTCTCTGGTCGAAGATCCGATGTTTCACGGATTTGGAGTCCCCAGCATGGCTGAAAACGAGTGGGACCCATCCATTTAGGTCGGTTACAGAAATGCTCGGCAGAGTCATAATTCCGATCACATCCTCTTATGTACATCGACACGCATTGCCACATTCACGATTCGGCGGCTTTTCCAGACATTGACGAGACTATTACTGCGGCCGCCGTTGCGGGGGTTGAAACCATTATTGTTGTCGGAACCGAACCGACAGACTGGGAACGGGCGATCGCTTTGGCAGAACGGTTCGAAAATGTCTATGCGATTGTCGGATGGCACCCGAACTATGCGGTGGCGTTTACTCCATCAAGCATGGAGACACTGGAGCGTCGTTTGAGCCATCCCAAGGTGCTGGCCTGCGGCGAGATTGGGCTTGATTACCATTGGGACTACACTCCCCGTGAAAGACAGTTTGAGGCACTGCACGCGGGGCTGGACCTCGCGGCTAAGTTAGACAAGCCAGTGGTATTTCACGCTCGAGAGGCCTACTCTGACTTGCTTGACGTTCTCGAAGCGAGGACTCCCCATGCTTACCTCTTCCACTGCTGGGCTGGAGATGCATCAGAAGCGGCGCGCGCCGTAGCCCTTGGGGGCTACTTTGGAATCGACGGTCCGATCACGTACCCGAAGGCGGAAGGACTGCGGGAAGTAATCAAGGGTATTCCCCAAGATCGCCTCGTACTTGAGACCGACTCGCCCTACATGGCGCCTCACCCGTTTCGTGGGAAGCCAAACCAGCCTGCCTTCGTCCCTCAGATTTGCTCTGGGCTGGCAGGCGCCTTGGGGATAAGCCTAGAGGAATGTGCCAAGAAGACAACCGCGAACGCAAAACGGTTCTTTAGGCTCTAAATCCCTAGGTTTCGATGGTCCACTCGGACCGAACCTTCGGCGACTGGCGGAGAGTCGCAATGACGGTGCAGTATTTCTCGTCGCTTAATTCAACGGCACGCTGTACAGCGGCTGGGTCGAGGTTTTCCCCTTGCAGAATATGCCGAATGGTTATCTCTAAGTAAGGCCTCGGATATTCCCCGTCGGGGGATCGAACCCCATCGACCTCTAACCGATAGGCCGTCACTTTCTGGCGCTTCTTCTCAAGGATCACCACCACGTCCACCGCACTGCATGCGGCAGCCGACGCAAGAAGGGCTTCGAGCGGGCTGGGCCCAATTTTTTCGGCATCTCCTGCGTCGAGACGAAGCTTTACGCCGCTCGGCGGGTCGGCCTCAAAGGCCAACCCGCCGATCCATTTGACATTCACCATTAACGAAATGCTACCAGTGAGCCGATCGCGAAGGTTACAGCTTCAAACCAAAGAAATTGGTTGAGATGATATTGATCAAATAAGCAGTGTTCGCGATGGCCGCGATCTGCTGGAAGTCCGGTGTGTTCGTCTGTGGCACGAAGATGATGTCTCCGGGTTGGAGCACCAGGTTCTGCTGCTGGTCACCGCTCTTGATGAATCGCGTGAAGTCGGCGACGATCCGAACGTATTGGCCAGGTTGACCCACTTTCGGTCGCGTGATGAGGACACGGCTAAAGCGTGACTTGTAGGGAACTTCTCCGCGAGCCAGCGAAATGGCGTCGGCCAAAGTCATCGGCTCATGGTACGGGTAGGAAGCGGGAGCCTGAACGGAACCCAGAACGATAATGCGATTGTTTCCTTCAGTCGGGATATTGAGTTCGTCGCCATCTTGGAGAACATAGTTCTGCGACAGATCTCCACGATTGAGGAGCGCATAGATATCTAACGGAATATATTCGTTAGCATTTGCGTGGCGTAACGTTGCTCGTCTGAGATCAGACGCGTCAACGATCGGCCCACCACCCTGGTTCAAGAGGGTGATTAGCGTATCACCTTGCCGAATCTGGTAGGTGCCCGGTCGCTGAACGGCTCCACCGACTGAAGCCCGCAGTTGCCTGAACTGGAGAACGGTTACGGAAACGATCGGGTCTCGAAGGAATAGCTTCTTCTTAAAGAGTTCGGCAAGCTCGTCAGCAAGTTGGGTCGTGGTTTTACCCTGGGCTCTGACGCTTCCTACGAACGGTGCACTCACGTATCCGTCCTTTCCAACTGGGGTAGTTACGGTCAACTGCGGCTGATTGAAAACCGCTATCTGGAGTGCATCTTCCGGCTGCAGCGTCGAGTTAACCGGCCCAGAGGTTGTGGTCTGGCCCAAAGCCAGCGTCGCAAATGAATAGGTTGCTAGTCCAACAGCAATTGCTTTAAAGAGATTCAATCTTCGCATCGTTCAATTTCCAATTCATCCGCAGCGCCGCGGCGTATTCCCTCGATAACTATCGTGAACTCGCCTTTGTGAGGAACAGTTCCCTCACCTGGCACTTCTGGCAGTTTATCACGAAAGACCTGTTGATGGGCCTTAGTCATTTCTCGGCAGATCGCATACCTTCGCTCACCCAGAACTTCGTGGGCAACTTTAAGCAGGTTTTCAAAGCGATGGGGAGATTCGAAAAGCACTAGGGTTAGCGGGGAATGCGCGAACGGCTGAAGTTCTCCACGGATCGCTCCCGCTTTTCGGCCAAGAAAGCCAAGAAACGCAAATCTCTGGGCGAAAAATCCGCTCAATGCCAAGGCGTTGACCACCGCGCTGGGGCCGGGAATCGAGTCTATTTCCAAGTTCCGGTCTCGACAAATATTGGTGAGGATAGCCCCGGGGTCGCTTATGGCGGGAGACCCTCCGTCTGTAAGCACCGCTATTTTCGCTCCCTTTGCGATCTCGTCGGCATATCTCTCGGAAACCGACGAGCCCGAATGGTCATTCAATACTCGCATTGGCTTACGAAGTCCAAGGTGAGAGGCAAGTTTGCCGCTCACCCGAGTGTCTTCGACTAGCCACATATCCGCGTCGGTTAGCGCCTGAATCGTTCTCGCGGAGAGATCGCCAAGATGGCCGATGGGGGTCGCGACGAGAGTCAGACTGCCCTGGCTCTCGTCGTCGCTCAATTCTTGAATCCTCCAGCGGTCGAACTGGCCCCACCGGGAAGAGGAGCACCTGAAGCGGGAGTTGACGAAGGTTTCGTAAGGACGTCGGGGAGCTTTGTAGCGCCGGTTGCGTCTTTACCGGTGGGCGCAGCAGAGGCCTTGGCCTTCTTGGCGTCGTCCATCGCCTTCTTCTCTTCCTCCATCGCCTTCTTTCGAGCGGCTTCGTCGTCTGCCCTTTGCTTGGCTTGGGCGGCATCGAACTCGGCTTTATCTTTCTTCCACTGTGCCTGGACGTCTTCGATCGCTTTCGCCTGCTCGGCGGTCACGGCGCCAGAGGAACGCAACTGCATCAGTCGTGCGGCCACGTCTCCGAAGTGTGAGAAACCGATCTGATCGTAGCTGTTGTTAGAGCGCGCGGCGGCAGCGAGGCACTCTGCGGCAGCGGGACCATTCTTGTCGTCTTGGTACAGACCAACGAGTTCCATCCGAACGCTGAAGTTCTCCATGTTCTGGAGATAGTCGTTCAAGACCTGGATTCGCTCAGGCCTGAGCTTCACCTTGTCAGCGGTCGGGGCCGACCAAATCAGGTCGAACGCGGCATATTCGGCTAACTGGGCCGGGCGAAGGTCATAGCCTTCCGTCTTTGCGATGGCGGCCTTCGCTTCTTCGTAGAGCGCTTGTGCCTTAGAGGCATCCACATCAGGCCTTGTTACATCGTATGCCGCTTTGTATCCTTTGCTTAGCCACTCCGTCTTTTGAGTCAGGATCTGTTTCGACTGCTCATCGACGGTGGATTTGGCTTTTGCTTCTTGGTAGCGCTGGCGATACTTGGCGATGTTCTTATCGAAATCGGCGGGAGCCTGATTTTTGACGGAGATCAACTTGTAGATTGATGTGCCTTCAGGAGTCTTGACGGGAGCACTGACGGATCCTACCTTCAGGCCTTTCAAGGCGCCAAGGGCCTTGTCCGAATCGATCTGGGACGGCGTCAAGACCTGCTGGTTGTCGCTTGGCTTCTTCTTTGCCATCGGAGCTTCGTCCGAGTAGCGATCCATGACCTGCTCAAAGGTGGCCCCTCCGGCGAGATCCTTCTCAACCTGTGCAATCCGAGATTCCGTGGTTGGGCTAGGCGCTGGCTTTTCACGCAGAAGCACTCTCTTGAAGGTGTCCTGGTCGTATGAAGCCTTTACTTCGGCATCGACGGGAACCGTTCTGGCGGCAAGAGTGGAGATTAGGATCGGCTCCGTGAACTGCTCCACGGCGGCTGGTCGCTTATCTGGATCCTTGAGGGTTGCGTCTAGACTCGCAAGCTGCTGCTTCTCGAACTCACTCAGTGACTTACCGAGCTGCGACTTCATGATTGCATCAAAGTCGGCATCAGTCGCGCCGGGCTTGAGTTGCCCTTGCATTTCCATCTGAAGCTTATTCATTTCGATCCGACGGGCTAAATCAGCCTTGGCGGCATCTCGGATCTGGTCGTCGGTTGGAGAAACACCGGCTTGCTTTGCGATCGATAGCACGGCCGCGTGATTCAAGATGCCGTCGAGCGCTTCGCCGTACTGGCCCACCTGCACGGAAGGAGGAGTGGATGTCGGATCCGCCCCCTGTTGCTGCTGCTGCTGGATGTGCTGGAGGGCCTGCTCGATCGCCGTCGCGGGAACCGGAATTCCACCCACATTCGCAAAAATCTTGATGGGCTGGCCGTTCGCATCGCTGCCGCCACCAGACCCTTTTCCGAAGTAGCTGAACGCCAGTGCGCCAAATACTGCGGCGCAACCGATGAGGATCGCCGTTCCGCAACCCTTAGCCAAAAACTTTTCTTGAAATTTACTGATGGACACGCTACGACACCCTTATCCGATTAGAACCTAAGAGTATGACATGTGCGTTCCCGACGAATTAAACACCCCCGGTTGACAGGTAGACAAAAGGGGCGTATACTACGTCTACCTTTGCGGGCCAATCACCTTCAAAGAGCCGGCGATCCCTCACGAGAAATTCATGGCGAAAGGACTAACTAAACGGCAGCAACTGATCCTCGAATACATCATGGACTATGTCCGAAAAGAGGGTTATCCACCTTCCATTCGAGAGATCGGAAGAGATTTCAAGATAGGTTCCCTTCGAGGAGTGACGGTTCACCTAGACGCACTGGAGCGAAAGGGATATATCGCTCGATCCAACACACCGCGCTCCATAAAGATCATTCACCCCTCGTTCCAGCAATCGAATGAGGTCGTAATGCTCCCTTTGCTCGGCTCGATTGCCGCGGGTGCTCCGATCTTGGCGGACGAACACGTCGAGTACGAATTACCGGTGCCCGCACAAATGGTCCGGAACGTTAAAGGCGCTTTTCTTCTGCGGATCAGTGGCGACTCGATGATTGGGGACGGAATCCTCAATCAAGATGTGGTCGTGGTAAAGCCTCAGGAGACGGGAAACCATGGGGATCTCGTAGCGGTTATGCTGGGCGACAGCGCAACCGTCAAGCGGCTGAATATGGACCCTCGCGGCATCAAGCTAATGCCGAGCAACCCGGCTTACCAGCCGATTGATGTCGTGCAAGAAGACGCCCGAGTCATCGGCAAAATAGTTGGCCTGATCCGAGACTACGAAGGGATGGCTTTCTAGCCACTCGACCTTTGCAACCCGGCCAAACCGGGTTGCCACCCTCTGAACCGGTAAACTCTGATCGATGAGCGATAAGGTCTTTCGCCTTTACGACACCCTAACGCGCCGAGTTAAGCCGGTGGACACGATTGAACCAGGACACCTGAGGTTCTATTCGTGTGGCCCGACCGTTTATTCTTACGCTCATATCGGTAATTTCAGAAGCTTCTTGACTGCCGATCTGATTGTGCGCACGGCGAAGGCGATTGGGTGGCGAGTCACCTGGGTGAGCAACATCACTGATGTAGGCCACCTGACCCAAGACGATGTGGCGGATGCGAGCGGCGAGGACAAGATGGAACGCGCGCTCAAAAGCAAAGAGGGCGAGCGATTCAACAATGTATGGGAATTAGCCGAGTACTACACCGACGCCTACCGGGCCGATTGGGCGCAGCTTAATCTTTCAGAGCCGGATATTCGCCCGAAGGCCACCCAGCATGTCCGGGAACAGATTATCGCGACTCAAGAACTCATCGATCGCGGTTACGCTTACGAGACTCCGACTGGCGTTTACTTCAGTGTGGAGAGCTTCCCGAGCTATGGAAGATTGAGTGGCAACACTCAGGAGAACCTGAAGAAGGCGGTTCGAGACGTCGTACTCGACGACAACAAACGAGAGCAAGCCGACTTTGCGGTTTGGAAAAAAGACGATCGCCACCTTATGCAGTGGTTTTCGCCGTACGGCTGGGGTTTTCCCGGCTGGCATATCGAGTGCTCGGTGATGGCACGTGCTTATCTAGGCGACACGATCGATTTGCACAGCGGCGGCGAGGACAATATTTTCCCTCACCATGAGTGCGAAATTGCTCAGAGCGAGGCGCTCACCGGAAAGCCATTCTCGAATCACTGGACTCACACCCGATTCCTCCAGGTCAACGGCGAAAAGATGTCGAAGAGCCTCGGCAATTTCTACACCGTGCGGATGCTGATTGAAAAGGGAGCGGACCCGCTCGCAATTCGATATGCGCTCATCGCGGGCAGTTACTCGAGCCCGCTCAACTTTACAGACCAGGGGCTTAAGGACGCCATGGCAAACGTCGAACGCTTCCGGCGTGCAGAGGCCGTCACAGAAGAAGGCATCGCAAGCGCTCGCCCTGGGGACGACGCATTGGGTTCGATCCTCGAAGACCTGTATCAACAGTCGCTCGGGGCGATGCTGAATGACCTGAATACGTCGGTTGCGCTCGCCAAAGCTCTGGAAGGGGCACGCACGATTGTTCGGGAAGCGGACGCACTCACTGAGTCAAGCTCAAAGAGTTCCAAGGAATTTCTCGCTAAAATTAACGCCCTCCTGGGTATTGTTCGTCACGACAATCCAAACATTGCCAAATCGCTCCTCGTCGTCGAGGAAGAAGAGTTGGACGTCACCCGAATCGAAGCATTGATCGTCGAGCGTACCGAAGCCAAGCTCTCTAAAAATTACACTCGAGCGGATGAGATTCGAGAGTCATTGGAGGCTGAAGGAATCGAATTGCGCGACGGCCCCGATGGCACTCAGTGGGTTCGAAAGTCGGGATTATAACAAACCCTTCCCTTCAGAAGAATACGGAAGCTAAACAAGGAGCGAGTTCTGGAAATACTGCACGCGATCGTCTACGGAATCATTCAAGGTCTTACCGCCTTCTTACCAGTCAGCAGCGACGCTCAAATTCGTTTGTGCGCCGCACTGGTTTTCAAGGAAGATCCGGGCGCGGCGTTTACGGCAGTTATTCAACTTGGCCCGACCTTGGCGGTGATCATCTACTTCTGGAAGGACATCGTCTCCGCTCTTGCCGGTTGGGGCTCCTCGCTTAAGGGTGGCGACAAAAATTCGCCCGAAGCGAAGTTGGGGTGGGGTGTGCTTTACGGCACCATTCCGATTTTGATTCTGGGTCTTGTTCTCCAGAAGCCCATTGAAAACGAGTTCCGATCTCTTAACTGGATCGCTTTTTCGTTCATTGTATTGGGCTTAGTCATGCTTGTTGCTGACCGAAGAGCCCACGGAAAACGCACGGTAGCCGACGTCGAGGTAAGCGACGGAGTTCGAGTAGGGCTTTGGCAATGCTTAGCCCTCATTCCGGGAATGAGCCGAAGCGGAAGTACGATTGCGGGATCACTATTTTTGGGATTCACGCGGGAAGCTGCGGCCCGATTCTCATTTTTGTTGAGCGTCCCGAGTTTCACGGCCGCTGGTCTCTATGAGGCGGTCAAGTACCACAAGGCACTCACTGGCTCGATCCTTCCGCCGCTAGCGGTTTCGTTGGTGGTTTCCTTCTTTGTAGGCTACGCGTGCATCCACTGGTTCTTACGGTATCTGCAAAAGCACGGGGTGGCGCCTTTTGTTGTGTACCGCATCGTCCTAGGAATCCTCATCATCTTCCTTGTCCAAACCGGGCGTGTCGATCCGAACGCCGGCTCGAAGAAAGGACAGTCGGTTGAGCCTACAGCCGAGTCGCAAGCAATTCGCTTCACCCCTACTCGAACTCACCAAGACTAAATTGTCTGGATTCGGAGATTCCCGTCGTATCCTTTTTGAGGAATGTACGGCGGGACCAAATTCCGCGTGTAACGGTCACAACCTAGCCTATGTCAATATCCATCCCCATCGCTGAGACGGTTGATTCGCCCACCATTCGCAATGCCAAGCGAGGGCAGTGGCTGACAGTTGGACATGGACTCTTGGAAGGATCGGGGGCACTGTGGGCAGCAAGGGGAGCGGCGAGTGTCGCTCTCCTAAGTTTCGGCCTGGACAGTTTCATCGAGGTGTTGTCGGCCGGCATCGTGCTCTGGCGACTCGCGTCAATAGGACAGACGCACCGTTTGGTACTGTCGGAACGGGCAGGACTCCGACTGGTTGGAGTTTGTTTTCTCGCCCTCTCGGTCGATATCGCCTACGAGTCGATTAAGGCGGTCATTGGCCGTGAGGGCCCCCACGAAACTGCTCTCGGAATCCTGGTGGCTGCGCTATCGATCGTCCTTATGCCGGTGCTTGGACGAGCCAAGAGAAAGTGGGCGGACGAAGTGGGGAGCGCAGCCCTCTGGGCAGACGCCAGGCAGACCGACTTTTGTGCCTACCTAGCAGGCATCACGCTTCTTGGGCTCGTGCTGAACACCCTATTTCACTGGTGGTGGGCGGACCCGGTGGCGGCACTTGTTATGGCCCCCATGATCGCTTGGGAGGGCGTCCAAGCGCTTCGCGGGCATGCTTGTGGGTGCTGTGCTTGTTCGGTCTGAGGGTTAACGATTCCGTCAAGTTAGAAAGATTAAGGCCCAGACGGGCTTTTCCTCTGCTAAGATGAGCCCATGCGGCTTCCAGCGGTGATCATTGGGTTTTCCTTTGCAGTTATCTGTACTTCCTTAGCAGCGACCCGCCAGGCGGATCCACTGGCCGAGCAGCAGTTCAAGAATATTGTCTCGTTCAAGGGCAAGAAGGCGAGTGAACTTATTCCCGCTATGGAGTTCATGAACGCGTCGCTTAAGGTTCAGTGCAGCTACTGCCATGCGGCAGATCGGTCCAGCGACGAGAAGGCAAAGAAGAAGACGGCTCGCGAAATGATCGCGATGCAAAAGGACATCAACGATAAGAACTTTAACGGTCAAAACGTGATCACATGTGCCACGTGCCATGCTGGGAAAACGCATCCCACGCCGGTACCACCCATCACGGGCCTAGAAGTTCGCTCTAGACGAAGTTCTGATGTGATGCCAGACCAAGTGTTAAGCGCCTACGCCAAGGCCTTGGTTTCTGATGCCACGCCAGCCGGAGGCTCTTTCAAGCTGACAGGTACGACGACTTCCCAAGGTGAGACGGCTCCAGTTGAGGCGACTTATTCCGGAGACAAGTTCTACATCCTCGCACATCGAGCCAAAGGAGATCAAAAGCAGGGCTTCAATGGTTCAACAGCGTGGTTTACCGGCCCCCAAGGTGTTCAAACAGTTCCCTTGCAGTATGCCGAGCAGTACGTACGAGAGAGCACGATCTTCCTCACACCGGAATCACTCCCTAAGTTGGACTCGCCTTCCGGCGGCACCTCTAAGATCGACGGCCGCGATGCGGTGGTCGTGAATGGATTGCTCGCCGGAACGAAGTCCAGGGTCTCCTACTTCTTCGACAAGGAGACCGGTCTACTCGCCAGAACGACCTTCTTTTACCCAACGATTCTGGGAAGTATCGAGCAGATCAACGACTACTCGAACTATCGCAAGGTGGGTGGAGTCCAGGTTCCGATGAAGATCGTCAACCATTCAGCCGAAGGAGACTCCGTGCAGGAGTTCACTTCCGCGACTGCGGAGCCAAAGGGTGACGCGACGCTATTTGACCCACCGAAGCAGTAAAGCGCCCACAATTCGGTCTGGCATGAAATCGGACGGTCAACCCTTAATGGGTGACCGTCCGTTCTTGTTTTAGGTTGCTTGTGACCACCGAGCAAAGAATCTATTCAAGATCGCTCGCACGATTGGGAGAAGAGTCACGTCATAGCTGTATGGCCAGTAGTAGGAAAGTCGGTTTCTTTGGGCTCTTTGCGGTAGTTGCCGTAAGTGGGGTCGGGACGGTCGTGCTGCTAAGCGGATCTGGGCTGGGCTCAACTGCCAAGCTCGCCAAATCAATTTCGGCGGCCAAAAAGGTCGGTCTACCTCTCGAAATCTCGGATCTCGATATCCGTCCTGTTCCAGAGGAGAAGAACGCGGCGCACATCTACCGGCTGCTGAGTTCTTCATTTAGCAAGTCCCAAAAGGAACATTCGCTGATCGATACGGCATCGCAACGAGATGCTGGGCCAAAGGATATTCAGGCGGCTGATCGGGCTTTGCCCAAGATTTCGTCCAGGATCGCGCTGCTCATGCAAGTAGAGCGGTACCCCGAATGTAATTTCAATCGCGATTGGAGTCTCGGCTCTAAGCTGATGTTTCCGGAGTTGGGATACATGAAGCAGTCAGTCACCGATCTCTGTTATCAAGCAGACTATGATGATCGGCATCATGACTTAGCGACGGCGAGGCGTGAACTCGCCATTGCCTCTCGAATCGCGGTCCATGCCGGTTCTGATCCTATATTGATTGGAATGCTGGTCGAAATTTCGGCGCGCCAAATCGTGAATCGGGAAATCACGTCCATGATTCGCCGGCACTCTTCGGATCCTTCTGGCCTCGCCCGCCTCGAAACAGATCTCCAACAGCAAGCTGCATTTCCGCAGATGCGTCGGTACTTGGCCGGAGAGGTCGTGGAAGGCCTACGAACCATTCAAACAGCCTCAAGCATGCGAGACTTGAGTTTCCCATCAGACTCTCCAGCTTGGCAAGATGCCATTCTTCGTTCCAGTTTCGTTAAGACGGTGTTCGAGGGGAAGTTCATTGATGCTTGGACGCAGACTTGGGCCAAGCTTCCCTCCCACGCAGAAGATTGGGACGGATATTCGAAGCCGTTAAAGGATATGGAAACGGCGATATCTGCCGATCGTTCGCCGGACAACCTGATGAATCAGGTCCTCCTACCAGTATTCAGCGAATCCACCAACCAACTCGGAATTCTACTGGCTCGACACCGGCTTCTCCTGGCTTCGACTGAGCTCCTTCAGATTCGCGCGCGAACGGGGAATTTGCCCAAACACCTTCCAAGTTCACTTGGTGAATTGGCGATCGATCCGTTCGACGGAGATCGGCTTCAATACCGCCGCAAGGGAAAGGGATTTGTTCTCTATAGCGTTGGTTCTGATCGTATCGACGATGGTGGCGTACCTCGAGACCCTCGGAGCTCAAGGACAATGGGCTTTGATGAAGTCGTTGTAATTCCCTAGAGCAGTTGCCGGTTAGTTTTCCTAAAGGTACGCAGTTGGCACATGATTTCGATATTAATCGGTCTATCGTTTACGTTTAGCTCTAACGAGCACGTTCCATCGTTTACCGTTCAGTTCAACCATGGGGAGATTGGGCAGAATGTCACGGTTTGTATCGACAACGACCTTGTCGAGACGTCGTTCGCGGGCAAGTTACGCTTCTTCGACGGAAAGCGATCTTGGATGTCGCTTTGCGCCGATGTTCGGAGCCCTATTCGAAACGGTCAGACTTTTTCGATCACCTTGAGGCGCACGGACAGTCTAGGCCTTGGCTATAAAATGGCGGGAAGCATCGTCTACCACTGCTTTGAAGCGGCAAGGACGGAAGCTCAATGCGCGGGTCTTCAGTTAGCGGTATGGGAAGCCATCGAAGACGGAGGGGATCAACCGGACTTCACGAGCGGTCATTTTCGAGTTCGAGCAGACGCTACCGTTTTGGCCTACGCCACGGCCTACTACGGGGCCGCATTCTCGGGCGGCAGCGCCTTCCTTCTGCAGACTTCGGGCGCACAGGGTGGCGCATCACAAGGGGATGGGTCCCCGGGTGGTGGTGATGGGCAGAGTCAGATCACCCCATGAACACTGCTACGAATGGGATTGAGGTCAGCCTCGTTTCCGAGGCTACCCATGTTTGCGCCGCCTAATTCCCTTCCAGGTCCAAGCCCATAGTTCGCCCTTTATCCACGGCAGGTAGCCCCTTCGACATCCAAACCGGCATCGGGGCGCCCTTCAAGAAGTGGTCGAAGAATTGGCTCAACCTGATTGTGAAATCCTTTCGATTCTTTCGCTCGACGATGTTGTGGTCTTCCCCGTTATAGACCACCATCCAGCTTGGCTTGCCAAGACGACGCAGTGCGGTGAAGAGTTCGATGCCCTGGGTGTGAGGCACAGCTCCATCTTTGTCGTTTGACATGATCATCAGTGGGGTCTGAACCTTGTCTACGAAGAAGACGGGGGAGTTCTCGATGTACTTCAAAGTCGAATCCCAAGGAGTTCCGCCGATTCGCGACTGTTCATGCTCGTATTGCATTTCGCGCACGAGACCGGAGCCATACCGGATACCACCATAAGCGCTGAACATATCCCCAACCGGAGCCCCAGCCTCCGCGGCGGCAAACATATTGGTTTGAGTCACCAGGTAGGCCACCTGGTACCCACCCCAGCTCTGCCCCTGAATTCCAAGTTTCGAAGGATCGATATATCCTCGGCTGACGATGCTCTGCACGCCGGGCACAATGGCGCTAAGGGCACTGTATCCGGGATTGCCCACCCGGTACGGGATATCGGGAACGAAGACGCAGTATCCGTTGCTGGGGAAGTAACTTAGATTGATGGTGCTTGCACTCGGGGCGGGCGCATGGTAAGTGTTGAGGGAGTCGCTTAGCCTCTCATAGAAATAAGTGATCAATGGATACTTCTTTCCGTAGTCGAAGTTTTCCGGCTTGATTAAGATGCCTTGGAGGGGAACTCCGTCTAAGCTCGTCCATTGGACGAGTTCTGCTTTGCCCCACAGGTACTTCGATTGCTGGGGATTTGCGTCGCTGACTTTGGTCGGCGACTTGAAGCTGAGGTCAGTGGTCCAGAGATCGGGATATTCGACGAAGTCTTGGCGGGTATACACCAGTCGATCCGAGTTCTTCGCCTTAACGAACCCGCCGAACGTCTTGTCCTCCTGAAACACTTTTGTGAGTTGGCCAGAGTTAAGCCAGTAGACGCCGCCTTGCTTCGTCTGGATGTTGAAAGCGGACAGTAGCAGGTGAGCAGGGTCTATTTCCGGATGATCGCTATCCAAGATGATAGGCGTATACCGCTGCTTCCATTCGCGCCCGGATGTCAGCCGGACGGAGGGTTTCTTACCGTCGACAGGAACGAGCCAAAGATCGTAACGATCGGCAACGATGACACTTTGCTCATCTTTGGCCCATCCTCGAAGGCCATACGCGCCCGGCTCGTTAGGGACGTCCGACAGTTCGTCGTAGAGCGGGTAGGGAATGTCACTTATTGTTCGCGTCTGTCCAGAGACACTGTCGATAAGCGACCAGGTTTTCGTCGTTTGATCGAAGAGTCCAACCCGATTACCTTTGGGGCTTAGGCTTGCTTCGACCTTCTTGTACTTTGAAAGCAGGGTTCTCTTTCCGTCGGTCGTATCGACAAGATATACGTCGGCATGGCCCGGATCCCATGAGGATTCTCGGCGATACGGAATGTCGGTTTCGGCCAGAGCGAATCTGCCATCCCCTTTGTCCGAAATGTTGATGGTCGGCAAATTGGTGTCGGCTAATTGCCGGGCGCGGCCGCTTTTAAGATCGTAAATGGCGGTGTAGCCACGCTTCTGCTCTTGATCCGCCAGAAGAAGCTGCTGCGTCTGGAGTTGAGCATCTTGCCAGTTCCAGATATCGACGCTCACTTTTTCGTCGTCGGGAACCTCCTTTGCCGGTGGGGGAGGCGTGGGATAGGTCGTGTAAATGAGGCGCGATGCCTTGTCGCTGAAGTGAATCTCATTTTTATCATTGAGGACCCAGCCCTTCGGGATAGCATCCCTTCCCACTTCGGATGGCGCCTTATCTCCCTGATGGAGCAGAAAGAGTGAGGAAGGAATGGGAGGCGTTGGAGGAGCGTCTTTAGGCTTGTCCTTTTTATCCTCAACCGGCCGGCTCATATAGGCAAGGTATTGCCCGTCATTGCTAATGGTGAGTTGAGGAAACTCGAATTTACCCGTGACAATTTCTTGTTTCGCCCCGCTTGGCAGTTGCTCGTACGTAAGCTTCAGTGTTTTAGCGTTCCCATCGGCTTTGACCTGCTTACCTTGGTTCGAATCCTTCGTTTCTTTTGGAGTCGAAACATAGGCAAGCGCATCACCATTTTTGTCGATCACGTAGCTCGAAACATCGGACAGGGTCTCTTCCTTGCCGGACTGAAGGTTTCGAACAACGATTGCGAATGTCTTGGCGGACGTGGCCACAGTCGAAGTAGATCCGCCAACCGTACGTCTAGAACCGGCTGGAGGGGTTGCTGTCGAAGATATGGCTGAGGTTTCTGCGGCGGGCTTATCGGTGGAAACCGCAGCCTTGGGCGGCTCGGGGCGATACACGAGGTACCCCGAATCATCGGTCGGCAACTCGAAGCTTTGAACTCGATCGACAATCGTCTTTTCGCCAGTCGCTAGGCTGACGACGATCAACTGGCTTTTGGGGAGATCCTCCGGTTTGACTTTGTCTCGACGGGCCTTTCGGAGTTCAGCGAAAGGTGGCGCGATCAGAGCTACGGCAAACTTGGAGTCCTTAGTGATTCGGAAGCTACCAACACGAGGAATGGCAATTGAGTGACCATCATTGAGGTCCCGAAGCATGCCTATTCCATCACCTTCTTGGGGGGCTATTGCGTAAGCCAACCAGTGACCATCTCGACTGAGCTCAACGCCGCGGATCGAATTCCAGCCATCGAACACGGTGGAATCAAGGGGTTTCTTCTGGGCGAAGACGCTCGTAGGAAACAGGGCGAGTGACAAAGCCGGAATGAAAAGCAAACACCTCATGATGGGCGACTTTACCCATTTCATTCACATTCGATAGTTGTTCGAGAGTGCTACGGCATATCCGCTTCGATTCGGAAGCGTTCACGACCCCTTGCCTCCCGCTTGAGTGGGAGTTCTGGGACTTACGACCGGGGGGACTTGCGCCACTTAGTGCGGGTGAGGGATAGTCTTCTCGCTATGCTTGTTCTGCTCAACGGTCTCCCCGCGTACTCCTAGCTCGTCATTTGACGTGCGCACCGAAAGCAGATCATGACGCCCCCGGTCAGCCCAATAAGGCTGTTGTACTGGTGGCACCCCTGAGACCGTTCCGGACTCTCTCTGTCCAAGCTATGCCCAATTACAACTCAATTTTATTGGAGTCGTTCCGACAGCACCCAAGCATCATCCCTTTTGAGCTCAATCGTAAGCTCACCGACCTTTTTCCTGAGCAGCATGTTCTGTTCACGATGGACTACGACTTCGACCTTGAAAGCTTCGCCCGAGACGGACGTTGTTCTATGTGGGTCCTCGACGACCTTCAGGCTTTAGTCGCAACCTGGTGGCGCGGACGCGAAAAGGGCACGGAATTTGACGCAGTCCACGTTCTCTCCGAAATACTGTGGAATGGCCATCGGCTTCGTTGTCTTAAGACAAAAGAGCGGTGTTCCGAGCTTCATTTTGTGATTGCGGAGACACCCCATGTTGCTCGGGCCTTCTTTGAGGCCGTTTGCCTATGGACCAGCGACTCGGACCGACGAGTAACAGTCTATGATGGGAGGTTTCGAAGAGACCCCGATCTTGAGAAGGCACTCCTCTCGAGTAGTTGGGATAGCCTCGTTCTAGAAGAGTCCCTCAAGTCCCGACTGCAGCATGAGGTCCACTCATTCTTCACTTCGCGGGAGGACTACGAGCGGTATGGGCTGTCTTGGCGAAGGGGGATTCTGATGTACGGCCCGCCTGGAAATGGGAAAACTCATGCGATCAAGTCTCTGCTGAACCTTGCGGGCAAGCCTTGTCTGGTTGTCCGGTCGCTCAACGACGAGGACGATTCCGATGAGAGTGTCATCGCACGCATCTTTTCCCGCGCTCGTCAGATGGCGCCAGCTATTGTTTTGTTTGAGGACATCGATTCTCTGGTTTCGAGATCTCATCTTTCATCGCTGCTCAACGAGTTAGACGGGCTGGCAAGGAATGATGGCCTCCTGTTTCTGGCCACGACAAACCACCTCGATAAGCTCGACTCAGCACTCTCCAATCGGCCGAGTCGATTCGACCGAAAGTTTGAGATCGGCAATCCGAAGGCGCCAGAACGAGAGAGATTTCTGTCGTCTCGGTTCGAGCAGTTTGACCAGGAGATGAGGCCTACATCGGCTGGTATCGAAACCGCCACGAAGCAGACCAAAGGCTTTTCAGGCGCAATGCTTCAAGAACTTGTTGCCGGGTGCGCCTTTTCCTGGGTCCGGGATCGGACGGTGGGGTCCATGGACAAGATCCTTGTTCAGGAAATCGAGGCACTTCGGCCCAAGGAAGCTTCATAAGGACCAGCCCCCGCTGGCAGTTCGGAAGCGTTTTCGCGCAGTGCCTTGAACGTTTGGCGTCTTTGATGAAGCTTTGGAATGTACTCATGTTTGGTACAGAGCAATTCGGCGCATGGAAAGGGCTAAAGCAGCTTTCGGGAGCGGCCCCTCAAGTGAAGACGGGATCGGGGCGATCAGTTGCCCGTCGCTTGGGAGGTCCGCCACCTCCCAAGCCCTGAGCGGAATCGTGAGCGGACCGGCGTTGAATGAGAGGTGGAGCACCAGCCGGCCGTATCGAGTTCGAAACGCCTCGTCGCATTGAATCTGAAGGCGCAGAAGTCCACTGCCCATGATTGGAGGAGTCAAAAGCGGGATGAGGACAAGCGTTCCATCTTCAGTTCGGGCGACGAGGTCTCCAAACTCAGGCTTAGGCAATTCGTCAACGAATTGGAGTCTGAACTTGTTGGCAGGAAGGACCCCCGCATCCCAGGGACCAAATTCTCTTACAACAACTTTCCATTTCCCGTCAATTAGGGGCGCGCTACCCACTGGAATCGATCCGAGCACCTCGTCGACGATCTCAAGCCGAACCTCTTTGCCGTCTGCCCAATGGTCAGGGTGAAGTTCTCCCCAAATCTCCAAGCATCCATCTTTGGTGACCTCAGCAGAGAACTTCGAGGTTGCCTCATTGAACTCCAACTCAGCCAGGCATGTCTGGGAGCGGGAGAAGGCTAGGCGCGACGGACTCGTTCTTGATCTATCGGCTAGTGCCTTTAAGGAATGGCGGACTACCAGTTCGGATTCGAAATCGGCCTTCCAAGCAGCTAAGCCTTTCTCAAGCGAGGAAAATGCCGCCACCGCAACGTTTACGGCGTGCTCCAAGAAACCATTCACTTGTTCCGAACGCGCATGAGCCGTATTGAGAGATCCGCGCACTTGAATGAGTTGCTGTCGCAACTCAGGGGATTGGTTGAGGGCGGTTAATACTCCTTCTATTTCCTCATCGTTGGCCCAACCAAAGGCAAATCGGACAAGCTCATCTTCGGACACTTCCACCATGGGTTCTGTATGCATCGACGTCAAGAGGGCGTCGATTAAGTCAACGGTGTGGCCGCTAAGCTCATTTTCTTCGAAGTTCATACTCCTGCCTCCTTCGCGTACCTTGCCAGCTGCACGAAGAGTCTTCCGTTGCTCAGCCAGACATTTAACATGCCTTCGGTGATGGTCTTTCCAGCGATTGCGGCGGCGCTCTGCGTGCGATGCAGGATCTGCTTTTGAGGAAGCTCAAACTGGACCCAGTACTGAAACACCAACCGCTTCCAGAGCCCGGTGTTCTTGAGGGGAGCGGAGCGAATCCAGGAAGCCGAGAAACAAGATGCTAACTGAGAAGCTGACTCGGCATACGGCATCCTGGATTCAGCCCTTCGCAGGACGTCGTCAACGAACTGCGCGTCTAGATTGCCGGCTCGCTGCAGAATCCTTTCGGTGAGCATCCCAAACTGGTATCTCCAGACAATGACGGCCACTTCGTCCCAGGTCATTCCGTTCGGAGCAAGCCCAGGGGTTCGTTTTTCGGCTTGGGAAACCCACCAAGTCAGTTCAGCCCGGCGAATGGGCTTTTCCGGTTGAAGAAGATGCGCGGTAAGCGCCCGGTTTTCCCAGAGGAGCTTATGATAGGCAAGGTCAAGGAGAGTTGACTCGCTAGCTAACCATGAGTCTATTTCGCTTCGCGTTGACGTCTCCCCTCCAAGATATTCACCAACATCTTTTACGGCTATACCGTCAAGATAGACGAGTTGTGCCGCTAGCAGGCGTCGCTTTCGTTCAATGGGGGACATTTCTGGGTCGACGCAAAGCCACAACTGATCGGCGGCGTCGTAGAGGCGACGGCGATCGTCGGCAAATTGGGCAAGCGTGTCGACGGCTGTCCATTCCCCGGCCGGAATCTCCTCGTCCAGATCAACTGGCTGACTTTGCCCTAGTTTTGAGAGTCCGCACCTTCTTCCAGTTGTCGCCACATAGGAGTACCAAGCAGCGACTCCTTGCACATTAAATGATTCTCGCCGACGCCAGAGTTTCGAAATTGTTTGCGCAATCACGTCCTCGCGATCCTCGAGCTTCGGCAGCATCGGCCCAAGATATTTAGTAAGAAATCGTTCGATCCGTGGAGTCATTCTCAAAAATGCCTCCTCAGCGGCCACCTGATTCGGGCCAGCAAACCGTTCTAGATCCACGAGTTCGTTCACAGGTACCAGATGATACGATGTTCCCTGTATCGCGTACCGCGAGGAAGCGGTACGCGAGAAACTCCCGAGAAGGCAATTCTTGATCGCAATATCCAGATTGCCCGCCGCTTCTGTTCCAAGGATCGCAAGCAGTTTCGATCGATCGACTCATGTTTTCTCTCCCTTTACGCATGCTCAAGTCGAGCCTTTGAGTACCGGCTTAACAAAAGCCGAACCAATAATCTAGATAAACCATCCGTGCTCTCTCGATCTATCGAACACCCATTCAATTCTCAATAAAATACAAAAAGTGCTTCTCGACCCGATTCAAACATTCGGTGCGACGCGGGAATTGTCTCACGGTACGAAGGCATTTGGTCGAAGCATGCCTATACAAAAGGTATTCTTCGCGTAAGCCGATATGAGTTCTCAGGGGTCCGAACGGTTTAAATGGGACTTCCGGTTAACTCTTTCTCCTGCCGGTGAATCTACGCATTGTAGTCTCACCGACCGCTTGTCCGGCGGGCTGGTCCTTCGCGCGGAGGGTGAGGCGTACGACCGAGTCCTGATCGACTCGTATCGCTCCCAGATTGCCAACGAAGAAAGCCCGAGCGCCAGGGAAAGCTCGATTCGTGATTTAGGCAGACTTCTGGCACGCGTCGCCTTGCCGGTCGCCATCGGCAAAGAACTTGGTCGGCGTTGCGTGGATGGCCCAACGCGAATCGGCCTGAGCTTCGAAGGAGCTCCGATGGCAGAGGCGCCCTGGGAGTGTCTCACCACAGGGACTAACCCGGAAGTTGCTCTCTGTCTGCACCCAAATCTCCATCTCTATCGATGGTTTGATTCGGGTCCCACCCTGGCAGAAGGCAAGGAGCTTCGAAGAACGTTGGTGGTTCTTGCCGACCCACGGTCAGTCACCTATCCCAAATTGGCCAACGGTGAGAGGGAAATGGAGAGCGTGACAAACGCACTTCAGAAGGCGGAATCCAGGGGAATCGATGTTCAAGTCCTGCGATTTGCGACTCCGTCCTCTCTCCAGCGCTGTCTTCAGGATGACAGTCCAGACGTGATCCACTTTATTGGGCACGGCGACGTTCGGGCATCTGGAGGGGCACTGGTGCTTGAGGGTGATCGGCGAGGGCAAGAGTGCTTCCTTTACGCCGATGAGTTGCTTGACTGGGTTCAAAAGGCAGGCGTTCGATTGATCGTGCTCTCAGGCTGCTTTACCGGAGGAAGCCTCGAAACGATTGGCGGAGTATTGGTTTCCGGGGGTGTCCCGGCGGTCGTGGGCATGCAGAGTCCCGTCAGTGATGTTGCGGCTCACCTATTTTCCCGAGCCATGTACGCGGCCCTTGCAGAGGGAACGCCCTTGGAAATCGCCGTCGACCAAGGCAGGGCGGCGATCGCCGGTTCCGGACCGGATTGGTTGGCGCCAACTGCGATGGTGTCGGCTCCGGTCTGGTTTAAATATTCTGGGCCGCTGGGTGAGCCGAAACGGTTCGGGCCGAAACATAACATCCCTCTCGAAGAGCGACCGTTCATCGGACGAGAAGAAGCACGATCGGGCCTTGCCAAGCTCCTACTCACTCCGAGCACCCGGTTGATTACGGTCACTGGCATGGGCGGAATGGGAAAGACTCGGTTGGCAAAACAGGTTGCCATCGATCTGGTTGAGTCCTTTGAGGACGGAATCTGGTTAGTCGAATGCGAAGCTCTCAGTCAAGAGGAAGAGTTAATTGCCGCGGTGTCTGGCGCGATCGGGCTGGGCGCGAGTTCGATCAGCGAAGCCGCTCTTCTTCAATCGCTGAAGGACCGTCGACTGTTGCTTTTGTTCGACTGCTTTGAACGGGTCGCACATTTCTCACGCCTATTTGCAAAGATACTGGAGTTAAACCAAGACATAAAGATTTTGGTTACCAGCCGCGTGCTCCTTGGAATTCACTCGGAGCGGGAGTTTACGCTCCTTCCAATGTCCCTGAAGAAACGGCGAGCTCAGATGGCAGAGAGCTTGACCCTCTTTGAAGAGGCTGCGACCTACTCAGATCCTTCTTTCAGTTTGTCGCGAAAGAACCAGAAACTCGTGGAGGCCCTTATCCAGGATCTGGAGGGCGTGCCGCTGGCCATCGTTCTTGCGGCGGGCCGGCTGCGGCATATGTCGATCCAGGAGTTGGCCGAGCGGGTGCGATCTCAGCGACTCGAGGTGTTGAAGAGAAAGCCCATCGGCCCCGATGATAGACACGCCGATCTCTTGCGAGTGGTGGGAGATTCTCTGTCGCTCCTGTTCGATAAGGATCGTCGATTAGTCAAGTCGCTTTCAGTGTTCCAGGGCGGGTTTTTCCAAGATGACGTTGTAGCCGTTCTGGGAGATAACACCGAAATTCTTGATGGGATTTCCCTCCTTAGAGACAACAGCTTGCTCATGAGTCAGGTCGTGGAGGCGAGAATGAGGTTCCGCCTCTTGGATACGATCCGGGAATACTTGGACAGGGTCCCGGACGACGGCGAGTTAACCGCGACTCGGGACCGCCACTCACAGCACTTCGCAAGTCTCGCCGCCCGGATTTGCGATCTGTTCAACTCGGGAAACTTTGGAGCCGCGCGACAACAATTGTCTCTCGAAATAGGCAACTATCGGGTCGGGGTGCTCTGGGCCATCTCCACCCACAACTCAGAACTGATTCGCAACTACGCACGTTCCTTAGCGCGGGTGTACTTTGAGACGGGGTCAACTTTCGAATTTGAGATGCTTGCCGAAGCGGCGGTGAACGTCTCCACGGACGAGGACCTGGAATTACTTCTTGAACTCTACGGGCTGCTTGGGGAGATGTATCGGAGGAACGGCCGAATTGGCCTTGCGCTCGAAATCTGGGAAAAGCGCATCGAAATCTGCGCTCGAATGCACGATATGGAAACCCAGGTCGACGCAATCCTCGACATTGCCCGTCTCGCACTCGTCAACGGGATGGATGAGGTGACCGAGCAAAAGCTGGCAGAATTTTCAAATCTCAGCGATCAGATCAAACACCTTCCGTTGCGTGCGACGGGCATTGTGCTTCAAGCCCAACTCCGAATGAAGCGGAACGAGACCGTTGCCGCTCTGGAACTGTGCGCAGAGATCGAGGCCATGATGAAGTCGGTCGCGGTCGACCGCACGGCACTCTATGTCTGGTTAACGATGTCTCAACTGTATCGCCAAGGGGGTGCGGTCAAAGATAGCTTTAGCGCCTCCCATCGTTGTTTAGCGGACTCGTTGGCGAGCAGCCACCTGGTTTCGGTTGGGCGGGCGCTTATCGAATTGTCTCACAACCACGAGCTAGTGGGAGATCTTGAAGGAGCCGCTCGGCTCATTGCGATCGCCTGGGCGATTCCTGCGAGCATCTCTCCAACGCATCGGGAGGACGTCTTGGCTCGAAAGAGACAGTTCTCCTCGGGCAGCCGCAGCCAAATCATGGACGCGGCAATTGAGACGATGGGGAAGCAGGATTGGGAGGAACTGGCTTGGAGAGAAGTACCCGAAGAATTTCGTTCCAGATCATCCTAGGAGCCCTCCCGTTCGTTAGATCACCAGCGTACAGACGGTTTGTAGTGTATTCCGTGGTTGATTTCAAAGGATTGGAGCCCGACGCCTCTCGCGTCGAACGGACGCATCGTGCCGCCTAATTTGGCAAGGAAAGCATGACAATGGCAGACATTAAGAATTGGGCTTCGATCATTCCCCTCGACTACTCCACACCAGACGAAACCAGGCTCGAATTTAGCATCGGCTTTCTCAGCACGGACTGGGAGAGCCTGTTGGACCTCATCGCTTCGCCCGAAACCTTTTTGGCAGAGCGAGAGGCACTTTGGCCTCAAACAAATGAGCACCCCGATCGCCTGGGTCAGCGCGTGCAGTGGAAGTTGCTCACTCCAATTACCATGCGCATCACGCCTGCTCGAGGTAGTTTGCCGGCGGTCATCAAGTCGGCCAGAAGTCTTGGGCTGTCCATTCAGGATGCTCAGAAGGAGGCAAAGGAGTCCATTTCCGCTTCGAACCCGGAATTGTCCCCATCTACGGTGGACCATCACACGACTGCTCGAATGTCCGAGATACTGTCGAAGAAGGTAAGCGATCTAGCGCCCGATGGCGCTTATCTCGCCGAATTCGCACCCTTCACGTACATGATCCGTATTCACTACTGGCCGCCTCACCGTTGTTCGGCAGCTACGGCGGCTTCGGCGGCAGATCCAACGGGAGTTGCCCCCGCCGGACGTCACAACGAGCCGTACACCAAAGCAACCCTTGGATTGATCGGTGATTCGGATGTGGCGGGCACCTTGCATTTCGATCTCGGCAAGGGCAACCTCATCCGAGCGAAGTTCATCATGGACCACATTGAGAACTCGGCCCGAACCTGTCAAAAGTTGAATTCTGAGTTCAAGGAGTTGTTCCTTGTCAACACGGAATTTGTTCCTGAAGGCGGAACGATTGTCGTCAGAGAATTGGGCTCTCAAACGCACAAGCCAGTAAATATCCTTCAAACCCCGGCAGAAGGAGTAGTGGGCCAGGTTGACCCTCGTGCTCCTAGCGCCAGCGTTTCGACCGATGGAACGTCCACGCCGGATGTGACCTATCCGAGCATCACAGTGGATGGCGTTTCGAGCAGCAATGACTGCTACGTCTGCAACCTGATGGACATCACCGACACCCCGAGCACCTTCGTTGCCGGAGATCTGGACATCAAGATCTACTGCCCGCCGCCAATACCTCCCGAGGCGGTATCGAACTGCTCTAGCTGCTAAGAACGCGGTTGGGCAACCTTTGATCAATTCAGGCCAAGTCAGATTGGCCTGAATTGAGATTCCCGATCAGTAGCGGTACGACTCCGCCTTGTAGGGTCCTTCGACCGAAACTCCGATGTACTCGGCTTGCTCATTTCGAAGCACGCTGAGCTTGGCGTTCAGTTTCTTAAGCTGAAGCCTCGCGACCTTCTCATCCAAGATCTTTGGCAAGACGTAGACGCCTGGCGCATAGTCACCTCTCTTGGTCCAAAGCTCGATTTGTGCCATGACCTGGTTTGCGAAGCTGGAAGACATGACATACGATGGGTGACCGGTACCACAGCCGAGATTCACGAGTCTTCCTTTGGCCAAGAGAATGATTCGCTTCCCATCAGGGAAGATGATGTGGTCGACCTGGGGTTTGATTTCTTCCCACTCATAGTTGGAAAGGCTCGCGACATCGATCTCGCTGTCAAAGTGTCCGATGTTGCATACGATCGCCTGATCTTTCATCGCAGCCATGTGAGCATGGGTGATGACGTGAACGTTGCCGGTGCACGTCACGAAGATGTCGGCTTGAGGCGCTGCTTCTTCCATGGTGACGACGCGATATCCTTCCATCGCGGCTTGGAGGGCGCAGATCGGGTCAACTTCGGTGACCCAAACTTGGGCGCTGAGCGCTCGAAGTGCCTGAGCGCTTCCCTTCCCTACATCTCCATATCCGCAGACGACTGCCACTTTGCCGGCGATCATCACGTCAGTTGCTCGCTTGATGGCGTCGACGAGACTTTCGCGGCAGCCATACAGGTTGTCGAACTTCGACTTAGTGACGCTGTCGTTGACGTTGAAAGCAGGGAATGGGAGTCGACCTTCCTTCTGGAGTTGATACAGTCGGTGGACTCCGGTCGTGGTCTCCTCACTGACGCCGAGAATGTTCTTTCGGATCTCCGAGTAGTAGCCTGGCTTCTCAGCTAGGCGCTTCTTGATGGCGCCGTACAGCGCTCGCTCTTCCTCGTTTGTCGGATTGTCGATGACGCTTGGTTCGATTTCAGCCCGACTTCCCAGGAGGACGAGTAGGGTTGCGTCTCCACCGTCATCGAGGATCAGGTTCGGCGTTCCCCCGTCGCTCCACTCGAAAATTCGGTGAGTGAACTCCCAATACTCTTCCAAGCTCTCTCCCTTGAAGGCGAAGACTGGAGTACCACCAGCAGCGATTGCGGCGGCGGCGTGGTCTTGAGTGCTGAAGATGTTGCAACTTGCCCAGCGAACGTCGGCGCCGAGCGATCTAAGTGTCTCGATAAGGACGGCGGTTTGGATCGTCATGTGCAGCGATCCGGCGATGCGAGCGCCTTTGAGAATCTGTTGGGGGGCGAATTCGTCTCGGATCGCAATGAGTCCGGGCATTTCGGTCTCGGCGATTCGGATCTCTTTGCGGCCCCATTCAGCAAGGGCCATATCAGCGACGAGGAAATCGGATTGGTTGGTGGTGATCACGGAGTTCATGCGTTTCTCTTATCATCGGTAAGCAAACGCAAAAACGCTCGCGAGCCGATGTATTTGCTCACGAGCGCCGTTGTCCTCCGCAGAAGACTGCGGTTTGCCGAGCCTGGTCCCGATGGTTCGGGGTTGCAACGCTCCTCGACTGATACAGACATTATTCCATACGTCGCGTCCGCATCCAAGGTTAGCGTGACGAGGTTACGGCTCAATCGTATCCTCCCTAGGTCTTTGCGCTGAGTGAGAAAGGAGTTCGTCGGACTGGAAGCTGATTGCCGCAAAAGCGTCGACCTCGAGACCACGGACATCGGCAGTTCTGGTTCGGCTGGTAACCTTTGACGACTGCTATGAGCACGCGAATCGAAAAGGACACCATGGGCCAGATTGAGGTGGAATCCACCCGATATTGGGGCGCCCAGACACAACGATCCATTCAAAACTTCCCGATTGGACAGGATCGATACAAAATGCTCCCGTCCATCGTCCGAGCGATGGGCATCCTCAAAAAAGGCGCGGCTCAGGCAAACAAAGAGCTTGGTGAGCTTCCGGGTGACGTGGCCGATCTCATCGTGCTTGCGGCCCAGGAAGTGATGGACCACAAGCTTGACGACCACTTTCCGCTTGTAGTATTCCAGACCGGTTCTGGCACTCAGAGCAACATGAACGCTAATGAGGTCATCTCCAACCGGGCGATTGAAATTGCCGGCGGGGAAATGGGGAGCAAGTCTCCGGTGCATCCCAATGACCACGTGAATCGTGGCCAAAGCAGCAACGACACGTTTCCGACTGCCATGCACATCGCGGTCGTCGAGGAGTTGCATCGACAGCTCTACCCCAAGGTTCAAGTCCTCCGGGATACGCTTGCAGCCAAAGCTGAGCAGTACGCTACGTTGGTTAAGGTGGGCCGGACTCACCTCCAGGACGCCACGCCCATTACGTTGGGGCAGGAGATTGGGGGCTGGGTAGCCCAGATCGACTTCTGTTTAGGAGAAGTACGGAATGCCGAAAAGGGCTTGTATGAGCTGGCTATCGGTGGCACTGCCGTGGGGACGGGCCTGAACGCCCATCCGAAATTCGGTGACCTGGCGGCCTCGTACTTTGCCTCAGAAACTGGGTTTCCGTTTGTGTCGGCAGAAAACAAGTTTGCCGCGTTATCGGCTCATGACGCCATGGTCAGCACGTCGGCAGCACTGCGAACGTTGGCGGGAGCGCTGATGAAGATTGCCAATGACGTCCGATGGTTGGCTTCTGGCCCAAGAAACGGCATTGGAGAGATCGTCATTCCCGAGAATGAACCGGGAAGCTCGATCATGCCTGGCAAGGTGAATCCGACTCAGTCCGAGGCGATGACGATGGTGGCCGTTCAGGTGTTTGGAAATGACGCCGCAGTGGCCTTCGGAGGATCTCAGGGCAACTTCCAGCTCAACGTTTTCAAGCCGGTGATGGTCCACAACGTTTTGTCCTCGATTCAATTGTTGGGCGACACGTGTGTGGCATTTAACGACAACTGTGCAATCGGCATTGTGCCAAATGTGGAGAAAATCGAGGCCAACCTTGCCTCAAATCTCATGCAGGTCACGGCCCTCAACCGTCATATCGGCTACGACAAAGCGGCGGCCATCGCGAAGAAGGCGCACAAAGAGGGATTGACGCTGAAGGAAGCAGCAATTGGGATGGGACACGTCACGGAAGAAGAGTTCGCCAAGTGGGTCGTACCCATTGAGATGACTTACCCGACAGCTTGAGATGAAGCGATCCGATTTGAACAGGTGTCGCTGGCGCGACGCAGTTTCGACCGGAAGCTACCTCTCCCTACCCTTCCACCAGCGGAGAGGATCCAGTTCAGATGTTGGGACCTGGACATGGAGAGGGAGCCGAATTTCCTTTGGCTTGAGCTAGAGCGAGCGCTTATCCGGGCCGTCGATGCACCCGCAAAAATACTTGGACAGCATCGGTGTGCTCCGATATTGTAAGGTCGGAGCAATCCATGTCCCTATCGAATGATCGACGCGTTGACGAGCTCCTGGCTAA
This sequence comes from uncultured Armatimonadota bacterium, assembly GCA_903904815.1. GTDB lineage: Bacteria > Armatimonadota > Fimbriimonadia > Fimbriimonadales > Fimbriimonadaceae > Fimbriimonas. The sequence goes on from CAIVDU010000023.1 coordinate 63,131, forward strand.
GATGACTCTCACCGAGAAGGTGGGGCAGCTTAACCAGAAGATGTTGGGGTGGAACGCCTACCGTAGGGAAGGCGATCGCATTGAGCTGACCGAAGCCTTCCATTCCGAGGTCGCCAAGTACGGTGGGATGGGGGCTCTCTACGGATTATTTCGTGCAGACCCTTGGTCTGCTGTCACTTTTTCCACTGGACTCGGCGCCAAAGAGAGTGCCAAGGTCGCGAATCAGATTCAGCGGTACGTTCGGGAGAACACCCGATTGGGAATTCCCGTTCTGCTTTCCGAGGAGTGTCCTCACGGTCACATGGCGATCGACGGCACCTTGTTGCCGACAAACGTCGGAATTGGATCGACTTGGAATCCCGATCTCTATCGAAAAGCTACCGAATTGGTGGCCAAGGAAGTGAGGAGTCGGGGAGCCCACCTGGGGCTGATTTCGACGCTCGACATGGCGCGCGACCCTCGATGGGGACGTACCGAAGAGTGCTTTAGCGAGGACCCATACCTTGCCGCTCACCTTGCGGAGGCCGCCATTGAGGGGCTTCAGGGTCATGGAAGGGCCCACATCGGAAGCCAAGACGGAATTGCGGCGGTCGCGAAGCATTTTGCGGGGCAGGGCGGCGGCGAAGGCGGAAGAAACGCGGCCCCGGTCGCGATTGGTGAACGCGAGTTGCACGAGATCCACCTGCCCGCCGCTCATGCGGCGATTAAGGCAGGGGCGATGTCGGTGATGGCTGCTTACAATGAAATCGATGGTGTTCTCTGTCACGCCAATCCAAAACTGCTCACCAAGCTACTGAGAGACAAATGGGGGTTCGATGGTTTCGTCATGTCGGACGGCGTCGCACTTGATCGGTTGGTTTCTTTGGCTGGCTCCAAGGCGAAGGCAGGGCGGATGGCCCTTCATGCCGGCGTCGATCTCAGTCTTTGGGACAACGTTTTCCCCGACTTGGAGCAGGCAGTCGCTAGCGGAGTGGTTCCAATCAATCTTGTCGATCAGGCGGTTCGAAGGGTCCTTCGAGCTAAGTTCGAACTGGGGCTCTTCGAGGAGCCTTTCGTGGATGAGGATCGGTGGCAAGTGGCAGTCGGGTTCGAAGAGATCCAGCATACGTCGCTTCAACTGGCGCGCGAGTCGCTCGTTCTGTTGGAGAACCCCCAAGGTCTGCTCCCCCTGGCAATGACGGGATCGATTGCGGTCATTGGTCCGAATGCCGACTCGCTCTACTCCCAGCTGGGCGACTACACCCCGCCCCAAAGGCCAGACACCGGTCACACGGTTCGAAAGGGAGTTTTTGACGTAGCAGGTTCTTCGGTTCGGGTGGGATATGCGCACGGCTGTGGGGTGATGGATCCCTCGAGGGCTGGGTTCGAACAGGCGATCCTGACGGCTAAGCAAGCTGACGTGGTGATTCTCGTGTTGGGAGGGTCGAGCGAGAGGGATTTTGGCGTTCAGTTTGATTCAAATGGCGCGGCCATCCTGGACGAGCGAAAGCGAGAAATGGATTGCGGCGAAGGTGTCGACGTCTCAAATATTGAACTACCGGGCGTGCAACTCGAACTTGCCCGAGAGTTGAAAGCGCTGGGCAAGCCGATCATTGGGGTCTTGATTCAAGGAAGACCCTACGCCCTAGGCGACCTACCGGAACTTTGCGACGCCCTGATCTGCGCTTGGTACCCAGGCCCGTTTGGCGGCATTGCGATCGCCGAAGCCATTTTCGGAAAGCTCAACCCCAGCGGACGTTTGCCGGTTTCGATTGCACGGTCATCGGGGCAGCTTCCCGTTTTTTACAACCGGAAAGAGGGCTCTGGAGACCTTCCTTACCTCGATCTCGCGAAGGGGACACGCTATCCATTCGGCTATGGTTTGGGGTTCTCGAAGATCGTATACTCGCAATTACGGATTGCCGGAACGCCCGACAAACACACTTTTCACGTATCGGCCACCATCGAAAACGTTGGCCTATTCGCAGGCTTTGAGGTCGTCCAGTTATACATCAGCCGGGAACAGGGTTCAGTGACGCCTCGGAGGAGAGAACTTAAGGGGCTGAAGAAGGTCTGGATCGAGCCGGGCCAAACCACGTCGGTGGAGTTCGTGCTTGGCCATGAGGAGCTTGGAGTCTGGAACTATGAAATGCATTTCGGACTGGAGGCTGGTCGAGTACAGGTGATGGTGGGAGGAGATTCTCGGAGTTCTCGATTGCAGGGTGCTTTGACAATCGACTAGGGATTCCCTCAACTTCAGACAGTTTTCATCCCGATTTGAGAACCTGTTGGGGCGAACCCGAACTGGGACGGAAAACTGATGGATAACGACGACTCGATCATAGGCAGGATTTACACACGACGAGAGGCACTTGCGCAAGCGGCAAAAGCCGGTTTCGGTTTGGCGCTGACCGGGGGGGCCGTCGCGATGACTCGAGGTGGGATCCTCCAAGCAACTACTCCAAAGGTGCACCTTGTGGCTAGCCCCGTGCTTACCGAAGGCCCGTTCTTCGTGGACGAGAAGCTGAACCGCTCGAATCTCATCGGAGACACCACCCGAGAGTCCGTAACTCGCGGAATCCCCCTCGATCTTAAATTCACGGTCTATAAGGCTAAGGAAGACGTTTTTGAGCCGATGGTGGGAGTGCACGTGGACGTTTGGCATGCCGATGGACACGGGGTCTATTCGGATGAATCCAACCCGATGAATGAGGAGAATACGGCCCACTCGAATTGGCTTCGGGGATACCAGGTGTCGGATGCCAAGGGTGCCGTCCAGTTCCGAACGATCATCCCTGGCTGGTACATGAGTCGGACCGCCCATATCCATTTTAAGGTTCGACAGTTCTCTGATGCAGGGAAGGTCACGGCCGAATTTAACTCTCAGTTGTTCTTCGACGACACATTCTTGGACAAGCTCTACGAGGTTGAACCCTATAACTCGCGCGGCGAACGCCAAATGCGAAACAATGCGGACAACATCTTTATGAAACGCCAAGTCGACGGTTCAGTGGCCGGGCATCACCTGACCTTAACCGCCGAAAAGAACGCGGTTACGGGCGGCTACTCCGCTCACTACGCTATCGCACTCACCAAAGGCAACTTAAGCGCGGGCGGCACTAGAGGTTTCGGAGGGCCAGGTGGACCGGGGACGCCATGGAAGCCACCCAAGGAAGGTTTTGGGCCGTTTGACGGCGGCCTTCCACCCAAAGGCAAAAGAGGTTAGGCGCCGATATTTCCTTGTTTGAAGGCCTCGCGCCAAGCCTCGGCATCTTCCTCGACGGAGTCAGCTAGGGCTTCAGCCGTTTTTCTAAGCCACTTCTTTGATCGTCCTTTCAGGTCCTCTTGGATCTCCTGGACGGCCTTCGGGGTGGCTAGGTGGACATTTGCGGTTTCCAAGCCCATCGCGTGGACAAGCACAATTTCTTGATGCTCCTTGCTCCAGTCTTCGAGAGGAATTCGGGTGCAGTGGGGGGCTAAACGACGGACGAGCCACTTTCCGAGCAGGGCGACATGAGGGTCTTGACACCTGACCGAACTCCGGAGGAGGTTCTCGTACTGAATTGGGTGAGGCTCCTTCTCCTTCTTCGCCCAGTAGGCGGCCGAGCCGGTCATTCGCTTTGCCTCGCGGGCGATCATGCCTCCTTCGACTTCAGCAAGCACTACATATCGAGGTCTTCCAAGGCTACCGAGCCCGGCACGCCGCACTCGGGGAGACTCCGAGGCGCAGCCTTGAGGGAGCGATTTGCCGATGGCGGCGATGGCCTCGGCCATTTCCGGGCCGCTCGCCGCATCGAGTGACTTCATCTTTGACCAGAAGTGATCCGGAGTTCTCAGTGACGAAGTCGCCATTCGACGAAGCTCCGGGTGGTGTTCTTCCAAGACGAAGGGGCACCCTCCCGTTTCGAGTCCTTTTGCGTATCCGTCGGTGATGGCCTCGCACGCATCTTGGAGATCGAACAGCAACCGTTCTTCACGAATGGCAAGCGCTGCGCTTGCCGCCAAGCGGATTAAATCATTTGTGTAGGGCAGAGAGGCTGCCTCGTCGAAATCGTTGAGGCCCCAAACCAGTCGACCTTCGAGGTCTCGCCAAGTGCCGAAGTTCTCAATGTGTAGATCGCCGACAGTTAGAATGCTGGGACCACCGCCGGCCTTGTCGCATTTCTTTGCCCACGTTTGCGCCCATCGAAAGTAAGTCGCCCGAAAGAACGAGAAGGTCGTGCTCGCCATCTGCTCGTGCTTGTAGGTGAGATCGGACTCCACGAGCGGCATCTGGGTGCGCAGCCAATCTTCGTATTTCTGGTTGGCCTTGAGAATGTTCACGTGAGGTTGATGTTAGTCGATTCCGTCTCTGCACCTTTGGGTACGGGCAGGGGACTCCAACAACACATGGGCTGACCTGGTCGAGGTCAGCCCATGTGTTGACTCGAGTCGCTTCCGGTTACGAGCGAGCGATTCGTGGCTGAGCGGCTCGCCGGCGCGGCTCTGGGATCCACTCGAAGCTTGCGATTCGGTTGAACAAGAAGGCGATGAGCATCCAGATAGAAGTTAACACGGTGCCCACAAGAATGCCTCCGAAGAGGTTATCAGTGTCGTAACGGCGATTTTCCGATAGCAAACTAATTGCCTGATTCAGCCGTTCGAGCCCGTCATTCCTACTGAAGAACACCCGCTGACCTGATTTCGCGAAGTCTCTCCATTGCTGGCGGGCTTTCGTCGTTGTGGCGAACGTGGTCGTTATGATTGTGCTTGCCTGGAACGACAACCCGGTGACTGACGAAGAACCTATTCCCAGTAGGGTGGGCGCATTTCGCAATCCCCCATCTATGTCATTCGAAATCGTGTATTCATAGCCCCAATCTCCTTTTTCCGGTGCGACGATTCCGCTTGGGGTTCGCAGTTCGGTCGGGATGTGTCTCCCCAGGTTTCCGAGCCCCCAGGCTTTGCCAACTTGAAACAAATGTCGTACCTCTTCGGCTCGGATCTTGCCAGCTTTGAGCGCGGCAATGACCTCCGCTTTATCGGATCGCTTGGCAAACTCTGCGCGGATACCATAAAACTCGTAACTCGCGATGCCAGAAAGCGAGGCAAAGCAGAACGTAAATAGGGCTCCGAAGGCCAGCCCGGGGAATTGTCCCTTTCGGAAGCAGAGGAGTGCGGATAGGATAAGACTGGCCAACCCAAGGACTCCGGCGATGGTTCTGGAATCGTTCGATCCAACTACCATGGACGCGCCGACCACGATCGTCGCGCCGACGACGACGAGTACGGGCGCTGCCCAGTTGGCACGGGTCACTGGCTTTTCTTTGGGCTTGCCGGCGAGAGTATCCAACTGGCCGAATCTCTGGATCGCGGCCTGCTCTGCTTGAATTTCATCCATTCCAGCGAGCATCAGCTCCTGCTTGATCATGGTGACGTGATCTTCGGTCTGATTCAGGAGTTCGAACGTCGCTTCGGGGCTCATGCGCTTGTCGAGGCTTCGTTCTAGTTCGACGAGATACCAATCAAGATACTTTCCCATCTCTCACCTCCGTTGCCAGGCCAGGAACCAGGATGAGGTTGACCGCCTCTGAGAATTTGACCCAGGAGGATCGCTTCGATTCGAGTTCTCGTCGCCCGTCGGCGGTGAGTCGATAGACTTTTCGCGGGGGCCGTCCTTCCTGGGGCTCCCATTCGGCCTCTACAAAGCCGTCCTCTTCCAATGTTTTCAGCGCCGGATAGAGGCGATTTTCCCCCAACTCCAAGGCGCTGGCGCTCAGCTTTTTGACTCGCCGGGCGATCTCGTATCCGTGGGCGGGGCTATCTTGAAGCACTCCCAGCACGAGCGCTTCCAGGTCAGTTTTGAATCCCATTCACTACCTCCATGTTGGATGCATATTACATCCAGTTTGGATGGTCGGCAAGCCTTCCCAGGAAAAATGTTGGGATTCAGTACACTCTTGTGGTGACTAACGGGCCGTTCGTGGTTCGAGCGGAGAATAAGAGATGAAGCAGCGAGAACTTGGGAAGAGTGGCGTATTTGTATCGGAGATCAGCCTGGGGTGCTGGACCATGGGGGGCCTTAACTGGGTCAATGGAAATGCGAATGGTTGGGCGAATGTCGATGAAGACGAGGTCACGGCGGCAATCAAGTTGGCCATCGACGCAGGCGTCAATCACTTCGACAACGCGGACGTGTATGGCAACGGAAAGGCGGAGCAAATGCTGCGGCGCGTGCTGAACCGGCTGGGTCTGAACACGAACGACTTCATTATCGCGACGAAGATCGGGCACTTCCCCGGTACGGCAGCCCATGCCTATGAGCCAGCGCACATTCGACATCAGTGCGAACAGTCGCTGATCAATTTGGGGCGAGAGTACATCGACGTTTACTACTTCCATCACGGCAGTTTTGGGGAGAGCGACATGTACCTCGACGGCGCCGCAGAAACGATGGACCGTCTGGTGGAAGAAGGAAAGGTTCGAGTGAAGGGCCAGTCGGCTTACAGCGCGGACGACTTCGAGCGAGTGACCCCGAGGGTTCGGCCTGCCGTACTACAGAGTTGGGCCCACGCATTGGACGACCAGTTTGTGCGCCCGGGGTCGCGAGTCAGTAAGCTGATGGCGGATACAGAGATGAGCTTCGTGGCATTTAGCCCCCTTGCCCAAGCACGTCTGCTAGATAAGTTTGACCCGGCGAATCCGCCCGCGTTTGAGCCGGGAGACCACCGACAAAACTCTCAAGCATTTAGCGCTGAGGCGATTTCTGAACTCAAGCCGAAGCTTGAGAAGCTCAAGTCCCGATTCGGCGCGACGACGGAAGACCTCGTGGCGGTCGCCCTAAACTACATTCTCGCGATGCCGAGCGTGGCCTGCGTAATCCCGGGATTCCGAAACGAGCGACAAGCGAGGATCAACGTTGGCGCACAGGGACGTGAGTTGACGCCAGAAGATATTGCCTACGTTCAAGAAGCTTTGGCATAGGGGTGGTTTAGCCCACCGTTGGACCGCACGGAGCGGTCCTACAGTGGGCTAAATTCCACAACCGCGCCGCGATTGAGGGAAGTGAGTTCCGGTGTCGTCGTCGGAGGCGAGTTTCGAATCGTCAGTCAGTTCCGCGTCCGGGGTGGCGAGACGATATGCGAGCCGGACTCACTTCGTGCAGCCACACTGGGTTGGTAGATGGCGCGGGTCTCCAGGCGCACTCAAAAAGCCCAAAAGACTCCGCTGCTCCGTCGACGGCAATTTTGAGGTCTGGCTCAGTTTGGGGTTGGCGTGGTGAGGTCTGCGAGGGGCCGGAAGTCGGTGTGAGAGACGAGTTCCGTCTCGATCAGCCTCACGCCATTCCATTCGATTCGGTGAGCGATGGAGAGCGGCTCGGATGCGAGGATTCTGTATTGGTCATCCACGATTTCGATGGCACAACAGTCATCGAGACCCAGTCCGACGCCTCCCACTTGCTGCATCATCGCGCGGAATTCGCTCAAGCGATGACCCTCGTCTCGAGTGTGGGGGCACAACACCAAATCGACGAATCCGAGCGCGTCTAACGGAGCGGTGTTGACTCCCGGGATACCTTCGTAGAGCGGCCAGTCGCTGTTACCCATTCGAAACCAACAGATGGCGCCCGCGCTGAGGCCGCCCGCTGGTTTGCCACCTTCCAGGTGAGCCCGAAGAGCGACGTCCACTCCGAAGGCTCGCCATACTTCCAGCATCATTTTCGTGTTGCCACCGCCGACGTATATGAGGTCTGCCGCAGCTATCTTCGCCTTGGCAATGTCTCGATCGCCGTCTGAGCCGAGGAGACGCAGGACGGTTACCTCACACCCGTATCTGGAATAAGCGGCAGAAAACTGCTCCACATATTCTTCGCTGTCTTCCGAAGCAGTCGGAATGAAAAGGGCTTTAGGATTGGCAGCACCGGATAAGACGATCAACTCACGGTCAATGGGCTCGGTGGCGCCAGCACCCACGGAACCTCCGCCAATCGCAATGATCTTCATCTTAAGAGTCTATCCCGGTTTGTCGGGGGCAGATTAAAAAGTTATCAGATAGCAGTCGGAGAGGATCTTCAAGCCCTGCTGATTTCATCCACGAATATGAGCGCCCCCGCTCACATTCGGCGGAAAAACTCGATGGTTCGAGGCAAGGACTCTAGTTGCGGGCTATAACTGAAAACAGTGAATCCCAGACTCGATCTCCTCCATCCCTATCCGTTTGAAAAGCTGCGACTCCTTCACCATGGCGTTCAGGTTCCTGCTGGGATGAAGCCGATCAATTTGGGCATTGGAGAACCTCAGCATGCGACACCTTCCGTGATCACTCAGGCGCTGACAGAGAATCTTCACTTGCTCGGCAAATATCCACCGACCGGAGGATCCCCCGAACTGCGCCAGGCAGTTTCCGCTTGGATTGCCCGGCGATATGGCATTCCCGCTCCGGACCCTGATCGGGAAGTCTTGCCGGTCGCGGGCACCCGGGAAGCGCTTTTTGCGTTCGCGCAAGCAGTGCTCGAACCGAGTGACCCGGGCGTCGTGTTGATGCCCAACCCGTTTTATCAGATCTACGAGGGAGCAGCTTTGATGGCGGGCGCGGAACCGTTTTATGTGCCGACGCCTTCAGAGTCGGGCTTCTTGCCGGACTGGCCCTCGGTGCCCGAGAGCACTTGGTCATCGGTGAAGCTAGCGTATATATGTTCACCAGGCAACCCGGCGGGGGCGGTGTTTGGGCTAGAGGATTGGGAAGTTGTGTTCGATCTGTCCGACCGCTATGGATTCGTGATTGCGGCGGATGAGTGCTATTCCGAGATCTACAACGGAGAGCCACCGGTCGGCGCACTTGAGGCAGCATCAAGGCTCGGCCGATCCAACGAGAGGATCGTGAGCTTCAATTCGCTGTCTAAGCGGTCGAGTGCCCCTGGACTACGGTCGGGGTTCGTGGCAGGTGATCCGGCGATCATCGCCCGGTTTCTGACGTATCGCACCTACCATGGCGCGGCGCCTAGTTCTCTGACACAGGTCGCGAGCGTGGCTGGATGGACCGAAGAGACCCATGTCTTGGAGAATCGCGAAAAGTACCGGGCTAAATTTGAGGCCGCGCGCGACATCCTTCCAAACGCACCCATCCCTGCGGGTGGTTTTTTCCTCTGGCTTCCGGTCGAGGACGACGAGGAATTTTCCGTGAAGGCACTTTCTCAAGCGGGACTTACGATTCTTCCGGGGCGATACCTTGCCCGAGAAACGAACGGGAGCAATCCTGGAAAGGGATACGTTCGAATTGCGCTTGTGGCCGAATTAGACGTGTGTATCGAAGCACTGAACAGGCTTCGCGAGATATCCTGATTGATTCGAATGAGCCATTTGCAGACGATTATCGACGCGGCGTGGGAAGACCGAGCCCAGCTTTCTCCCAGTCAGGCCTCTTCCGAAGTGCGCGAAGCGGTTCTGGCGGTACTTGAATCGCTCGACCGCGGTCAACTTCGCGTTGCCGAGAAAATCGGGGGGCAGTGGACGACTCACCAATGGATCAAGAAGGCGGTTCTGCTCTCTTTCCGGCTCGAAGACAACCGCGAAATGTCGGCTGGCGACCTCAAGTTTTGGGACAAGGTACCCCTTAAGACTCCTGACGGATCCTATCGCGCGGTTCCTCCGGCAACCGTGCGCCGAGGCGCCTTCATTGGCAAGGGCGTCGTGGTTATGCCTAGCTACGTAAACGTCGGCGCGTATGTGGACGAGGGGACCATGGTTGACACTTGGGCAACGGTCGGCTCATGCGCTCAGATCGGGAAGAACGTGCACCTGAGTGGCGGCGTTGGAATTGGTGGCGTACTTGAACCCCTGCAGGCCAACCCGACGATCATTGGTGACAATTGCTTTATCGGCGCGCGCAGTGAGATCGTTGAAGGCGTTATCGTTGAAGACAACTCGGTGATCTCGATGGGCGTCTTTATCGGCCAAAGCACGAAGATTCTCAACCGAGCGACGGGGGAGATCCTTTACGGGCGAGTGCCAGAGGGCTCGGTGGTCGTGTCCGGATCTCTGCCTTCAAAGGATGGCAGTCACAGCCTGTATTGCGCGGTTATCGTCAAACAAGTGGACGCCCAGACCAGATCCAAGACGAGCCTCAACGAACTGCTGCGCGACTAAGTCACGATGACTCCTGACGTTCACGAACTCCTAGCAGAGCTTTTGCGGCGACCAAGTGTTACGCCGCATGACTCGGGCTGTCAGGATCTGATCGCCGGACGACTTCGCGTCTTGGGGTTCGCGATCCAGCGTCTACGGTTCGGTGAGGTCGACAACCTATGGGCCACTCACGGAGAGGGCGGACCTTTGGTTTGCCTGGCTGGGCACACCGACGTCGTGCCCACCGGTCCGAGGGAGTCTTGGACCAGTGATCCGTTCGTGCCGACTGAGCGCGACGGTCTCCTGTACGCTCGAGGGGCCAGCGACATGAAGGCATCGGATGCGGCGATGGTAATCGCTTTGGAGCGCCTAGCCGCATCCGGCCACCGAGGGACGATTGCCCTTCTGCTCACCAGCGACGAGGAGGGGTCGGGAGTTGACGGAACTCGGCGCGCGCTGAACTTCTTGATCGAGCAGGGGTTGGAGATCGACGCGGCCATTGTCGGAGAACCGACTTCGGAAGTTCAGTTTGGCGACGTGATCAAGAACGGTCGGCGCGGTTCCATGACGGGTTTCGTTGAGATACTGGGCATTCAGGGCCACACGGCTTACCCATCGCTCGCTGACAATGCGGTTCATAAGCTCGCTCCGGCGTTGGCAGACCTGATTCGGCTCGACTGGGGGCCGGGTGATGCCGATTTTCCTTCTACGACCCTCCAGGTTAGCAATGTCAATGCGGGTACGGGGGCTAACAACGTGGTGCCCGGGCAGGTCAGTTTGCAATTCAACATCCGTTTTGGGGCGTCTCAAACGGTAGAGCGAATTCAAAGCAAAGTGGTGCAGGTCTTTCGCGACCACGCGATCGAAGACCCGATTCAGTGGAGCGTTTCAGCGCTGCCTTTCGTAACGAGCGGTGGTCCGTTGGTTGGCGCTCTGGAGACGGCGATCTTTGAGGAGACCGGCATCAAGCCGAGAAAGTCGACGGCGGGAGGCACTTCCGACGCACGCTTTTTTGCCGCCAACGGGATTCCGGTTGCGGAGTTTGGTCCGATTAACGCGACCATACATGCGATCGACGAGAACGTCGAAATCGCTTGCCTCGAACCGCTGTCCCGCATCTACGAACACGCCTTGAAGATCCTGACAGGCTCTTAAGGGTAGTTTCTAGCCATGCTGTTGGCGTTGGGAGTTGCGTCGATTCTTGCCTCGTTTCCAGGGGTCAGTTCGGGTGGTTACAAACTCGTTTGGGCGGATGAGTTCAGTAAGCCAGGGGTTCCGAACCCAAACGATTGGGAGTTCGAGACCGGGTTTGTCCGAAATAAAGAACTTCAGTGGTATCAAGCTGCGAACGCTTCCGTTTCCGGCGGGCACTTGGTGATCGAGGGAAGACGCGAGAAGATTCCGAATCCCAACTTCGACGCGTCGAGCACCGATTGGCGAAAGAATAGGGAGTTCGCCCAGTACTCTTCGGCCTGCGTGACGACGAAAGGGAAACACGCTTGGCTGTACGGCAGGTTTGAAATCCGGGCCCGGATCCGGGCGGAGAAGGGCCTGTGGCCGGCCATCTGGACCCTAGGGCTGGATAAACCCTGGCCCCACAACGGTGAGGTCGACCTGTTGGAGTACTACCACGACACGATTCTCGCCAACACGGCCTGGGGAAACGGAACCTGGAACACAGTCAAGACCCCTTACGCGGAGTTCGTGGCGAAGGACGTTCGCTGGACGGAGAAGTTCCACACCTGGCGGATGGATTGGGATCCAGATTTTCTCAAGATCTACCTCGATGGCAGGCTCTTGAATGAAACAGACCTGTCGAAGACTATCGACCCCGATGGATCGAATCCGTTCCATGCTCCTCAGTACCTGCTTCTGAATTTGGCGATCGGGTCATCGGGCGGCGATCCGTCTGAGACCCAGTTCCCGACCAAATACGAGGTCGACTACGTCCGGGTCTATCAAAAACCCGAGCATTAAGACTATCTTAAGAGTTTTCATTTTCTACTCACATCTCGATTCCCAGAATACGAGCCTATCGGAACGCCGACTCGGTGAGGAGAGACATGAAGCTCGTTCATATTTATCGTGGTATTGGATTTCTTGGCATAGGCGCCATTTGGATCGCGACCGCACAGAACCAGGGAGGCAACATTCCCCCCGGCACGACTCGTTACAAACTGGTCGTACCGGTTGGTCTACCTACGCCGCCCATCGCTGGAGACAATCCGCTCACGGTGGAGGGCGTAGCGCTGGGACAGCGACTGTTCTTTGAAAAGAAGCTCTCCGGCAACAACACGCAGGCTTGCTCAACGTGTCACCGCCCCAACGCGGCATTCAGCGATGTCGGAAATGCGGTGAGCACGGGAATCACGGGCGCCAAAGGCACAAGAAATGCACCCGCACTCTTCAATCTGGCATACCAGCATGCCTTCTTCTGGGATGGGCGCAGCCCAAGTTTGAGAGCTCAGGCTCTCGCGCCTATCCAGAACCCGGTAGAGATGAACCAGACCCTAACCGCGACGGTTCAAAAGCTGAGCGCCGACTCCACCTATGTGAGTCAATTCGCGAAAGCTTTCGGTTCGGCAGGGATCACGCCAGCACGCATTGGATTGGCGCTCGAACAATTTGAATCGACGATTCTGGCGGGAAGTTCCAAATTCGATCTGTTCCAGCAGGGCAAGGCGACTCTCACGGCTCAGGAGCAGCGAGGTCTTTTCCTGTTTCGGACTCCGTTTAACCCACGCCAGAACCAGTTCGGCGCGGACTGTGCTCGGTGCCATGGTGGACCGCTTATGAGCGACTTCGATTTCAAAAACAACGGTCTGGACACTCAACCCAAGGATCTGGGTCTTGCCGACTTTACCAATCGCCCAGGCGACATCGGAAAGTTCAAGACACCTTCGGTCCGAAATTTGTCCGCCTCCGGCCCCTACATGCACGACGGTCGATTCCAAACATTGGAGCAGGTTGTCGAGCACTACAGCGACGGAATCCTCCCCAGCCCGACCCTCGATCCAGGACTCGCTCGAGAGCCAGGTGGTGTTCGATTGTCCCCGGCAGATCAGGCTGCGCTGGTCGCCTTCTTAAAGACGCTGGTTGATCCTCAGTTCGCCCCAACCGTTATCAGACCGTAGCGGCTCCCGTCGTCGCCGGGCGATCATTCCCGGCGACGGCGACCAGCAATAGACTCCATGCACCCTCAGCACAGAGGAACAGAATGAACTGTAGGTTGGTGGGCATTGCGTAGACGGCGGCTATCGTGGGCCCCCAGAATCCCCAGCACGTCACGAGCACCGGTGGGTAGCGCCTCAAGAACTCCCCTTCGCGCACAGCTAAGAGTGTCTTTCGACTGTTGAAGCCTTCGTCTCTCCACAAGAACGCGAAGGTGCAAATCGGGATGCTTACGAGTGGTGAATAAACGAATTGGTCAACCAAGACTTTTTCGAATACGACTCGAAAGGAGGGGTCTGCGCCTAGGATCTGGGATAGCAGTCGGTAGAGGATATCCACCGAAGCCCCAATGAGACCGTAAAGCAGACCTCGAAACAGGAGATCCATGGCAGGAGTTCCCCTGCCCCTGGTGAGGCGTTTGGCGATTTCGGGCAGGAGGGCGCCAGCGATCGCGGTGGATACGGCGGCGAAAGGTAGCCCGGCAGACCGCTTGAAATCCGAAACACCGGCGAGTGCTTGCGGGATGGAGGGAAACACGTAGTAGGCTATCGCCGCGGCAATCGCGGCTCCCTGAATTGTGAGGAATGGGCGCCAGTTTCGAACGACAGCGTTCCAGCCTGGTTGAGCCAACTCGAGGAGAGATCGACGAGCGGTAACCGGTTCGAGCATGAACAGAACATTGTGACACTACCGGTTGGGTGACCGGGGTCAGGGGTTTCCACCTCAAACCCACCGACATATGTCGGTTTCCAGCAGACACGATTCACAGGTGAACTGCATGTCGAGATGTTTGTCCACATGCCACCCAAAGAACGCGTGGTGTACGGACTGCTGATTTCGGTGTTTCTATTCGGAGCGGGATATGTGGGCGCCCAACGATTCAGACAACCGCCGAAAATCGAGCTGAGTTTCCCCAAGGACTCCAACAAATCTTCGATCTTTTCGACCCACAACTCCATTGAGTCGTCAGCTTCCTCGACGGCTCCCACGGTTTCTCCGGGGACGGAGCTTGTGGTGCATGTCGTTGGCGCGGTGAAGACTCCAGGGATCGAACACTTACCAGCCGGTTCACGAATCGACGACGCGGTGAAGGCGGCCGGAGGACCGACCTTGGAGGCCAACACGGAGGCGATCAATCTAGCGGCCAAGTTGGAAGACGGTCAGCAAGTGGTCGTCCCGAAGAAGGGTCAGGATGCGGAGCCCACTCCGACAAGTACTCCGAGTGCTGGCAAGGGCGGCAAGCACCCAATTCATCCGATTGACCTGAATGCTTCGAGTTACGCTCAGCTTGAAGAGTTGCCGGGAGTCGGACCGTCTATGGCCGAAAAGCTTATGGATTACCGCCTGAAAAACGGCCACCTTTCTTTTCAGGATCTTCGGGCCATCCCGGGACTTGGCCCGAAGAAGCTGGAAAAGATTCGACCGTGGGTTCGAGACTAGAGTTTGGAAATTCCGAAGAGAGACTGCAGGGTGACCGCGTCTAGGTTCAGTTTTCCATCGGGACCGACCGTCCTTCCCAGTCCGAGACCGTCGTCATATCCCCACAGAGCGTTGGCTAGGCCAAGCTGCTGAATGGCGTTCCCCATCGCTCCGAACCATCTGCCCCGCGAGTCCACCGGTGAAACCGGAGGATATGCGCCGAATTCTCCTAAGACGACGGGCACATGGTTGACGAGCCCGTACTCGAAACCCTTGGCGAGTCGCCCCTGCAAGTATCTCGCATCAAATCGCTGATCTCCAAACCACTTGATGGCGCCCGCATCCGCCGCCGGTGACTTGTCCAGTGCATCCTTGATCACATCTGGAGAAGAAGGGAACGGCATTGACTTAAGATCCTTCGGGGGATCCCCTACCCAGCTTGCTCCCTGGTGTGTAAACAGGAACGGGTCATAGCAATGGAACGTGTAAAGCAGGTTCTTTTGAGGCAAAGGTTCCAGTTTCTCGAGAGCCTCGATGCCGCTCCAACCGGTTCCAGAGACCATGATCGTCCGCTGGGGATCGACGGCGCGAATTGCGGCAACCGTCTTCGCTTGGAGGGCATGCCATACCTGTGGATTGTTGTTGAACTGGGGTTCATTCAGAAGTTCAAACGCAACCGAGATTTCGTCCTGTCCCACGTAGTGGCGGGCCATCGATTTCCAGAATGAAACGAACCCAGAATTGTCGTGTCCGGGCTGGTCCAGCTTCATTTGGCCATTGTCGTGTAAGTCTACCAACACGGCCAAGCCAGCCTTCTCAAGTCGCTTGATTCCCTTATCCAGATAGGGAAGGTTCTGCTCGTTGGGGTGTCCGTCCTTGTAGATCGCCTCGGGCGAGATGCAAAGTCGGATCCACGAGACATTCAGCTTCTTGAACGCGACGAAGTCGGCGTCGGTCAAATAGGTTTCAAAGTGTTTGGTATCGCTGGCGTTGTCCAAATAGCAAAACCAGCGGGTGATATTGAGGCCGCGCTTGAACTTGGCCAGAAGTGGTCGAGGGACACCACCTCCACTTTGAGCCGGAGCCAGAAGTGGCATTCCTAGCGCGACGACGATTCCCAGAGCCGTCAGAAAACGACATTGTCCCATGCCACCAGTTTAGCCCGGGGACGCCCTTTGCTAACTGCGGGTCAGCCTTCGCCGATTACTTGACGTAAACCGACAGACCGAGGCCGAATGGAACAGTGAAGCTCACCGAATCACCATGCGATTCGGTGGGCATTGGACGGTTCCTGAGGAAGGCTGTCCGAAGCCCCGGGCGGTGGACAATTACCCGATACGTCTCTGTAGCCGGACGATATCGACCGATGGGTTTGGAGAAGGAAAGGTGTAGGGTTGCTCCGGTCTGCCTCGCCTGTAAGTTCTGAACGAAAAAGCCTCCCTTTTCACTTGCATAGGTATGCCCGTCATCATCGTAAACCCGGAAATTGGCGACGCGCGACTCGTCTGGCCAAACGTGAAGGGTCATCTCTTTGGGCGCGGGATCCTCGGTGCTTTGGACGACGGGGCTCGTGGGAATGATCGATCCTCCGCGCACAAACAACGGCAGGTCGGACCAAGTCTTGGCGTCCACCGGAATCTGGACGGTTTGGCCACCGACGTAAGCCTGCGAGGTTGCGAAGTCAAACCAGGAGCCGGCAGGAAGGTAGACGCTCTTGGTGGTCTGTCCGGCGGTCAAAACTGGGGAGGCCAGCAGCGAATCTCCGACCATCCAGCTATCGGTGATGTTGGCGGTTTGGGCATCGGTTGGAAATTCCCAGAACAGCGGCCGAGCGATGCCGACTCCGGTTTCTCTGGCTTCTCTCTCAAGGGAGTAGAAATACGGAAGTAGCTGATACCGGAGCTGAATAGCCTTCTTGGCGGCAGCTTCCGCGACGGGTCCGTAGACCCAGGGCTGACGATGCTCGCCGTAGGTGTTGTGAACGCGCATGATCGGCACGACGGCGGCGCACTCCAGCCATCGGGCATAGTTTTCCGGCGAGGGATGTCCGTTGAACCCGCCCGAGTCCATACTCCAATGAGGTTGGTCGAGATTGAGGGTTGTGAGCATGCGGGTTGGCTGGTTCGCGAGAACTTGGAACCCAGTATCGATGTCTCCCGACCACGTTCCGAAAGCGAATCGCTGTGCGCCGAGATACCAGTTTCGATTGAGCGACCAGACCCTTTCATCTGACACGGAACGTTGGCCTTCGTACAGCGCCTGCTGCATGTGAAAGAACCCCAGGCTATCAAATCCACTATCCGCTTCGTCGTTCCACCAACCGGCGATTCCGGTGGTGAACAGGCCCTTGGCGTGGTCCCAGTACCACTGCCTCAGGTCCTTCTTGGAGAAGTCGAGGTCGTTCGCATTTCGATGAGAGAAGTAGTCTGTATACGGCTTCTTTCCGGGGAGGAACCAATTGTGGGCCAACGCTTCGGCAGCGGCTTTCGTGTGCGTGCCGTCTTTGTTCTCGGTGAGGATCCGAGGCTTCATGATCCCGGCTAAATGAACACCTTTTTCGCGCATAGACTGGGCGAACTTTCCACTTTGGCCATCAGGAAATTTGTTTGGTTGGTAGTTACCGGGAGCGTTAGTGCTGTTCCACCGGAACTCTCCGAAGTCATCTTCTCCCCAGGCTTTGAAGTCGAAATCGAGGATGAAGGCGTCAAGCGGAATCTGACGTTTGCGATACTCGTCGACGATCGAAGTCACCTCGGCCTGGGTGGTTCCCCATTGGCTGTTCATGAAGCCGAGACTCCATTTGGGCATCATCGGTGGGTGACCGGTGAGGTCGGTGACTACCCCAATCGTTCGCTTGGGTGGGCCGAGTACGATGTAGGCCTCCACATCCTTCCGGGAGCCTTTCCGGAATTGGAGCACCCCGCCATCGTTCGTGAATTCGCCATCCACCGAGTCAATTAACAGACCCCACTTCGTACTGAAGGCAACGGGAGCGCCGCCGTCGCCCTGCGCGCCCGCACTGACGGGAGCGCCGTGGTTTCGCAACATGCCCTGAGACGGTTCCAGTCGAGGTTCGTCGTTACTCGGCCAAACGGTGAGTCCACGCATGCCGTAAAGGTTGTCGTTGAAGGGGTGGGTGACTTGCAAGCGTCCGGTTTGGAGGAATTGGCGATCGATACGCAGCGAGGTCGTTCCGTCGGCGCTTTGGACCCGAATCGCGCCTTGAATCAGTTCAGCGGTGAGACCAGAAGTCTTGAGAAACACATCGCTTGCGATACCGACGGGGCGAGCTCTACGAAGCCCCTGGGGATCGAGCACCGGAGTCGGCGCGGAGGCAATTCCGCTTGGCAGGTATTCGATCTTGAGGACGTCTGGAGCGACCGCGTAGATCGTCAGGCGGCCGTTTGAGTCCACATCGACGAGTTTTCTGCCGTGTCCGGCTCCGGGCAACACGCTCGCCATTGCCGTCGGCGCAAGTAGCGCCATTACCAACCCATAAGACTTCATGAACTCATAAGACTACTCTCTACGCCTCAGTGCTTATGAAGCTGGCAGTAGGCCACGCGCCGTTTGCGGTTCCGAAACTTGAGCCTGCCGCTCTTCTGGTCTATGCGGATGCATGCATCCTCGGCATCTGGCGTTCGGGATGAACCTTGTTCCCGTTTGGGGACTCGAAACGCGAGGTTGATGCTACCGGCTCGGACGTTCGAATCGTAGTGTTGAGACATGACCAATGTGGCTTCTCCCGTTCGCCCCGACTCCTGCGGAACGTTTTTGATTGGTGGCGATCTTTCCGTGAATCGCCTAGGGTTTGGCTCCATGCGACTTACCGGCCCTGGTGTTTGGGGAGAGCCAGCCGACCGTGACGGCGCCAAAGCCATTTTTCGGAAGGCCCTTGAACTGGGCATCAATTTTATCGACACGGCGGATTCCTATGGGCCTGACGTTTCGGAACGGTTGATCGCAGAAGCGCTCTACCCCTACCCCGAAGGTCTGGTGATTGCCACTAAGGGGGGGCTGACTCGCCAAGGTCCCGACAAGTGGCTGCCGGTGGGCCGTCCCGAATACCTTCGACAGTGCGTTGAGATGAGCCTAAGAAGGCTCAAGCTGGACACAATCGACCTATATCAGCTTCACCGGATCGACGCGAAGGTTCCGCTTGAAGACCAGCTCGGGGAACTCAAAAAGATGCAGACGGAGGGCAAGATTCGACATTTGGGCCTCTCTGAAGTTTCGGTAGCTCAGATTCAGGCATCGGAGAAGATTATCGAGGTCGTGACCGTACAGAACCTTTACAACCTGGCCAATCGCAAGGCCGAAGATGTTCTCGACTATTGTGAGAGCAATGACATCGGTTTCATTCCTTGGTTCCCGGTTGCGAATGGAGCTCTTGCCCGGCCGGGTGGACTTCTGGACACGATGGCTTCCGAGCACCATGCGAGCGCACCCCAACTAGCCCTCGCGTGGCTTTTGAAGCGATCGCCGGTCATGCTGCCGATTCCGGGTACGTCCTCGCTGGCCCACCTAGTTGAGAACTCGGAGGCGTCTGGAGTGAGCCTCAGCGATGACGAGTTCGAGGCGTTGAAAAATCTGAAGCGCTGATTGCTTCGGCTAGATCGATCTGAGGGTGTCGAGTAAGAACTCAGCGGCTCGGTGCCGCTGAGAATACAACGACTCAGCGGCTCGCTTGACGGTGTTGGCCTGTTCGGCTCCGCCGAACTTTCCCTCGAAAACCTCCGTGCAGCAATGCTTCCCCACTTGGTTCTTACAATCTCCGGTTGACCAAAACGAGAGGATTTTAAGGGTTCCATCGAGCGAGACCTGGGCTTGAAAGCCGCCCATTAGGATCGCAGGGGGATCGGTTGGTACGGTCAGTTCGCGAAGGTCGACGGCGACGCGGGCGGTGGGGCAATCCACGAGTGAATCGGGCAAATACGTAGGGGTGGTCTGACTTGAGATCACGTCTAGCCCGGTTTCGCGATGCATGAATGCAGCGATTTCGTCCAGCGTCGGTCTCAAGGTCTCTAGGACGTGTCGGGCGCTGACCGAAGCCTCTTTTAGCTGACGTTGACGTTTGTTGGCCTCGGCGACCTTCTCTCGAATCGCTTGAGAGAGTTCGTCGCCCACGTGGGCAAGGTTTTCTATGCTCATCAGATCCTCTTTAGCCAGAATTGGCTAGGCTGACGGCCTCGTCACGATGATGATGCGCCCATCCTGCTCCGTCTTCACTTTGCAGCCAAGTTTCTTGAAGGCGGCTAGGGTTTGGTCGCAGTCTTTGGGGCTGTCTACTGAGACGCGAAACGTTGCTTCACCAGACCGCTTCTGCAGAATGCTCTGAGCGCCGGCTAAAACCTCTTCTTTGGTCACGAAGGCCTCCTGGCGTTTCGATAAACGCCTTGGAACTTCGATCCCCCAAGTGAAACCCTTCGCCCTTACGCGAGTGGCACCCTTGGAACTCGCGAAGCTCCAGTTCAGATTATAGAACCGTTTTCTTAATTTTGTTGAACTCGGTAATGCGACTTTTCCCAAGGTTCTTTTGACTCAATGCCAAAAAATTGGCAGGAAGTAGTTGGCATTTCCGAAGAAGGGTGTCAAAATATTGGCATGTACGGCTTGGAGTGGATTCGCTCATGAAGAAGGACCAGTCTTCGGACCTCAGTCGTCGTGAACGACAGATCATGGATGCGGTGTACCGACTCGGCCGAGCGACGGCCGCCGAGATTCGGGGAGCGATGGACAATCCTCCGACCTACACGGCCATCCGCACTCTCTTGGGAATCCTCCATGAGAAGGGTCACGTTCGATACGACAGCGACGGAACCCGATACGTTTACGAACCGGTCATCCCGAAAGCGGAGATGGGAAAGACGGCCATTGACGGAGTTCTCGCCACTTTCTTCGATGGATCGATCGAACGCGTGGTGGCCACTCTCTTGGATCGGGAGGAGTCTCAAGTGACTCAAGAGCAGTTGGACCGTTTGGCCGCGCTTATCGATGAGGCTCGGAAGGAGGGACAATGAACCCGACATTCAATCTTGAGTTCTGGCTTAGCTTGGCGGTTCTCCTTTTGGGCTCCAGCCTGCTCATCGTCACCGCTTTCGTCGCGACTGGGTTGATGAAACGGCAATCTGCGAGTAGCCGGCACATGGTTTGGCTTGCCGCGTTTAGTGGACTGCTTTTGCTTCCGTTCGCGCGGCAAGTTCTTCCTCAGACTTCGATTGTCATCGCGAAGTCACCGACCGCGTTTACAAAACCGGCCGCACCGGCCGCCTCGCTGGGTTCATCCGAGCTTGTCACTCAACCACGTACCTCACAGCCTTCCTCCATTCCAGAGTCTGAGGTTCAGGAGGGACTTCGGGGCGCTTCCGCACTTGGGCCCGTCGATTTTCCGACCGCTGAAGTTTTGCGCGGAGCCTCCACGCCCCGCACGGGAACGTCTTTCTCCTCGGTAGTCAAGACGCTATGGATGGCCGGATTCGGGCTTTGTGCAATACAGATCTTTTTGGCGATACTTAGAATTCGACTTCTTCGGACACGGCAAGTCTCCCGTGATCTCGCCTCGGCCCAAGCTCGGTGGCAGCAGACGGTGGGAGTGAAGCGGAGTTGGCAGCTACGCGTCAACGAGGGGACGACTCCTCCGGTTGCGATGACATGGGGGACGGTGTCCTCGACCGTACTGCTACCCCAGTCTTCGAGCGAATGGACCAATCAACGACTTGAAGCAGTGATGCTTCACGAACTCGCCCACGTGCGCCGATGGGATTGCGCGAGTCAGCTTCTGACCGCCACCGTCTGTGCCCTCTACTGGTTTAATCCGCTGGTTTGGCTTGGCGCGCGAGCCATGCGAGCGGAAGCCGAGTCAGCGGCAGACGACATCGTTCTTCGAAGCGGGATGAAACCTTCCGCTTACGCGGGAGAACTGCTTCGCCTTGCTGCTGAACTTGGGAAAAAGAAACAACCGTTCTCGGTTGTGGGAGTCTCCATCATGAAGCACTCAAAAATCGAATCGCGCGTGGTCGCGATCCTGGACTCTTCTCGTCGTCGGCGGGGGATTGGTTCGCTGGAAACGATCGCTATTCTTGGGCTCGCGGTTGCCGCGATGGTCCCCTTGATGATCATCAAGCCAGTCGTCGCCTCCGAGTCCAAGGTTCATTCCTCCACTCTCTCGCAGGACATCGCCGACCCACAGCATTTTATCGAGACGCAAAACGACCTGTCCATGATCGCGTCCGTGGCGATTCAGCAAGACGCGGCACCCCAATCGAAGCCATCGGTTCCGCCAGCGCCGCCGACCCCGGCAGTCCAAGCGGCTCCGCTACTCGCTCAGGCGTCCGCTCCCGTTCCGCCTGCCCCAGCCGCACCGCCAGTGCCTCCCGCTCAAGCGAAGCCAATGTCTTCACAGAAGGCGTGGCGCCAATGGAAGGTCGAACAGGCGCGAAAGCGGGTCGCGCTTAAAAAGCTGCGTATCCAACTGAGCAAGCGCCAGGCGCTCGCGTCCGAGCAGCAGAGAAAGGCGCTCAAGATTCAATTTCGGGCGCTGACCACAGCCCGAGAAGCTGAGTTGCTCCAACGCAAGGCCATCGATGATCGAGTTGCCGATGGGCTCCGCCAGACGATCCAAATCCAGGTGAAACCGCATCTCGAAATTGTCGGCACAAACCAGGAAGTGAGCGTCACCCAATCGGCCAGCGACAAGATGGATAACGCGATACGAATTCAGCGACAACTCGCCCAGGACGATGCCATCGTGACACGGAACTTGCAGGTTAAGCAGACTGGAGCCGACAGGCTTTCTGACGAGCAAATTGCCAAGATTCGAGGTCTTTCAGACCGCTATCAAGGTTCCAGTGACGTTTTAAAGCTTCAGAGCGAGAAACTCAGTAGCGAGCAAGCGAAAAACTTGAAGCGGCTTAAGGCGGATCGGGATCGACTCATGTTCGATTATCGACCGCGGGCAGAAGCGACCAAGCGTCTGATGGAGGCACTTATCATTCGAGATAAGTCTCATCGACAGACGGAAGTAGATGCGCGGCTTCGGGCGACCCAGCAAATGCTGGAACAAGCTCGCAGAATGCTCACGGATCAGCACAGCAAAGTTGCCAATCAAAAGGAGCAACAGCTTCGGATGAAGAAAGCGCTTGAGGCGCTCGAACGGGCTCAGGTGGAGCTCAAGAAAGCGCAACAGCATCAGCTCGGAAGCCGCTAACCCGGTTCAATCGATGCTGGGATGATGGGTCTTCTCTCCGGCTGGAATCGCCACGCTCAAACGGTTGGCAGCGGGAGGAAGCGGGCAAGTCGCGTAAGACGTGAAGGCACATGGCGGATTGGTGGCCCGATTGAAGTCGAGAATCACCTTTCCGTCTTTGGGCCCGGGAGCGTCGAGGAATCGACCAGCCGGATAGGTCGTCGTCCCAGTGGTGGAATCCTGGAAGTTGAAGAACAGGCCGTCTCCAGCCCCCTGGGCTTCTAGTCGGCAAGTTTTGCCCCCAATTTTAAAAGTCACGTAGCCGGGGTTTTCCACCGGGGCGGTGTCTCCGAGGACGTTCGTGATCGGCATGGATTGAGTCTTCTCGTAGGGGACCCAGTCGGCAACGATCCGATAAGCGGGGTTGACCGGGTACCACTTGCACCCCTTGAAGTCAGCGAGGGACTTACTGGCAGAGTCCCAAATTCTGACCCCGGTTCGAGCGCCTCGCTTGATCACGATAAAGGTGACCGATCCAACCGTGGTTCTCGTGGGATTACCGCTGCTGTCCGCCAAAAGATCGGATGAAGCACCTCCGTTGATGGACAGCGAAACCTTCCCGTCCCGGAACTGAATCTTTCCGTAGTGAGCCGGAGCACTTTTTGGCAATAGAATTTGACTGCCCTCGGCAGAACCAACCGAGTTCTCACCTGGGGAAAGCCAACTTAGCCCGACTAGGGAGAGCCAACCCTGTGGACGGCGAAGATCGGAGTCCAGTGACTTCCTCCAGCTTGTCTGGTTCTTCACGTAGTCGGACTCCACCGCCGGAGATTGGAGGGTGAGCAACGCGGAGAGGCAAACGGAGACGAGCATAGGGTTTATGTTACATCCCGTTCACGGGTTGGCGGTTACAGAGGGTTTGCGGCTGGCGGTCTCCGAAGGAGTCGTAGGTAGGAAAGCGAGGCGACGCTGGAAGACATTCTTGTCGGCGATGGTCAGGCTCACCGCTATTGAGTTGGAATGTTTTTCAAGGGCTGCCCTTTTCCCGCTCATGTTCGCTCTGACTAGAGTTGAGTTTGGTCTCCGGCTAAGTCCTGTTGGGTGGGGAGGGAATGGTGTTCTGATCGCTCCTTGGCTTCACGACGGGCTACCTCAATCGTCGCGTGGACTTCACGCATGAGTTTATGGAGTTCCTTATGGCTGTCCATGACCGCGTCGTGCATCTCCTTTGCTTGCGCATCTGAAGCTTGGGAAAGGACTTTTTGTCCGACCATGATGATGGACAAGAGCACGAGTTGAAGGAAAGTCTGGCTTATCCATTGCACCACTTGGAAGGGATCGTTCCAGTGAACACCGGTTCCTCCGTAAATCGCGAGGGCGGCGAAGATGTAGGCGCACCACATGGTGGCGACGCCGTTGGTGATCTTTGCGGCCACCCATTCGTTGAACTTCGTCATTGCGGCCTATTCTAACCACAATTGAGAAGAGCTTGCGATACGCAAGGGAGATGCCCTCGGTCGTAGAATGGCAACGTGAATTCTCTTCGGAATGTTGGACTTTTCCCCGCGTTGATTGCTCTGACACCTCTTCTGGCGGGCGCTCAAGGTAAGCCGCCTACCGTTGACCCGACTTTTGGATTTCCTTTGCCTAAGCATTCTGGGGCGAATCAAGTCTTACCTCAAGATGCGAAGTGGATTTGGGGATCGTCGGTGCGAGATGTGCAGACCGTCTACGCCCGAAAGGCGCTCACGGTTGGGAAGCCAAAGGTGGTCAAGCTCTATGCGACCGCCGACAACTATTTCACGGTATCCGTGAACGGCACCAAGGTTGGGGGAACCGTCCCCGTTTCCACAGATGACTTTGTTTGGGCCAAGATTCACGAATTCGACATCACTTCCCTCTTGAAGCCGGGGGCGAACGAAATCGCGATTGCGGCGGTTAACGCGGGCGGCCAAGCGGGATTGTTGTGCCGGGTCCAGGTAGATGGGAAGCCGGTTCTGTTCTCGGATCATACGTGGAAGGTAACCGACGTTCCGCCCAAAGACAGCTGGACTTCGGGCGACTTTAACGACAGTGGCTGGCAGGATGCCTCGGAATTAGGACCCGCCTCGATGTCTCCTTGGGGCAGTCGCCTAGCCGGTTGGCCGGCCGAATTGGCAACACAGCCCGCTTACCTTTACCACCTTCCAATTGCTCCGGTGCAAATTTCATATGCGCCGGATGTCAACCATCTTTCGTGGCTCCCCGCTACGAAGCACGTGAGAATGGGACGGCCGGTAGGCGTTTCGGGACCTTGGAAGTTGATCCTGGACTTCGGAAAGGAGTTGACCGGGCGGGCGATCGTGACCGGTTATCACGGTCCGTTCGAGATCGACCCCGGTGAATCGACGGGCGAGGCGATCGAGAAGCCTTACGTGACCAGCAATTCATCGCCGTCTCCGTACAGCGCTTTTCGCTACGTGGTGCTGAGCTTCCCGGCGACGGTTGATAAGTTTGAAGGGGACGTCACGCTTGACCATCTTTACTATCCCGTGGAGTACAAGGGCAGCTTTGATTGCTCCGACCCGCTGCTGACCCAAGTTTGGTACACGGGCGCCTACACGGCTCACCTGTGTATGCAGGAAGACATATGGGATGCTCCGAAGCGAGATCGAGTTCGCTGGATGGGTGACCTGCACGTTTCGGGCGAAGTGATCAACAACGTTTTTGCCGACCAGTTCCTGATGGAGCAGACCATGCAGCGGCTTCGCAACGATGCCCAGCGTGGTCATAAGCCGAGCGAGCTTCCGGGCGCCAACGTCAACGATATTCCCGGTTACACCTGCGCTTGGATTGCGGGAATGGCTGACTTGTATCGCCACATTGGGAATCGTGCCTACATCGAGTCACAGCATCAGGCGCTGTTGACGATGCTCGCGTTCATGCAGCAGGACTTCGATTCGAACGGGGTGTTTGCGAACAACCACAGGCAGTGGCCATTCGTGGACTGGGCGCCGCTCTTCAACGGCGACACGCCCCAGGCGCGAGCCGCGACTCACCTGTTTATGGTCAAGGCCGCTCGCGAGGCGGTGTTCTTGCTCAATAAACTGGGGGACTCTGCGAACGCGGCCAAATACAACCAGTGGGCGGAGGACCTCACCGCCACGGCGCAAAAGTATTTGGTTACGGACGGAACGTTCGGTGACCGACGCCAGGAGAACTCGATGGCGATCTACTCCGGGGTGGCGACTCCCTCTCAGGTGTCGTCAATCTACGACCGCGTCCTCAAGCCGGGCACTCCGGCATGGGGGATTACGACGAGCCCTTACTACAGCAACTACGTGCTGCTCGCCCTCAGTCAGGCGGGCCACACCCAGGACGCCACGAACTATGTGCGAAGTTTCTGGGGTGGCATGTTGGCCGAGGGAGCCACCAGTTGGTGGGAGGGTTACGACCCGACTTGGGAAAAGAACAACTTCCACGCTCACCTGCAAGCCGATGACGGGACCGGCTACTTCGTGAGTCTTTGCCACGGCTGGTCGGCGGGCCCTACGAGCTTCTTGACGGAGCGTGTGTTGGGGGTTCGGTCGACGGGTGGTGGATTTAAGACTTGCGAAATTGCTCCTGACCTCGGGGATCTCGCTTGGGCAAGTGGCGCGGCGCCCACTCCGGGCGGGCCATTGAAGGTGAACGTAGAGAAGTCGGGTTCGTCGATTACGGTCACGGTTGAAGTTCCGAAGGGCGTCTCGGCCAAGGTCACGCCGGGGGGCACGATCACGAAGATCGATGGAAAGGCGGGAGCAGGTGTGAGTACGGTCCTGGGAGCGGGCAAGCACGTCGTGTCTTCGGAGTAGGTGCCGACGGTTCGAGTTCAGTCTCGAAATGATAGATGTGCCCCGGTATGGCTCATTACTGCTTGATAAGCCCGAATCATTCCGAAATTCGGGCCTATCCGCCTGCAGACGGTATCACGTGCTTGTCCAGTCGTTGACTCCGCCAGCCGCATCGTCCAGCATCGACTTGAGTGCTTCGAAGTTGGTCATCCAACTCGGTACGCGAAATTCGCCACCATCTGTCTTGACGATCATTACCTGTCCGCCTCGCTCCAAGTGGCGAGGAAACCGACCGCGAAGTATTGTCTTGTGCCACGAGCGGAGCAGACGATGCGATCCACCAAATTAGTTTACGTGGACAAGAAAGAGCTCCGACGCATGTTTTGCGTCGGAGCTCTTACTACTTCTCCCAGTTTCGAGGGCGGCTCTTTAGCGGTTCTTTCGCTTAACGAGGAAGCCGAGTAGGCCAATCCCGAGGGCAGCGTAGGCCTCGGGTTCTGGAACCGGGTTCAGTGTGCCAGAGAGCACCGTGCCGCTGACGGCGAGTGATGGCCCCAATGTCAGAAGCGTGTGGGCCTCAGTTCCGCCGCCGACCAATCCTGCGTACGTTCCAGTTCCGTTCGTGTACGTCCAAGTGCCGTCCATCGACTGCGAAGGGCCGACAACTACAATCGACGACGCATTGTATTTGATGCTGAAATCGAGGGTTCCACCGGTTCCACTATAGATTCCACTACCGACCAAGGTTCCCGTATCAAACGAGTAATTGAGGCTCGACAGCGGGCCATACCCACCGTATTGAGTGTTTACGGTTTCCGAGACTACCTCGGTAGTTCCGCTTGAAGTTGCTAATCCTGCAGAAGACAAAAATAGGCTTGTGGCCTGAGCAGAAAGCGCCGCGCACATTATGCTGGCAAGTGTTGTGATTCTAAGGTAACTGATCCTTTTCATTGTTGGCACCCTGCTCGGGGAGCAGGATTCCAGTGTATGCCAAATATTGCTATTCGGAGCGCAATATATGATTTATTTGTTTTATATTTGTCTAAGATTAGCTAGTAAAGTGGAACTTTTTCTACCTAAGCAATCCGACTGAATGTCCGGCAAGAAAGTTTATAAAAAATCGCAGGGCATCAAAGTAACACTGATATCCTGCGATTTTATTGTGCTAAGTATACAAACTATTAATAGTTTACAGGCGGCAGAACCAAGTCTTTAGGTTGGTCCCCTTTAGAGTCTCGGACAAGAATCGTCCCGTACTCCGTTTTGGGCTCATCGAGATAACCGCCGGTTCGGAGCGAGAAGCGGTCGCCGATTGCTTTGGCCGCATAGTCAAGTCGGTCGGCTTTTCCGGTACCGTCGTGAGTGAATCTGGCCTGGACGAGGCGCTTCCATAGACCGTCGCTGGTTCCAATCCACCCGTTTCCAAACTCGGCCAGTCTTTCGAGGTCGCCATTCGATCCGCCGAAATTCTCGTCGAATGAGTAGAGACCACGGAGAAGCTTGCCGTCCTTCGGTGCGCGGAAGCTTGCGATCAACTCCCACTTCTTCTGTTCTGGGTCGAAGAAATATCCGCTGTAAATCGTGGCCTTGCCGTCAACCTTTGCGCCGACGAGGAATCGATAGGTTTTGTTCAAGACCCACGGGTAGACCATGTGGCTGTGACCGCCGGTGCCTTCGTTGCCGAACGCGCTTGCGATGACCCCGTCGCCTTTGGCGATGAGACTCGTTCGGTTGTCTGCCGTCACTTGGCTGGGGTCGTTGCCCGAACCACTGTCCCAGACGGAAAAGATCACCCTTCTCTCGGTGCGACTGTTCACCTGAATTCCGAAATAGCCTCGGGAAAAGCCGCAGACCTCGTAGTAAGTGTATAGCGGCTCTTTGCGAGGCGTGACTTCGTTATAGAACCATGCAACTTCCTCGTCCTTGTCGATTGGATAGCCGAGGTGCACGGAAGCGGTATTTCGTCGTTCCTTGAGGTTGAATTGGGCGCCGACGGTGGAATCCCCGCTCAATGAGATCGATTCGATGCTGGGGTAAGTGGCCCCCGAAGTGGAAACACCTTGGAGATTGATGGTCTCATAGCCCGCTCGGCGAACCGTCACGGCAGGAAAGGGAACCGCGACGAGCTCGTCACCTTTGCCTACGACGGTCACGATTGCGCTGCCGGCGACTTCGCCCACGGGGCCACCGAGGCCAATCATTCGATCCACGCCTGATTGGGTTCCGATGATCAGTCGGAGTTGGGCGGTCTGCCCGATCGGAAGCCGGACGTTCAGTACGGGCTTCAGCGAACCTTTGTTCAGGTAGCCATGCCACTGAATCGACTCGTCTGGGTTCGACCAGCCCTCAATGCCTGTTGAGGAGACTTGTAAGCGATCACGATTGGGTACGCCGTAAGCGGTGAAGGCGGGAATAACAAGTTCCGAATTCTGTTGGGTGACGCCGCCAATGGCGCAAAGAAACAGGCAGGAGAGCATAACTTTTAGTCTACAGGTTCGGCGGAAGCAGATTTCGCGCGAATTTAGTCATCTGAACGAGCAAAGGATTGATCAAGAGTCGATTTTGGGACACGGCAATCCGAGAGGATCTTGCTCCGTTCGCGTAAAGTGTCTTAACTATGCTCACGCACGCATTGATGCTCGTCGCTTTATCAGGGTCCACCCACTCGGTCAAGCCACCCACCTGCTGCGATATGGCGGCCTTTACGAAAGACCCGGCATTCTTGGCCGCACACCTTCGGCCGGCGCCGGTGAACTTCAAATTGAAGGAAGGAAACACCGTCTCGTTCTCCGATGCCAATGGCAAGAGCGCCAGTGGCTACTGGGTCGGGGCGAGCAAGGGCGCCAAGGCAGCCATTATCATGGTCCACGAATTTTGGGGCCTGAACGACTACATTCGACGCGAGGCGGAGACCTTGCACAACGAGACGGGTTATGCGGTTCTCGCGGTCGATCTCTATGAAGGAAAAACATCGACCGATGCCCAAGAAGCAGCGAAACTGATGCAGGGCGTGGACGGAGTTCGAGCGGCGGCGATTGTCAAGGGCGCGGTTGGCACGTTGAAGTCCGGATCTCTCGGATTTAAAGCCAAGAAGATCGGCAGCGTAGGCTACTGTTTCGGTGGCGGTTGGTCCATGAAGACAGCGATTCAGGGCGGAAAGGACGTCAACGCATCCGTCATGTACTATGGCTTGCCGGACAAATCGCCAGAGGCGATGGCGGCGCTCAAGGCGCCCATCCTCTTCATCCGGGCCACTAAGGACAAGTGGATTAATGCCGATGTGGAGAAGGGATTCTCCAAAGCGATGAAGTCGGCTCACAAGTCGCTGTCGATTCGCGACTACGATGCCGACCACGCGTTTGCGAATCCGAGCAACCCTCACTTTAACGAGACGGCAGCTAAAGACGCCCATGCCCACGAACTTGCGTTCTTCAAGAAGAACCTCGGCTAGGCGCTTACCTTGCGCACTCCCATCCGTCTGTGACCCGGTCAATTCCGGGTCACATGATCTAAGCTTAGGGTGAGATGCTTTCCCACACACGTCCCGACGGAACGGTTCAGATGGTGGACGTCACCGGGAAAGTCAGCACCGTTCGAACCGCGACGGTGACGGGGCTCCTTCGCATTACGAATGCTCATCGCGAGGCGCTGAACCATCTTCCCAAGGGGGATGCGATCACGATCGCCCAGATCGCGGGAATTCAAGGGGGCAAGCGATGCTCGGAACTGATTCCGCTTTGCCATCCGATTCCTTTGAACAAACTGGACGTCGATATTCGGCTTGAGGAAGCGGGACTGGCGATCGAGGCTACCGCCAAGACCGAGTCGACAACCGGAGTCGAGATGGAAGCTTACGCGGCGGTTGTCACCGCCGGAATCACCTTGATCGACATGCTCAAGGGGGTTAGCCCCGACCTCGTCTTGACCGACGTCACTTTGGTGCGGAAGACGGGAGGCAAAACGGAATGGAATCGAGAATAGGCGTCATCACGGTCAGCGATAGTCGATCCGAGACCAATGATCTCAGCGGCCCGACGGCGGTAGCAGTTCTGCGTGACCTTGGTTTTACGGACTTCGAGATGAGGATTGTCACCGATGAAGTCGTCGAGATTCAATCGGCAATTCTCGACCTGATTGAGAACTGTCAGATGGTGTTCACCACTGGCGGAACTGGATTCTCGCCAAGGGACGTCACTCCGGAGGCCACGATCCCGTTGTTGGACAAACGAGCCGACAACTTGATCGAACTGATGCGATATCGAGGACTCAAACACACTCCACTCGCCCATCTCAGCCGAGGTGTCGCGGGGGTCGTCAAAGGCGTCCTGGTGGTGAACTTGCCCGGATCTCCCAAAGCGGTGCGACAGAACATCGAGGCGCTGTCGCCGTTGCTCAAGCCGATTCTCGAGAGCCTTTTCGGAGATGGTTGCTCACACGGCGGCTAAGGAAGAGCTCGTAAGACGCTGTTCGGACTGGAGAATTCGAATGTTCCGCTTTCAGTCGAGAAGATGACTCGAAGGGGTAACTCCTCGGCAGCCACTCCGGTACTCGGAAACCAGATTCGCCCCTTCTCGACGAGGATAAGTAGCCCTTGTACGTCTCCCATCGGCATGAAGGTGGGACTCGATTCCTTATAGGCATGGACACCACATGACTCCGCCAGGACGCAGGCCAAGTTGGTGACGTCTCGTGCCGCCATGCCGACCTCGCTCACCGCCATCAGTTCGGTGATCACAAAAGGATTCTCGGGCGGGATGCTCTTTTCAGAGGGGACGTCATGCCTGGCGATGAGTTCGACGATGTTTCCGGATGGGTCATAGAAGTAGATGGAATGCGCTTTCCACGACTCAAAGTGAAATAGGGGTTCTCCGTCGTCGTCCGTCAACAGGGAGATACCGACGGACTCCACAAATTGCCTTGCGGCATCCACTCGTTTTTCGGGGATGTCGATTGCGAAGTGGTACTGCCCATCGAAACCGGCTTTATGAAGAAACACGAGCTCGGTGGTTCCAGCAGCGATGGTGAGGGACAGCCCCTGGTCGTCGACGGACACCGGGAGCTTCAGCACCGATCCGTAAAACTCCGCGAGGTCCTCGACGTTGGCCGTCCATAGCTCCAGCTGTTCGATCTTCATGGCTTAGTCCATTTTCCAAGTCCAGTTTGCAGTCCGGCACGATACGTCCCATACTTGGCAGGGCTTCTTGCCCACCTCCGAAATCACCATGAACGTCGTCAAGTCTTTCGCTTCCATTCTGGTAACGCTGATGTTAGCAGCCAGCACGCTTGCAGTCGATCCTCCGTATAAGAACCCTAAACTTCCGGTCGAGACTCGCGTGGCGGACCTTCTCAAGCGGATGACGCTTCAGGAGAAGTTGAACCAGCTTCGATGTGACCAGAACCTCTGGCAGAAGTACATCACGACTACCAGTTTCGGCGAGACCCTAGACATCCTGCGACCTTTGGATAGTTTGGCGGCGGCGAAGCGAGCGAACGAAGTTCAGCGGCTTGCCATGAAGTCGCGGTTGGGGATTCCGATGGTGATCCATGACGAAGCGCTTCATGGGCTTATTGGAAACGGAACCACCAGTTTCCCCCAGTCGATCTCGATGGCGGCGACCTGGGATCCCCTGATGGTGGATCGAGTAGCGGGGGCGATCGCGGAGGAGTCTCGGGCTCGCGGTGTTCATCACGTGCTTTCGCCGGTCATCAACGTGGTTCGGGATGCGCGTTGGGGGCGGGTTGAGGAGACCTACGGCGAGGACCCACTTCTGAGCTCCAAGATGGGAGTCGCGTTTGTGAAGGCGTTTGAGTCGCGCGGGGTGGCGACGACGCCTAAGCATTACGTGGACAACTCCGGGGATGGCGGACGGGACAGCCACTCGATTCAGATTTCCGAGCGGGCCTTACGCGAGATCTATTTGCCGCCCTTCAAGGCAGTGATTCAGGAAGCGGGGGCCAGCACGATCATGTCGGCCTATAACTCGCTGAATGGTCGAGCCTGCTCCGCAAACTATTGGCTTCTTACGGAGATTCTCCGTAAGGAGTACGGATTCAAGGGTTGGGTTGCCTCGGACTACGGAGCGGTGTCCGGCATTTTGGAGCAACACCGAAACACGGCCAATGCGAAGGAGACGGCGGCAGCGGCGCTCAACGCAGGCATGGAGTCGGAGTGGCCGAGCGTCTACATTTGGGGCAAGGGCCTGGATGACGCGGTTGCGGAAGGGTTGATCTCTCCGAAGACGATCGATCAGGCGGTGAGCCGCGTGCTGCGAGTCAAGTTCAGGACTGGCGTGTTCGATGCGCCTTTTGCGGATCCGGAGCATGTGCTGGATATCGTGCAGTCACCCGCGCACAAACAGATTGCGCTCGATGCGGCACGTTCATCGATGACGCTTCTAAAGAACGACAATCAGACTCTTCCTTTGCGAAAGGACCTTCGCTCGATCGCAGTTCTAGGTCCAACGGCAAACGACGGTATCCCGCTCGGTGGTTACAGCGGTTTTAACATTCCCACGGTTTCGGTCGTCGAGGGCATCAAGGCGGGGGTCTCGCCAGGAACGAAAGTCGAATGGGCAAGGGGCAGCTCTTTTGAGATGGGCCACGCCATTCCTCCTATTTCCGGTTCGGTGATGCGAGACATCAAGGGTGAGTATTTCGACAATCAGGAACTGAGCGGAGAGCCCAAGCTGGTGCGATACGACACCGACATCGCTTTCAATTGGGACAACGCATCGCCGGATCCGAAGCTGCCTCGGGAGCACTTTTCCGTTCGGTGGACCGGTCGCATCGTTCCGGAGAAGACGGGGGACTACACGATCGGAGTCACCTCAGACGACGGGTCGCGTCTATGGTTAAACGGCCGCAAAGTAATCGACGATTGGACGGAGCACGCAGCGAAGCTCGACTCAGTGACCTTCCATGTGGAGGCTGGTGTGCCGATCGAATTTAAGTTGGAGTACTACCAAGGCGCCGGGCAAGCGTCGTGTGAGCTTGGTTGGAGTTTGGCAAATTCGGTTTCTCCAGACATTGATGAAGCGGTCGAGTTGGCGAAGCGATCGGATGTCGCGGTCATTGTAGCGGGCGTCATCGAGGGTGAAGGACAGGATCGGGCTCACTTGGATCTTCCGGGGAACCAAGAAGAGTTGATCCAGAGGGTAGCGGCGACGGGCAAACCGGTCGTGGTGGTTTTGATCGCCGGATCGCCGGTGACCATGGAGCATTGGGTAGGCAAAGTTCCGGCGATTCTAGATGCTTGGTATCCGGGCCAGCAGGGGGGCACGGCGATTGCGGAGGCGTTGTTCGGAGACGTGAACCCGGGTGGAAAGCTGCCGATGACCTTCCCCCTCAATATCGGTCAGGTCCCGATTTACTACGCCATGGAACCCTCGGGGCGCGGATACGACTATGTCGACCTCACTGGCAAGCCTCTGTTTCCATTCGGATATGGACTGAGCTACACCACGTTTGATTATTCCAATCTGAAAGTGACACCCGATTCAGTGAGCAAGACGTCCACGGTTACGGTGTCCTTCGATGTCCAGAACACGGGAACGGTGAAGGGAGACGAGGTGCCTCAACTTTATCTGCATCAGGCAGTGTCTTCGATCGTTCGCCCGATGAAGCAGTTGCAGGACTTCGCACGCATTTCCTTATCGCCGGGTGAAAAGAAGACGGTGAGCTTCACGCTCAAGCCAGATCAGATGGCGATTTGGAACGAGAAGACGAAGCGCGTGATCGAGGCGGGCAAATTCGAGGTGATGGTCGGCAGTTCGTCGGACGACATTCGGCTGCGTGGAGGTTTCGTCGAGACGGCTAAGTAACCCTGATGAATGAGAAGGCAAGTCTCCTACTTCCGACGCGTTAGACTAGACGAGAATGAGTAGCTCCGGTGAGTCTCAGTCGCTTGGGTTTACCCTTGTGGAGTTGTTGGTCGTGATCGCGATCATTGCGGTGCTCGCCGGGCTGCTTTTCCCCGTGTTTTCGTCGGCCAAGAAGTCGGCGAAACGAACCGACTGTCTGAGCAACCTTCAGCAAATTGGCATGGGCACCCAGGTGTACTTGTCAGATTCGGACGATGTATACCCGCAGACGCGGCAGCACAGTTCCGACCCAGCCCATGAGGACGTTTCAGGGTCGATCGACGAGCCGATTTTTCAGGAATCGTTTTCGCCGATTCAACCTTACGTGGGCTCGAAGACAGCAACTGGCGGACAGGTTATCAGTCCTCTCTTCGCGTGTCCTGAGGATCCGGATCCGTTTGGCCGACACTGTCTTGAAATCAATCCAGATTCGCCAGATGTTACGTCCTATCTGGTCAACGCCTACTTCGTGTTCGGTCTCGCACTAGGTTCGATCAATAACCCCGCGAGCACGATCTATGTGGCTGAACGAAGAAGTGCGGCGAGCGGAGAATCTGGACCCTTTTGCGACGACATTTACCACCCATGGTTTAGTGCTGCGAATCCCCAAGCTCCGGAGATAGAAATGGATCCAGTGTCGGGCGCGATTGCTGAGAGCCGACATATGGGACTCGCGAACTACGATTTTGCGGATGGCCACGCAAAGGCACTACACTGGGCTAACACCTTTAGCCCTCCGGCGGTCAACTTACATTTGATTGTCCAGTGAAACCGAATCGCGCGGCAAAATACGCGGAATCGGGGTCGCGCAAGGTGAAGGTCGGGAGCAGAAGTTTGCGCTCCGAGAAGGGCTGTGATCAATTCAATCATCGCGTGCCCCCGAGAATATTGCGAGTCGGCGGGGTCAATACATGCGTAGGTAGCAATTTTCCTTCGAGAATTTTAAGTTCTCCCGTATAATCCGGCTCATGCGCATGGACTCTCCCCGACGCGGTTTTATTTCCGGCTTTACTCTTATTGAACTTCTCGTCGTTATTGCCATCATTGCCATTCTCGCGGCCATCCTTTTCCCCGTCTTTGCGCAAGCCAAAGCAGCGGCGAAGAAAACCGCATGCCTCAGTAACTCGAAGCAAATTGGGACAGGCCTCTACATTTACCTAAACGATTTCGACGACACTCTGCCGATGGCGAACTACCCAACGTCGCCCTCCAATGTGGCGTCGTCATTTTCCTATCTCAGTGGTGGAGCGGGCGGATTTGTCGCCCAGAACTGGGCGGATATCATCCAGCCGTATACGAAGAACTATCAGATGTTCAAGTGCCCTGACGACTCAAGCGGACCACTTATGAACAACGGTGTCGCGGTTCCTGGATTCCCACTTTCCTATGCGCTCAACTACTACTTCTTCCGGAATCTTGATGGGTTCTTTGGAAGCGTGAGCGGAGGGAATATTGGAGCGGTGACTGAGCCCTCGGGTCGCCTATTTGTCGTAGAGAGCGCTTCGTCGATCAGCCAGGAGCTTGTATCCCCTCGTCCGACGAGAGCGATTGGGCTTTCGCGGCACTTAAAAGGTTCCAACTACGTGTACGCCGACACGCACGCGAAGTATCACTTGACGCCCGCGAGTTGGGCTTTGATTCCAGACGCGACCTGGAAGACACCAGCGCTCGCCCAAACCACGGGATACAACGAGTGGTTCCCTTGGGTGGACGGCCCCGAAAAGTGGTAGCAGTCTTAGCGGGCTAGCTTTGGCTAGCCCTTCTTGTCAAACTCAAACCCAAGACCGGGCATCAAACGTGCGCCGGTCTTCCCTTTGCTGGTTGACCCGGGTTTAGGGGGACCAAATCCTAAGAATCCGACTCCCGTCACCGTCGCCTCGTCGTGCAGTTCTTTGACGTCTTTGGTTGGATGGTACCGCTCCTCCAAAGCTTTCCGAGCAGCGGCTATTTCGGGTTCTAGAGGGCTGCCCTTACAATCCTTGGGGTCGGGTACTTCCACGACCGTCTCGCCGCCTTTCGCGCCCTTCATGACCAAATAGAAGTCGCCGTCTTTCATGAGCTTGACGCTGGCGAGGGTCGCTTTAACCCTCCACGTGGAGGTTTCGAATGGGGCAACTCGCCCTTCTAACTTTCCGGCAGGCGGCTTCTGAGATACGATGTCCTCGATCGTGGTGTCTTTTGCATCGCGCACGATTGTCGAGGCTTCGGGATCCAATCCCGTTTTCACGTCTCTCCTCGTAACCTTTCCACCCGCTTTCACGGCGGCGGCTACCACGGGAGCGGCAGGTGGGGTTGAACTTGAACCGCTGCAGCCCAGGGCAAGCGGGACGGTACCCGCTGCTAGGACACCCAATCGGACACTCGCTCGCCAATTCATCGTGATCGCATTTTGACCCACATCACGGGAGAAAGAGATATGTCGGAACGAGGTTGCCCGCAAAATAGTCTGATCGGGGCCAAATTCCTTCCAGGGTTTGGTTCGTGATTGGCGAGTTCCGGCAAGCCAAGTTGAACCCATTCTTGTTTGCGCTTTCAGTCGGTAACATGCGGCGATGCCGCTTGTGGTCAACGTTGCCTCGGTAAGCCCCGTCGTCGCTCGCTCGGTAGAAACGGGGGTTTGGAGAATTCAGGTGGGGAGTCGAGACTTACCGACCCTCACCGGAACGGCGGATTCGAAGCCTCGACGAGATCGGCTGAAGAAGCTGGGGGAATCGGGGCTTCCCTTTGAGTGGTCGGAAGTTCGCTCCGAAAGGAGTTCTGAGCGTTCTACGGTGACGCTGCCTCTAAGCCCGGGTGAGAAGATCTACGGGTTAGGGCTTCAAATGGAGGGGTCTGACCGGAGGGGAGGCGTCTACCATCTTCGAGTCGACCATTTCGCTAGCGGACACGACCGTTTGCACGCTCCGACCCCGCTGTACATCAGCAGCAAGGGTTACGCAGTGTTCTTCAACACCACTCGGCCAATCGACATCTACGTGGGGGTCGGGAACCGCCTTCGAGATCCCAAGATTCCGCGGTTCCGAGATCGAAACACTGACCCGAAGTGGGATTCACAACCCGACAGCGGACAGGTCGAGGCGAGTGTCCAAGGGCCAGGCCTGGAAGTTTTGGTTTTCTCGGGCCCCACCGCAATGGCCGCACTTCAGCGATACAACCTGTTCTGCGGAGGGGGCACCTTGCCACCGTTGTGGTCCCTGGGTTTCTGGCATCGGACTCCTCTCATCGCCTCCGGGGAGCAAGCCCTTCAGGAGGTCGACGAGTTCGAAAAGCGTGGATACCCCTTGGATGTGGTCGGGTTGGAACCGGGGTGGCAGAGCAGTTCCTATCCGGGCACGATGGACTGGAGCAAGGAACGATTCCCGAACCCCTCGGGGTTTGTGTCGGCGGCCAGAAGTAGGGGAGTTCGGGTGAATCTCTGGGAAGACCCTTACATTGCGCCGGGAAGCGAACTGTTTAAGGCGGTTGATCCGAACTTCGGGTCGCACACCGTCTGGCTTGGCGCCGTAGCCGACCTCCGCATGAAGGCAGCCGCAGACGCGATGGCCAAGTTTCATACGGAAAAGAGCCTCAACATTGGAGTGAGCGGGTTCAAGATCGACGAAGTCGACGGGTTTGACAATTGGCTCTGGCCCGACCATGCCACTTTCCCTTCTGGACTAGATGGCCTCCGGATGCGGCAGATTTATGGTCTCCTGTGGCAGAAGGAGATCGACGATTGGTACCGGGCCAAGGGAGAACGAACATTCGGTCTCGTTCGCGGATCCAACGGGGCCGCATCGCGATTCCCGTTTGCGATCTATAGCGACACCTACGACCACGCCCAATACGTGACGGCCCTCACCAACAGCGCTTTGGCCGGTGTTTTGTGGTGTGCGGAGACCCGGGATGCCCCTAATCCCGAGGAGTGGGTGCGACGAATGCAGTCGGCAGTGATGTCCCCGATCACCCAGTTGAACGCTTGGGCGAGCGGCACGAAGCCCTGGAGCTTTCCCAGAGTGGAGTCCGAGGTGCGGGCGGCGATGGTTCTCCGGGA
This sequence comes from uncultured Armatimonadota bacterium, assembly GCA_903904815.1. Lineage (GTDB taxonomy): Bacteria > Armatimonadota > Fimbriimonadia > Fimbriimonadales > Fimbriimonadaceae > Fimbriimonas. Next base: position 101,692 of record CAIVDU010000023.1, read on the forward strand.
ACAGCTTGCGCCGTATTTGTACACGGCGTTCGGGCAGTATTGGTTGAATGGGGTTCCGCCGGTTCGTCCGATGTCCCTGGTTGACGGGGGATCGGAAACGGATCAGTACATGCTGGGGGATGATCTTCTGGTTGCGCCGATTCTGGTCGGTCACCCTAGGCGAACCGTCCGGCTGCCCAAAGGCGATTGGTATGAGTTCGGGACGGGAAGGCGCGCGGGGAATGGGGAAACGATCACCATTCAGCCGAGCCTGTCCACGATTCCGATCTACGTGCGCGCCGGAGCCAGCATTCCCATGTTCCCGTCCACACTGCACTTGAGTTCGGTGCCTTCTGACGCCCATTACCGGCTGGAGTGCTATGGCCCTGGCCCTTGGCGGGCGCAGGTTTTCGAAGACGACGGTCAGACGTTCGCGTATGAGAAGGGCGACTATGGCTTGTTCCGCTTGACCGTCGGACTCAATTCAACGGTTTATCAGGAAGTCGAAGACGGAAAGCGAAAGGTGATTGGGCGGGGAATCGAGGTGGAAGTTAAGGGCTGAAGCTTGTACCCGTCCACGATTACCAGGGTTTCGCTGCGCTGCACCTTTTGCTGATTTAGGTCGCCCCTTCGGGGCTGCCGGCCTTGGACGCTAGCTGTGCCTACGAAGTAATGGCGGGCGGCGGAGACAGGAATCATTCTCCGCCTAACGGCCCGTCGGACAACTCCGGTACAGCTAACCGCTGACAGCCGACCGCTCACCCTTAACTGATAATGTCTAGCCGTGAGCGGGGCCGATTTTGGGTTTGCGGCCTCGGAGTTTGGTGCGGCGGAGGGCGCCGATGACATTTTCCGACTCATGGCTGGGGACTTCGACGAAGGCGGTGCGATCGAGAATGTCGATAGCGCCGATGGCCTTGCCTTCAAGACCGGCTTCGTTGGTAATCGCGCCAACGATGTCGCCAGGGCGGAGGCCGTCTTGTCGTCCCAGTCCGATGAAGAGACGGGTCATTCCCGACTCCGGCTGCTCGCGGTCGGCGGCGACTTCCTCGGCAACCTCGGCGGCAGAGCTGTGTTGGGACTGCCAGAACATGTGCAGGGCGGCGGCGGCCACTTCGGCGGGATCGTAAGACTCACCAAGTTCCTCAACCATGCTCAGATGGCCCTCATAATTTCGGGCCTCGAGAACTTCGACGAGCGAGTCGCGGAACACTTCTCTTCTTCTCGCCGCGATGTCGGCGGCGGTCGGAATGCGAGCGGGTTTGATCGGAGCACCGATCATTCGCTCCAGAGACAGCAGGAGCCTACGCTCTCGGCCTTCAACCAGCGTGATCGCATCGCCCTTTCGACCGGCGCGGCCGGTTCGTCCAACGCGGTGGATGTACTGCTCGACGTCCCAGGGGATGTCGTAGTTGATGACGTGGGTGACCGAGTCGATATCTAAACCACGAGCGGCAACGTCGGTCGCGACCAAAAGGTCGCTCTGGCCCTCCCGGAATCGCTTGAGCACGCGGTCACGCTCCATCTGATTCATGTCGCCATGGATCGGATCGGCGTTATGGCCTCTTAAGCGCAGAGCTTCGGCAACATCGTTGGTCTCTTGCCGCGTGCGGCAGAAGACGATGGTCGGACCCGGGGTCTCCATGTCGAGAACACGGGCTAGCGCTTCGAGTTTCTTTCCTCGAGGAACCTCATAGTAGGTCTGGTTGGTGGTGTCCACCGTTCGACGCTTCGACTCGATTGAGACTAGCTTGGCGTCCTTCAGGAAGCGCTTGGTGAGCTGGCCGATTCGAGGAGGCATGGTGGCCGAGAAGAAGGCGAGTTGGCGAGTCTCGGGAAGGGCTCCGAGGATCGTTTCCATATCCTCAAGGAAACCTAGGGCGAGCATTTCGTCTGCTTCATCGAGGATACAGACCTTGATGTTGTCCAGAGAGAGCGATCCCCTGCGAAGGTGATCCTGGAGTCGGCCGGGAGTGCCCACCACGATTTCAGCGCCAGCGCGAAGAGCGCGGATCTGACGATCGATCGGCTGTCCGCCGTAGACCGGGACCACTCGGAGGCCAGTGTACTTTCCAAGCTTTAGGATGCCAGCGGCGACCTGGACGGCCAGTTCGCGGGTTGGGGCCATGACGAGGGCCTGGGTGACGCCTCGCATGTCGGGGTCCATTCGCTGAAGCAACGGCAGGGCGAAGGCAGCGGTCTTTCCGGTTCCGGTCTGGGCCAAGCCCATCAGGTCATGTCCGGCTAGCAGGATCGGGATAGCTCTAGCCTGAATCGGGGTGGGCGCTTCAAAACCAACTTCTGAGACGGCTCGGGCGATCGGTTCTGAGAGCCCAAGCTCTGAAAAGGCGATCAGTTCCGGAATCTCTTCCACGACTTCGACGTTTCCTGGCAATCCAATTGAGTCCTCCCGTTTCTTCCTTTTGGGTGCGCTTCCGGCATCCCCGAAGTGGGGTCTGGCAGGCAAGGGAGTGTTGGAATTGCTGAATCGTTTAGGAGGTTTGGGCATGGTGAAAGGTTCGATGGTGAAGGCGGGGGTCCACGGAGGTCAAAAAGAGACTAACGATGACCGCCTCCCCATCACTGTGACACGTTCGGACCTTCGATTGCGCCCGTTGTACTGTCAGCACTGTTCGAAGTTGTCAGTCATCAGGTTAGCGGTCGGCTGATTTTTTTGGTTAGCGGTTTGCGCTTCGCGGTAGCGGTCTGGAGAAGGAGACCCCACTCGGTGTTCACGCGCAGGCATGTCGGGGGTCATGTATTTTTACGAACGCTCTGCGCGGTCACGGGTCTAGGAATGATTCGCTGGAAACTGCCATTTTTCAGGAGATAGGTATGCGGGCTTGATTGGGACAACCATTCGGTCATCAGATTTGGTCAAATAGGCAGTCGGCCTTTTTTCATGGGTAAGGCTTATGTCCCTCGGGATGAAAGTACAAGCCCCGAATCCTAAGCAGCGGCTTGGGCTCCGTTGAACTTAATCTCTTTCAAGGCTTCGATACAGGCGTTATCGAGCCCCTGGCCGGCGTCTTTATCCAAGATTGAAAACACGGTTTCTAGGGGAAGGGCGTCTCGGTACGGGCGGGCGGCGGAGAGGGCGTCGAAGACGTCTGACACGGCGAGAATTCGCATCTCCAAATCGAGTTGGTCGGCGCAGAGACCGCGCCAGTAACCCCGACCATTCAGCTTCTCGTGGTGGGCGCTGGCTATTTCGGTGATTCTTTCGAATCCTCGAATTCGGGCGAGGATGTCGTGGGAAAACTTTGGGTGAAGTTTGACGGCGGCAAACTCTTCGTCGGTGAGTTTGTCCGGCTTGTCGAGAATCATATTTGAGACGCCAAGCTTGCCCACGTCGTGGAGCAGTGCGGCGCGGCGCAAGATCGTGAGGCGCTCCGGGGCAAACCCGAAGAATTGTCCGAGTTCGCACGCATAGCTCGCGACTCGCGTGGAGTGTTCAGCAGTGAAACTTGATTTCGCGTCGATGATGGCGGCGAAGGCTTCACATATTTGATCGATATCAGCCGAAGACGCCTCATTTTCGAGGTCGATTTCGGTGATATTGACACCGGGATCTTCCAGATGGCGGTGATGGAGTTCCCAAAGCTCGGAGTCTGTTCGCAGGCCCCTCGCTGCTCTCACGAGAGCAGGCTCGAACCATTTGCCTTTTCGACTCTCAAGCATGTCAAATCCGGCATCCAGTCCAAAGGTGGATACGAAGACCTCTAGCGTCTGGGCGAGACTCACAATTCGGGACAGCAGCGGGATTTCCTCTTTTCTTAAGTGGCGGCATGATCCTTTGCCATCCCAGTGCTCGTCGAGGTTTTGGAGCGCTTCCGCGACGGGTGCACTGAAGCCAAGCTTTCGAGCAATCAGAGAAGCTCTCGTACACCGAGCCTCGGTGAGTCGATCCATCACGAGATTGGGCGGCCCCAATAAGGCGGGAACTTTTCGAAGCTTCTGGACGACCGATCCACCCGGAACGAGGTGAGTCAATGCATATTTCACCGAGATCACCGGGTTCGACCAGTCGATCAGTTTAACGTTGCGCTTTGCCAACAGGTCGTCTCCGCCGAAGAGCTTATGAACCCGCGCGGAATTGTCGCTGCACCCGGAATCTTTCAGGACTGAGACGTAGAACGTTTCCCGCTGGGACTGCTCATCCAACTCGATGACTCGGGCGAGTCTTCCGGCGATGAGAGCGGTCCTCGCCGCGTGACCTTGAGGCTGTCCCTCGACCAGGTCGAGAGCATGGCTCAAGGCGGCCAAAATCTCGGCCACCGACGATTTGCTGCGCTTCGTTCTCCCCATACCTTGGTCATTCTCGGTAGCTTTAGGGATTATGAATATGGCGCCGACCGAGCTATTTTCATGGATATGTGGTGCATTTCCAAGCGTCCAACTCGTGGAGATAGGCCGGAGATGGTCCGGGCGGATGTCGATTCCAACCTTCTGGCTTTGGTTAGAGGAATTTCAGGTCGAGAAACGAACCGCTGGCATGGGCGAGTCGTCACTGAGAGACAAAGGGGATCGTCTTGCGTTTCCTTAGGAAGGAGAAAAGTTTGATGCGGTTGTTCCGAATTCCCATTTTCGCGGTCGTCATGGCTGCTTTGATGTTCATCGTGTGCGCGTGCGGAGGCGGAGGTTCCGGTGCTTCGGGATCCACTTCCAGTTCGGTGAAACTATTTGCTACCGACGACCTGAGCACAAAATATTCCCACGTATGGGTGACCATCCTTAAGGTCGACTTGTCGAACAGTTCAGGCAAAGTGAACGCCTACACGAGCACGACCGGACAGCAGATCGACGTCGCTTCGCTGCACAGTTCAGGAGTGGCAAATGTGTTTGCGTTCCTCGCAACCGCCTCGGTTCCAGCAGGAACCTATACGGGTGCGACCCTGACCCTTGCCCCTACCCTGACCCTCGTTCCAACTGGCTCGACGACGTCAATCACCAAGACATTCGGCAACCTGGATACAGCCGGAGACAAGGAGATCACGCTCAATTTCAGCCCTAACAAGGTCGTGAGCAGCGGCAGTTCTCTCGTGTTCGACTTCAATCTAGCCAAGTGGACCGATGATTCAACTACGGTCACCGGAGTGATCGATGACGGTCCGACAACTGGTCTTGGCGATCGGACGAATCAGAAATCGAGTGACAGCGTCGGAACGATTAGCGGGCTTACCGGCACCGCGCCGACCCAAACCTTCACGATTTCCCGTGGAGATGATAACTGTACGATCAGCGTCACGACGACGGCCACCACAACGATCGCAAATAGCGACGGTAGTTCCAACCCTATCCTCGCCAATGGCCAGGCAGTTGACGTACAAGGCACGTTTGATACGACGACAAACTCCCTCGTGGCGACATCGATCCAGATTCAGGTGGGTTCGACCACATCGTCGAACGCCCTGGTTTCGGGAGCTTTGGGCGCCTATACGACTGGCGCGACTTCATTCACGGTGACAGTGGACAGAGCCAGACACTTCGCTCCGGGGGGAACGACGGTAACCGTCGCGGCTACCTCGACCACTAAGCTCTTTGGATTCCACGGAGAGAGTCTGAGCGAGACTGCCTTCTTCGCACTGCTTCCCACGGCTACCGAGATCTCTGCGGTCGGTACCTACGACAGTGGTTCAAATACAATCACGGCTACTTCGATTCAGATCAGGGGCACGCCGTCACAAGACCCGAACGGAGTCCTGGTTCGCGGCTCCATCGGCGCCGGATCTTCCGCAACGAGCATCTCGGTGTCGCTCTCCGAGGAGAACGGGCTCTCCCTAGCCGCGGGGTCCACGGTGACCGTGGTTCCAGGTTCCTCGGTGACGTACTACGACACCACCGGTGCGGTGGTGAACGCCGGCACGTTCGCAACCGATCTCGCATCCGCGACCAACGTCTCGGCAGTGGGAACCTATGATTCGACGAGCAAGACTTTGACGGCCACGAGCATCCACCTGTTGGGTGGGTCTCACAATTGGACTGGCCTCAAAGTGGTTGGCACCACCTCCAGCTTTGCGTCCGACGGTTCTTTTACGTTGACGCTCAGCGACTGGGGCGACGGTCCCTTTTCCAACGGCCTGACGATCTCGGTTAAGGTCACTTCTTCGACCACTTACTCCATCGGATCGGGGAGTTCAACTCAGTCTGCGTTTGACACGGCAGAGGTGGGCCAGAAGATCTTGGTCCAAGGGACGCTCAACTTGGATGGCACGTTGACGGCGACTTCACTGTCGACATCCATCCACGACTAGCGACAAAGGGCCGTGTCGTGACGCTTGTCACGGCACGGCGTTGACCAACGTTCTTACGCACCGAGCGCAGCTATCCTGCCACTGAGTTGACCTGGAACGACCCATTGTTTTGGCAATCGGCGGTCACTCGAAGGGTCGCGTCCTAGGTGCTCAAGGTAGATTCGCCATCATTCGTCTGAACTCCAACTTGTCGAGCGATCGCTCGTAGGCCTTAGCCACTTCCTGTTCAACTTCCTTTCCGACCTCAAGTAGGTCAACCGCGCAAACGGGTATTCCAGCATATTCAGCAATCTGTTTGCGGCTCAATTCGAGCCACTCCCTTCTTGCCGCTAGCTGGCGAGAATCAGTATTCACGTGGGTTCATTTCCAGGGTTCGGCTCTCCATCGTATAGGCAAAATACGGGACAAATCGATGTCCCGAACGATTGCTGGCGCGAACGATTGCCGGGCTGATGGAGGGAGTCCAGCGGAATCGATGGGCCATAATAAGACACTGGAAGGCTCCGTCCAAACTAATCGATCGGACGGGCGAGACAACGGTGATCTCGCGGCGTCCTTTTAGAGGTTTTGAAGAGACGATGATCAGCGAGAAGCACATCCCGACGATTGAAACCGCATCTCCCTCGGAAGGTGTTCCGGCGGTGCGGCATAGTGATCAATACACCTGGGAGGGCGTTGACATCCACCCTTACAAGGAAACCGGCACTCACTTCAAGAGCATCCACCGCCAAACGATTTTTAAAGGTGGGGATGACTTATCGGTTGAATTTCGATATTTCGAGATCGCGCCGGGCGGCCATTCCACACTCGAAAGGCATCAGCACACGCATCTCGTGATGATCATTCAGGGGTCCGGACACGTATTAGTAGGAGACAAGGTCACCGAAATCGGAATGCATGACGTCGTCAGAGTCGGGCCATTAACCTGGCATCAGTTCCGGGCGACAAAGGGTGAGAAGTTGGGATTCCTTTGCGTGGTGAGTACGGATCGAGACAAGCCCCAGCGACCGGGTCCTTCGGAAGTGGAAGAGTTGAATGAAACGCCTGAAGTCGCCGAATTCATTCGCGTCTGAGACGCGGGTGAGGGAAAACCACAAGATTGGAAAATAGACGAAATTTTGGCTTTGAGACGAGGATGCTGCATGCGGGGCAGATCCCTGATCCCTACGTAGGCGCGCGCGCGGCGCCGATCTATCAGACCACGTCCTACGTATTTGGTGATACAGCTGAGGCGGCCCACCTGTTCGAGTTAAAGCAGTACGGCAACATCTACTCTCGCATCAGCAATCCAACAACCGCGGTCTTCGAAGAGCGAATGGCGTCCTTGGAAGGGGCGACGGGCTCAGTTGCGGTTGCCAGTGGGATGGCGGCCGAGTTCACCACGATCATGACCCTCCTGTCACCGGGAGACGAAATCGTCGCTTCGTCGCAGTTGTACGGTGGCACGATGACGCTGTTCGCGCACACGCTGAAAAAGCTCTCAATCGGGGTCGCCTTTGTCGACCCGAGCGACTTAACGGCGTGGGAAGCGGCCATCACTCCAAAGACGAAGGCCTTGTTTGTCGAGGTTATTGGCAACCCTATTGGGAGCATTGCCGACCTCGACGGGCTTGGCAAACTAGCGGCAGCTAACTCGATTCCACTGATCGTGGACAGCACGTTCGCCACACCGTATCTGTGCCGTCCCATCGAATGGGGAGCGACGATCGTGATTCATTCGGCCACCAAGTTCATTGGAGGGCATGGCACGAGTATCGGAGGTGTGGTCGTCGACTCGGGAGATTTCGACTTCTCTCGTTTCCCGACGATCGCGGAACCTTCACCTTCCTATCACGGAATGCGGTTCTTCGATACTTTTGGTCACTACGGATTCTTAATGAAACTCCGGGCGGAGACCGTCCGGGACACCGGGGCTTGCATCTCGCCCATGAACTCCTTCCTGCTGCTACAAGGCCTCGAGACGCTTTCCGTTCGAATGGACCGACACGTTCAGAACGCCTTGGGCATCGCCAAGTTTCTGGAAGAACATCCCAAGATCGGCCGTGTGAACTACGCGGGACTCGAGAGCCACCCGCACCATGACTTGGCCAAGAAGTACCTGCCGAAGGGCCCCGGTGCGGTGCTTTCATTCGACTTGAATCCGAGTTCGGGAGACGTTCGGGAGGCTGGTCGGAAGTTCATTGAGTCACTCCAACTCTTCTCTCATCTTGCCAACGTCGGTGACGCAAAAAGCTTGGTCATTCATCCGGCATCGACCACGCATCAACAACTATCGGACGAAGAACTTTCGGCGGCGAACATCACGGCGGCGATGATTCGACTTTCGGTAGGACTGGAAACATTGGAGGATTTGCTTTGGGATTTGGACCAAGCTTTAGCTGCGATATAAGCCTGAACACTCGGCTCACGGCCGAACAACGGGAAAAGTATCAGAACACGAAGAAGATCCGTGAGGCGCTGGGTACCGCTAAGACTATCGCGGTGGTCGGACTGTCCACGGAAACCACGAAGGCGAGCAATATGGTCGCATCGTATCTTCGAGACGAAGGGTTTCGAGTTATCCCGGTTAACCCTCGGGTTACCGAGATCTTCGGGGAGACATGCTATCCCGACCTGAAGAGTATCCCTGAGCCGATCGACATCGTCGACATTTTCCGCCCGACCTGGGAAGTTGCCGCTATCGTAGATGAGGCGATCGCGATCGGGGCGAAGGCGGTCTGGATGCAGCTTCGGATCATCGACATGGCGTCCGCTGACAAGGCGATCGATGCCGGTCTTACCGCGGTCGTGGACAAGTGCATGAAGATGGAGCACGGTCGGTTTGGTGGGGCGCTTCACTGGGCAGGAATGAATACCGAAGTGATCACGGCACAGCGGCGAAAGTTTCGCTAACCTGGTCGAAACCCTAAAGCGGCCCAGTTCGTTACAATCGGGGAATGGCAGTTTTTCACCTGGTTCGACACGGTCACCACAACTGGCTCCAACGGGGCTTTCCCGGCCGGTCACCTGGCGTCTCACTCAGCGAGGTCGGAGTCGTTGACGCGGTGAAAGTAAGCGAGTGGCTGGCCCACTTGCCGATTTCGAAGGTCATTTCTAGCCCGCTTGAGCGAGCGCAGCAAACGGCTTCGCAGTTGGCTAGGAGGCTGGGAATTGCCATCCAAACCGAGCCGGACTTCAATGAGTTCGACTTTGGCCAATGGAGCGGGTTGAGCTTTCCAGAGTTGCACGCGCAGCCCGGATGGGCGACGTGGCAGTCGGCTCGCAGCCTCTGTCGACCACCTGGAGGAGAGACCATCGTAGAGGTTCAAGCTCGAGTAGTGAGCCTGCTGTCGAGACTCGCCGAGTCACACGGCGACAAGCATATTGCCCTATTTGGACACGGTGATCCGATAAAGACGGCCCTCGTGTACGGACTCGGGGCGCCTCTGGACAACGTGACGCGCGTCGAAATTGAGCCGGCGTCGGTCTCCACCGTGGAAATCACTGCGAAAGGGGTTCGTGTCCTTCGTGTGAATCGTGTGGTCTAGCTCGTTCCGTCCAGGTGGCTGGCATCGCCATTTATGGTGAGACTCCAGTCGCCAGGGCACCCATCAATTTGGTAGACGGAGCAGGTGTGGACAGGCTGCCGGCACGCATCGATACCGGCGGCGATCAGGAAACCGAGCAAAGGGTCGGCATGGGTGACCAAGACCAAATCGCCTGAATGGTAAGCGAGGATTGTCTGCAAAACGTCCGATGCTCTAGAAGCAACATCCCCCATGGTCCGTTCAGGGAACGATTTAACAGTCACCGATGAGTATTCCGTGTTCACGTTACCGAAGCGATTGTTGAGTTGCTGGGCAGATTGAAGCACCGGAAAGTGTGGAAAGCCGTCTGGATGCATCATTTCGTGCAAGCCGTTCTCGATCAAGACTCGGCTTCCCAGCGCGTTGGCCACGTGGGAAGCGGTGTGCACGGTCCGTAGGAACGGAGATGCGAGGATGGTGACTCCGGGGCGGATCGCAAGGCGCTTTCCGAGCGCGATGGCCTCCCGGATTCCTCGCTCAGAAATGTCGGGGTCATGGGGATTAATGGCCTTCTCTGACCAAGCCGGCGACCACTCATTTCCAGCGAAATCTTCTCGGTGACCGTGGCGGACGAGGGTTATCGATCGTTTTGGCATGGGAACGGCTGAGTGTAGATGATCTTGGCCTCATCTCACTTCGATGCAAATCGTCACAACGACGAGGAAGTTCCGACTCACCCAAATTGGGATTCGCAATCTTGGGGGGCCGCAATTGGACAGTGACGCGTGTTCATAAAGGAACAGTGTCATGGAAAATCAGCACGGCAACGGGTGCGCCAATCCAGGTACCTCTCTAAGAACGTATACATGGAGAATCCGAAAATTATTCAGGGCGGCATGGGAATTGCCGTTTCATCCTGGTCTCTAGCCCGAGCCGTGTCTCTTTGCGGACAGTTGGGAGTCATCTCGGGGACGGCTCTAGACGTCGTCTTCTGCCGCCGTCTTCAGTTGGGAGACCCGGGCGGACAAATGCGTCTTGCCGTCGATCACTTCCCCATGCCTGAGATGGCGGAAAGAGTTTGGAACCGGTACTTCGTGGATGGAGGCAAGCAAGATGACCAACCCTTCAAGTCGAAGCCTAACTTTTCCAACAAGGACATCCAGGCGCTCCTAGAGCTTACGATTCTCGCAAATTTTTGCGAAGTGTTTTTGGCGAAACTGGGTCACGCAGGTCAAGTCGGCATCAACCTCCTGGAGAAGATCCAACTCCCGACGGTTCCTTCGCTCTTTGGAGCCATGCTGGCAGGCGTCGACTACGTTTTAATGGGGGCAGGTATTCCCCGAAACATTCCGGGGTACCTCGATAAACTCGCCGAACTGGAACAAGTGGAACTCAAATTTGACGTCCACGGCGCATTGGCTGGTGAAGAGAACCGGGTCAAGTTCGCCCCTAAGAAATTCACGGCCGAGGGTGTCACCTCATTGAAGCGTCCCAAATTCCTCGCGATCGTATCTTCGTCGACTCTTGCCCTATCCCTCTCCAAAAAGAGTTCCGGAAAGGTGGACGGATTCATCGTCGAAGGGAAAACGGCGGGCGGGCACAATGCACCTCCTCGCGGCGGTCTTCGAATCGACGAGCGAGGCGAGCCGATCTACGGACCTCGGGATGAGGCGGATCTTTCCGAGTTTAGAGCTATCGGACTTCCATTTTGGCTTGCTGGGTCCTACGCCGATCCATGCAAACTGGAAGAAGCGATTGCCGAGGGCGCTGAAGGCATCCAAGTCGGAACGGCGTTTGCTTTCTGCGAAGAGTCCGGTATGGATGCGCAGTACAAGCATCAGATTATCGAGAAATGCCTTGGGGATGATGTCTCGGTGTTCACCGACGCACTCGCCTCTCCCACCGGGTTTCCATTCAAGGTTGTTCTGTTAGAGGATTCCCTCTCGGCGGCTGCCGTTTACGAAGAGCGGGAGCGAATCTGCGACCTCGGATACCTTCGCCAAGCGTATCGCGAGGAAGACGGCAAAGTGGGTTTCCGTTGCCCAGCCGAACCGGTCGAGGATTATCTTCGAAAAGGCGGGGCGCTTGAAGATACGGTTGGTCGCAAGTGTGTTTGCAATGGACTGATGGCGACTATTGGCCTCGGGCAGATCCGAAAAGATGGCACGACTGAGGCGCCGATCATCACGGCCGGCGACGACGTTCGCAATATTGCCAAGTTTGTTCCGCCTGGCAAGAACAGCTACCATGCTGCGGACGTGATCCACTATCTGCTACGGGCGGCGCCGGTTCACGCCGGAGTTACGGGATAGATAGTTTTCCCTTTCTTCAGCGAAATCGCCAGATGAATCCGTAAGGGTACTCGCGGGTGTCTTTTACACCCCCTTCGCCGTATCGGATTCGTTGAATACAGACGCCAAGAATCTCCCAGCCCTCCGCTGAGAAGGGCTGGAAATCGGTCACATTTGTTGGCCAGAACTCACCTTGCTGATCCGGATGCTTGCGGAGGATCTTGAATGTATCCTCGTTGTCTTTGCGAGCGTGGACGCCGTTAAAGTCGGCCGGAAGCCTACTTTCGAAGATGGCAATGTCGCCGTCCTCAAACTCGGGTGACATGGACCGTCCGGTGATGACTCGGCCCCACCGATCGAAGTGATTGTCCCAGTCGGGCATGACCTCGGCCGAGATGGCATCTGAGTAGCTTGCGGCGGGAAGTCCGGCAGGAAGGGCCCCATAGACAGGAACTAGCCGATATCCTCTTCGCACCAGATGAACCTTACCCCCGACGTTGACGGTCTGGAAGCCTGGCTCGGAGGTTGATTGACGCTCGGCCGAATCGAGAAGCAGACTAGCGGCCTCACCTGAAAGTTGCGCACGCAACTCCGGCTCGGTCACCCCGAGAATCTTTGCCGCTGCCCGGCGACGCTCTCCCCGCAGCCGAGTGACGCCTCGGCAGATGTTGCTTAGGACGTCGTCCGAGACACCCATCTTCTCGGCAAAGTCCTTGCGCTCGAAGCCGAGACGATCCAAGATTGCCGCGAATGTCTTGCCCTCTGAAACTGCGGATGGCTTTCTCACCCACCTAGTATACGCAAAAACTACGGACGAACAACGCAAATATTGCGACGATTGGGCGTATCATATCCGTATGTTTCCCGCACATATTATTTCTCTCGGTCTCGATTCTCGTGAGGAGAGCTTAAGATGAGCGCTGAGGCGATGCTGCATCTTTGGGGCCTCCGCATTGCCGGTGGCACTCTTCGCCCGGTCGGAATCCGGCCCGGAAGTGGGGATGAAGTGGGTATCGACGAGGTTCTTGTCATCGTTCGGTACGTTGAATCGACTGAAGGGTTTGACCATGCCCGTGAGGCGCTCCTTTGGGTGTACTCACGAGGTCGATCGCCCGAGGAGTTTCCTTTGGTTGGACCAGGACAGACTCTTGGCTCTGCCCTACTGAGACGTGGCTGGGGGATGTACCTGGGGAAGCCGCGTCGTCGGGTCGCGGAGTTGGTTGTCGACGCATTTGTGAGACAACTCGAGTTGAGGCTTCTGCGAGACCCGTTGGTTCGACCGGTTGAAAGATTATTCCGGTAGAAGCGGAGTTACTCGTTGATCGGGGAGATTCCGAACTGTGGGCTTAGAGTTCGATTACCCCGAAGGTGCAACTCCTCTTGATCCGGACGAAGCAGATGGTCTCATGCCGTCGCTGTCAACCCAAGGAGAACTCAACGGGTTTGAGGCCCTAAACATTATTGAAGAAGAGTCATGCGGACGCGGCGTGGCCAGTTTATGTAGACATATGTACACTTAAAATTGCGATTTGGAGCGCAATTTGGAAGAAGGGTGTAGCGATTGGCTCCTTTTCGGTGTTGAATCATTTTGTTACCGGGGCGAAATTGCGCCTTCAGGTTTCAA
>CAIVDU010000024.1 GCA_903904815.1 uncultured Armatimonadota bacterium
ATCAGTTCGTTCAGGCTGATCTCCATGTGGCTGGAAATCGTGTCGATCTCCTTGAGGCGCGTCTGCTGGATCTCTTCGAGGAATGGCTCAAGCGCCCTCTCGATCAGGGTCTGCTCGATAATGTCGGCGCCCGGCAGCCCATCGTCCACGCCCGGCTCCGTGCCGGCGGGTGCGGGAACAACGTCGAGGAAGAGGGTCGGTTGGCGGACGGCCACAGAACCATCCATGGCGGTCTCGACGACGAATAGGCGCCGGTGGAGGATATTGCCAAGGCCATCCCGGATCGTCGCCGAATAGACGTCAAGGCGGGCCGGCTGCGTCCGGGCAACATCATAGAACACGGAGCCGCGTTCGAGGTCTGGGCCAACGGACTGGAGCAACTCCTCCCGGACCACCTCAAAGAGAGGATGCCCTGGCGTGACCCAATCGACGGTCGGGTCTTCAGAAAGGTAGCTCTTGTCGAAAACGATCTGCTTGTATTCTTTGCCCAACTTCCCGAAGCGTGGCTCCAGCAGGTCGCCGGTTGTCCAGAGGTTCTTCGGCACTCGCCCGACGCGGAAGCAGTGCTTTCCTTTGACGATTTCCTTCGGGTGAACCCCCAGCATCGGCCCGGCAAGCAGGAAGAAGTCCTCCACCACCTCGGGCACGAGACGCCGTTCCTTCGCCTCGGCTGATTTGCCGACAATGGCCGAGAGATTGAGGGAACGTTTGGCGAGCCCTTCCAGCGTGGAATCTGTGATTTTGCGGAATCGTTCCAGGTCGACTTCGGCGACGATCCGGCTTTCGATACTCTCGATGCTCAGGTTCCTGGCGTACATCTCCCGGAGCATTCGCTCCAGTTGATTTGCGGCAAAGACGTCGCCCAAAACATTGAAGACCTTCCCGGTTTGCTGCGGGTCGAGGTCGTTCTCAATCAAGTGGAGACGCTCGAAGAGCTTATTGAGAACCCTGCCTTCGCGGGTGTTCGTCGCCACAAAGTTGTATACGAGACAATCCTTCTCCTGCAGGTAACGGTGGATGCGCCCCATGCGCTGTTCCAGCCGTACAGGATTCCACGGAATGTCGTAGTTGATCATGAACCAGCAGAACTGAAGGTTGATACCCTCGCCGGCGGCTTCGGTCGCCACCAGGATCTGGCAGGATTCGCGGAACTCGCGCTCGGCATAGATCCGCGTGCCCGGCGTATCGCGATCGCCGATCTTCATGCCGCCGTGGATTTGGGTAACGGACAGATGCCAGTCGTCCCGCATCTTGTCGACGAGGTAGTCGAGAGTATCTTTGTGCTCCGTGAAAATCAGCAGCTTCATTTTGGGATCGTCGAAGATCCCCCGCGTTGTGAGGACCTCGCGGAGCCTTCGGAGCTTCGATTCCACTTCTCGTTTCTCGAGCAAAAGTGATTGCGAGACGAGCTTGTCCAACTGCGCGATTTCGTCCTTCAGCGCAAGTGGGTCCACGGACATGACCGAGTCCTCGAGTTTGGCGAGGAGTTCCTGCTGCTCGTCTTCCGGGAGTTC
>CAIVDU010000025.1 GCA_903904815.1 uncultured Armatimonadota bacterium
GACGCTGGTAACGCGTCCCAGCCCATCGTAACCGAAGGTGGTGGCGTTGCCCAGCGGCGTGTGCACGTAGCTCAGGTTGCCGTTCGAGTCGTATCCCAACGACGTGGTGTGCGACAAAGCGTCCTTTGTCGTGAGTTCTTCACCATAGCTGTCGTACGTGTTGGTGGTCACATGCGATAGCGGGTCGGTGACGGTGAGCAGGTTGCCGTGAGAGTCGTAGGTGTTGGTTGTGGTGTGCGACAAACCGTCGACCACAGTAAGCACTTCAGCGAACCCGTTGTAGGTGTACGTCTTGACGTGGGTTAAAGGGTCGGTCGCGGTGAGAACGTTGCCGAGTGAGTCGTACGTGTACGTCCAAACCTTACCTCGCTCGTCGGTGAGGCTTGTTGGGTTGTAGTTCGCATCGCGAGCGGTGTAGCTGGTGCTGTAGCTGCTCTCATCTACGTGACTGGCTACGACACCGGAAGAGTAGTTGTCCACCGTCGTATGGCCCAGCGGGTCGGTGACGGTTGCTCCCGTCGAGGTGTAAGTGTACGACGTCGTGTGACTGAGCGGGTCGGTTTCGCTGGCGAGACTGCCGTCCGAGTTGTAGGCGAAGGTCCAGGCCTTGCCCCATCGGTCGGTATGAGTGGTGATCTCGTGACTCGTGTACGAGAACTGGTCGGTATACGACGTTCCCGATAGAAGCGGCCAGGC
This sequence comes from uncultured Armatimonadota bacterium, assembly GCA_903904815.1. Lineage (GTDB taxonomy): Bacteria > Armatimonadota > Fimbriimonadia > Fimbriimonadales > Fimbriimonadaceae > Fimbriimonas. The sequence goes on from CAIVDU010000025.1 coordinate 697, forward strand.
GATTGAGGTCAAATCGCCGCTGGAGTTTTGGGTCAGCGTCCATTGGTGAGACATCGGATCGGTGATCGACGTGATCTTCGTTCCAGTAGAGCCAATGGTGATGGTTCGTCCTGTCGAATCGACAATGCTGGACGGCACATTGTACGAGGTCCATGAGATGGTCACCGTGTTGCCGTTGCGGTCCACGATGCTAGTGCAGAAGCCGCTGGTGTTGAAGTTGTAGACCGTCCCGTCTTTCTTTGTCAGCGTCCACGTTCCGCTCGTGTTCTGCACAAGAGAGTCATAGATTCCCGCAGGAGGTGTGTACGAAGTGCTTACGGCTGAGTTGGATTCGCTCTCTTTCACAGAGGGCCCGAATTCTGTGGCACCGCCACCGCCGCCCGAACCCGAAGAAAATGGAATGGCCAAGCCATCTGCCCAGTGGACGACCGGTGAGGAGCCGGACGTGTTGATGTAGATTTCGAAGGAGGTTGTCCAGCCATAACCTGGGCCGCCGGCGATGGCGCCTTCGCTGTTTTGGTAGAGATCGAATTCGATCGGGAATCCGCCGCGCTGTTTCCACCCGAAAAGCGGAATGGTCGTGAGCTTGTTTCCGTTACCGGTGTTCGTAGAGCCAGAACTCGAAGGAACCGAGCCCTCCCAGGGGAGAGCGGGACCACTTGCATCGGAAACGGCTGCCCCTGATATGGACTGAACGGGGTCGAGGCTGGCCGACATTCCGTCGAACTGGTGCTCGCTGAGTTGGGACAACTTCCAGAGTCCGCCACGCGTTCGAGGAGATCTTCCTGGGTGAGCCCCAAGGAACGGTCGCACCGGGCTGTCGGTGTAATCCCCACGCGGAAGTCGCTCCAGCTTGACCGTGAGTGACTTAAGCGAATCCGAGGCACTCAACAACGCCGGATACGATGCAGAGTACAACATCGATCCTGATAATAAAATTGATATAGGCCTAAACACACTAGACCTAGTAAACAATGACAAATTCAAAGGTACCTCCAGGATCAGCCAAGATCCGATGGGGCCAATTCTACGATAGAAGCTATCGATGTACCAAGTAGTTTTTCGTGAATCAACACAAATAACTAAAACGGGTAAGCCAAACGCGATCTATCGCATCGAGTTCGAATTCTCCGATTTTTCAGAAAGGTCCCCGATCGAGGTCGCCAGGTGCCAGGTTTATGAGAACCTGGGGAGGCTCAACCGACCTATAGAATTGTGATATCCTTGCGATACGTCGTGGGTCTGGTGAATGTTGATTTTTGCGGCAGTGGCAATCGCCCTGCAACTTCATGACTCCGGGAACCGATCGGACCGGATCGAGTTCTATCACCGCCTTCTTTTGGTTCGCAAAGGGTGGGGGGCGGCGAGGGTGCGGGAGGTGCTGGGGGCGCCTAACGATGTGCTGTTGCCGATTGGGCAAGGCGGGCGGAATTACTCTACGGACTTTTCCTGGTCTTACGGCACGCACGGGCACACGACTTTGGCGTCGCGGGGGCAGGTGAGGTTTGAGGCGGGGCGGGTCGTCTGGGTATCCGGCACGCCGGGCCGGCCGCCGCCGCCGATGGCGTTGATGTCGGACGCTGAGCCTGACCGGCATCTCCTGGTGGCGAGCCGGCTTGGGGCGTACGATCCCCTTAGCTTCATCCAGACGGTCAACGACCTTCTGCCGTTGGGAAAACAGAAGGCTTTGGCCGTTCTGCTGGAGTTCGACCGGATTGTGGGAGGGACCGACGGCTGCTTTGCGATTGCGGCGGCGTTGTTTGGCTTAATGGATCGCCCAGGTCCGACGAACCGTTCTTATTGGCCAGGGTATCCCACGTATCTGGTGGATGACATTCCCTTCACACTCCCGATTAGGTTCGGGAGTGCGGGCGCATCGGGTGGGGGCTTCCGACCGAGGTTCTTCACCTATGCGATGGAGCAATCCAAGTATTGGGTCATGCGGCCAAAGCCGTTGAAGCCGCCGGATGATCCGTTCCCTTCGTTTCTCCGGTCGATCAAAGATCGCCGGTATCCGTTCGGGAACGAGGAGGGTTGGGGTGAGAATGCGGCCGGTGGATACTCGAACCAAGGTCGAATGCTAAAGCAGGTGCTGGAACTGGTGCGGACGGCGTGGCAGGCGCCGGGACTGGACCCGGCGTCACGGGTCTTCGTGAGCGCTAGAGACTACAATGCTTACCATCGGGCTTTTCTGGCGATGGGAGCTCATTGGGACTCGCGCAGGCAGTGCTATGTACGGGCGAGGTGACCTGAGCGGAAGGCTGCAGCTAAACCTTCTTGCATTGACCCGTTTACCCCCCGGAGTGCAGAGATTGTGAATTGGCGGACCTTTGCCATCGTCCGCATGGACGAGGGCATGATGCGATTTTGCCGTTTCAGGGCTCTCCAAGGGTCGTCACTGACGTTTACGAAGGTTTCTCTGCCTACGGGTCCTGGGGCAGTGAATTAGTCAAAGTCATTCCGAGAACTGCTGGAATGGGCATGGAGGATACCGCCGATGCCTATTTTAGGAATCTACTGAGCGTGATCCGCGATACCACGATGAGAACAAGACCGACCTGATAGAAGGTCATGCAGGTCGATGTCTCGTGGGCATACCTATTTACAACCTCGTGATTGTATTGAGTGTCCTGTGCGAAAACGGACAAGAGGGTTATCGAAAAGGAGATCGTTAACCAGTTGATTTCTAGGAGTCCGGCGTGGAGTTGTAGTGCCAGTTCTGGCCGTGCCTGGGTCAGGGGAGAACGCTTAGAGAGCCAGTACGAGAGCAGGGACCGACCGCGTCTGCCTGATCTTCGCTTGTCGAGCGTCTGAGCCAGTAGCTTGACGTGATCCACTCGGGTGACTCCGTCCCAAATTCTCACGGCCGCGAAGACCGCTAAGAAGAGGGTCGATGACAGGGTTAATCGTTCTTCAAAACTCAACGCGTTTCTCTCTCGCACGGGTCGAAAAGAGGTGTTGCCTCATTCGCTTCAGGCTGAGCCTGAGAATCTACCGGAAAAAGCGCCTTCGATCGCCAGACATGCCGCAGCATATCGGAGCGGTTTGGAGTGCGGTCACTCGGGACCGCTATTGCCAGCCCGACCTGGCGGGCGTGGAGGCACCGAGGAAATTCGGTTTCAGGGGCTGGACGTGTAAATGCGATTAGGACGTGACTCCACGCGAGCCAGGTCTCGCTGCTCCCAGCGCTGCCGGGTCAGGGGACTCCATATCGGAGCGGTTTGGAGTGCGGTCACCTGGGACCGCTTTTGCCAGCCCGACCCGGCGGGCGTGGAGACTACTAGGAAATTCGGTTTCGAAGGCACTTCTCGCTCCAAGCGCACGACACCGGATGGAGTCTTCGCAGTGACTTTGGTTGTGAGGAACGCATCAGGGCTGTCCAGGTGGAGTTAGGAGCTAGCAGGCACTTTCCTATCTTCGCTGTAGAATAGACGCACTTTGCGTCGTCTGCTTCCGTTGAGTCTTGCCATTGTCGCCGTCGGTTGCTCTAAGGGCAACTTTTCACAGTCGGTCTCCCAGGGCCAGTCGAAGTATTTTCGGTATGCGATGCACTCGTCGCCTTCGACGCTGGATCCGGCGATTGTTCAGGACATTGATGCCGGCGATCTGCTGGGGAATGTGTTTGAGGGGTTGGTGAGGTACGACGAGGAGAACCATGTCGTGCCTCAGCTAGCGGAGAGTTGGAAGCTGGAGAATGGGGGCAAGACCTACGTCTTCACGCTGAGGTCCAACGCCAAGTTTCACAACGGCCGAGCAGTCAGCGCCGAGGATGTGAAATGGTCTCTTGAGCGAGCGACCGCCAAGGATTTCCCGTCGCCGACCGCCCAGGAGTATCTCACCGACATCGTCGGAGTAAACGAGCGAAACAAGGGACTTGCCTCGGAAATCGTGGGCATTAAAGTGATCAACCCAAATCACGTGAGTATCACGATCGATAAACCCCGGGCCTACTTCCTCGGAAAGCTCACCTATCCTTGCGCGGACGTGCTCGCGAAGGAAGCGACGGGAGCCGGACAGATCACCTCGATCACGCAAGCGGTGGGTACTGGCCCCTTCAAGTTCGGATCCTATGCGCCAGACCAGAAGATCACCCTGGTCGCAAACAAAGACTACTATCTCGGCGCGCCCCTTATCGATGGAGTTGAGAGGCCGATCGTCAAGGACGCGAGCACCCGCATCAATCTGTTCCGAGGAGGCAATCTCGACTTTCTCTCCCTGGAGCGGCAAGATGTGGAAGGGGTCGAGAAAGACCCGACGCTGAAGAGCCAAGAGCAGTTTTCGCCGCGCGCCGCCATTTACTACATGGGGTTGAACGAAGTGGCCTATCCGCCCTTCGCGAACAAGAAGGTTCGACAGGCATTCGTGATGGCGGTGGACCGCACCAAAATCGCAACCCAACTCCTGAACAACATGCCGGTGGCAAACGGCTTCTTGGCCCCCGGGATCGAGGGGTATCGGGCCGACTTGAAGGGGACTCCCTACGATGTCGAGGGCGCAAAGCGGCTACTTTCCGAGGCCGGGTTTCCTAACGGAAAGGGGCTTCCCGATCTCACCCTCTGCTATCGCGACCAGAAACCGGACATTCGCATTGTCTGCGAGGCGATTGCCGAGATGTTGAAAACGAACCTGGGAGCTCCGGTGAGGCTTCGGTCGATGGAGTGGGGGTCGTTGCTGAAGGCGCGCAATAGTAAGAAGCTGCAGATGGTGGCTGCCTCGTGGTACGCCGACTATTTAGACGCTCAAAACTTCCTGAGCTTCCTTCTCACCAGCACGGCAAGCGGAAACTACGACAGCTACTCGAATCCGGAGTTCGACCGCCTGTGTGAGCAGGCCGACGCCGAGTCGAATAGCGCGAAGCGGTCGGAACTCTACCAAAAAGCGGAAGACATTCTTATCTCGGATGCGGCCCGGATGCCGCTTTATTTCGATCGAGAAGTGAGCCTCGTGAGCCCGAGAGTTCAAGGTTTGAGAAAAAACCTGTTCGGGCTGCTCCCTCAGACGAAGATGCAATTGAAATAAACGTAGGCTTTGTTAAGCCGATAGACGTTAAGATTGACTGCGGCAGCGAGGCCGGATTCCATTTCACGATCGCACTCCTTTCCTATGAAACGATTCTTGTTCCTCACTTCGACGGTCCTGCTCGCCGGTACCATGGTTCTTTGCGGATGCGGCAAAGGCAATTTTTCCGCCCGAACCCAGGGCGACCCCGACACCTTCCGATTCCCGCTTCAGGTGAACGGAAGCACGCTTGACCCAGGACTGATTCAAGACTCCTACGCGTCTGAGACCTTGAACAATGTCTTTGAAGGGCTCGTTCGATACAACGAGCAAAACTTGCTTGAACCAGCCCTCGCGGAAAAGTGGGAGATCAGCGACGGAGGAAAGACGTTTATCTTCCACATCCGTCATGGCGTGAAGTTCCACAACGGCCGCGAGTTGAAGGCGGACGACTTCAAGTGGGCCATCGACCGAAACACCAACCCCAAGTTCAACTCCCCGACCGCTTCGACTTACCTGAACGACATCGTAGGATTCGACGCTCGAGTGGCGGGCAAGGCGGACACGGTTTCGGGTGTCTCAGTCGTCGATCCCTACACGCTCAAGATTCAGATCGACGCGCCCAAGGCATATTTTCTTGAGAAGCTGACTTACCCGTGCTCCTTCCCGCTGGCAAAAGAGGCGATGACCGATACGGAAATTCGAACACCGGAACAAGCAATTGGGACGGGACCGTTCAAGGTCACCGGCTACATTTCCGATCAACGTATCGACCTTGAAGCGTTCGACGGCTATTGGGGCGGAAAGCCCCACATCCGCAAGATCGTGAGGGACGTGATCAAAGACGCGACGGTCCGCCTCAACAAGTTTCGGGGTGGAGAGTCAGACGCGGTACCGGTCGATCGACGCGATCTAAAGACGATTCAGACCGACCCAGCCCTGAAGCCGTACTTCAAAATCTACTCGCTCCCGAGCGTCAGCTACATTGCGATGAACGGCTCCGTCTACAAGCCATTCGCCAACCGTGACGTTCGCCGCGCAGTGGCGATGGCCATCGATCGAGACAAGATCGACTCGGTGCTCCTCCCCGGTCTTCCGGTAGCCCGCCAGATTCTGCCGCCGGGCATTCCTGGTCATGACGATCACTACGTCGGAATCAAATTCGACCCGGCAGGGGCCAAGTCCCTCTTGGCAAAGGCGGGCTATCCCGACGGCAAGGGACTCCCCCCGTTTGAGTTGAACTACTTAGAGCAGACTCCGGAATCCCGCATCTCTTGTGAGGAAGTGGCGAGCGAGTTGAAAGAGACGCTCGGCTTGCAGGTGACCTTGCGCGGGATGGAGATCCGGACCTTCCAGGACGCCCAGAACAAACAGCAGCTTGGCTTCTATATGTATGGGTGGCTGGCCGACTATCTGGACCCGCAGGACTTCCTGAGTCTGCTCCTGACGAGCAAGTCGTCGTCGAACTTCATGAAATACTCGAATCCCGAATTCGACCGCATCTGTGCGGCGGCGGACATCGAGGCTGACCCGACGAAGCGGATCAAGATGTACCAACAGGCGCAAGACATTGCGATCCAGGATGTGGCTTGGTTCCCGATGTACATTCAAATCCAGCCCTATCTGCTCAGCGCCCGCACTAAGGGGTTCCGTTACAACGCGTTTGGAGCGATGCCCCAGACGCAAACCGATCTCAAATAGCCCATAAACGATTTCTCATGTGAACAGGCGGTTAACCCGATGGACTTGTCTTCGGGTTCCCGGCCAAACTACTGGGAAACATGAAAAAGATCGTGGCGCTTGCGGGGATTCCGTTCGTCGGTCTTGGTGTGCTCGTTGCAGCGACAACGAGCCATCAACGAGACGTTCCCGACCAGATAGGTGTTGATGGCTCCACGGTCCTTCCGAACGGCTGGGTCATTCGCCCGGCCGGTCGTGCCATCACTTTGCCGGGGGATCTGCCCACCAAAATGGCGTTCACTTCGGATGGCAAGAAGCTGGTGGTGATCACTAGCGGATGGCACAACCAAGGGTTAGTGACAATTGATCCCGACTCCGAGAAAGTGACCGCGACGTTACCGCTGGGAAACGCTTTCATTGGGATGGGACTCGATGGCGACAAGGCGTATGTCTCGGGCGGGGGCTCAGCGATTCGAACGGTGTCGCTATCCCCTCTTACTCGCGGCGACGATTTCGGAGCAAAACGAACCCTGAGTCGTAAAAAGGACTCCGGATCGTATGTCACCGGGGTCATCGCGAAGGATGGAATCGTCTGGGCGGCCAACACCAACGCAGACACGATTATTCGCTACGCCGGTGAGCCTGCGGCTCCAACTGCCACCGGCACGGTCGGTTATCGACCGTATGGATTGGCCCTTTCACCGGATGGTACGACGCTGGCGGTTTCCAACTGGGGCGACAAGAGCGTTTCGTTCCTAGATCCGACCACTCTGACCACGAAAACGAAGATCGAGGTGGGCTCGCACCCGAACGAACTTGCTTTTGGTCCCGATGGTCGGCTTTACGTGGCCAACTCCGGCTCGAACTCGGTATCGGTGATTCGGGACGGCGCAGTGGTGGAGACGATCAGAACCACACTCGACCCTAAGGATCCGGTGGGATCCACGCCAGACGCGGTGGCGGTGTCTCCCTCGGGCAAGACCTTGTACGTGGCCAATGCGGACAACAATGACGTGGCGGTGGTCGATATCTCAGACAAGACTTCGCGCGTCGTCGGGTTCATTCCGACCGGTTGGTACCCGAGTTCGCTGGCGGTGTCGCCAGATGGCAAGAAGCTGTTCATCGGCACCGGAAAGGGCCTCGGATTTCGGGCCAACTTCCCCGCGAGGGGCGCGACTCCGTTGACGAACAACTCCAACGGGTCGAAGTACGACTACATTGGAAGCGTTCTGACTGGGAACGTCAATATTGTCGATGTCCCAACTCAGGGGCAGCTAGACGTCTACACCCGTCAAGTCATGGCCAACGTGCCCAAACCGCCCACGAAGGGGATTGCCGAGGCCACGAAGGCGCTCAAAAACATCAAGCATGTGGTTTACGTGATTCGCGAGAATCGCACCTACGACCAGGTATTTGGGGACATCCCAGCTGGCAACGGAGATCCGTCGCTGGTGTTGTTCGGCGAGCCAGTGACCCCGAACGGCCACCAGTTGGCGAAAGACTTCGTCCTTTTGGACAACCTGTACTGCGACGGCGAAGTCAGCGAGGATGGCCACCAATGGTGCGACTCGGCCTACGCGACCGACTTTACAGAGCGGGCCTGGATGAACAGCTACTCCGGTCGGGGAGAGCCAGACGCCGACGATCGCTTGACCGCTTCCCCAGCTGGTTATCTATGGGATAACTGTCGTACCCACGGAGTGAGCTACTTCTCCTACGGTGAGGCCAGCAGTTTCAAATCCGATCCGAACACGCCTCCCGTCTTCACGGGAGACAAGGGTCTGGAGGGCCACGGCAGTCTCCAGTGGGCGAACTTCAAGGGCGACGGCGGGTTTGGCCGAGACTATCAAAAGATCGACGTGTTCATCGACGACCTCAAGAACGGCGAGAAGTCGGGGAATTGGCCGAGCTTTATGGTGATGTCGCTGGGAGAGGATCATACTCGGGGTCTCAACCCTCGGGCTTTGTCCCCCGAGGCGTCGGTCGCCTCGAACGATCTCGCGCTTGGAAAGATGGTGGACGCGATCTCCCACTCGAAGTTCTGGAAGGACACCGCCATCTTCGTGATTGAGGACGACGCACAGAACGGCCCAGACCATATCGATGCGCACAGAACGGCAGGGCTGGTGATATCGCCCTACATTCGGCGTAACTTCATAGACGGCACCCACTACACCACCTCAAGCTTCATTCGCACGATGGAGATCATTTTGGGGCTGCCCCCAATGACCCAGTTCGATGCGAAGGCAACTCCACTCTATCGATCGGTGTTAACGAAGCCGGACTTCCGCCCGTACAGCGCGGCGGACGAGAAGGTGGCTTTGGATACGAGAAATCCGGAGAAAGGGGCGCTCGGGCAAGCGTCGGCGCGGCTCGATTGGAGCGGATACGACAAGGCCGACCCAGACAAACTGAACGACATTCTTTGGAAGGCGCTTAAGCCGGGTCGGAGGATGCCAGCGCCGGTTCGAAGCTTGACGACCCGTTGACCAGGCGGGGCAAGGCCATCGAGTGGAAGAGCATTGCGGACCCTCCCGACAAAACTTAGCCCGCAGATGATTCGTGCTGCGGCCACCCCCACCGGTTGGTTGGAGAGGTGGAGAACTGGTGTATTGGGTTCGGAATCCATGTGGATTGAGCTCGCTTGACCGCGCTGTTACCATAGCGGCTCGACGCGCGTGTAATGGTTCAAAAGTTGGCCCTTAAACGTCCCAACTGAACCTAACAGTGCCCCGAAGTCTCCACGCACGTCGAGCCGTGCTGATCAAAGCGCGGTCAAGCCCGCGCACTCCAAATGGGTTGGACCTGTAGCAATATCTGGTCCCCAAGCAACACCCTCCGTGCCTCCGCAGTCAACTACGAAGCTTGTAGCTACACGCACAACAAGAACCGGATTCCGCAGGCAGGAACCTGCGGCTACTCGGGTATTGCGGAGCCTATGGCGGTAGGCGTCCAATGGATCGAATGCAGGAGGTGATCCCAGGTGGCGTGGTCGTCCTTAGGGTGGCCGGTGAAGGTTCCGCGCACGATAAGAAGGCGTTTGCCGGAGCTAAAGATCGCGAAATTGGCGAATTTGGGTAGGCCTTTGTAAGTGTAGGTCGTGCTAAGAAGCGTACCGGAGGGTACTCCGGGGAAATTCAGAATGGACTGGTCCGCGCTAAATCCTGAGACCAACGGATCTCGGCTAATCGAACGTTCCAACGAGCGGACAACTGGGTCGACCGGATCGCGACCGGATCGAAGCGTTTCGTCGAGGATGATCACGGCAAATGTGCCACGGGACAAATAACGTGAATAGGAAGCAATCCTCACCCGATTGAACATCGAGAAGTTCTGGGGGCTGGGCTGGGGCGAAGCCTTTAAGTCGATGGTGAGATCGCAATCCTTCAAGGCGAAGGTTGTCCAACCGTCTTTGCTGGCGACGGCCTTCACCGATCCGAAACCTGGATGAGTTTCAGGGTTTTTAGTCACGCGATTGTAGAGCAAACCCCCGACGCCGCAGACGGTGCAAACGCCGATGAAGGCGAGAGCCGAACAAGAGATGATGATGGGTTTCCAGTTAGTTCCGTTAGACACGAGAGGGTATGCGGCTCCTGAAGGCGTGGGTGATGGCGATGGCAAGGGCGTCGGCGACGTCGTCCGGCTTGGGTGTCGATGCGAGGCTTAGCAGGCGAGTCACCATGAACTGCACCTGCTTCTTGTCGGCATTGCCGTTGCCGACGACCGTTTGCTTCACTTCGGGCGGAGAGTACTCGGTCCATGGTAGTCCACGGAGACTCCCGGCAAGCAGAATCACGCCGAGGCTTTTAGCCACGTCCATCGCGTTGGTCTTGTTCACGGTGAAGAGGAGTCGCTCGGTAGCCATCGAGTCGGGGTGATGCTCATCAATGATCTCCAGGATCGCCTCGTGAGTAAGCCGGATGCGGTCGGGGAGGGCGATTTTTGGGGTGTGGATCAACCCGTAAGCAATCGAGGTCAGTTGAGAGCCTTCTCGACGGATGACTCCGTATCCAATGCGTTCAAGGCCGGGGTCGATTCCTAAGATGGTCATTCGGCGGTGTGCCTAGATTCTACAGCGGTTGACGACGATTCCGTATTCTGGGCAATTCGGGCGTTAGAGACAGTCAAACTACGGATAGTGGGTACGGATCGCGTTTGGATCACGTTGGCGATCTTTTGTTTCACGCTTTTCCTCGTGCTGGCTCGTCCGCGTGGACTCCATGAGTCTTGGGCAACGCTGGCCGGTGGAATCCTGATGCTCGTGTTCGGGTGCACCACCCTAGGGCAGTCGATGACCACCGTATTGAGTGGCATCGATGTGTTGCTATTCCTTCTCGCGCTGATGGTCTACTCTGCTCTCCTCGATCGAAGCGGATTCTTCGACTGGTCGGCGGCATGGAGCGTACGGCTCGCGGGCGGAAATACCCGCACACTGTATCGAAACGTCTTCTTGGTAGGAGCCGTCATTACCGCGCTTTTGTCGCTGGACACGACGGCGGTCGTGTTGACGCCAGCCGTGGTTGCCTTTGTGAGTAAGTTGAGGCTCAAGGAACTGCCCTTCTTGCTGGCGTGTGCGTTTATCGCCAACACAGGCTCACTCTTGCTGCCGGTGAGCAACCTCACCAACCTGATCTTCCAATCTCAGTTCCACCTGGGGTTTGGCAGATTTGTCCAGGTGATGTTCTTTCCGCAGGCAATCGCGCTCGGGCTCAACTACGTTATATTTCGGATATTGTTCCGTCGGGATTTGGCCCTCGATTTCGATGCGCGGCTGGTACCGAGTCCGTCAGAAGAGATTCGTGATCGCCCCTTTTTCTTGGCAGCCCTCGGCTCGCTGGGTTTTGTGTTGATCGGCTACTTTGTGGGATCGATTGCGGGGATACCGCCCTACCTGATTGCATTTTCGGCATGCGCTCTGCTTGGAGGAGTTGGGTTGCTTCGAAAGCGGATCGGTGGAGGCCTACTGCATGAGATTTCTTGGCCACTGTTCCCATTTGTGGTGGGACTTTTTGTGGTGGTTCGTGCGTTCGAAAACCTGCCCTTTCTGGACCTCGCAACCCAGTTCTTGGCCCGCCACCGATCCGATGTCACGGGCTCGGTGATTGCCACTTCACTTGCGTCGGGATTGGGCAGCAATCTGGTGAATAACATCCCGGCTGCGCTTGTGTCAGAAGCAGCGCTCCACGCCAGCGCGGGGAATTCACCGAGTCTTTATGCCGCGTTGATCGGCTGCAATGTCGGACCCAATCTGACCGTGTTCGGGTCTCTGGCCACCATGCTCGTGATCTCATCAGCCCGAAAACGGGGCATCGATGTCTCGGCGGCCACCTTCTTCAAGGTCGGACTGATTACGATGCCGATCGTTCTCGTGTCAGCGACTCTTGCATTACTCTTGGAAGCGCCGTTCCTCTTCCAGACTCGCTAGGCTTCGATGGCGCCTACATCAGCGAAACCTGGTTGACGATCGGCGCCGAAGACCTCAGCGGTTCGACAGCGCGGACCGCTTTGACCATCACCCATCCGTCTTCGATAGCGACATCGAAAACAGGTTGAGGAAAAACTCCTGGCCCACCCACCACTTGGCCGTCTTCGAGACGGAATTGAGTGGCGTGCCATGGACATTCAAGGCACCCGGCAACTACGGTCCCTTTTGATAGATCCCCACCTTCGTGGGAGCACTTGTCGGCGAGGGCGAATACGCGGCTTCGCGACTTAACGACCACGATCCAGTTCTCGAGCACCTGAAGCCGGACTGGAGTGTTCTCTACCAGGTTCGCCAGAAGAATCACTGGTACGAACTCGTTCAGTTGCACTTCCTCTTCGGGTTCATTGGCATGGTTGACGCCGACCCGCTTCTCGTACACGAGAACTCCGCCCAAGTATCCCGAAGCGAGCAGGCAGGCGAAAGCCAAAGACCCGGTGAAGAGTGCGCCGAAGTAGTCGTTTCCAGTACGCAAGGCAAGGGAAATTCCGTAAAGAATGAAGGCCGCCCAGTTTGCGCACATATGGACGAATCCGATTCTTCTTACGGCGGCGTTGTCGTAGGGATACCAGTCGGTCGAGCCGGTCAACATCGCCGGGATCGCCATCACCAGTCCGATTCCGATTGCCCAGTCGGCCGCTCCACGGGTAGCCGCGTTGCGGCCAAACAGATCGAAAATGGCAGCTAATGTCCAAGCGCCCACTGGAATGTGAACGAGAATGGAGTGAAGCGGGTGTCCCAGCCACCTTCCGTGCAGGAACTGCTCGACGTTTTTCATAGCCTTTCCTTCAGCGCCAAAGAGCTTGGCGATCGTGCGTTGCACCGGGATCGCGTAGCGGTCGATCTGGTCCTGTCGCGAGATCCAAGCGGAGATTTTGTGTGTGTCCATGGGGCGCCTTCTATAGGTGCCGGACTCAATTTGGGTCGGCTGGGTTCCGGTTTGGGGGGTCTCGGCAGGGTTGACGGGGCTTCGGTGACCCTACGGAGACGGCAGCCTGCGGAGTGCGGGCATGGAATTTGCTTCTTTTGGGAGTGCGCTCGCTCGAGGGTAGTGCATTGGGCGCATCGAAGGAGCATTTGCTAACTATGTGGTGCTGCGCCTCGACGCAGCTTTTTACAGTGCGGCTTGACGCGCGTGTGGCGTGGCCCAAAATTAGCATTTAACCGTGCATTTGAACCTAAGACTCTCTCAAAGGCTTCCACGCACGTCAAGCCGCGCTGATCACAGCGGCGTCAAGCCGCCGCGCTCCACACGGTTTGCAACCTTTGCAGGTAGTTGTACCTAGCTAACGCAACACTCTCCTCGAGAGCGCTTTGAATAGCGCGGTTTGGCACGCGTGTCAGGTTGCCATCACCATCCTTGGTGGGAGCACCTTTGAAACTAGCAGCGTCTCAATGGCTTCCACGCACGTCAAGCCGTGCTGATCATAGCGCGGTCGAGCCCGCGCACTCCCACATGGTTTGTAGCCTGTACAAGTCGGTAGATTGCGCGCATGCGACCCTCTCGTTGGACGAGCATCCCTCATCCCCAATGCAAGAGATTCGGTGTTACTTTTGCGTCAGCCAGCTCTTCCAGTAGTCGGCGTCTTCGATTTCGAGGGCGTTTCGGGTGAGGCGGAAGGGGTGGAAGGTGTCGACCATGACCGCAAGTTCTTCGGTCTCCTTTGCCCCAATGGAGGCCTCCACGGTCCCGGGTTGAGGACCGTGAGGGAGGCCAAGGGGATGCAGCGTGATCGAGCCATCCTCAATTCCCTTTCGTGCGCCGTACTTGTTGTTCACGTAGTACATGACCTCGTCGCTATCCACATTGGAGTGGTTGTAGGGGACCACGATGGCGTCGGGGTGATAGTCGAGCATTCTCGGGCAGAAGGAGCAGACCACGAATCCCGGTCCGGCGAAGGTCTGGTGAATCGGAGGCGGCATGTGGAGCTTCCCGGTGATTGGCGAGAAGTCGTTGATGTTGAACGCAAACGGAAATACGTACCCGTCCCAGCCGATGACATCGCAGGGATGAAACGGATAGTGATAAAGCGTCAGGTGGTTTCGAGCCCGGATGAGCACAGAGTGGCGTTCTCGCTTGGTGTGAGTCACCAGTTCGGTGGGAGGTCGAATGTCCCGTTCGGTGAACGGAGAATGCTCTAGAAGCTGGCCATATTCGTTTCGGTACCGCTTGGGAATCTCGATCGGCCCGAATCCCACAATCGCAATCATGCGAACGGGGAGCGAGTCGAAATGAAGTTTGTAGATGGTCCCGCGCGGGATGACCAGATAGTCGCCTGGTTTGAAAGCCAGGTTGCCGAACATCGACTCCAGCGTCCCCTGGCCGTCGTGGATGAACAGACACTCGTCGCCATCCGCGTTCTTGTAGAACGTCTCCATCTGCTCGGCCACGACGACTTGGGACCAGACGACATCTTGGTTGCCCATGAGGTCGACTCTTCCGGAAACGGCATCGCCACCCGGGGTGAGTTTCTTAGTGCGGAGGTGTCGATGGTGCAGCGCTTCCCCGTCCAGATAGGTCGGCTTGACAGAACCTCGGTCTTCCCAGCCTTCTACTTCAGTCGGTTGAAACGTGTGATAAAGGGTCGACATGGGTCCGCTGAACCCACGCGTGCTGAAAACCTGCTCGGTATATAGCCCGCCATCGGGCTTTCTGAACTGTGTGTGATGTTTGTGGGGGAGGTCCCCCAGTCGGTGGTATCTTGGCATCTTCGCCTTCCTCCGGTTAGAATGCTTGAATTGTATCGGGAAGAGTAGAGTTCCGTCACGGCTTGCCAATACATATCTATAGACAGGCTCAAAACCGAACCTAGGAAATTTTCGGAAATTTTTTCCGGGACCCCTAATGAAGTGATGAAGTGCTGCCGAAATGAGAAATGTGGGGGAAACCCCATCGACAGAAAAATGGCACGGCGAGGGTGACCTCGACCACGCAAAGCGTAGGGTCTCACGGGAGATAGCCGCGTTGCCTGTCTGAATACGTGGAGAAAACTCATGCGGATTTCAGACAACGAAATTAAAAAGATTCTCGGCAATGAGCCGACCATCGTAAAAGCGATCGTCGAAATCGGCGACGCCCACGACAAGAAGCGAGACCAAGATCTGGTTGAGCAGTTGACTGCGGATGTAGTCGCAATGCCGGACCGCGAGGATATCGTCGCGGACCTCAAAGCGCGCATTCAGGCAGGGACCTATAACCCGTCGGGTGATGAAATTGCGGACGCAATGATTCGCCGCAGCATCGCAGACCGGATTCGATAAGAAGGCTTTAAAGGGACCGAGAGCAGCAAGCTCGGTCCCTGTTTTTTTGCGTCTGAATCTGCCGCCGTTGGCGGTGGAGTGATGGGCCGGTCTTTCGCTGCGGTTCGAAGGTCACCGTCTTAAATCAACCGTGCAGGGACGGCTCTCGGCCACGCGTACGAATCCAAGTCGCAGCAAGATCGGCAAGCTCGTCGGCATGGCATCTACCAAAGCACCTCGTTTGAACGCGGTTGGGGTTCAGAAGCCACCTGCATTTCCGATGCACTATTGAACCTAATGTGCTCTCGAAACCCTCGACGCGTGTCAAGCCACGCTGATCTCAGCGGCGTCGAGCCGCCTCACTCCACATGGTTTGCAACTTTCGCAAGTAATTGTGCTTGACCGACAAGAGACAATCCCAGACCCCGCTGTGGATGGGCCGCAGGCCACCTAGGGGTATGCGCCTAGAGATCTGGCTAAGGTTTCCTTCACCACGCCGACGTACCAGCAATCGCCTTCGTCGTTGGGGGCTTCGTGCCAGTCGTAGAGGTAACCCATCACGAGGTCACCTTTGGCAAGCTCGAACGACAGGTTATGTCGGGGGAGCCAGGTGTCGCGAATGACTGGGTAGCAGTCGGAAGGCATCGGAGGCTGCATGAGGGTGTAGTCATCGCTTACGTCAACGACTACGACTCGAGCCAGATTGTATTCCCAGAGATTTCCGTAAATTTCGGCCATTCGCGTCTCCTTATGCATTCAAAGGACGGGATAGCTGGACGATACGCATCGGGAGATTCGGCCAATTCTCCCGACGAAAAGCTCTACGATTTCTTAACGGTCGGGAGCGGGGGACGCGGTACGATGTCGAGCGGCTGGCGGAACATGCCGTCGATCTTCGACTTCTCCTCTGCCTTGGGCATATCGATTTGGGGATCCTTGCCATCGTTGAACGGAAGGAGGATCGATACGCGGCGATTGCTGTAGTGGAAAGGATCGCTTGGCTTGCGCAGCTGAGTCGCAGCCAAGCCCCGAACTGCGAGGAATTGCTCCTCCTCTACTCCACCGATTGCCAGCGCCCTTTGAAGCGCTAAAGCACGATCCGTGCTGAGGTCCCAGTTCGTGTACCCTTTGCCCGCGTAAGGCTTGGCATCCGTATGACCTTCGACGATCATCCGCCGGCCCGTATTTCCAAGCACCGCAGCCATTCGCTTGATCAATTCCACCGCATCGGGTTTGAGATCTGCTCGACCGCTCTCGAAGAAGACAGCACCCGTACTTTCAAGAAGCTCAACGCGGATGCCTTCGGGCGTGATGGTGATCTCGACGTTCTTCAAGAGCTCTTTAAGATCAGCACTCTTGGAGAGCTCCTTGGTGAGCTTATCTTTGAGCTTTTTGGCTTCAAGCTGCTGTTTTTCTTCATGAAGCACCGCGTCACTCGCCTTGCTATTCGAAGAACCCGGTTTTGATGAAGGCACGGATTTGACTGAGAACACCGCTTGAGCCTTTGGCTGATTCTTCATGAATCCCAACGGATCGTTGAAGTAGCCCTGTATCTTCTGCTTGACGTCGTCAGACAGACCCATGATCCACATAACCATGAAGAACGCCCACATGGCGGTGACGAAGTCGGCATAGGCCACCTTCCATGAGCCGCCATGGTGGGCGTGCCCGTGGGCTTTCTTCTTCTTAATGATGATCGGGGTTTCTGCCATAACTTCCGGACCTAGGCGGCCTTATCCTTGACCGACTTCTCCATCTCGGCAAAGCCGGGGCGGACGCTGGGTTCAATGTTTCGGCGAGCAAACTCGACACAGGTGATGGGCGATTCGCCTCGGGCGAAGCTGAACAGGGCGTATCGAATGCAGTTCAGATACTGGCCTTCGGATGCGAGCCGAATTCCCATGGCTCGGCTAAGGGGAGCGAAGATCCCGTAGGCCATCAAGATGCCCATGAACGTACCGACCAGAGCGGCGGCGACCGATTCTCCGATTGCGGCGGCTTCTCCACCGATCTTGCCCATCGTAACGATAACGCCGAGAACGGCAGCGACGATTCCGAAACCGGGCATCGCGTCGCCGACCGTCTGAATTGCCTGGGCGGGCGCTCCTGCTTCGGCGTGGCAAATGTCCAGGTCGAGTTCCATCATCTCCGAGAGGTCATGGGGTCCGACCGAGCCGGTGAGAATGACCTTCATCGTGTCGCAGAAGAAGGAAGTGGCGTGGTGGTTGGCCAAAAACGTGGGGAAGTTTTTGATGATGTCGCTCTTCGCCGGGTCCTCAATATGCTTTTCGAGACCGAGAAGGCCTTCCTTTCGGGCGACGTTAAAGAGCTGGTACATCATCTTCAACAGCTCGTTGTAACAGGGCTTGGTGTACGGGTCCGGCTTCAAGAGGCCCATGATGGCCTTGATGGTGGCCTGAAGGTTTTTCATGCCATCTGCAGCAAGGAACGATCCAAAACCGGCGCCACCGAGGATGATGAACTCGTTGATTTGGATCAAGACCGCGAACTTGCCGTGGTCCATGACATACCCAATCATGATCGAGGCGATCACGATGACGATTCCAATAATGGTGAACATAGACGGTTAATGGGCCCTGGCGTCCACGGCGACGCGAAGAACTTCCCAGTTGAATCATTGGCTTTCTACTGTGGTCCTCGTAGGTCACCTCCCGGTTTTTGAGGCACTTTCTCACATAGATTTACGGAAGACCGAAAGTACGCGAATCGGAGATACACTGCTAACCAGCACGTGAGTTCACCCCTGGTTTCCCGCATTCACCTACTCGATCCCCACACCGTCAACCAGATTGCGGCCGGGGAGGTCGTCGAACGTCCCGCGTCGGTCGTGAAAGAGTTGGTTGAGAACGCCCTCGACGCGGGGGCCACTCGCATCGAAGTGGAACTTCGAGATAGTGGTCGAACCCTGATCCGCGTCTCCGATAACGGAATCGGGATGAGCGCGGACGACGCCCAGTCGGCTCTGCAGCGACACGCGACCTCGAAGATTTCTTCGACTGAGGATTTGCTGGGAGTTCGGACGCTTGGTTTCCGAGGCGAGGCACTCCCCAGTATCGCTTCGGTCTCTCATCTCACCCTCTCGACGGCAGTGGCGGACGGTCTTAGGACCGTTTTGCGAGTGGACGGCTCGCAAGTGGCGGAGCCGACGGGAATTGCGGGTCCACAGGGCACGGAAATCAAGGTTGAAGAACTGTTCTTCAATACTCCCGCCCGCCTCAAGTTCCTCAAGTCGGATACGACCGAGTTAGGTGCATCGCTGGAGGCGGTTTCGAAGTACGCGATCGGCTACCCGCACGTCGCGTTTACGTTTATCCATAACGGTCAGATGGCGCTCCAGACGAATGGCGATTCGGATGGGCTGGGAGCGGTCGCGGACGTGTGGGGACGAGACTTGGCTCGCACGATGGCTCGCATCGATTCGGACCTTGCCGGAATGCACATTCGGGGCTACGTGAGTCCGCCTCACGTCACCAAGCCAACCCGCGCCTACCAGTATCTCTATGTGAACGGACGCCCGGTGAGGACGCGGATGCTCACGGCCTCGATCGACCAAGCATTCCGCGATCTGACCCCGGAGCGGAGGTATCCCCTGCTCGTCCTTCAGATCGAGATGGACCCGGCCAGGGTTGATGTAAACGTTTCACCCACCAAGAGCGAAGTGAAATTCCAGAGTGAAGGACAGGCGTTCGACGCGATCCGGATGAGCCTTAAGTCGGCGCTCATGGAGCACGGAATGATGCCAAATGCCGCCGGAATCGCGGCGGCGAACGAAGCTCTTGCTGCCGCTCAAGGGCTGACTCGGTGGACATCCACGGGGTCGCCCGGAACGACCGATTCAACTGGAAATGGGTTTTATCCTTCGCCGTCGGGACCCAACATCTTCGAAGCGGCCTTCAACGCCCAGCGTCCGCTTGAAACGCAGGACATTGCGTTCGGGAATCCGAGTGAGGATCCGTTTGCAGCGACGCCAATGCCGGTGTTTGGACGTCCGTCTTCAGACAGTGCCCTTCCCTTCGTCGCTCTCCTCGATGGTCTTCGGATCATCGGACAGGCGATGAACACGTTCATCGTGGCGGAAACCAACCACGGGCTAGTGATCATCGATCAGCACGTCGCCCATGAGCGAATCATCTACGAATATCTTTGTGGACTGAAAGGGCCGACGGCGATTGAGAAGCAGCCGCTGCTGATCCCCCAGACGCTTCACTTGGACAAGCGAAGCGCGATCCTTCTGCGGGAGCGCATCGACGAGGTCATCAACGTCGGATTCGATCTGGAGCCGTTTGGTGGAGAGAGCTACGTCGTCCGCGCGGTGCCCGCGGCTATTCGTACGAAGGACCCGATCAAGGTTCTGAAGGATCTGGTGGAGGAACTCGTCGAGGCGACGGTCAGCCGGAAACTGGTTCCAACCCGCGAGCAGATCTGGATCACGAGTTCCTGCAAGATGGCGGTGAAGGCGGGTGACCCGTTAAGCTTTGCCGAGATGGAGAAGTTGGTCACCGACTTGGCTTTGACCGAGAATCCCTACCTTTGCCCTCACGGTCGACCGATCACGATCACGCTTTCCACCGACGCGATTCTCAAGATGTTCAAGCGAATTTAGAGCGCCATGTCCAACCCAGTCCCTCCCTCCGAATCCTCGTTGACCGAACCCCGCACGGAGAAGTCAGTTAGTGTAAGTGCTTGGGCGCCACTTCAGAGAGTCCCTGGTCAATCAAACCGGAAAATGCTCCGCGTGTTTGCTTTTTCTTTGGCTGCGTCGATCGTCGCTTCGGGCTGTTTGTTGGCGGTCATCCAACTCTTAAGATCTCACCAGGTCACGCCAACGGAGGTCAAGCTTGCGATCGCGGGGATGGGCATCAGCTTATCGTTCATGGGTTCAAAATGGACGCTGAGGTCGCTGCGACGTGAGGTTCAGCTTCCGCCTCCCGATTCTCCCCACTGGAATGCTGCGGTGTGTTTGAGCGTTGACGGGAACATCTATGGCCGGTCCGGTGGACGATTGTCGGTGGAGCATGATCTTTTGAAATTCGAGGGGGATCGGTTCTCGTTCCGGCTCTCCCCCGACCAAGCGGTGGTGTCTGCGATAGATTCAGGTGGGGCGGATATTCGGCTGGCTTCCACCTTGGCGCCGGTTCAGATTTCGATTTGGCCGATCAAGAATGGTCACCCATTCTCTGTTGAAGTTCCAACCCTAATTGCTCCATGGAAAGATGCGGTTGCATCGTTGGAGTCCAAGACGTTGCTACCTCCCTTGTCGCCGGATCCGAGCGGTAGGTTCGATAGGGGGTTTTGGGTGACGTTCGCAATATTCCTGTCCGTTCCGTTTGGGATCATTGCTGGGTGGTCCTTTGCGGATTGGCTGGGGTTACAGGCCGCCGGGCCCGCATTTGCGATTGCGTGCGTGGCGCTTCCGCTTGGCGTTTGGGTGACTCAGAAGCCGCATCGTGATGCGGCCTTCGACCGAATGCGTACTGCGTCCACGCACTTTGAGGTGGAGTCCTAATTCCTGCGGGTCTGCCGAACAAGGACAGTTCTGATTCTGGACGCGTTCGCGTCGCGGAATGGAATCGATTTGATCCAGGCGGGTTTCAGCTCAAGGCTCGATCCAACGCCGAGACCTGGAAGAGGGCCGAATGGGTTTTCTGGTCTACGGCTTTGGCAACCATTCTCATCGTCTGGAAGCTACCCGCATATGCGGTTCAACACTTTAGCCCCCAAGGGTCTCCCGCACACGCCGTCGCAGATGCAGCAAGTAGCCTGATGGTTACTTTCGCGTGTGTGGCGATGGCGTGTTCTGAGGGATTTTATAGACGTCGATTTTGGAAGAATCGAGTCATCCAGTCTGATGAGCCGTTGGCAACTGTTCAACTGAAGGTTGACAAAGTGGAATACGGATGTGACACCGGAGTCCTGACCTGGCACGGTCAATTTCTCAATTTCGAGGGTGAACGCACGTGTTTTTGCTTAGCCAAATGCGATATCTCCCCGAACCAACTGGGTTCAGACGTGACGCCAGTCCTTTCGCTGCTCCCCTCAAAAGGATCTATCAGTGTCGTCGTCGACTGGATGGGTGGCGACAAAAAGGGTGAGACCGAGCACCTTAGACGATGGTTCCGGGAAGTTAGAGGAGAACGGGCAGCTTCCCTATTTCCGCCTTTAAAGGTAAACCCAAATGGAGTCTTTGGGCGTTGGTCTCCGTTCAAACTCATTCTCATTGCGCCGATCGGAATTTTCGCCAATTTGTGGTGGGTGGCATCTCAGGCAGGTGGGATTCGAGTCGCTTTCTTTGCGGAAGTAGCACTTCTATTCGCCAGCGCGGGCATGATGCTTTACTGGAGCATCGCCTTCTGGCAAAGGGGGCAAGCCTTCCGCCATCTTGCGGAAATTTGCGACTCGCTGTCTGCTCCCCCAATAGAAGAACATTCCGAGCTCCGAGTGACGCTCTCTACCAGCGTTCAAGAATCCGAAAACTTGGAGAGGCTGCTAGATGCCTAGGCAAAACGCGCGTGTACCCGGAAGCTACGAATCCTCTCTGGGGCTACGCCGGTGAATGATCCGCCACCTGAACTGCCGACAAACCCGGATTTCCGGGTAGCGAAGTGGAACGCCTACACCCCGAGCGGTGATCGGCTGGCAAAGCGTTCAATGGCGATGAAGTGGCGTTGGATTCACGCGGCGATCTTTCTGAGTTCACTGCTTGTGTCGGTCAGCATCGGATTCTTGATCGTGACCAACTTCCCGGTCCTTCGACCGTTGTCGGCAGTCATTTGTGGCGGCCTCATGGCCGGCATAGCGGTTCCCTTGCTTCTGAGAGTGCGGACACAGGTTCTAGGGCTCCAGTTGGGTGATCCAAGCGAGGAGAGAGTCTTCATCCGGCTTGAGTTCGACCGATTCGAATACGGGCGAGATCATGGTCGGATCAGCTTTGTCGATGGGTGGCTGTACTTTGAGGGAGAGCGAACATCGTTTTCTTTGGCGCCTTCTGACGTGGAACTTGCGTGGTATGCACGGTCGCTTCACCACGCGAAGCGCATTGAGTTGAACTTGGGCAATACGATTCCCGGAGCCGTGATTGTGATGGACGGCATTACGAAAATCGATCCCAGATTGTTTAAGGTCCTTTGCTCTTGGCAGAACAGCTCAGGCCGAGTCGAGGGCGATTCCGTCTTTCCCCCGATGCAACGGTCTGGGTCCGGCGGTTACAGCCGGATGCAAGACATGCGCACTTCCGTCGGCATCGGGGTAGCCGCTTTAATGGCGCTCCTGGTGGAAGGGGACCACCTCTTTGGACGGGATCCGGGGAAACTGACCGGCCCGGTGGCCACGGTTGCCCTACTGGCGGGGTTGGTGCTGCCCGTCCTGTTGCACCGAGCCTACGTGGCTTTCAAGCGGAATCAAGCGTTCCGCCGCCTGGACTTCATGCGCGACCAGTTTGAGTCTAAGCCGGCCGATCAGATTCCTACTCCTGGATTGGTGGACGTGCCCGTGGCTGACGTTTCAGGCTTTGGACGAGGCAGCCTTTCAAATCAACCGGTGAACGAAGAGCTCGATCAAAGAACCTAAGTCCAAGGAGGTTCCGGTGCCAGATTGCCAAGTGGCATAGAATGAGGTGTCGTGGAGATTGAGTCGGACCCCGTTGTTCAGGAGCGCGCTCAGTTAACGCCGGTCGACTCGACGGTGACCGCTCCCTCACGGGTGGCAACTTGGAATACCTATAGTGTTGACCGGGTTCTAAGGAATCGGCGATCCACGGCGGCTACTTTAGAACGCGGGCGGTTGTACGTCGTGTCCAGCACTGCGTTTTGCGGGGGATTGCTGATTCTCGCCCAATATTCTTGGACCAGCACTGCCTTAGACCAGCTCATTATTCCGCTGACGTTCGTCGGGTGGATTTCGAGTCTGTACTGGAATCTTGTTCGTGTCCCGTCTCGGTTGATGCAAGATTTGTTTCTTCCTGAGCCAGCGGTCCAGATTACGTTCTCGGTGAATGGCTGTGAGTACGGGATGGACATTGGACAGTTGTCGGTGGAAGACGGGTGGCTGCTGTTCGAGGGTGAGCGGACAACTTTCTCATTGAGCCAACGGGATGTCCGGGCGGAGTGGGACGTCAATGGATTCACTCGACTACGACTTCTGAGGCGCGGAGCACGCGTGCGGCTGAAGCTGGAGCCCGTCGATCAAAAGCGAAGCGCCAAAGCTCACTTGTACACTCGTGTCCTTGACTGGCTGACGACCGATCCTCCGGTCCCCGGAATTAGCTTGCTGCCTCCACTCTCCCCTGATCCAGATCGCGACAACGGGAGAGCCTTTGCGAAATGGCTGATCGTTCCCGCGATGATCCCCTTTGTCCTGGATATTGCCGGCGAACTCGGGCCAGCGGCAAGTGGCTGGGCGGGAATCCCGATCATGCTTCTCTGGCTTGTGGTCTTTCCGCTCTTCCTCGCAGGCTGCAGCCGTGTTCATAGAGTGATCGCCTACAAGCGGCTCTCACGATTGGCGTCAAGGGTGGTGGCAAACGGATGAGTCTCGAACCGGTAGAAGAAGGTCAAATTTCGCACCCCTCTGAGCTGGGACCGTATCGCATCGCGCACTGGAACACGTATGACGTTCATGGCGACCGGCTCAGCCGAGTGTCATCGGCCATGAGTTGGCGACGAACAGCGGTTGGCTTCTGGTCGGCGGTGGGCTGCGGCGGGCTTCTCACGGCATCGGCCGTGAGCTTGTTTGTGCCGAGGGTATTTGGAGGTGGAGTGTCCTTCGGCGTGCTAATCGGCATGTTTCTGATTGCTAACCGTGTTTATGGTCGGATGAAGAACGGGTATCTGAGCACCAAGGTTGGTCAGGGCCAGTTAGACGAAGACACGGTATTTGTGCGCCTGGAAATCGATGGCTATGAGTTCGCCCGAGACGTAGGTCATTTGAGCCTCGATTCGAACTGGCTCTACTTCGAAGGCGAGCGAACGACCTTCTGTTTGGGACCAAACAACTTTGACTGGAAATCGCTGTCACCCCCGATTTCATCCCAAGTGGGTGAGACGGATTTCCACCGCATCGCAGGCATACGGATCCCGGGCAGGCGGGAGACGATCGGGGTGTTCTTTGAGTCGGGAATGGGAGGTACGGGGGCAACTTTGACGGCAATTTCTGATTGGAAGCGCGTGGTCCAGCCGACTGAAGGAGTCGTTGTTATTCCTCCGCTTCAACCATTGGGCCCCAAGGGATTCAGCCAATCGCAAAAGATGGCCCAAACCGTGGCAATCGGAACGGCGGGATTTATCCTAACTATCTTGGGGTTGGTGATTTACGGAGTCAGCAACCACGCGCCATCGAGTTTAGCGGTGTTCCTTGCGTTTGGAGGCCTAGGAGCGGTGGTGATCGCCCAACGCCAATACGTCGCCTACCGACGTAGGAAAGCGTTTGCCCATCTGAAGCAGATTCGAGAAGAGCTTGAAACGCGTTCGTCCTCGGCGCCGTTGGGACGTTGAAGGATCGAAATAGGGCTAACTTGGGAGAAGGGCGAAACGTTTTGGAACAAGGAAGTGAGCCATTGTTGGTTCCCGTTGAATCTAGTTTCACGGAAGCGGGCTCATTGTTGGCGCCAGATCTTTCGAGCGGAATTTCTGTCGGCAGTGAGACTTTGGAGGTTCGGGCGGATGTTCGGATTGCTCCGTGGTATGCCTACGACCAGCAAGGTACCGCGTTGCCTATGCGATCCACGGCAACCGTCCTTCGCCGCTCCTTCGCTCTCTCGACGATTGCCTGCCTCTGTGTTCTCTCGGCAATCTCGGCCTTCGGCGCGATGATCTTGTTCAGCGGGTCCATTTTGATCGCGGGATCTTGTGCGGCTATCGTGCTTCTGAGCCTCGTCGCCGGAGTCGTGCTCGGGCTAAAGTCATGGCTCACTCGAAGAGAAATTGCCCGTATCTCCGCCACGGCAAACTCAGTGCAGGTTAGTTTCCTGACGAAGGGGCATGAATACGGGCGAGACATCGGGTGCTTGACCATCGAGGAGGGCTGGCTGCACTTTGAGGGAGAGCGCACCACCTTTTCACTATCTCCACTCGATTTGTCGGCAAAAACGAATCTCGCTCCGCCATTCTCCCGGCTCCGACTGAACCGGAATTCGCTTGACCTGTCGATTGTGATCCGTCCGGTTCGCGTTGGCGCGCGAAGCTGCCTCCAGCTTGCCGGGCTCCTCACTGGCTGGGTGCAGGAGGCTGCCCCTGGAAATCGGATCACTCTCTTGCCACCGCTCTCGGAAGATCCCATGGGGAACTACGACATCTTGTCGCTCAAGTGGGTCTCGTGGATGTTAATTGGTCTTTGTGCGCTCATTCAGGGAGTCGGCGCGACCCTCATTTTCGGCCCGGCGGTCGGACTGGGAGTTCTGGTGGTCGTTTCCATCGTCCTCCCCATCATACGCCTCGTTCTTGAGTTGCGAAGAAGAGACAGGGCGATCGGGGCGATGGAACGAACGGCATTGAGTCTGAATCGGCTGGATTCAAAAAGAACTCCGAAGGTAAGCGAAGTTCCATGAGCCTCGAGAAACCTCAGCTCGAAGCAAGATCGCCGGAAGTGCTGGTCGCCAGTTGGAACCGAGTCGACGTGGTGGGGCGAAAAATGAAGGGCCTCACCGCCTCCGGCCACATGCGCCGCGACCAGGTGATTCTAGGCGCGGGAGGTCTCGCGTTGTTTTTGCTGGTGTTCTTGTTGTGTCACGCCCTTGCCGTTCCCATCATCATCACGAGCATCCTTTTAAATCTTCCTATTCCGTTTTATATGAGATGGATGAATCAAGTCGTTATTTCAAGAGCGAGGCGGCGGTACGGACAGACCCTTGAGGAACCCGGTCAGCTGGTTGGTATCGTTCTCGAGGTTGACGACAATGAATACGGCCGCGACGTCGGAGTCGTGAGCTTTGAGAAGGATTGGCTGTATTTCGAAGGCGAAATGTGTTCCTTCTCACTCAATCGCTCGGATTTTCCGCGTTCGATTTCTGGGTGGGAGGACTCGTTGAAGGTCTCACCAAGAGGGACTTTGGACGCGGTCACGGTCCGTTTTACAATGCCTCGCGAGTACGCGCCGCGGTTTCGTACCCAAGTGCGCGAGTGGGCAGATAGCGCTGGCATCTCGACGGGAGGGATCCGCCGCCTTCCTCCGTTAGAGGAACTGAAACGAACGACTCTCGGAATCTCGCGACCCACCGGTACGATCGCACTCGCCGCAATATGGCTGCTCGGGATGACGCCGTGCCTGAGCGCAATATCGATTGGCAAGCACCTGGACAAGATTCTCTCGGCAACGATTGTCGGTTTTATTGTGGGAGTTGGCGCGCTCGCGTTGAATCGCCTTTGGGTTCGAGGACAGAAAAAAGCGGCGCTCGAAAAGCTGAGGCATATCCGATCGTTGCTTGACAAATCTTCGATTGAATCTTAAGTAGGTGCCCCAGAATTTTTGGACTACTTCACGGCATTTGTCGAGAGAGGAGGATCACGTCCCAGTATCGTCCGAATTTACGGCCAGCTTCTTTGAGGACGCCCGTCTTCTCAAACCCTAACGAGGAGTGGAGGTTCATCGACGGCTCGTTGGGCAGTGTCACCTCGGCGAAGGCTCGATGGAGGTCTTCTTCTCTTAGGGCCTCGAAAAGTTGGTCGTAAAGCCGTCTTCCTAATCCTCGACCGCAAAAGGCAGGCGCCAGGTAGACGTTGGTCTTGATGGACGTCGAGCAAGCTGGCTTCTCTTCTAGCCGACCGCTCGTGGCGTAACCCACTACCAGGCCGTCTACTTCAGCAACGAAGAGGCGGTGTGGACCGTCGTGGGAAAATTGCCGCAGCCAAGTCCGGCGTCCTTCAGCGGTGAAGGGCACAGTATCGAAAGTGACGGGTGTCGTTTCGACGTAGTGGTTATAGATTTCTGTTATCGGGACGAGGTCGGGTTCGGCCCCATCTCGAATGGTTACAACTCTGCATTCCATTTTCAACCTACCCATCCCCATACTAAGCCAAATTTCCCACAGTACCTAGATGAATTACTGGTTACGAGGAATATTGCCAATTTTTAAAATTAAATTGCTATATGTTCGATCTTAAGCTAATCCGTCTGACCCGGAACTACCCGCGCCTGATGCTTCTGCGTAAGACCCGAACTAACTAAGCTCGGCGACCTTTAGGTTTTTGTCCCCCGCTGGCTGTCCCTGGTCACGAAACAAAAGGCAATGGCGTAAATTAGGGGAGTGAATGCCCCTTTGGGAGAGGTCGATGGACCTCCGCTGACCGATTACTGTGCTCGTTATCATCGTGCGGCAGAATTGATTGGTCGGCGTTGGGCCTCCTCTATTCTCAGGGTTCTGATCGTTAAGCCGCGAAGATTCAACGAACTCCTGCACGCGATACCGGGGCTCTCCGATCGGCTGCTCACCGAACGGCTGAGAGACCTGGAAGAGGCGGGATTGGTCCAGCGCTCACCGACGACTTCACCCGGCGCGTTCGTAGAATATCGTCTGACTCCTGCCGGAACAAGCCTTGGGCAGGTCGTCGCCGCACTCAAATCTTGGGTTGAAGAGTGGATGCCCGCCGAAGGTTGGCCACAATCAGAGCATGAGTGAGACGATCTGGAAGAAGCCCGTTGACCTTGAAACCCTCAACCGACTGTGCGTTCCGACCATCCACTCGGCGCTCGGCATTCAATTCTCCGCTTTCGGCGAGGATTTTCTCTCCGCCGAAATGCCGGTAGATGAGCGCACTAAGCAGCCGTTTGGTGTGCTTCACGGGGGCGCCTCGGTGGTGCTTGCCGAATCGTTGGGCAGCATGGCTTCTTACCTTGCCCTGGAGGGGGAGGATCGCGCCGCATTCGGAATCGAGATCAACGCCAACCATGTGAAGACGGCTCGAAACGGCAGGGTCACCGGCACGGCTCGTCCGATTCACCTTGGCCAGAGTGTTCACGTCTGGCAAATCGAAGTACGCGATTCTCAAGGCGACGTCGTGTGCACGTCTCGCCTCACGGTTTTGGTAAGAGAGCCAAAAGCTCGGCCCACTTAACCTTTCCCAGCTCGGAACGGGGAATCTGCCGCACCGAGTATCGCTGCCGGATGCGCTCAAACGGCATGACCTGGGCATTGAATCGCTCGATGAGCGACTCAACCGCGGGTTCCCCTTCAGTCACCAACGCAATCACCGACTCAAGCCGAGCATCGGGAACCGCAACGAGGGCAAACGCGGCGGGATTCTCATGTTCAGACAATTGGCTGGCCAGGGTTTCGCGAAGCAGGGCAAGGTTCGCAATTTCGCCGCCGATCTTGATGCGGTCGTTGGTTCTGCCGTGCATCGTCAGCTTCCGTCCCTCGACCGAACCTAAATCTTCGGTGGTAAACCATCCGTTTGCGTCCTTGGGATCCCAGAACCGCGGTTTGCCTTTGGCATCCAGGGAGACGTACCCGCTGAGCAAAGAGGCGCCACGCACGCAAAGTTGCCCCCGTTCGCTTGCCTTCGCCTCGAGGTGTGGAAGCACCTGGTAATTGACATCCGCCCCGGTAGCACGGCGATCCAGATCAGAAAGAGGCTCCGTAGCCACCTGAGAGGCGGCTTCGGACATGCCGTAGGTCCGCAAGATCGGCCATCCGAGGTCGCGAGCCGCAAGATAAACGCCGTCTGAGAGAGCGCCTCCCCCCACCAAGACGGCACGCAGCGAACGTGGTGATTCGAGTCTCTGGGTGGCGAGATCGTGCACTTGGGCTGGCACGAGCGACGTCAATGTCGCGCCCTCCCGCAAAACTGTTTCTTGAAATCGCCGAGCGTTCCATCCCTCCTGAAGGTCCATCGACGCAACCTTGCTCCTGGCCAAGAAGGCCCTTGCCCAGATTCCGATTCCGCCTACATGGAAGTCAGGAAGGCAATGAAGCCAAATATCCTCGGAAGTGGAGCCGAAATGGGAGTTGGATCCCGCGGCAGCAGAAAGGATGGCTGCCTTGGGGAGCGCGACCCATTTATGGTCGGCCTCCGAAGTCGCTGTGCTGCCCGAGGTGAGGATGAAAACCTGAGCTTTGAGGGTTTTCGCGACCGAGAGCCAACCGGTCAGCCGCTCGGCTTGGCCGGATGGCATGCGGGGGTTTAGAAGGGCTTGACTGTCCGACGAGAAAAAGTCGATAGGACCTAGTCGCAGATCGTCGTCCACTCCAACTCCTCAAGTGCCTCATCAAACCCAAATCCTGTCCCCTGGGGTGGGATCAGCTGCCCGTCTTCTACGAGCAACTCGTCGGAGAACCGATTGAACTCATACACGAGATGGGTGGCAAGCCCGCCGCTCATTAACGGCCTCCTCTCTTCCATGGCCCGCCCGGCTACCCATGCGGCGGCAACTTGTCCGAGCGGGTGATCGAGATAGCTGGTTACCGAAACCGCCACGTCCATCTCTGTCGCCAATTCGAAGGCCTCGTCGGGATCCATGACGGCCGGTTTCAGGACGAGAATATCGACCGGCACGTCCCGATCGAGTTCAAGCCGACTGATTCCGCGATCGAGGGCGAGCGAGATCCCGAACTCCGCCTTCAACTGATCCCAGTCGGCAATATTGAACGGGCAGGGGTCTTCGATCCAATCGATCCACGAAAGGTCATCTCCGAGCGCGTGAATGAGGCTGTTCAAGAAGCCAGTGACGTCCGCCCTCGACAACTTCTCATTGAAGTCGAACCTCACATGCAATTGTCGTTCCTGGAGCGCCGGCACGATGCGCGCCAATTCGGTGATTTCAATGAGCGGAGAGTTGCCTACCTTGATCTTGACTGCGTTGAACCCCAGGGCACGGAGGTAATCGAGGCGTGACTCGTCAATGGTCTTACTGGGAATGAGGCCCAACGCGTAGGGAAAGGTCGCGTGACTCTCGGGAATCTCGAGACCCTCGAAAAGCCACTCGCCTTGGGCCCGGGCAATGGCGTCGATTTTCGCCAGATGGCGAGACCGCTCCAGTTGGGGAGCGATACCGCCGGTTCGGAGGAGTTCCAACTGGACGTTGAGAGGGATATCCCCCAGTTCCGGCCACGGATGGAGGTCGGCATAGCCCACCAGACCAGGTTCAAATTCGTAGCGAATGAGAGACCCTAGTCGTGGACGCGCGCCACCCCCGCCGTGATGAAATCCCGGAAGGAGTTCGTATCGAGAAATGGCGATCTTCAAATAACTCTTGCCTAAGGCAGCCGGCCGAACTTAGCAAAATCCGGCTTTCGCTTTTCGATGTAGGCGTTCTTACCCTCTTGCGCTTCTTCGGACAGATAGTACAGCAGAGTGGCGTTACCGGCAAGATCAAGCAGACCCATTTGACCGTCGCAGTCAGCGTTCAGTGCCGACTTGAGACAGCGCAAAGCGAGAGGCGAGTGCTGAAGCATCTCGCGGCACCAACTGACCGTCTCCTTCTCAAGATCGGCCAAGGGCACGACCGTGTTGACCAGCCCCATCTCAAGCGCCTGCTGGGCATCGTATTGGCGGCAGAGGAACCAGATCTCGCGCGCCTTCTTCTGACCGACAATGCGGGCCAAGTAGGAACTGCCCAGACCACCGTCGAAGGAGCCCACCTTCGGACCGGTCTGTCCGAACCGAGCGTTGTCGGCGGCGATGGTCAGATCGCAAACAATGTGAAGCACGTGACCTCCGCCGATGGCGTAACCGGCTACCATCGCGACCACGGGCTTAGGAAGACTTCGAATGCACTTCTGCAGATCGAGTACGTTGAGGCGAGCGATTCCGTCCCCGCCGACATATCCGCCTTTGCCGCGAACGCGTTGGTCTCCGCCGGAACAGAAGGCCTTGTCTCCCTCGCCCGTGAGAATGACAACTCCCACCGTAGGATCGTCGCGGCAGATCTCAAATGCCTGAAGCAGCTCTTGCACGGTCAGTGGTCGAAACGCGTTTCGAACCTCCGGACGATTGATCGTGATCTTCGCGATCCCATCTTCCGTCTTTTCCAGCTTGATGTCTTCAAATGTCTTTACAGATGCCCAAATCTCAGATGCCATTGCTTTTCCTTAGATTGCTTTCGAACCCAAAATCTATCGGTGAAGGGTTTTTCCGGCGAGAAACCCTTCGACTGCTTCCTGGAACGGCTGAATGGCCGACCAGGGGACCCGGTGCCCTGCCTCGGGCAGGATCGCGAGCTGGAAGCGAGGATTCAAAGTCGAACACTCTTGAGCGAGCGCCGCATATTTTGAATCCCGTCCACCGGCTACCCACAGTACCGGAACTTGAATGCGGGCCAATGCGGGGCGCAGATCATCCTGAGTCCCGACTGAACAACGGAGGAGGGTGGTCGCCAGCTCGTTTCGATCAAATTGGTCCTCCGTCCGAGAAAGCGAGGGCTCCCCGGCAAAGACTCCTTGAGCTTCCCAAGCTCGCATCAATCCGTCCCACGCTTCGATTCGGAATCGCTCGGCCCATCGCCGATCCTGATCCCAACGGCGACGCCTTTCCTCGCGCTCGACTATGCCAGGGGACGCGGAAATGATGATCGCCTTGTTCCAACAAGCGGCGGAAGCATCCTGGGCTAGCATGTGCATGGCGAGTCGACCGCCCATCGAGTAACCAATTAGCACGTCCTGAAGCCCATCGCCGCGATTGGCGTTGAGGTGCTCCGCGAGTTGGCAGAGGCCCGATGTCGCTTCGCCTCCGGGTAATTCGGCAAGGTCCCTCATCCAATTCGGCTTCTGCACGACTCCGAAGCGCGATTCCGGAAGGACTGCATCCCAATCCGAGCCGAGACCGAGGAAACCATGGAGCGCGGTCAAGCCAGGGCCTCTTGAAACGAAGTCCAAAAACGGTGAGTGGAAGCTGGATTCGGGCGGACCTCGATCACACGAAGGCCGCGAAAGTTCTTGCTTACTGCCCCACGAAGTTGTTCGGCTGAATCAACCCTTTCATACCCTAGCCCCCACAACTTGGCCCACGGCTCAAAGGAGAGGTGGTGCGTGTTTTGAAACTTAGGTGACTCGAACATGCGGTCAAATATCTTGCCGCCGCAGTTGTTAAGGATGATCAGCGTTGCATCGATGTCCTTGGGAAGCTGTCCAAATGGCCATGGGCCGGTGAGGTCATAAAGCGAGGTCAGGTCTCCGAGGATCGCCCAATTTGTCCGGTCGGGGCTACACGCGCCGAGGAACGTGGAAATCTGGCCATCGATCCCGTTTAGGCCGCGCGAAGCATAGAACTCGTATCCCCGCGTTTCCCACGTGCTGGCAAGATCCCACTCCCGAATCGGGAGGCTGTTCCCGAGGTAGACCGAAGCCCGGCAAGGCATCGTCTCGGAGAGGGTTCGCAAGAGTGAAGCCTCTGAATCGGGCTCGGAATCAAGAGCCCGCTTTAGACATTGGTAGAGCACACGATCTTCTTCGAGAAGTGTCGCCTTTCCGTCACCGTGAATGGGGGACGGCGCAACTGTTTCGAGCAACATCGACAGATCCCCTTGGATCAAAGTCGACGTCCTACCTAGCCCCGAGAAACCCAGCGAACTGATGGAGATCACGTCGATCTCCGACTCGCGATCTTCGAGGTCTCGCCAGAGCCGATGCGTCGGAATTCCACCTATACGGATGACACCATCCGGCGGGTATCCCGCCGCCGCGGATCGGCGAAGCAGTTGGTCTCCCACGGTGATCTTCCAGGGATCGAGCAAGCTCGAGTCGCGTAACCCCGAAAGTGCTTCTAGGTACACAGGGGCCTGAAGTCGATGAAGGAAGCTCTCGACCGCGAACCGTTCTGCGTCTTTCAGCGCACCGACGACCACCAGCGGACGCTGAAAGTTGTCTATCCTCTCAAGCGGATCTCCGGAAGTTTCGGAGTGCCACAAGCCCGGAGCTGGCCGGTCAACCGCTCCTTTCGGGTCCTCAAAGCAGACATTTAGGTGGAGCGGTTTGCCGTGAGGATTGAGTTGAGATAGAAGGCGCTCGGGATCCTCGAGATCGAATTGACGGGGGGCGTAGATCCCGAAGAGGCCCACTTGTTCGGCAGCTTGAGGCGCCCCTGAACCCCGAAATCGACGTGGCCGATCCGCAGTGAGCAGGAATAGAGGCAAGTCAGAGTAGAAGGCCTCCATCGTCGCTGGCAGAAGTTCTCCGACCGCCGTCCCGGAGGTGGTAACGATTGCGGTGGGTTGGAGCGTACGCTTCATCCTTCCAAGGGCGAAGAAGGCCGCCGATCGCTCCTCGAAGAACCAATAGACCTCAAACCCGAGATCTTGCTCAGCCAGTAACTTGACCCACTCGGCGTTTCGAGCTCCAGGGCAAACGCAGATCGTCCTCACTCCTGCCGTCCGGATTGATTCGAGGACATGCAGGGCGAGGCCGGAGTTCATATACCAAGCGCCCCCTGAACGGAATCGAGCTTCGACTGAAGTTCGACCCACTCCCGCTCGAGTTTGCTGGCGCCGACGATGCCGCTTCCGGCCATCACCCAAGCTCGGGTGGCGTCCCACTGGACATTCCGAATTGCCACGACGCAACGTCCGCTGGTCTGACCAGGAGGAATCAGTCCGAACGGAGCTCCGAAGCGCATGCGCGAAGAGGCGTCCGTCTGAGATCTCAGCCAACGCCATCCAGCCTCTCGGGGCCACGCTCCAATGGCAGGTGTGGGGTGAAGCGCCTCGACCCAGTCGGCAAACTCCACGTCGGTCCCGGCACGAACCGAGATGCCGGTGTGGAGATGGATGAGGGCTGGCAACCTCACTTCCTGCGTGTCGCCCACGGCGACTTCCCCAAATGGGCTCAGGCGATCGACAATGCCATCCACTACCACTCGGTGCTCAAACATTTCCTTAGGATCGTTGAGCAGGCTGCCCGTCTCGGAGCCGATACCTCGCGTACCAGCGAGTGCCATCGTGGTCAAATCTCGGCCGGAGCGTTGATCGAACAAGATCTCGGGTGTCGCTCCGATCATTCCCTCTCCTTCGGGAGTCCAGAATCCGTAAGGTAGTAGTGGCGACCGCTGAGCCACCTTGAGCGCTGCGCGAAGCGCGTGAGCCCGAAGGGTGACCCCGAACGGCCCAATCGAAGAGCGTACGATGACGGGCACGGCTTTGGAGAGTTCTCCGGACGAGATTCGGCTCTGAATGTCGTTAAAGACACTCACAAAGTCGGAATGAGAGGGCTGATCCCAAGCGATAGGGTCTTTAACGGGGCCCAAGTCGGCGAACCGCGCGAGAAGGGTCGAGACAGACAACTCGGCGGCATACTCGTAGAGGAGCCACGGGCGAGGGTCGCTGAGCATGAAGTCCGGAGCAAACAGTGAAAGTCTCGATCCACTCGGTTCGTGGGACCGGCGAACATCTCCCCAACCAATCCAGACTCTATCGGAGTCTGAGGAGAGAATACAGCCGCTCGCCAGGAACTGGCGGAGCCACTGGTCGCCCTCGATCGATTCCATCAGACCGAGGGAGTCCATGATTGCCGTCTCAATCGCCATGTCTCCATCCCCCAAAAGGTGGTTTCATTATTATTTGAAAGTTTACTCAGTGGGGCTCGGCGGAGATAGGCCTTGCGGCCAAACCCGGGGAAATATGTGGGGCGATTTTTGCTGACGCAAAGCACACTAGCCTTGTTCGATGAAAAACGAACAACACCGCAATCAGCTTGGTAAGATCAGGACGAGCGCTCAGTTTGCGCAGGTGAGGGGGAAATTACAAGATGGAATTCAGGCAGCTTGGTGGGTCGGGCTTTAAGGTCCCGGTCCTCAGTTTAGGAACGGGCACCTTCGGGGGCACCAACGAGTTTTTCAAGGGATTTGGAACGAGCGATGTCGAGGAAGCCACCCGGCTGGTCGACATCTGCCTTGAAGCGGGCTTAAACATGTTTGACTCAGCCGATGTGTATTCGGCCGGCGTTGCCGAAGAGATTCTCGGTCAAGCGATCAAGGGCAAACGAGACCAAGTCCTCATCTCAACCAAGGGAACGTTTACCTTTGGCTCCGGCCCGAACGACGTCGGGTCTTCTCGCTATCACCTGATCAAGTCGGTGGAAGGCAGTTTAAAGCGGCTCGGAACGGACTATATTGATCTGTATCAACTGCATGGCTTCGATGCGGTGACTCCGGTCGAAGAGACTCTCAATACGCTGGACGACCTTGTGAGAGCAGGAAAGATTCGCTACATCGGCTGTTCCAACTTCTCCGGTTGGCACCTCATGAAGTCATTGGCATATTCCGACCGGTTCAATCTGTCCCGGTATGTGGCTCATCAGGCCTATTACTCCCTGGTGGGAAGAGACTACGAATACGAACTGATGCCGTTGGCGGTTGATCAGAAAGTCGGAACCGTGGTCTGGAGTCCGCTAGGATGGGGCCGTCTTACCGGCAAAATTCGACGTGGGCAACCGATTCCGGAAGGCAGTCGTCTCAACAATCCCGTCACCGTCTCCGGGGGACCTGATGTTCCGGTGGAATACCTTTACACGGTCGTGGATGCGCTTGACGAGGTAGCGGAAGAGACGGGCAAGACGGTTCCGCAGGTTGCGCTCAACTGGCTCCTTCAGCGACCAACTGTGTCGACGGTGATCATTGGAGCACGCAACGAAGAGCAGCTGCGCCAAAACCTCGGCGCAGTGGGATGGAACCTGACAAAGGAGCACGTCGCTAAGCTCGATTCCGCCAGCAAATCTCCATTGGCGTATCCGTACTGGCATCAGTATGGATTCTCTCGGAATCCGTTCCCAACCGAACCTCGTTAGTTCGAACAAAAAAGCCCCCGGGGTATCCCCCGAGGGCTTACTGCTTTACGAAGCTACCTATTTTTTCAGCATCGGATTCCGGTCGCCTCCGGGAAGTGGCGGACCTGCGGGAGGTCCCTTCGCTATGGCGGCCTTAATCGATTCGGGTCCGCTATTCTTGAGCACTTCTTCAGACGGGCCCGGAGGCACGGCTGAAAGATCCTTCCAGATCGCGAAGGCGATACCGCCAATCGCGAAGGCAATGATCCCGAGAAAGAGTCCGATGGGGAGAGGTTTCTTCATCAGTAGCTAGCGTCCCACCATTTGCCCCAGACTTTGAGCAAAGTCTGATCCATGGGGTTTGTGGGTTTAGAGGCGTCGTAATAGTACGGCGCCCAATGTTGGTTTTCGCAGTTACCCCACGTGTCCTTCTCCCCAACCACCATGATTCGGGCAGCCGGGAATGACTTGGCATGACCATCTCCCTCGGCCGTGATCACGTTTCCTGAGTGGTAGTCCTTCGCGCCCTGATAGATGCGGTCGTACTGATACGCCCAATAGGGATTTGCCGTCTTGTATTGGGTGATGTCCGGACAAGCGGATCGCTGTGCGTCGAACCAGTGAAGCTGTTCCCAGCCTCGCCACCAGTCACCCGGGGCGGTGGGGTCGCCACCTACGGTGAACGCGATGCGGTCGGTCATGTTTTCGATATTTGTCTGGGTGTGATCGCCAGCCCATGAGCCGTTGGCGAAGTTGTAAACGTTGATGGCGAGGGTCGTATTCCAGCCCCAGTTTCCTGCGGAGTCAATAGGTACCCACGGATCTTGACGCACCGGGTCGAAGACGACGTTGACGTTCTTGATATAGGGCTGAACGAGGACGCCCCAGCCGGTCCAAGGACTGTCGGGCCATTGGTAGAGAACGACCTGATCATCGTAATCGCCCGAATACATGATCTGTCCGAGATTGCACTCTTTGACGTTTGAAAGGGTTGCAGTGTTTTTCGCGGCTGCTTTAGCCTGGGCAAACACCGGGAATAGGATGGCGGCGAGGATAGCAATGATCGCGATGACCACCAGAAGTTCAATGAGGGTAAATGCTTTTTTACACATGGCTGTTCGTCTCCTGTGACGGAACTCTGTGACGCTCAATATTTAGTTCTAATCCAGATTGGGCAGTACCAATTCTGTCCATGCTACACGTGTGCGGCGATGAGTTTACGATAACACACAAAATCGAAGGAGTCATCACAATTCTGCGATGAGTAGAACTAGCTTCGTGTTAGTAGCCCAAAAAAGCCGGGAGTGACCCGCCAAAAGGGCCACTGTGTGTTAAAATGGTAACCGCACACGTGATAGATTAACAATGCGGGTCACGATACGCGATGTAGCGAAAGCGGCGAATGTTTCTCATGCAACGGTTTCGCGAGCGCTGAATCGGGCCTCAGATCCTTTCATCTCCGACGCGACTCGGAATCGCATTATCGAGACCGCGCGCCAGATGGGCTATCAGCCCAACCGTGCCGCCCGTGCGCTCGTCACCGGACGGACCGGGCAGATCTCCTTATGCCTCTGGACCGAGAACATTCACAACTCGTACCAGTGGAACGTCACCCACGTTGCCCACGCCGTGATGCAGAGCCGTTCTTACGAGCTCCTGGTTAACCTGGTCGGCTACAAAACTCTCGAACTGGCCGAGAAGAATCTGGTTTCGCCCCCTAGCGTCGACGGCATCATTTGCTACGAAGCGGCTCCCGCGCTGGGCGCGATGTTCGGCGGCGCCCTACCGGCCCATCTTCCGATCGTGACTGCGGGCACTTACAACCTGCTCCATGGCGTGGACCGAGTCGCCATCGATCTGTCTGAAGGGTCATTTGACGCTATGAGGCATTTGATTGGGCAGGGGCGAAAGCGAATTGCCTATCTGACCAACGACAAGAGCGTCAACAAGGATCCAAGGTATATCGCCTACGTCTCAAGCATGAACGAGGCGGGGCTTCCGCTAGAAATCATTGAAACGCCGAGCGGAAGAGCTGGCCCTAGGCTCCTGATCGGGCAGTACGTTGCCGAGAGGGGCGCTCCGGACGCGATCTTTTGTCACAACGACGACATTGCGATCGGCGCCTACCGGGGGCTCCGAGACGTTGGACTTGGGGTGCCCGAGGACGTAGCCGTCGTCGGCTGTGACGGACTTGAGGATACGGAATATCTGGACAATCCGATCAGCACAATCGTTCAGCCGTTGGCACGTGTTCTCGAGCTGTCGTGCGAATACGTGCTTGCGCGAATCGACAACCCAGACCGCCCGATCGAGAGCACGGTCATCAAATCGAAGTTCGTCGCACGGGAGTCGTCGGGAGGCTAGATGACTACTGCTTGGTCAGCGATACCGTTCTCATTTCAATTGTGGACTCTTGCGGGTTCAGTTGGCCCTCTCCTGTGCCCCTCTCCCCGCGATTCGCTTCGCTGTGGGCGAGGATGACGGCCTATCTGAGATCGGACCATTCCATGCGAAGGCTGGCTCAGGAGTAGGTATCGCCCACGGAATCACACCTTCTTTCCGCAGTAGCCACGCGCTCCAGTCACGACTTCAAGTTCCAGTGACAGGTGTCGGAAACCGTTCTTCCTCCGGAAGTTGCTTGGGCTGAAATTGAGTTGTCAGCCTGTCCTAGCGGAACTGCCTCGGCGATAAAGATGTGGGGATCCGACTGCGGATAGGCCACATAGCGGCGACCGTTGACGATCAATTCAACGGAAGGGCAATTTGAATAGACCTTGACTCTCGCCACCGGAGAGTTTCGTTGCATGCGTCCTCGCCTGAACGAAACAGGATACGGCAAGAAGTACCCATATCAATAAGCGAGCCGGTCTCATCTATCGGGTGCCTACCCCATTCGTTGGCAACGGGTGAATGTTCCCCCGCCCCAAAGCTCCCCGCCCCTGAGGGGACGGAGAGCGTTTGGCTGGGCGAATTTCACGGTTTGTTGAGGAATTTGCAACGTCTTCGACGCGGGCAACCCTATTACAGACTCAGACTCAGGGTGTTCGAAGACCAAACGCCGGAGGCGGACGTCATCACCGAGTAAGTTCCGGAGGGGATGCCAGCCGGCAGCGTGAAACGGGTCGACACGGTCGCCGAGCCAGTAGCGAACAGCATGTTCGTGAAGTTATAGGAGCGAGCAAAGTAGTACTTGCCCGTCGAAGTGTTTTGAAGTGTCACGATCGGGTAGTTCGTGTATGGGGTGCACTCATCCCCGTAGGACGCGCCGTTGGTTAACCCATTGAGTTGAGTCCCCGAGAGGGTGTAAGAGCCATCTGAGTTCTTAACGACGGAACTGAGGGTCGCTCTCCAACTTGCTTGGGGGGCTCCAGTCGGTGTGTAGAGCCATACGGTCGTTCCCACCCCGCTCAACAGAACCCTTCCGTTGGGGAGCGCCAACAGGCGGAGCGTGTACGACGGAGTTCCGTTCGTGTTCGGTCCGGTGATCTGCGTCACGCTCCCATTGCTCGGATCATATTCGAAGAAATACGGCGCTCCGTAAACGGTTGGAGTAGCGACGAATAGGACCTTGCCATTGGTTTCCACGCAGGCAGGACAGTCGGGAGCGCCATAGTTGCCCGGAATCACCGGACCGAGTGCCCACGAGTCGTTGTTGCCGGTAAGGGTGGTTGGAGGCGTGTACAACGCGGTCGCGCCATTGTTTACGCATCCACCGAAGATCATGGCCTTGCCATTGTAGAGGTAGACAAGGGGCCCGATTTCACCCGCGCTATCCACGAGGTTCGTCGGGAGAGCAGGCGTATTCTTCCATTGATTGAGGGACGTGATGTATCTCTGGGCAGTGCTGTAGACGCTTAGCACGCTGCTGTCGGGGAGTATCTGCCAACTCGCCTCATCGCCGGTCCCGGTGTTGAGTGGCGCCACTGCGGTCCACGTGTTGGTCGTCGGGTTGTAGATGTCGGTACCGGAGTTCGACCAGTTGCTGCAAATCACCCGGCCATCGGTGAGAATCGAGGATCCGGTATCGCCAATAGCGCTGTAAAGACTGTCGGGGCAGGTCGTCCACGTGTTCGTGACCGGGTTATAGATCTCGGCCGTGTTGTGGTCTGTCTGGCCACTGGTCAGATACTCGCCACCCGCGATAAAGACTCTTCCATCCTTCAGCACCTCGGTGGGGCCATAGAGGACGCCGTTGGGAGCGCTTGCAAGTTGCGACCAGGTTCCCGGGGAGTAGCTGTAGGTGTTAGTTGGGGTGAGCTTGAAGTAGTGTTGGTAGTTGCTAAACGACTTGAATAGCACTGAGCCGTCGGTGAGCAGGAGGGCTGTCTCCGGACTCTCCGGGCAAGGGGCAGTGACCGCAGTCCAAGTTCCCTGCTGACCAAAGCTGAGGGCACTCGCGGCCAAGGCGAATCCGAGCGAAATGGCCCGAATGGCGACGGTCCCTCTTCGTCGAGGGGAATTGGAATTGCACTGTGTCTCAAAACGAGACAGGGCGAAAGCGCACGTTAATCTCATGGATTGTTCACTCCTCACTGCGGAATCGAACTTGCGTAGAATCCGGGACTTGTGCACACGGCCCTGTTGCCGTGCACCCGCTCTCCCGGTCGTCGGTCAACTCGCTAGTACCCAATACATGGACCTTGAGTTAAACCATGACGCCGAAGACAATTTCGAACCACGAAGTACTATAACCACCCTGCAGCTAAAACATAACTAAAATAAATTATGATTCAGGCCAAGAAACCCGTGTCAGGCAAACATGCCAGCCACATTTCGTTTTTACTGAAGCATTCACCGGTACATCAATCCGACATGCCGAAGCCGCTATACATGAAAAGGGAAGCAGAGTCTATGAAATGACGGCCCCCGACCTTAGCGCATTCTCTTGGGTGGAGCGGAACGGTTTGAAGGAACGGATTCTTCTTAGCTCAGTCTCCAAAACCTCACTCTGCCGCCCACCGCTTTTGCCCGAACTGAGCTAAGATCTTGGCCATGCCGGGACAGGCGTTACTTTCACTCATCGTCGGATTCTCTATGGGATGGTACGGTCCTGGCGACATGCCCGGACAGTCCCCGAAGCGAGATCTCAACCTCGACGACGTACTGGATCACACGTTCTCGGAAAACCTCCAGGAAGAGCCGGGGGCTTGGGCGCCAGACGGTAAGGGCTATCTGTCGACTGACGCGCCCAAATCAGGTCCCGGACGCGATATCGTGGAGATTGATGCGCGCACGGGACGAAAAACCGTATTGGTGCCCTCAAAACAACTTCTGAATCCCACCAGCCACGAGCCGATCGAGGTTGAGAAATACAGTTTCTCGAAGGATGGACAGAAGCTCCTCGTTTTTACGAAGTCAAAGCG
Source organism: uncultured Armatimonadota bacterium (assembly GCA_903904815.1). Taxonomy (GTDB): domain Bacteria; phylum Armatimonadota; class Fimbriimonadia; order Fimbriimonadales; family Fimbriimonadaceae; genus Fimbriimonas. The sequence continues at coordinate 42,161 of CAIVDU010000025.1, forward strand.
CGTCTGGCGTCAAAACACAAAAGGCGATTACTGGGCCCTTGACGTCCGAACAGGGCGCCTCCAACGCCTTGGTGGTGAGGCTCGCTCTTCCAGCCTCATGTTCGCAAAGCTGTCGCCCGATGGAAATCGTGCCGGTTACGTCTACGAGGACAACCTGTATGTCCAAGACCTGACCAGCGGGAAGGTAACCCCGCTCACTCACGATGGCTCTGCCACGCTCATCAATGGAACTTTTGATTGGGTCTACGAGGAAGAGCTCGACCTGAGGGATGGCTGGAAGTGGAGTCCAGACGGCAATAGCATTGCCTACTGGCAACTCGACACACACGAGGAACCCATCTACACCCTCATCAACGATACCGATTCGCTGTACCCGACCCTTCGCCAATTCCCTTATCCGAAGGCTGGTGAAAAAAATGCGGTGGCGCGCATCGGTGTCGTCGCGGCCAATGGGGGCAAGACCACTTGGATCGGGGATCCGGCCACATCGGAGACGGGATATCTGGCTCGGATGGACTGGTCTCCAAATAGCCATACCTTGCTGATCGAGCGACTCAATCGCCTGCAGAACCAAAATCGCTACACCCTTACCGACGTCCAATCGGGCAAAGAGAGAACCGTGTTCACCGATACGGACGCTGCTTGGGTCGACGCGTGGGGAGTCAACGATACTTCTCCCGGAGGTGTTCGATGGATCGACGCTGGAAAGCGGTTCCTCGTTTTGAGTGAGAAAGATGGTTGGCGCCACCTGTACGGTATTCCCGCCGATGGCGGACCAGAAAAGCTCCTGACGCCCGGTGAATTTGATGTCGAGAGCATCGTCGGCTCCGATGAGACCCATTCAATCGCTTACTTCATCGCTTCCCCGGACAATGCGACGCAGCGATATTTGTATTCCGCGAAGATTGAAACCACCCCAAAAGTAGATCGGATCACTCCGATTGACGGTCTGTCCTACTCAGGCACCAATAGCTACTCAATTTCCCCCGACGGTTCGGTTGCAGTTCACACGCATTCTGCGTTTCAAACCCCCGGTGACCGCGAGGTCGTGAGTCTGCCAGATCATAAACGAATCCGCTCCCTGGGTGACGGAACCGAATTGTCGAAGTCGCTTGAAGGACTCAATCTGGGACAGGCTTCCTTGATCCAACTCAAGACCGACGATGGGCGCGAAATGGACGCAAGTCTCGTCCTGCCGCCTCACTTCGACAGTTCGAAGAAGTATCCGCTGTTCTTCCAAGTATATGGAGAACCGGCCGGGCTGACGGTTCAGGACCAGTGGTCTACCTTCGAGTTTCTCTTCTCCCAGTTATTGGCTGAGAAGGGCTATATTGTCGCGAGTGTCGATAATCGAGGGACGCCGAGTCTCAAAGGTCGTGAATGGCGGAAGTCGGTCTACAAGAAAATTGGCATCGTAGCTTCCGCCGACCAAGCGGCGGCGGTTAACCAGCTGCTTCAAAAGTCGTACGTCGACGCGTCGCGCGTAGGCATTTGGGGCTGGAGCGGGGGAGGATCGATGACCCTGAACATGCTCTTTCGGTATCCCAATCTTTACTCGCTCGGCATGTCAGTTGCCCCAGTTCCGGATGTCCACCTTTACGATTCGATCTATCAGGAGCGGTACATGGGACTCCCCAAAGATAACGAGACGGCCTACAAGGAGTGCTCGCCAATCACCTTCGCAAAACAACTGAAGGGCGACCTTCTGGTCGTTCACGGGTCTGGTGATGACAACGTCCACTACCAAGGCACGGAACGACTGGTCAATGAACTCGTGGCCAACGGACGACCATTCCAACTCATGGTGTATCCGAATCGGTCGCACGGGATTTACGAAGGCGATGGAACGACCCACCACCTCTACGAACTGCTCGTGAAATACCTGACCACTCACCTGCCGGCCGGCCCCCGCTAGCCGGCCAAGCTAGGTGCACTGAAAGGTTGCGGTTTCCTCAAGAAGCAATCTATATATCGATGCGCGGGACGAACATTGGCTATACTTTGACGTACGACATATTGTCTGCGACATATCACCGTTATGCTTACTTCCCTTCCTCGACTCGGCGTCAGCCTCTTCGCAATCCTTGCAATGTCTTCGCTCCAGGCGTCTGCTTATCTGAACATCGGGGACCCAGCTCCACCTATCACGGCCGGCCAATGGTACAAGGGTCAGCCGATCGGGAAGTTCGAGTCAGGGAAAGTCTACGTCGTGGAGTTTTGGGCCACTTGGTGCACACCCTGCAAGGCGAACATTCCTCACCTAACCCAGCTTGCCAAGCAGTATCGGGGCAAGGTCCAGGTCACCGGCGTGAGCATTTGGGAGTCGACCGACCCGACTGAGAAGAGCTACCTTAAGAAGGTCGGGAAGTTCGTCCAGTCGGAAGGAAGCAAGATGGATTACACGGTCGCCGCCGATGTGCCGGAAGGGACGACCGCGAAAAGTTGGATGACGGCAGCCGGACTTCAAGGAATTCCTGCCTCCTTCATCGTCGGAAAGGACGGAAAGATAGCTTGGATCGGATATCCGCTCGACCTCGATAATGCGGTGAAGCAAGTCCTTGACGGCACTTTCGACATGAAGTCGGCTCGAGATCGTCGAGACCTGGAGATGCGTGTCATCCATCCGATTCAGGAAGCGATGAGTGGGAAGCAGTATGGGACGGCAATTCGGCTCATCGACGCGGCGGTAAAAGCGAAGCCCGAACTCGAGCGACGGTACACGTACGATCGACTCGTCGCTCAGTACCACACCGCCCCTGCGGAGGCTAAGGCGAAATCGGACGCAATCCTCCAAGCGTCCAATCATGAAATCGGGGCGTATCGGATGATCGTATCGATTCTGGCAACCGAACCGGGACTCAGTCGCCCCAGCTACTCTTACGGCCTCGATCTCATCCAAGAGGCGCTCAAACTGAACGAGATGAACTACCTATTCTTGGCAATGGGTTGCGATGTGGATGAGAATCTTGGCGACCACGCGGGCGCCGTTGAAATGCAAACCAAGGCGGTTGCCGCAGCCGAGATAGATTCGCATGCGCCCGCCGATTTTGTTGCCCGGATGCGGAAGAAGCTTCAGAGCTTAAAGGCTTCGTCGAAGTAAGGTTCGGCAGCGAATTGATGCACGAGCGGAAAAGTACATGATGGGCGGATGCCTCAACCATCATCTACTTCTGTCCAAAACTAATGCCGAGAGTCTTGCTCTAGGTCTGGAACTTATATCTCGGCTAAGCAATCGTCGGAGGAGTTTCGCGGGTCACCACGATCTTGAAATCAGCGGCGAAGACGGCAATCGCGGCGACCGCAGCTAACACCGGCGCAATGAGGATTCCGACAACACCAACGGTGACCGGGAACTCGACCAGCGTGTGACCTTCCGAATTCTGAACGGAGATGTGCCGAACGTTGCCCTCATGGAGCAAATCTTTGACGGTGGCAATGAGCATATCGCCCGTAATTTGGATCTCTTCGGTGAAGGTGTGATTTGTTTCTGACATGAGCTTGACCTACGCTTCGATATTAGACGACAGCCAACGCGCTGAGGTGCCCTCTGGGCAGTTTAGCGAGACCAAAACGCATTTGGACGGCTCCCTGAATACTGGAACGGTCGTAGCTTGGCGAACCTTCGAATTCCTACAAGTAGATTTCGTCAAGGAGGCAGAGATCCTTAGCGGGCTCGCCGCAAAACGCGGTGTCACGAGACTGGGGTGGGTTGCCCCGATGCGGTGCCAACCGTGAATTGAACGCAACCAAATTGGAGTTTGTCCCCCGGCCGGAGCAGCGTCTCGCCAACGACTTTAGCCCCGTTCACAAGAGTTCCGTTCGTGCTGCCCATATCCGCGAGTTGAGTTCCGGCGGGGGTCACCACAAGTTTCGCGTGATAGCGTGAAACGCTGGACTCCTTGCTCAAGCAGATCGCGTTGTCCTGTTCGCGTCCAACGCCATACTGGCCGGGCGGCAGATGGTACTGGCCCCCGGCCGCATCAATCAGAACGCCCATCGCAACCGGCGCGATCGGTTGCGACGATAGTGCCGTCGTCATCGGAACACCGCCATGTGGCGCTACCGCGCCCCGAATTCCGGGAGTTGGGCGATAGTCGCCAGCAGTCACCACACTCCCAGACAGGAACTGTAGAGTCGCATGCCCCATTTGGATGGTGTCAGAGTGTTTAAGATCGTTTTGAGAGGCAGGCTGGCCGTTGAGCAAAACGGTGTTCCCTTGGGTGTCGAGGATGAAACGGGCGCCCTGTTTAACGATCAGGGCATGGAGCTTTTCGACGCCTTGTATCCGCCCCAACGGAATCTCCAGTCCTTCATCGGAACCGACTCGGTTGACCGTGTGATCAAGACTCCATTCCCGCCATTCGTTGCGACCCACGACCAGGCGAAGTGTGCCCACCCGCACCGAACTATCGGCATAGGCCATGGCCAAGCCCAGGGCGATGCCCACGGCAATCTCCTGGGCCCGCCATACCGGAATGAACGCCTCCAACGACGCCCCGCCTCCTGCGCCGGCCATGTTTGAGGCGAGAGAAGTTGCGAGACTCTGAGCCAAGTGGTGACCACCGAACATCGTCCCGACCATCTGGGCGATATAGGAGGCGACGGCGGCGACCACGGTTCCAGCAAAGGCGCGGCTTATTCTCTGCGTAGTTGGGCCGATGGCGAGAAGGATAGCGAACGAGATTCCAGCCGGCACGAGCACGCACCAAGCGACGCTGGCCACGATGTTGCCCAAGATTCCCGCGTGCCTCGAAATCGAAAGGCCGATGACGTCTGAACCAGAGTCCGTCACAAAATTAAAGATGGCTCCCAAAATGGCGCCGAAAATCGTGCATCCGATGGCCCTCATCCAAGATCGTCGACCATAGGTGAGGCCAAAACTAAAGAGTCCGACGATCAGTGCGCCGAAGACGGCGCGGTTAACATCCCCCCATCTCGTCCCGAACGTAAACTGAGCTTCGGGGTCAAGAAGGCTCATCCCCGGCCGGTTGAGGGTGCTTTCGAAGGGAGCCGCCACCTTGAACGCGAGGACACCTGCAAATGCGCCAAAGGCAGGGAGCAGCAAGAACCTGAACCGAGAGCCTATCAACAGTCACTCCATCTCATTTTGCAACTCTTACAATTATTGGCTGCGACGACGTTTACTCCATAGGGCTTGTTGCGGGACCGTGGCTATTCTTGGACACTGCGATGCGAGTACCCAAACCGGGTGCGGTACTCCTTGTAGATTAAAACTACGACCGACAGATCAAACAGACCTAGGACGCCGGTGACGATCTCTTTTGCCATAATGCCCCTCGCCACTTCCAGCCCGGTAAACAGCGTCAAAACGGCAATCAGCCCGATGTACCCCCATCGCTTCTCACGAACAATTGCGGTGATCAGGATGACCTTTGCGAGACCATGGACCATCAGATAAATCGCCGCCCCTACGGACGCCTTCACGCTGACGTCCACCGCGAGATTGTCGAGTTTGCCAGCGAGCACTTGGTGATGTCGATACAGCTCATGGGTGGCAAGAATGAGGATGTACTTCGCCAATTTCATGGGCATCAGGAGAATGACTCCACCGATCACCTCGAACACGGAGTCGACACCTTTTACGATCAGACCTATGCGGAAGAAGAAGTCAGTTGTTTTGGCCATGGAATGGATGTGCGAACAGTCACCGGTAGAACTACCGCGCTTAGAATAGCCCGGGCTTAGCCATTGCAGCTAGGCTCGCGCCGAAGGTCGCTCTCCTCCTGCCGCTTCTGGGTCTTCTGGCCCCGAGAAACCTTCCCGCGTTTCAAGATTCGACCATTCCCTACGAACACCGTGAATCGGGCCTCTCGAGGTGATTGAAATTGCCCGAATAGATCGAGTTCACAGGCACTTTTGAAATTCGATAGCTCAATTTGGCGATTCCATGCGCTTGCGCAGGAGTCTCCACCTGGCTAGCAATAGTGACAGCTAAGGCACAGAGTATAAGTTCTCAACGGCTGGACCTATTTAGGGAGCCTTGCCGGTAATCTTCGCGAATTAATCCGTTAGCAGGCATCGATTTCTTGCTTGAGGAGTGTCACAAATGGCCCTCTTCATATAAACTACAAACATGGGCGCAAAGCAGCAGCTATATACGGATTTTCTTCAGAAAGAGGGCTACGTTCCTGAGGTTCAAGAGAATGGAGACATTCGATTCAAGATTCAAGGCGAGATTTATGTGATCACTCCAGCGGAGGATGATCCCAACTACTTCAAGCTGTCTTACTACCATATCTGGAAGGCCGACCAAACCGAGCAAGTGTGGCCACTTCTCAATGCCCTGAACGCATCGTTCAAGGTGGTTAAGGTTTCTGCTCTAAACGACGTGATTTGCCTCACGACCGAGACCTTCCTCAAGGACCCCGCCGATTTCGAAGCGTTACTCGGACGATGCGTACAGGTGATCAGCGCGAGTAAGGCGCAGCTTGGAACCGCGCTCGCCCATAGAGCGGCCCAAGCGGCTAAAGTCGAAGAGCCTGCAACGGTTGGCTAACCGCTTAACCTCTATCTCAATAAAAAAGGCCTCCTCCGGAATTCCGGAGGAGGCCCTTTCTTTATGGTCTATTGACCGGCTCGTACCAGTCGTGCCTTTTGCACCTTCTTGCGTCGTCGCAGAGCGAGGACCGCGAGGCCACCGCCGAGAGCCAGGAAGCTTCCTGGTTCTGGTGTCGCGGCCGGGGCTGCCGTGTAGTGCAGATAGGCGCTGTCCGTCGTCATCACGATGCTGAATGACCCGCCAGGCTGAGTCACGAATCCGGTGGTGAGGATCGACGAGAAATTCCCGATGATCGTGCCACCGGTGGTGGTCAAGAACGTGAAGTCGTAGTTCTTCGTCGGCACGAAGCCAGCCCAGCTTTCCACGTCCAGAGTCCCGTTGAGATTTGCGTTCCCGTGAACCTCTAGGAAGCTGTAACCAGGATCACCTTCGTGAGCCGGACCTTGTGGGTACCCGCCGATATCGACGAGCATCGTTGCTGCTCCATCCATCGTCAGGTCACCGTTCAGGACCATGTGACCTGGCGAACCACCGGCGTGGATCGTCGAACCGTTCACCACGATTCCGTGGCTCGCATTGACCGTTCCGAATCCGGTGAGCGTTCCTCCATCGAACTGGATCTGATTCCCGCCGGTCATGTTGATCGTGCCACCTACGTCGACGACGCCGTTATTCGTGTTCAGGAAGGAGCCCGTGATGTTCAGGGTATTCCCATCATCGACCTGAACTCTTCCAGTGTTCTTGAAAGAGGTCGCGTCGATCGAAGCAGCTTGGTCGGCAGCCTCGTTTTGCACGATGATCGCTCCGTTGTTCTGAAGAACGCGAGGTGATGTGCTCGGAGGGGAACCGGGGAGTTGTCCGCCCAGACTTCCGATGTTTCCGACGAGGGTCGTGCCGTTAGCCAAGACGAGCGTCGAGCCCGCCTCCATTGCGAGGTCGGAGGAAGCTCCACCGCCATCGAAGGTCACGATTCCGGCATTCAGCGCGGCATTGCCATCGAAGTCCAAGACGCCGTGCGAACCCAACACGATCGAACTGACGTTCAGTGTGCTGCTCCTCACTCGGAGGAAGCCGCCATTGCTGAGGTCCAGCGAACCGTAGTTCAAGTTTTGTGGATTGACGGTTGGAGGATCGATGGTGAGATTGACAAACTCGAACAGGTTGTTCCTGCTGGAACTGAATGTTGGCGAGTTCGGCAATTCCAGACCAAGCAGTTGGCTGGGCCCGGCGCCATGGATGTCGGTGCCGTCCATGAACAGTGAGTTCATGGTCCAGCTTGCCGCGTTGGTCTCGAACACATGGCTGTTCACCAGGTTAAGGTTCGAGCCGGTGAACGATGTGGCGCCAGTGTCCATAAAGGTGCTGGCGTTCATATTGAACTGTGAGTTGGTGACGAAGAACTGACCTTGGTTCGTGAGCACCGAGCCATTCGTAAAGCTCGCAGTCGCACCGCTTCCAATACTGAGCAGAGCAGGCCCCAGGTTTCGAATGGCATCGGAACCCTGGATCGTGACGTTGCTATTGTTGAAGCGGATCATACTGCCCGCGTCAAACGAACCCATCTTCGAGCCGGCCCGCTCTAGAACCGTTTGGGCGTCGCCTCTTCCACCGAAGTCGATGATGCCGCCGTTACTGGAGTTCATCTGACTCTTGTTGTCCACCACATCCGTGCTGAACGTCCAGTCGGTTCCAACGCCGTTTGCGGTGATCTTGGTATCGGCCGCGAATCGGCTGGCCGTGTCACCGGTGACGGTGAACACCGGTCCAGTGAACGTGGACCCAGCCAAGATATCCAGAGTCGTGTGATCCCAGAGGTAGATCGTGCCGCCACCGGAATTTCCAAAGTTGAACTGAGAAGCGTTATTGTTCGCGGTTCCGAGCGTCTGGTCGTTGCTGAACGTTAAGCGCGCGTGGTTGTCGAGCTGGAAGATGTTGTTCGAGAAGAAGTCATTCGCAATTCGAACGGTTCCACCGTTGTTCAAGTTCAGTCCAGCGGCGTGGGCGAATGTGGCCGGGTTGTATGGGTCGAATAGCCCCGTCGAATCCGTAAGCGTCACTCCGTCCAAGACGTTATCCCATCCAGTGCTGTAGCGCGTGTCAAGCGGCTCGGCGGTGAACACGAGATCCGGCGTAGCCGAGTTGACCTTGCCGCCCAAGATATAGCCGGACTTCGTCCAAGCATAGTTCTCAGGCACCCAATTGAAGTCGCTGCCTCCTACTTGGAACGTTCCACCGATTGCCCCAGGTCCGTTGGCTCCGGGGTTAAGGAATTCACCGATGTTGTTCAACTCAGTTCGCAGCTCAAACTTGCCGCTAGCAGCCGACTGGAATACGGTCTGGGTCGGGTCGTTCACGATAGTGCCGCCGTCCAAGACGATCGAAGAATTCGCTCCGGCAGCGAGAGTTCCTGCGTTCTGCCAATTCTGCACGGTGAGATACAGTCGGCTGCCGCCCAGAGCATCAAGAGTTCCCTGATTGTTCAGGTTGGAAGGTGTGATGGCCCAGACGTCGCCGGGGGTCGTTGGCCCAACCGTTTCTCCAGCCCCGATGGCGAGGTTCCCAGTGTTGGATCCATTCCACCAAGTGCTTCCAATCCAAGCGTCGGGTCCGACGATGCTCGCACCGGCGTTGAAAGTCAGAGTGCCACCCGGCAACTCGTTCAGTTGAGAGTGATCAATCACGAAGTTAGCGCCAGCGCCAAACTGTCGGTCGCCGCTGAACTGGAGAACTGAGTTTCCGGTCAGGTTGAACTGGTTGTTGGAATTGAAGGCATTCTTGATCGTCAGCGACTCCCCGCTGTCCAGTTCGAGACCGGCCGGGATGACACCGGTGCCATCGGTAAGCGAGACACCGTCGTAGGTCGCATTGAACAGTCTGAGATCGGGTGAGGTGGAGTTCACTCGTCCATTGAGGAGAGTGCCTCCTTGGATAGTGAACTTGCCTCCGATGAGAGCAGGATCGAAGAATTGTCCGTTCGGGCCACCGGCGGTGTCGTCTAGCGTGGTCCGCAGGACGAACGATCCACCGCCCACTGCGGTGATCGGGTGGATGGTCCAGTCGGGGGCAATCAGTCCACCGTCGAGATAAGTGACAGATCCTGCGCCAATCGCACTGATGTGTCCCACCGTGCTCCAAGTGGCTGCATTGATATCTGTCGTGCTTCCGTTGAACGATTCGATGGTGCCGAGGTTGTGAAGTGAACCGACGTTCACGCTCATGTTGCTGCCGGCTACCGCGCCACTTGGGGCAAGAGTTCCACCGTCAAGCGTGAGGTCACCGCTGGTCGAAAGGATAATCTGGTCACCCGTCACCGCGCCACCGTTAGCAATTTCCATGCTTCCGGCGTGCAACCGAACGTCTCCTCCCGTGGCCGTCGAGCCGGCGCCCAGCGTGAGCTTATCGGCCACGTAGACATCGCCGCCATCGTAGTATGGCCAGACCGGATTGTCATGTCCAAAGTGGAAGAAGCCGTTGCCCAATCCACCAACCGAGAAGTCTCGACTGCCATCAAACGAGAGCTGAGAACCATTGTCCAACCAGAATCCGTTGCTAGAATTCAGCGCGTTCTTGATCGATACCGAGCTTCCGTTTCGCAGGTCGAGGCTGGCGAGTTGTCCGCCAGGTGTCTGCAGCGTCACTCCGTCGAGCGTATTCGTATAGCCGCTGACAAACTCGAGCGGTTGTAGGTTCGGATCGATTGGTGGAAGCGTGTTCGGATTGGATGGCGTGTTGATGATCAACGTTCCACCCTGGATTCCGCCACCGGCGATCTTGAAGAATCCGTTACCGGTCGCGTCAATCACACCGTTCACCGGATTTCCGGCAACGACCCAATGATTGATGAGCATCGATCCTAGTTGGATCGTGCCTCCCGCAGTGAAGGAGAAGGTGTCGTTCGGTCCGAGTTGAATCGTTCCTCCTCGGGACGGATCTCCGAGGAATAGCACCGAACCCGCTCCGTTCGCGGACACGGTCCCTAGCTTGTCCCACACGGTTGGCGTGAGATACATCTTGCTGCCGTTGATGGCGCCGATATTGCCGTCGTTGTACAGCTCATACGGTGCGATCGTGTAGCTTCCGCCCTGAGCGGAGAAGATGTTCGCGTGGTTGATGATCTTGTTGTGGGGATCCTTCCACGAGTAGTACTCGCCGATGGTGCCGTTCACTCCGACGAAGGCTGCGCCCGCGTCAATTGTCATCGTGGAGTTGTACGGATTGACGATACCGTTCGAATTGAAGTTGACCTGTGTCGTGCCCGGAAGTTCGGTGTCGGTCAGGAACGAGAGTCTTCCTCCCAGGTCGAGGTTGAACTGCCAGTTCGACCAGTCCGGAGCCACGTTCTCGGCACTCACCGATCCGCCGTTTGTCAGATTCAGTCCTGCTGGCTGCCCCGTACCCGGATCGACCAGGTGGACGTTGTCCAGAAGGTTATCGTCCCATCCGTAGTAGTCGGCAAAGTTGTTGTTAAATACTAGGTTCGCCGCCGTGCTGTTGAGTTCACCGTTGTGCAGCCATCCGTTGTTGAAGTGGAAGGTTCCACCGATCAGTGCAGTATCCAGGATCGTAGCCGGGCTGGAGTTCGTGACATTGCCGGCCGGACTGTAGGTTCCAAATCCCAGTTCAAACACACCACCGTTCGTCGCCTGCAACTGACCGTTCAAGGCGCCAGCCGCATTTTGGATGTTGCCAGCCAGGTAGGAGGTGCTTGTCGCACCGTCCACCTGAACGACGCCGTTGTTGGTCCAATTCACACCGTTGAAGAACGAAGTTCCTCCATCCTGAGTGCGGATGAGGCCTTGGTTGTTCAAGACCGGAGCATAGAAGTTCGTATGTCCGTGGGCGCCGGTAAGCAGTGTGCCCGAGTTGTCGAGCTCGTTGATGTTGTAATTCCAGTACGAGTCAGCCGCTGGCACTCCGGTTGAGTTCAGGACGACTCCCGGATCGACTTGAACCGTGCCACCGCTGAAGTTCACGTTCGGGCCGGTGACCGAGACGCCCTGCTGAAGGTCGAGGGTCCCAGAGCCCATCTGAACGGTGTAGCTTGATCCCGCGTTTCCGGTCAGATTCGTGCCATTTCCAAGAGTGAGATTGCCGTTCCCAAGCATTCCGAAGGTGTTATAGAGTCCGGTGAACGTGACGTTTGCCGCGTTGCCCAATCCGAGATCGAACTCTCGATTTCCGTCGAACCTCAGTTCCGAACTATTGGCAAGATTGAACTGGAAGTTCGTCTGGAGCCCGTTTAAGATGTGGACGTGCTCGTCATTTAGGTTCAGGCCGGCGAGTGTCGCATGGTCCGCCAGCGTCAAGGTGGTGTTGTCGAGGTTCGCGTTCTCGAATCGGATGTCGTACGACATCGAGTCGATCATGCCGCCCAGGACTGTGCCCCAGAAGCCGCCATGGTAGTAGTCGCCGTTATAACCCACCGTGAACGGCCCGTTCACGTAGGTATTGGTGATGTCTCCTGGGTTCAGGAAGTTGCCTGTGTTATCGAGCGTGGTTCCCAATCGAATCACACCGCCCAAGTACGACGCGAGCTCATCGTGAGCGCCGATGACCACGGTTCCGCCTCGAAGGACGGTCGTGGATCCGGCCCCGGTCGCTTGGACGTTGCCCACTCGATCCCAGACCTGGGCCGTGACATCCATCCATCCACCAGACTCCGATTCGACCACTCCGTTGTTTGCAAAGCGATTGAAGTTGGCGGTCATTGTTCCGCCGTCGGCATTCATCTGGCCGTAACTGCCAAAGCCGGGTGAGGCAGGGTCTGCGTTGAATTCGTTGACCCAGTCCTCACTTGAGTTCAGGTACCAGTTACCACCGGTCGGGGAGACGAAGTTCGCGTAGTTGTGAAGCTTGTCAACGTAGATGTTGCCAGCCGTGCCGCTGAAGGTGGTGTTGTACGAGATCGTGCTCTCAGGATGCGCTCCTTGAGAATCTTGGCCAGTCGTGTCAGCGACGTTCATCCACGTTCCGCCGTTCAGAGCGAAGGTCTGGTGCTGGAAGTCTCGGCTCGCTTCGAAGTCGATTTCAGCGCCGCCATCAAGCTGCCAGAGTCCGGTGTAGTTCAACACGTCGCCCCGAATGTCGACGTAGCCGCCATGCATCGTCAGCCCAGCCGGTTTCTCGAACTGGACATTCCACAGCACGTTGTTGTGGCTTCCGCTGAACACCAGTTCAGGTGTTCCTGTGTTGAGCCAGCCTCTCGATGCGCCGGTGTCACTGTAAATGGTGCCACCGTTCAGGATGAACTCTCCACCAATCGCATCGGGATTGAAGTGCTGGCCAGTGATGTCCAGCGTGGTCTCAAGGAAGAACCGACCACCATTGTTTCCGGTCAGCACTCCGTTCTGCGTCAGCAGGTTCATTGTGCCGCCACCAAGGTGGATGTCCGCTTGAGAACCGATCGCGTTCAACGATCCGATGTTGTACCAGTGGGTCGGGTCTAGAGTGATGCTGGAGAGCGTGTCGGACTGGATCGTTCCGTAGTTGTAGAAGTCCGTGGGGGCCAGGTTGATGGTTCCACCGGATCTTGCTACGACCGCGTTGATCGGGTTGGAGTTCGGATTGTTGGCGTAGTTCGTAAACGTGCCGCCTGACATGCTGAAGTTGCCACCAGCGTTTGCAACGAGTCCACCACCGACCGGAATCACCACGTTCGTCGGGTCAATAGCGAGCGACGCGTTTGTCAGCGAGAGAGCAGAGTCGAGACTGACCGTTCCGCCGTTGCTCTGAATGTAGCCGCTACCGGTCAGAACGAGATTGCCGCCAAGCGTGAGCGTCTGACCGGGGTCGATGACGAACCCGCTGGTCCCGTTCGGAGCGAAGTTGATGACCGAGTTGCTGAGTGTGGTGTTGTTTCCGAAGTCGAGCTTCGAATAACCACCCATGTTAATCTGTCCGCCGCTGACCGAGAAGCTGCCAAGGATCCTGAGGGCTTGGTTGTAGCCCAGGTTCAATCCATTTGTGAGGTCAATGTTCTCCAAGGCTCCCGCGTTGGTCGCCGGGAAGATCAGGCTGCCCGCATTGCTGAGATGACCGTTGGCGATAATGCCGCCCGTGAGGATGAACTGGCCTCCGCCCGACGAGAGGGTAGAAGCGTCAAGAGATCCGCCGCCCAAGTCGAGCGTTGCCCCAAAGTTGATGACACCACCGTTCTCCGCAAGCAACGAGCCAGTTGACGAACTGACCGATCCTCCGTTGAAGTTCAGCACTGATCCCGAGCCGTTCGAGACAACGGTTCCAAGGTTGCCGTAGGTCGTGGCGTCCACGTTCATGAGGCCGCCGTTGACTGCTTGGACGGTTCCAAGATTGTCGAACGCGCTTGGGTTGATTGTCCAGTCAGAGCCTGCTCCCGAGGACGAGAGAATCTGATCGTTCTGGAATCCGGCGGTTCCCGCGCTCAATACATTTGAGGTCAGGTTTACCTTGGATCCAGTGAAGGTGACTCCATCCAGATACTCGGTGGAATTCCCTTCTGCGGATACCTGGTTCGTACCGTTTGAACCGAAGTTGATGGCATCGCCATGGAGCAGCAATCCGCCACTTAATCCAAGAGTTGCGCCGTGATCGAGGCTTGCAGTGCCGTTTAGCACGCCCCCGTTTACGATGGCAGAACTGCCAGTCGTGAGGTCGACGTTCGCATTCACGGTGTCGTTGAGGAGCACGGAGCCGCTACCGGCGACAGTGACTCCTTGTCCTGAGCTACCCGCCTCAACCGCGAAGTTCGAAAGGGTTCCTCCATCCAACGTGAAGGTGTTGTTGACTTTCCACGTACTGTTCGCAAGGGAACCGGTGATTGAACCGCCACTTAGTTCTAGGGCGCCTGAGCTGAGGAACGACTTAACCTGATTGGCGCCGCTGTCATGGAGGATTCCGTGGTTCGTAAGGTTGGCTGCGTTCAGCGTTCCGTCAGGAACGACTCCGTTCGACCAACTGGTGGGATCGTTCCAGTTGCCTGTCGCGGTCACTCCTTGCCAGTAAGAGTAGCCGGGGGCTCCACTCACGATCAAGAACAGACCGGTCGCATCGTATTGCAGCGAATAAGTGAACCCGGGATCGCTTCCAGACACTGTCGCAAATGATGCGCCCGTCCACTTACCCGAACCGTAGGTTCCTAGCTCATAGGAGTCGCCGAAGTTTGGAATGTATCCGTTGATGAACGAGACGTCTAGGGTTCCACCGAACGCGGCGAGACCTCCGATCAGCAGTTGACCGAAGTCACCTGACGCGGTTCCGTCGATGTTAAGGTCTACCAATCCGGACGCGTTGTTCGTGAAGTTCCCGCCGATAGACAGACTGCCGACGCCACCTACCGACGGAGTGATTGCTCCAGAGTTGGTAAGAGATCCACTGATCGATCCGGTCCCGAGAAGGTTTCCGGCGTCGATCTGGACGTTTCCGTTCAACGTTCCGTTGATCGTGGTTTGTCCGGAGGTCTGCTCGTACAACGCGTTAGGTACGGCGACGGTTGCCCCGGATTCCACGCTGAAGGAGCCCGAATTCGTGAATGTGGTCGACCCAATCGTCCAGTTCGCCCCGGACTGCGCATCGATCGAACCTTGGTTGGCAATTGTTCTAGCAGTGTTCGAGTTCCAGTAGTTACCGATTTGGGCATATCCCGTTCCGGTGATGCTGGACGAGGGGCCGAGGGTCAGGTTGGTCCCGCCCTCAGTTTCCAGGTAATTCCAGCCGTTTCCGCTGAGATTTGCTGCTCCACTGTAAGTCTGGTCGCCGTCAAAAACGACGGCAGCATTGTTACCCTGAAGGTTCACAGCGCCAAGCAGACCCGTCGAAGCGGCTCCGCCGGTGGTCTGTACTCTGGTGAACTCTCCGTTTTGGAAAGTCAGACCACTTCCCAGGGTGACGTTTCGCAGGACGTTGTTGTAATCCCAGGTCGCGGCCAGTCCACCGGAGTGCGTGATCGAGGCATTCTGAAGCACTCCGCCGTTCAGGAGGAAGGTTCCCGCATTTGCACCCGATCCGGTATCGATTGTTCCGCCGGTACTATCGAGCGTTCCACCCTGGAGATTGACCACACCTCCGTTTGTCGCCTGGATGGCGCCCGTATTCGTTCCCGCATTGCGCAGGTAGAGATGAGAGCCAGCTCCGTCGGAAGCCAGGAGACCAGAGTTCGAGTAATCGGTAGAGGCAATGTAGAGCGAACCGCCCGCCGTCGCCTCCGAGTTGCCGACATTCTGGAAATGGTCGCCCCCCACGTACCAGTAAGTTGCTGGGTCCGTCGCGTTGATGATTCCCTGGTTGATGACCGTTCGGTTCGATCCACCACCGTACGCGGTGAACAGATAGGCGTAGCCGGTACCACTGATGGTCGACTCGGAGCCCATAGTCAGGGTCGAATTAGTTCCGTCTGCATTGACAGAAGCCCATCCACCCGACGTGAACTGAATGTGTCCATCGAAGGTTTGAGTTCCGTCGAAAATCAGATCCGATCCGTGACCGATCTGAACATTCCCAGCCGTCAGCGTCAGACCGTTCAGGATTCGGATGGCGCTGTTGTTCGCGTTGAGGTTGAGGCCGTTGTCGAGCGTGACTCCGTTCAAGCGGTTGTTATTACCGTCGCTCGTCGCACCTAGCGCTTGCGAGTTGGTGATCGAGCCACCATCGATCTCGGCCCCATTGAGCTGGAATTGGCTCGTATTATCGATGTGAGTAAGGTCAAGCGCTGCGCCCGCATTATTGAGCGAGCGGTTCAGCCCGATCGTGCTACCGTTCGACGCAATCAGCATTCCAAGATCGGAAGTCTGATATGCGGCAGAACCCCATCCTTGCCAAAGTCCAACGAATGATCCGTCGGTGGCTGAGATAGTGCCCTGGTTGTGGAGCGAGCCACTTCCAATGTAGAGACGTCCGCCAAGCGTAGCTTCGATAATTCCATCGGAGGCGTTCTGCAGATTGTCGCCGTAGAGCGTCCAGCTGTGACCACCAGAGCCGTCGGACTGATTGATCAGACCGTGGTTGACGATCGTGCTACTTGAGCCATAGTTGTAGCGCCCGAATAGATCGGCCGTCCCTACGCCTGTGATAGAGGAATCGGGACCGAGCGTGAGCGTCGAACCGGTTCCGTCAAAGTTGAGGTGAGCAGATCCCGGCGAAGTGAACTGAATGGCGCCGTCAAAGGTCTGCGATCCGTCAAAAACCAGGTTTGATTCATGTCCGATCTGAACGGAACCACTGGTCAACGTCAGACCGTTGAGAACACGAATGTCCGTGTTATACGGGTTCATGTTTAACCCGGCGTCAAGGGTCACGCCGTTAAGCCGGTTGTTCCAACCATCACTCGTGGCGCTCAGATTCTGCGAGTCGGTGATCGAGCCGCCGTTGATCTGTCCACCGGTTAGGGTGAATGAACTCACGGCATCGACTCCGTTTAGGTTTAAGTTAGCGTTCGTGACGGAACCAGCCAATTGGATCTGGGCGCCATTAGTAGAGGAGATCGCTCCAAGTCCGGTCGGGTAATTGCCGTTGAGCCGAAGAATCGATCCTGCTCCGAAAGCGATGAGCTGACCACCTGGTTGGTTCGTAACCGTGTTGTTCAGTTCAAGGTATCCACCATTCGAAACTTCGAAGTTTCCAGCTTGCTCGGTAGTCGAAGCGTAGTCGTAAAGTTGGCCTCCGGCGGTCGAAATCGTTCCGCTATTCTGAAGGTCTCCACTCAGGATCTGCCAAGAGCCGGCTCCAGTTCGGCTGATCAGGCCCTGGTTCACAAGCGTGCCTGCTGGTCCGTACTGCCAAACCGCACCGATGTGCAGGTAGCCGGTTCCATCGATGATCGCGCTCGGCGACAAGGTCAAAGTCGCTCCCCGATCGATGTGAACGTCGTTGTTGCCAGGCTGGTTCACGGGATCGTTCAGAACCATCTCTCCGGTGTAGGAGGAGTTCGTGTCGAACACCAAGTTCGACTCGTTGCCCATGATGACCTTGCCGGTCGCGACTGTTCCACCTTCGAATCGAACGGCTGCGCCGAAGTCCTGGGTGAGATCGAGATTGCCCGAAAGCGTGACCCCGTTCAGAAGGTTGTTGTACCCACCGTTATAGTCCGAGGTGAATCTGAGCAACTCAGGATGAAGAATCGTGCCGCCGGTGATCGATCCGCCCGTCAACCGGAATGCGCCTCCAGCGGTTCCGCTGAGATTGATGACTCCACCATGCACCGGGTTGGAGGCGGCGGTGTTATCGATAGACCCGGTGAGTTGAATCTCTCCGGCGTTCGTAGCGGCGTATCCCGAGCCCATCCCGTCCGAGATCATCGCGCCAGAGAGTTGGACGAGAGATCCGGCTCCATCGGACTGAATCGTTCCGGTGTTGGTGTAGCTCGAGTTAGCATGGAGATTGACTCGAGAGCCCCCGAGCGCTTCAATCACCGAACTGTTGTTAAGCGAAGTCGTCGAGATGTCGACGGTATGGCCGTTGAGTGCGAGGATCGAACCCGAGTTGCTGAGCGACCCGCCGGCAAGTGTCAGATTTGAACCGCTTGCTTGTGCCAGTCCTTGGTTCACAAAGCTATCTGGGGTGAGGTTGACCACGCCACCAGCCGCATCGATGGTTCCCTGGTTCGTCAGAACTCCACCGGACATCGTAAAGGAGTCTCCACCGACGACGGCCAGATTGACCCCAGCGTCGACTTTGAAGTCGGCTGGGTCGACTTGGAGCGACACTCCCGTTCCCAGGGTCACACCGTTGGCTAGTTCGACAGTTCCACCGTTGCTATGAGCGGCGGGATCGCCGGTGATCTTCAATGTCGGAGCGTTTAGGACACCGCCACTGATCGTGAGGTGACTGCCCGCGTGAAGTCCGATTCCGGTGTTGATCGTATCGTTCAGCAATACGCTTCCGGTGCCAGAGACGGTAACGCCTTGGCCGCCGGAACCTGGGTTAAGGATGAAATCGGCAAGCGTGCCGCCATCCATGAGGAACGTATTGTTCTGCTGGAACGTGCTGCCTGCGTCAGAACCGGTAAGAGAACCGCCACTCAGTTCGAATGCTCCCTGACCAACAAACGACTTGATCGAGTCGCTTCCGATGCTATGAGTGATCGGATTGTTGTTAGGATTGATGACGTCGTTGGTCGCGCCAGGAAGCGTGTTGTAGGACCACTTAGTTGGGTCGCTCCAATCGCCGCCGGTGGGAGGCCCGTTCCAATAGGAGAATCCAGTAGCGCCCTCCACGAGGACGAACAGGCCAGAAGCCTGGTCCTCGATCAGGTAGTTCAGGCCAGCAAAATTCGAACTCAGGGTGAGCTGGGTTGGATCGTAGTTGCCCGTTCCGTATTTGACGAGCTCGAACGAAGATCCCACGGTCGGCACGTATCCGTTCAAGAAGTCGAGGCTAAGTCCGCCCGCCAAGTTCGCCGTCCCCGTTATGTTCAGTGACGTGAAGTGCGTGAGATCGGTCAGCGAGAAGTCGAGCATCGAACTCGAGGTCTCGGTGAGCGAGCCGGAGATGTTTAAGCTTCCTGCGTTCAAGTGCCCAGCCGTAATCGTGCCACCGCTCGTGACGTTAGCCTGAATCGTGCCATCGCCGCTAAGTCCACCCGCATCGATCAGCATCGCATTGGGCGAGTTGAAGGTGCTTCCGCCTGAGATGTCGGTATTGCCACCCGTCTGGTGGTAGGTTCCACCGGAGTAAAGGTAGCCTCCGTGCTCGACCTGCACGTTGCCAGAGTTCGTAAAGCCAGCGTTGTAGAGGTAGACCGGGCTATTGTCCGCGACGAACGTTCCTTCGTTCGTCAGATTGGGACCGTAGACGTACAGAGGAGGTGCAAAGTTTCGAGCCCCCATCGTGCCGGTAACCGCGTTATCGACTGCGGCGAAGTTTTGGCCCAGGTAGGCGCCGTACCCGTTGACACCCGATGCGATCAGCGACCCTTGGTTCTCAAAAGTGCCGCCTCCGTTAGAGCTCTCAATGTCGAACTTGCCGGTTGCGACGGTGGAAGCGTCGAATGTCAGGTTGTGGCCGTTCTGCGCGTATAGGCTGTTGTAGACGTACTGATTTCCGAACTTGAGTGTCGCACCACTAAACGTCTGATCCTGGTTTAGGTACAAAACGCTTCGTCCGTAGAAGTTGGTTCCGTCGGTGTTTCCGATGAGGAACGTCGGATTGGCTCCAAATGTTGTTCCGCCCTGGAGACGGACCGATTGAGTTCCGCCTGAAAGATCAAGACCTCCATGGAGCGTAGGATCCGAAAGCGCAACTCCACTCAAGGTGTTGTAATAGTTCGTGTCGAAGTTCAGCTTCGAGGAGTTGATGACGTTTCCACCAACGATTGATCCGCCGGAGAGAATGAAGGAACCGGTCCCAGCGACCGTAACTGGGTTGAAAGTAGCCGGAGAACTATCCGGATAAACGTTGTTCAACGTCCCCGAGAGAGATATCTCACCTCCATTCTGGGCATGCAGGTCGCCCAGAGTCGGCGTTGTGAAGGTGCCATTCAGGTCAACGTGCGAACCAGCACTATCAGCGATCAGATGCCCCGAAGTATTGTCCATCGAAGCAACTTGGAAGAAGCCGCCGTTGGTGGCCTCCATCAGTCCTTCGTTTGTCAGATTGCCCCACTGACTGTAAATGCGGGAACCGTTCGAGTTGATGATTCCGGTGGCTTGGTTGTCGAAGCTCCCGCCGTACAGGTACAGCGAAGTGTGCGCCAGGTTTTGGGCGAGAATAGAGCCCTGGTTAATGACGCTGCTGAACGACTGGCCTAGCCGAGGATTGTCCCAATAGCCGGTATAGCTGGTCTCAATCACACCCTGGTTGAGGAGAATTCCCCCGCCGTTGTAGCTCTGAATACTAAACAGACCACTCACCGTCGTTCCTGGATCGAACGTCAGGTTGTGTCCGTTCTGGACGTACATGTAGTTGTCGTAGCTGTAGTAGTTATTGCCGAAATCGATGGTCGCGCCGGTAAAGGTCTGGTCCTGATTTACCCAAAGCGTGCTCTGGGTCCAGTTGTGAGTGCCATCACTGTTTCCGATGAGGAGCGGATCATTCGTTCCAAAGCTCGTGCCGCCCTGAATTCGAATCGACTGAGTTCCCTTCGAGAGGTCCAGAGTGCCATCGAGGGCGACTCCATCCAGTGTGTTGTAGTAATTGCTGTCGAAGTTCAGC